>JBOFGV010000062.1:0-62577 GCA_051649305.1 Beijerinckiaceae bacterium
TTCGGCCACCGGGTCTTTCAGCACCTCTTCAGGCTGCACGGCCTGGGCCGGCGGCAGGAATGCAAAAAAAACCAGAAGCAGGGCTGCACAGGCTTTGTGCGTCCTTCGAGGCTCGCCTGTGGCTCGCACCTCAGGATGAGAAAATTTATGCCTTGCACAATGCTCCTCATCCTGAGGTGCTTTGCGCAGCAAAGCCTCGAAGGACGCACAAAGCCTGTGCAACACCCTCATCACGCCCGCACCCGCGCAGGCATAGGCGCGCCGACACGCACGCGCCGCTCACAGAGCGACAGCACACCGCCCAGCGCCATCAGCACCGCACCCAACCAGATGAACAGCACAAACGGCTTCCAGTAGGCACGCACCGGCACAACGCCCGTTTCGCTGCTTTCACCCAAAGCTACATAGACCTGCCCGAAGTTGCGGGTCAGACGCGCCACCTCTGTCGTGGGCATCTGGCGCGCCGTGTAGATGCGCTTGGCAGGCTCGATCTTCGCTTCAAGAACACCGCCCCGGCGCACATCAAACAGCGCGACAGTGTCCACATAGTTCGGTCCTTGCCGCTGTTGCACATCCGTCAGCACCAGCTCGTAGGCCCCCAGATTCAGCACCTCGCCGCTGCGCACATTGGCGATGCGCTCGGTTTCATACGCGGTGGCCGCGACGCCAAGGATCATCACGCCGACACCGGCATGGGCGATAGCAGACCCCCATGCGGAAACCGGCAAACCGGACGCCTTGCGCAGGAACAACCCGAAGCCACCCCCGCCACGCCCGGCGCGCGTCACAATCTCGCTGATGGAACCTGCCACGACGAACAGGCCAATGCCGACACCCAGGGGTGCCAGCGCGCCCTGCCCGCCCTGCATCGCAAAAAGCGCAATGGTAGCAACAACACCAAGCCCCATTGCCACCAGAAGGCGTTGCGAGACAGCGGCGAGATCACCGCGTTTCCATGCGAGTTGCTGGCCAAACGGCATGGCAAGCACGAGCGGCAATGTGAGCGGAATAAACACGGCATTGAAAAAGGGCGGGCCGACGGAAATCTTGGAGCCGTCCCATGCTTCCAGCGCCAGCGGATACAGCGTGCCCACCAGCACCGAAAGGCAACTGGCCGACAGGAACAGATTGTTGAAGACAAGCGCCCCCTCGCGACTGACAGGCGCGAACAACCCACCTTGCTGCAACAGCGGTGCGCGCCATGCAAACAATGCGAGCGAGCCACCGATGAACAGGCAGAGGATGGCAAGGATGACCACGCCACGCGCGGGATCACTCGCGAAGGAATGCACCGACGTCAGCACGCCAGAGCGCACGATGAATGTGCCCAGCAGCGACAGTGAGAAAGCAAGAATGGCAAGCAGAATGGTCCAGACCTTCAGCGCACCACGCTTCTCCATCACAATGGCCGAATGCAGCAAAGCCGTTGCCGCCAGCCATGGCATCAGGGAGGCATTCTCAACCGGGTCCCAGAACCACCAGCCACCCCAGCCCAGTTCATAGTAGGCCCAGTAGGAGCCCATGGCGATGCCGAGCGTGAGGAATATCCAGGCCGCCAGAATCCACGGCCGCGCAAACCGCGCCCATGCCGCATCCACGCGCCCGTCAATGAGCGCAGCAACCGCAAAAGAGAAGGCGACTGACAGGCCAACATAGCCGACATAAAGCAGAGGCGGATGGATCGCGAGACCAAAATCCTGCAGCAGCGGATTGAGATCGCGGCCCTCAAACGGCACAGGAAACAACCGGTCAAACGGGTTGGATGTGAGGATGATGAAGAGCAGAAAGGCGATGCCAACCGAGGCCTGCACACTGAGCACCAGCGCCCGCAAACGCGGCGGAATGCCTTGACCGAAGGCCGCTACAGCAGCGCCTGAAAGCGCCAGAATGAGAATCCACAACAGCATCGAACCTTCATGGTTTCCCCAGACCCCGCTGAATTTATAGATCAGCGGTTTCAGCGAATGGGAATTTTCAAATACATTGCGAACGGAAAAATCGGAGGCCAGATAGGCCTGCGTGAGGCAGGCGAAGGAAATGCCAAGCAGCAGGAACTGCAGCAGCGCTGCCCGGTCTCCCAGCTGCATCAAGGCCGTGTTGTTCCGCTGTACACCCAGCCATGGCACAAGGCATTGCACCACGGCCACAGCCAGTGCCAGCACCATTGCAAAATGCCCTGCTTCAACACTCATGGTTTTCTGGGAGCGGGGCTCCCCTCCTTCCAGACGCCCTGTTTCTTCAGAGCATCCGCCACTTCACGTGGCATGTAGGTTTCATCGTGTTTGGCCAACACCGTATCTGCCTTGAACGAGCCATCGGCCATCAACACGCCTTCCGCCACAACGCCCTGCCCTTCTCGGAACAGATCCGGCAATATGCCGATATAGCTCACGTTCACAGTCGCCTTGGCATCGGACACCGCAAAGGCCACGCGGTCGCCCACGCCCTTGTTGACCGTGCCGCTGCCAACAAGACCACCAAGACGAAACCGCTGCCCCGGCTGCACTTTTTGCTCGGCAATATCGGTGGGGGTGCGGAAGAAGGCCACGTTGTCGCGCAGCGCATAAAGCACGAGGCCAGCCGCAAGTGCCAGCACAAGGCCTGCAAGCCCGATAAGGGTAAAGCGACGCTGCTTGCGGGTCATACACTTAACCTCATGGCTGCGCTTTCCCGAATTCTTCCACCAGACGCAACTGCTCTGGATCTGCGGCAAATTTCTGGCGCGCCTCAGCGAGGATGAGCGCTGCCCGCTCTTTCTCGCCCAGCACATTGAGCGCACGGATGAGGCGCGCCCATTCCTCGGCACTACCGCCTGTTGTCGCAAGGCGTTGAGCAAGGCCTTCCACCATGGAGCGGATGACTGCGGCCTGCTCGCCTTGCGGCAAGGCAGCAATGGCAGCACCTCCTTCAGGCACTGCTTGCATGGCGTTCAACTGCGCCACAATCTCGCTCTTCAAGGCTCCGTCCGGCAGGTCATCGCGCAAGCCTGTCAGCAGCGAAACGGCGCGCGGCTTGTCGCCGTTTTGATCCGCGGCGAGGGCCAGAAAGAACCGCGCTTTCACATGCTTTGCATCAAGCGCGAGCGCCGCTTCAAAGTCAGCTGCCGCTTCTTTCGAAACGGTGCCGTTAGCCGCAAAAACCCGCGCCTCACCAAGGCCTGCATGGCGTTCGGCTGATGGCCCGAGAAGCCGCAAGGTTTCGGTATAGGCCTTGATCGAATCCGCATGGCGACCCATCCGCATATAGACCGGGGCGATGACCTCGAAGCCGCGCCCGTCATCCGGGTTTTTCGCCAGATGCGCCTCGATCTGAGACAGCGCATTACCGACATCCAGCGACTGCGCCGCCACCGCTGGATCAGCCTTGCGGGCCGCCAGCGGAAAGGACGGCATGCCGGGTGCACCGCGCGTGAGGTAAAGCGGCAGGACAATCAGCGGAACCAGCACAAGCACGACAAGAGCGCCAATGCGCTTGCCAGAGGTGTCGCCTGATCCCACGGTGGAAGCATCAGGAGTCTGCGCTTTCAGCAACCGGCGTGCCGCTTCCACGCGCGCGGATTCCGCCTCAACCTCGCCGATCAGGCCCAGTTTCTTCTGTCGCTCGATCTCTATAAGCTGCGCATCATAAAACGCACGGTCATGGTCATCGGCCACAGCCGTCTGCCTCCCGAGTGCCTGAAGCAACGCGAGGCAGGTCAGGCCCGTGAGGCCAGCTGCAACAATCCAGAAGGTCATGCCCTGCTCATAGGATATTCTATACGCTGCGTCATCGTCCTGATTGTCTCAGGATCAACTGATGACCGCTGGCAGCGTCAGCTTGGCCCGCAAGCCGCCCAACGGTGAGTCATCAAACACAAACGCGCCACCATAGAGCTGCGCCAGATCAACCACGATGGAAAGCCCAAGGCCTGATCCGGGCCGGGTTTCATCCAGTCTGCGCCCTCGTCTTGTGGCTTCGGCGCGTTTGTCCGCCGGCAGGCCGGGGCCATCATCATCGATCGTGAAAACGATGGAAGGGCGCTCGGGCGCGATGTCTTCGCCCCGCTCAACGGTGATCTGCACATGGCCATCGGCCCATTTGCCTGCGTTGTCGATGAGGTTACCAAGCATTTCCTCAAGGTCCTGCTTTTCACCGCGAAACCGTGTGCCGTCCGCGACAGTGGAGGAGAAAACGATGCCACGCCGCTGGCAAACCTTGGTGAAGGTGCGCACCATGCTGGCGACAACCGGCTCCACCTCTGTCACTGTTCCGACAGCGGCGGCGCGCGCAGCGGCACGGGCACGGTCCAGATAGTACTGCACCTGATCCCGCATGATCTGCGTCTGCTCTCGCACCTTTTCAGACAACGGTGTCTGTTCGGCCTCCGCTTCGTTCACAATCACGCTAATCGGCGTTTTCAGCGCATGGGCGAGATTGCCCACATGGGTGCGGGCGCGCTCGATTATCTCGTGGTTGGCATCAACCATCAGATTCAGCTCTTCCGCCAATGGTGCAATCTCGTTGGGAAACCGTCCCTCGATGCGCTGTGCCTCTCCGCGCCGAATTTGACCAAGCGCACCACGCAGGTTGGACAGCGGCTCCAGACCAAACCGCACCTGCACCAAACTGACAGCGGCGAGCGCCAGACCCAGAATAGTGAAGGCAATCAACAGCGCAAGATTGAACTGTCGGATATCGCGCAGCACCTCTTCGGGATCACCGGCGATGGCCACAACATAGCGGCCATCATCACCCAAATCGATAATCCGCTCGATGATGCGGACCGTCTTTTCACCCGGCCCCTGCACATAGCCTTCCGCCAGACCATCCTGGCGTGGCTTCACACCGCCTTCAGACAGGCGCGGAAGCTTTGAGGCAAACAGTGATTTTGATGTTCTGAGCGATTGTTCACTGTCACGCTCGGTATCAATACGCCCGATCTGCCAGTACCAGCCTGACAGCGGCAGTTCGAAGCGCGGCTCACCCAGATTGCCCGGTTCTGTTCGGTCCGTATCGCCGAACGAGGCGACATCCGCCACCAGCGCCTTGAGATAGACGTTCAGCCGTTCGTCAAAGCCAAATTCTGTTGTGCGCCGGTAAATGGCAGAAAGCACAAGGCCAGCAATGAGCAGCAGCACAGCACTGAAAAAGATGGCTGACAAAACCAGCCGCGCTGCAATGGACATCGGCCCTTTGCGACGCAGGGCTGCGAGCATGCTACTTGCTCTTCACCGGCTCGGGCGGTGCAGCGAGATAGCCGAGGCCGCGCACGGTCTGCAGCACATCAACACCCAGCTTCTTGCGCAGGCGACCAACAAACACCTCGATGGTGTTGCTGTCGCGGTCAAAATCCTGATCGTAAAGATGCTCGACGAGTTCCGTACGAGACACCACGCGACCTTGATGATGCATCAGATACGAGAGCAGGCGATATTCATGCGATGTCAGCTTGATGGCATTGCCATCCACCACAACGCGGCTGGAACGTGTGTCGACAATGACTGGACCACAGACCAACTCGTTCTTGGCATGGCCGGTGGCGCGGCGCAGCAGCGCGCGCAGACGGGCAAGAATCTCTTCCATGTGAAACGGCTTGGCGACATAATCATCGGCACCGGCGTCAAAGCCCTGCACCTTGTCGCTCCAGCGGTCACGCGCTGTCAGAATAAGCACCGGCATCTTGCGGCCATCGGCGCGCCACTTCTCAAGCACGGTTATGCCGTCCATCTTGGGCAGGCCAATATCCAGCACAACACCGTCGTAAGGCTCGGTGTCACCCAGAAAATGCCCCTCCTCGCCGTCATAGGCGCGGTCAACGGCATAGCCAGCGTTTTCAAGGGCGGTTACAAGTTGGCGGTTGAGGTCACGGTCGTCCTCAATAACGAGCAGGCGCATGGAAAACTCAATTTCAACGGTGGTTGATCACATTCCCGGAACGGGCATCAAGGGTCATTCGCATGACTTTCCCCGCCCTGTCCAGAAACGCTATCATATACACCAGATTTCCATTCGTCTCGCACAACCGCGCAGAAATCAGATCAGAGCCACTGCCGCCGCGCACGGAACGCACAACATCGTGCAGGGACACAAGACCATGCTTTTCAACATGTTCCCGGGTCTCATCGGCTGAAAAACAGTTTTGCTGGGCCAAAACAGGCGTTGTGACACCTGTCAGGAGTAAAAACAGCAGTGTGGAAAGCAGACCGCGCATCATGGATATCTCATCTGCCGCGCGATCTGAACTCGTCATGAACAACTGTTGGGGAATGAAATCAACGGATGATTTTATGCGTCGCAATCACGCGAAACACTGTGGAAGCCAGAAAACTGCCACCCGCGATAACGTTGAGAATCGCATCAACAACCTGTCCAGAATCAAAGACAGAGGTGCTGAACCCCATCACCGACAAAAGAAGGGCGACAAGCCCCACAAGATTTGCCCAGACAGTGCGGCTTTCAAGAATGGATTTAAGTTCGATCATGGGTCTTTCTCCTTTGTTTAAGACGATTTGCCCCGTCAAAGAACGGGAACGATGGCTTCAAGGGCCATTCCGGGACCAACCGCCTGACTGATCTGCCGGATGCGCAGCGTGAGATTCGTCTGCGGCGTGCCAAAGTCAGCTGTTTCGTCAGCGGTGGAATAAAGTGCAGTGGGTTGTGAAACAGTCAGCCGCCGCTTGAGGGTTGTGCCTGCCAGAATGCTGAGGTCATAGGCCTCGGTCGCTTCGGACAGCGGCACTTCCGCCAGCTCCCAGCTATCACCGCCAAAGCGCGTGCGTCGAACCCAGCTGATGCTGATTCCGCCCACTTCCCTGCGGGCTCGCAAACGACACGGTGCCAGCGGCAGCAATGCTCTGGGGCCAGCTATCGCCTGAAACGACGTCGCCATGGCATCCGCATGATCGCGGCCCTCAGGCGAAAGCCGGTATTGCATGGTACGGCCCAGCAGATCGATGTCTGTCACCAGCGGCACCAATGCACCATCAAGCAGGACAATCTGGCTGCCCGCAGGTTTGATGCTGCCTGCCATCTCTTCCGAGCCACCAAGCCCACGCAGCAGGCCTGAAAGCCGCCAGCGGTTTGGTCCCAGCAATGTGGCTGTCTGGAACGCGATAATTTCCCATCCCGCTGCCTGCGAGCCAATGGCGGCAAGGTTTTGCCCGCCAAGGGCTGCCAACTGCGTGATAGACTGCAACGTGCCATGCGACAGCAGGACATCAACGCTTGAAAACCGATCCGACCGCCAGAGCGGCCCGGCAGGCAATGGTGTGAGGCAGGTGCCAATGATGGCGCGGGTGTCTGCCCGCTCGAACGCCTCATAGCTGGCCCCATCCTGCGAGCGCCACACCGTGTACGCACCAGGCCAGGGATCCGCCGTCACAGCGAGATATTGCAGAGGTGCTGCATCACGATCCGCAACGGGCAAATCAAGCACAATGCCCAGTGCCGGACCGGGAAGGCGCGGCGCTGCGACTTGCGGCAAAGCGAGGGCCTGCGGCGCTGACAGATAAAGCGATGGCGCAACAGCCACAGCTTCGCAGCTGCGAAACACGCCATCGGTGATACGCAAAATGCGGTAAAGCCTGCCTGACAATGTGACGACATCGCCCACCTCAAGCTCCATGCGGCTGGGCGGAAGGGCAAAGCTGATGGTCTCGCGGGCGGCACGCGCCTCGTTCAGCATTACCCCGGCACGGTGCTGCGCCAGCGCACGATCCATGACGATGCCGAGTTCCAGGGCCGCATCCCGCTGGCTGTCAGGATCATTGACAACAACATGCACAGCAGCCTGACGGTAGTCTGATGCTGCATCAACAAAGCCCAGCGTGATGGCAGATGGCAATTCGCTGGCTTGCGCGCGGGTGAGAACAGCCTGATCCCGCTCGCCAATCAACGCCAGCTGCGTGTCCGCGATCGTGACTCTGGAATGCGCAGTGCGACGCACAAAGCCAAGGCTTGTGCCTGTCAACCGCGCATCAAAACCAAAGAGGTCTGACAATGGCTCAAGCGCAGCGCGCACAGACATTGGACGATCCAGCACATAGCCATCCACAAAGCCATCGGCCCGCAAATCAGCTGGGACGTCGTAGCCATAGTCATCAAGCAGCTGACCAATCAGATCATTGAGCGGCATGCCTTCCAGACGGCCATTGAGCCAATGCCCTGTGTTGAAATTGGCAGCATCGCCCCAAAGCTCGCCGTAGGACGGAAAGGCCGGAAACGGGCGCGCATCCCATGCCCAGAGATAAAGCCTTTCTGGATCAACCATGCGACCCGCGTAGAGCGTGGCATAAGGATTCTGCGCGCTGGAAAAATGATCCAGCGTCGCGACGAGGTGGCACGCCTGCGCCAAATCATCCCGCATGCCGCGCGAAAACGGTGGCACAGCGGATTCTGACGACTTGGGATCGGGAAAGACATTCGGTCCATTTGCGCCACGGTCCACAGCCGGGCAACCGACCTCCAGCAGCCAGATAGGCTTAGACCCCGGCACCCATAGTGTCGCCTGTGTGCTTTCGACACCACCAGTCCGTGGATAGTGCGCGCGTGACCACCAGCTCACCAGATCCTTGGGACGGTAGATCCATGGCTTGTTGTAGGCACCATCGGAGATGGGCAACCGCGTCTGCGCGAGCCTTCCGGCGTCAGATCCATAGTACCAGTCATAGCCCTCACCAGCCTGCAGGCCATCGGCAAACATGGCCTGATCATACGGGCCTTCATAAGCTGCAGAATCTACATGGCTATCCCCGTCGCGCCAGTCGGTCAGCGGCGGATACCAGTCGATGGCGACAGCATCGATGTTGGCATCAGCCCAGAGCGGATCAAGCGGAAAGCGCACATCAGCACCCCCTGCTCGCACTTCCGTGCCATACTCCGTCCAGTCAGCCCCGTAGGTGAGTTTGGTGGAGGGGCCAACCAGCTGGCGCACTTCGCCAGCGAGCGTCTTGAGAGCAGCCACAGCCGGATTGATGGCGGATGCGCCGCGCACGCGGGTGAGGCCAATGAGTTCAGAGGCCAACTCCAGCGCCTCAACGCCGCCTGCTGCCTGCCCCAGCGCTGCCGTGTGCAACACCAGACGCCGCAGAGTCCATTCGGATGGTCCACTGTAAACAACGCTGTCACCACTCGTGGCGAAATGGGACGCTAGACATGTGCCAACCAGAGCCGCAATCTGGCTGTCAGCGGTTGCCGTGCTGTCCGCAGTCGCAGGACGCCCCGGTGCAGGATCACAGGTTATGCGCCCGCGCCAGGGGTAAGCGGCCTGAGAGGCTGCGCCTGTCCATGGATCAGTCAATGCGTTAGCCGACGGGATGTCCATCATCACAAACGGATAGAGCGTGACATCAAGACCGCGCTGCTTGAGATCACGGATAGCGCGGATGACGGAACCATCAGACGGTGTGCCGCCAAAGGCAGGTTTGCCCTCAACCAGCGAAACGGTCTGTGCATCTGCCCGCGTCAGGCCAGCCACGCCCCAGACATAGGGGTTGCCATCAATCGAGTCAGGCTCTGTTTTGGGGCGTATGGTGCAACTGCCTGCCCTTAGGTCATCGCCAAACCATGAGACAACCAGCGCCACATGGCGCAGGTTGGGACACAGCGCCTGCAAGGCATCCATTGAGGCATGCCAGTTGGTCTGGTGTGTCAATTGCGCCCGGTTGGGTAGCGACGAAGCGCCAAGCGCGCCGCTGCGCGAGACACTTTCAGGCTCATAGACATACTCGCCTGCACCCGGAATGAGATTGATGGCGCGGATGCGATCACACAATCCATGCACCGGGCGCACCACTTCAAATGTAAACTGCGGCAGGCGGTTGCCGAAGGCTGCAAGTGGCAGGCGCTCGAACACGACATACGCAAGGCTCTGATAGGCCGGTGTCAGGCCATCGCTCTGCTTTGCCACGATCAGCGGGTCAGCCACCTGATCCGCCTCGCCCCGGTGAACCCGCATGGTGAGCGTTGTCAGATCTAGCTGCTTGCCATCAGCCCAGACGCGGCGAACAAAGGCAACCGGCCCTTCACAAAGCCCAATCGCGACATTGACATAATAGCGGTAGGAGACCTCGACTGAGGCCTTGCCTTTTGCTGCCCCACCAATGCCACCTTTGCCGCCTCTTGGCTTGCTGGTGGAATAGACCGCCTCTTCCTCAAAGCGTGTTGCCCAGATGACCTGACCGCCCAGTCTGGCGCGGCCATAAAGACGCGGGATGGCAGCGCCTTCAGTGGCTGTGATGCCATCAAGATCCTTCAGGCGCGGCCCTTGCGAAAACCGCCGTCCGCCACTGCTGCCAGCGGACCCAACCATCTGCCCCAGTGACTGATCAACCACCGAGCCAAGGCTGGAGCCGATGGCACTGCCGATGGCACCGCCAACAGGGCCACCCACCAGTGTGCCGAGGGCCGATCCAACGGTTTGAAGCACAAGCGTGGCCATGGGAGATCAGTCTTTCAGAAAGAGCAAAACAGGAGTGACGAGCGCGCCTCAGTGAGGCGCATCAGGGAAGCGAAAGGCAAAGGCGATGTGCCGTCGCCACCAGGGGCCGACAGGAACCTCGCTGACGCTGGCACCATCGTGGGCGTGCACCATGGTGGCGCTTCCGGTCAGGATTCCGCAGTGCTTGGCGGGGGAGCCAGTGCGCCAGCGAAACAGCATGAGATCACCTGCCGCTGCCTCACCAACAGGAATGGGCAACATGTGCTGCCGGGCAGCATCCGCCAGTGTTTCCTCTGCACTGGCTTCAGCCCAGTCCGGCGAATAGGGCGGTGGCGAGAAGGGCTCACTGCCATAGATCTCACGCCAGACACCGCGCACAAGGCCCAGACAATCGCAACCAACTTGCCTGAGCGAAGCCTGATGCATGTAGGGCGTGCCGATCCAGCTGCGAGCGGCTTCAACAACCTGCGTTTGCACGGTCATTTCAGCGCTCCACCATCAAGCCCTGCCTCGCCCTGTTTGGCGTAAGACATGACAAAATCATTGCCGGGAATATGCGGAAAACCCTGAAAGCGTGTCGTGTTGGCAAAGCGGTCGCGACAGGTGGAAAACTGCTTGTCGCAGCCAACCGTAAGGGCGAGCCACTGACCGACAGCAAGAGGAACGGGCGGCGGTGCCCAGAGCGTGATTTGCTCATATCCACCTGCCCGCACATGCCCCATCACCGGGGCCTCCCACGGGGTTGCGGCACCGCCAGAACTGCCAACAAGACCGCCGTTAAAAATGCCGGTTGAAAAAGCAACAGAGCTGGCAAAACTGAAGCTTGATTGTCCTGCCACCGTCGCGACAAACACGACGAAACGGCGCGATGAAACACTCATGTCCAACCCACAGCGTGTATCACCCAGGGTGGCATCACACTGCGCTGTGTAGCGCCGCCCCTGTGTCTGATCGAAGACATGGGCGAGGCTGCGGATTTCAGCCGTGAACCGTGCGCCCTCGCGGCGTATCTCGCCGATATGGCCCGTGTCCAGAAGAACACGCCGGGTCACATCCCGCCAGTCCACAAGCCATGTCTCGACCGTGGTAAAATCCCAAAGACCACTGGCGATGTCTGCTTCCGTGATCGCCTCTGCCATCAAGGCTCCGGCAATCTCGGCCCCACCTACAGCCAGCCCCAGAGAGGCCTCGGCTTCCGAAGCTTCAAGGCCCGACTGCGCGCGGAAGGTGACACCAGAAAAGGCGAAATCGCGGTCATGATCCGTGAAGCCCAGGACAGTGCCGTCACGCCGGATGGTTTTCCAGCAACGGCAATGGGTGGTAGCGCCCGAAGCGAGCGCAGCGGCGAAGGCAGGCGGAAAGGTGCGCAAGGGAAAGCCCTTTCAAAGGAGAATTCAAACAACGATTTCAATGAGCGGAATGCTGGGAATTTCCCCCGCATCAAACGACGCCAGATCGATGTCGAGGCGATCAGTATCGAACCGCACAGGCACATCGAACTCAAACCCCGCCGTCACGGCCTGCCCCGCAGTCGGGATATGACCGGAACGAAACGTGACGATTCCGGTTGTGATGTCGACATCACAATGCGTACCGGGAAGCTTGGCGACACCGGCCACCATGACCAGCAAGCTGCCCGCCACCGGCTTGGTAATGGTTCGCGCATAGGGCGCAAAGCCGGAACCGTAGGTCTTGATCAGCGCGAAGGAAGCCTGTGTGCCTGTTCCTGTCCCGATCAGTTGATCGCTGCCTGAAATGCTTGCTCCGGAGGAGGATCTGAAGTCGGTCCGATCCTTGAACCGGAAGCCGTAAAGCCGCCCGCGACGCTCCTCAAAGAAAGCAACAACTGCCGAGAGAGACGCCAGCGAACGCACGCCGTAGCCAGCATCATAACGCCTGCGCGCATGGGCCCAGCGGGCATTGCGCTCCTCACGCCCTGAGCCAAGCGTGACAATATCCGTGCGCCGCTCCGGCCCGCCCTTGCTGCGCAAGCCACTTTCAACAGGAAAGCGCACCTCGTGAAATGCTGACATGAATATGCCCTCTCAAAGACTGCGCTGGCCGCGCTGCACAGCGCGCGCAAGGGCAGAGGAAACCTGCGCCTCGGAACGCCGGAAACTCTCGGCATCTGGCGTGGAAATGTTCATGGTCACCGCCACCGGGCGCGCCTGCTGCGCCAACTGCGGACTTGCAACGGCAGGCACAGAATCCGCAGCTCCACCGAGACCTCCAAGGCCCATGAGACTGATGGGTGAAGCGAGCGAAAAGCCAGCACCTGAAGCAGCAGCAGACACGAGGCCGCTGCGCAGGGTGGAACCCAGCAATTGCCCAAGCCCCTGCCCGGCAGACTGCAGCGCCATTGTGCCCAGCCGCTGGCCAACACCGCGCAGGGTATCATCCAGCCTCCACCCCTCCACCTGCCCGGCAGAAAGGGCAGCTGCAATGCTGCGTCCGGCCTGGCGTGCCTGTACATCGAGCTGCGCAAAGGCCTCACTGCCCTCGCGAGCGGTTTGTGTGGTGTCGTTCATGGGGATGTCCTTGGGGTAGAGAGCGATGCTGTACTCAATCCGGATACCGCCGCGACAGTTCTGCCAGCGTCGCCGCATCGAGTGTGGCAGGCAGCACCGGAGCCAGAGCACGCGCAGCAGCGGCCAGTTCCAAGGGTGTCATCTGCCAGAAATGTGCGGGTGGAAGCCGCAGGCGACCGAGACCAAAGCCCATTGCTGCCTCCCATGGAAAGGGTTGCGGCTCAGGCAATGGTGCTGTCAGAATGCCGCCTGCGGCTAGGGAGGGTTTGGGGCATCCCCTGCACCAAAGGCGGCAGCCAGCAAGTTTGCTGCTGCTGTTGCTGCCTGCTCCAGTGCGGTGGCAGGTATAAGCGCACCAAGCTCTTTCATGTCGATGCTTTCACCGGCACCCAGAAAGCCTGCTGCCAGCACATGCAGCACATCACCGGCTGACAACCGCCCCTCTGAGAGACGCGCACCAAGGGCCTGCAGGCCATCGGCACCGAACGCCCCTTCGAGATGCGCCAGACTGCCAAGCGTCAACCGCAAGGCAACCGTTTTTCCGTCCAGATCGAAAGACACTTCACCACGGTATCGGTTGGCCATGGTCTGTCCTCAAAGCGCTGTGAAGGTGAGCGCACCAGCGCTTTCAAGGCTCATCTCGAACGTGACTTCGCCCTGATGTTCGCCGCGAAACTCCAGCGTCGAAATCTGGAACGCGCCTTCGATGGTGCCAAAATCCGGGATGATGATGCGCCAGTCCCGGATGAGACCATCAAAGAAAGTCTGACGGATCAGCAGGTCCGAGGCATCGTCTTTAAAGACACCGGAGCCTGTGAGACTGGCGCGTTTGACGCCTGCCCCCGCCAGCAATTCCCGCCAGCGTCCGGCACTTTCAGCATGGGTGATGTCCACCGGTTCTGCATTGAAGCTGATCCTGCGCGACCGCAGGCCCGCCACTGTGATGAAGGCGCTGGCATTGTCGCGCACCTTCAGAAGCATGTCTTTTCCGCGTTGGGCCGCCATGGGCTTTGTCCTTTTAAATCGTTACTTCGGTGACGGCGCGCAGGCGCAGCGATGTGCGCCACGTCTCGCCATCCTTGAGGGGTTGTGGCTCCACGGCCCGCACGATCAGGTTGACCAGACGGTGTCCGGCAAGCTGGGGCGGCAGTGTTTCAAGCGCTTTGGAAACAGCCGCCGCAACGGCCAATCCTTCGGCACTTCCGCCATGCCGGTTCCAGACACCCAGCGTCATGTCGATCAGATGACCGTCATCGCTGGAGGTGCCATTCTCGCGGGCTTCAGCAGCGACAAAGGCAAGGTGTGGAAAGGCGGCATGGCGGGGTGGATCAGCATAGATCTTGGGTTCGCGTATCAACGCCAGAAGAGCGGTATCTGTAGCCAGATGCGCCTTCATGGCATTTTTCAGCGCAACAATCGGCGCGCTCATGCTGCATCCTCCAGCACAGAGCGGCCAAAATGAATGACACGGTAAGGCGCAAGAATCTGCTCGATCGCCTCATCCTGCACCGGCCAGTCCTTGCCAGCACGTTCCGGGCCACGCTGCTCATAGGCACTGCCAACCAGCAGGCGCATGGCCTGGCGCAATGGCTCCGGGCAATCCTGCGGATTGACGCCGTAGCCCGCCACCAGATCAATCTCGATGCCGTTGCGCTCCCGCCCTGGCTGGGGAACGCCCGAGACGCTCAACACAGGCGGTTCCGAAAAACCATCCAGCGTGTATGCGGACGCCGCCACAACGCTGGCCACACTGCTGGCATCGAGCAGCCGGATGGCCGTGATGCTCATCACAGGCATCAATGGCAGGCGGATACGCTGTCCGGCAGGCCACCGATCCATGACAACGCGCCATGTCTGGGCCATCAGGGCGCGGCCAGTGCGGGCCTCAATGCGCTCACGCGCCGCCTTGATGAGAGACAGAATCAAACCGTCGTCATCATCATGATCCACACGCAACCAGCGCTTTGTTTCCACAAGAGTCAGCGGTTCAGCCGCAGGACCGTTCACATTAAAGCGACGCATCGCTTGCCTCCTTGATAAAATTTGGCCATGCAGGCAAAAGACTGTCTGGAATTTTCATGTTGAAGTTGATCGTCAAAGCCCGACCAAATCGTCAGAACACTGCATCTGTGCTTGCCGGCGCAGTGATACTTGCTGTCAGCAGTGCAGGATCAGCCTTGGCTCTGGGTGGAAGTTCTGTATCGGACAGTGCCAGCTGGCTTGAGAACAAAACGGTGATGGTGCATGGAAGCCGCGGCAACGTCTGCTCGGGGACTGTGCTATCGCCCACAGTGATTATGACCGCGGCCCATTGTGTCAGTGGTTCCAGCCAATACAAGATTTCTTATAAGGAAGGTGGCAGCTCCACCTTCCAGGAAGTGCGGCAGATCGCCATTCATCCCAACTACATAAAAGCTGTTAGAGGCGTGAGAACCGACATCGCGCTTGTAAGACTGCGCCTGTCACTGCCTTACAGATTCTCATCTGTGCCCCTTGATGACGATGCAAAGAACGACGATGTCGGTTCACGTCAGGTCATTGGCGGTTTTGGTCTGGCACGTGGCGGCGATGACAAGAGCCTTGGCACATTGCGAACCGCTGATGTGGTTGTGCTTAAAGCTGATGACAAACGCTTCTTCCGCCTTGGACTGGAGAACGGCGAGTTGCGTGTCTGCACAGGTGACTCAGGTGGCCCTGTCTTCAGTGCAAGTTTAGTCACATTAAAACTCACTGGCGTTATCTATGCTGCAGAAGGCATGAAAAATCAGTGCGGAGGCACGGCACAGGCCGTGCGCGTGGCTCCGCAGCGCAAGTGGATCGACTCGGTCAGAGCCGGTTGGGGCGAATAGCCCTTACGACACGCCGAACTTCAGCAGCTTGATTGCATCAAAGTCCTGCACGCCGCCACCCACACGCTTGGTGGTGTAGAACAGCACATAGGGCTTCGCAGAGAACGGATCCCGCAGGATGCGGATGCCCATGCGGTCAACCACAAGATAACCCCGGCGGAAATCACCGAAGGCCAGCGAGAAGCTGTTGGCCGTCATCGCTGGCATGTCCTCAGCCTCAACCACAGGGAAGTTCATCAGGCGTGCCTGTGAGCCGAGAGCTGCTGGTGGGTGCCAGAGGTAGTTGCCCTGCGCGTCGCGGAAGCGGCGGATGGTTGCCTGTGTGGTGCGGTTCATCACGAAGGCACCGTTCTGGCGATACCCGGCCTTGAGGGCATAGATCAGATCAACCAGCACATCGGACGGGTTGGCAGCCGCAAAGCCGCCGGCCACACCGGTGGCGAGGTAGCCCATGTTGCCCCATGTCCAGCTGCCGTTGGCCACATTGGTGTAGCTGAGAATGCCCTTGGGTTTATCAACACCATCACCGTTGATGAAGGCCTGCCCTTCCTTCTCGGCAAAGACAGCTTCCACTTCCTCGGCAATCCACTGCTCGATATCGATGGCACCATCATCCAGCAGTGTCTGCGTAGCAGATGGCATGGCGTAGAGTTCCATCACCGGGAAGGTGAGGTCTGCCAGTGTCTGGCTGGCCGTCTGGGGACGCACAGCGGCTTCACCCACCCAGCCTGAGGCCGGACCGGTTGGCGAGTAGGCCTTCTTCAACTGGCCACCAGCAATTTCCCGCACCGTTGCAAGACTGCGGATAGGAGAAAGACTGGACATGCGCCGTAGAAGCTCGCGCTCCGCTGGCACAGGAACGAGATAGCCGCCATCAGGACCGGAACCAGCGGAAAGCGCTTTGGCTTCCAGCGATTTCAGCTGCGTGGCTTCACCCGTCCGCATGTAGGTGTTGAAGGCCGTCTTGTGCTCGCGGCTTGCTGCATCGGTGTGCACTGCGCCTGTCTCTCCAAGTGCTGGACGGAGAGCCTTGAGCGAGAGTGAGTCAACACGCGCCTTTGTGCTGTCAAGCGCCAGCTCGATGCGACCAAGCTTTTCCTCGGTCAGCACATCGCTCGACATGCGGCTTTCAATCTGGCCAAGACGCTCGTCGTTGGTTTCGCGGAAGGCCTCGAAGGCGCGGGAGAACTCGGCAAAAGCCAGGTTCACATCATCGCCAGTGGATTTTGTTTCAAGAGAAAGTTCAGTCATCAGTTCTTCCTTTGCTGGGGTGGTAGTACTTGGAATTGACGTCAGTTCGCCTTCCCTGCCCGCCTGCGGGGATGGCCAGGGAGGGGCAACAATCGCGCTGCAGAACGGCGGATAGATGAGGCGAGTTCTGCGTTGGCAGAAGGCAGCTTCAACGCCCTTCGTGCCACTTGCTTTACGGACGAAATGCGCGCGCCTGGCAGCATGGGAAATGTCACGATGGAAATTTCCCAGAGGTCGAGTTTTTCGAGCCTGCGCACGCCGGTTGATGCATCCTTGCGGGAGCGCTCGGTACGAAAGCCGATGGACAGGCCATCGACAGCGCCCTTGCGCATCAGCGAGTGAATCTCCCGTGCCTTGGCCACAGAAAGATCCAGCTGGCCGCGCACATGCAGGCCCTTTTCATCCTCTTGGATGTCATGCCAGACACCCAGTGGCTGGGAAGGTTCATGCTGCCAGAGCAGCTTGACATTCCGGAGCGGTTTACGTTGCAGACACTCGCGAAACGCACCCGCCACCACCTGATCGCGGCCCAGATCAACAACATCAAAAAGCGAGGCATAGCCTTCAAACGCACCGTCCACAGACACGCGTGCCAGTGGTGCACCGGCGAACTTCGTTTCAGTCGCAACAAGAGCAGAACGTGCAGCCTGCGACGCCCTTGATGCAACGGGCCTGCGTGAGACGGAGCTGGCTTCCGTGCTCATCATGGTCGTTTCTCCTCATCACGCGACTGGCTGCTATCTCGCCGGAAGGCCTTGTCGAGCCGCTCCAGCACATAAAAAAAGCGGCGAAAAACCGCCGCTGCTTCCTGCTTTTCTGACTTCTGTTCCGGTGCCTTGTCAGGCTGTCGACCGGACAGTCTCAGGATCGTTCGGCTTCGTTCTCTCATCGCTCGTCCTCTTCAAGATTGCGGTTGAAGCGGGAGAGTTCCTGCAGAAAATCCTGCATGAAAGTCTCGGTCCGCCGCGCGGCTTCTGCCGCCTCCCGCATGGTGAAAGCCACAAAGGTGGATGCACCCATGGCCCAGATGAACAGGGCCACATGGCCAATGTCCGCACGCTGCAGGAAGCCCTGCACAATGCGTTCTCCCAGTGATGTCATTTGCGACCCTTTCTTTCTTCGGCTGGCGGATAGCCAAGCGCCTCGCGCTTTTCGTTTGCGGTCAAAAAGTCCGCTGCCGTCACCGCACGCCACAGTGGTTCGCGGGTGTCATGCATCGCATCGACACTGTCGAAATCAGGCGTCAATGAGATCGCCTCGCCGTAGAGTTCAGACAGCCAGACACCAAAATCCTGCGCCGTGCGACGTACCATGGGCGCGATGGACTGCCGCCAGAACACGCGGTTGGCCTCAGCATAATTCGCATGGGTGTTGTCGCCTGAAAGGCCCAGCACCAGCGGCGGCACGCCCAGTGCCAGCGCGATCTCGCGGCCAGCTGCGTTCTTCAATTCAATGAAGTCCATCTCTTTCGGGCTGAGAGAAAGCGGCTTCCAGTCAAGGCCGCCTTCCAAAAGCAAAGGACGTCCGGCATTCACCGAGCCCTGGAAGTTGTCTTCAAGCTCGCGGCGCAGACGGTCAAACTGCTCCTCGCTGAGGTTAGCCCCATCAGCGGCATAGACCAGCGCGCCGGATGGTCGCGCGGCGTTATCAAGCAACGCCTTGTTCCAGCGCGAGGCCTCGTTGTGGATATCAACCGCCGCAGCCGCAGCCTCCATCGGTGGCATGCCGTAGTGATCATCTAACGGGTGGTTGAGCTTGAGGTGCAGAACAGGCGATGGCCCGTCGCTGGCCACAAACCGCAAGGTGCGACCGTTGACGGCGTATTCATAAGCCTCCGGCCAACCCTCCGGACCCGGCACAACGCGCATCCTGTCCGAGCGCAGCACGTGCAACTCCCGGGGCGCATCATCCAGCACCACACATTCGGCATAGGCGTTGCCAGAGAGCACCAGCTGCAGATAGAGCGCCTCCAGAAAACTCGTGCCGGACTGGCGGGCGTGCGGCCGTTGCAGCAACGTCTCGACCTGCTTCTGAACATCGCTGTCAGCGCAGGCCACAACCCAGTCAACAGAAGCAGCACAATCCGACAACAACCGCAGGCAGCGATGCGCCACCGGGTTCATCTGAAAACCCTCGCGGGCAAATCCGGCAAAGTCACGGTTGGTCCACACCGCCCGCCCATGGGAGGACAGCGCAATCAGCGGACCGGTGCGCGAAGCCTTGGTTTCAGCAGGCGCAGGGGTACGTTCTCCGGGCGCAGCGCGCCGGAGCCAGGAAAAGAGAGATGGCATGGGAGTTTCCTTCGAAGGCGTTATTCAAAACTACGACACAGAAGACAGGAACCGGTCGATCCTCCCCAAAAGGGAGGGATCAGTCTTCACAATCCCCTGACTCTTGGCCTGCCGCGCTCGGCATCGTTGAGCGCCGTCAGCGCCCAGACAAGGGCATCAAGCCTGTCCGGCGAGCGCCCCTCTGAAAGACCATCCGCGCCAAACTGGCACATCTCGTCTTCCAGTCTGGCGAAGTCGCCAGCATGGCGCACCTTGCCCTGCGCATAGAGCGCCGCCACCGGTTCCGCCCTGATGTGCTTGCCGCGTGTGGCCCGCACCTTCAAAATGGGCACGGTGGCATCAATCCCGCGCAGCACGCTTTCCACCATGTCGCCGCCCTGGTTGATTTCCACCACCAGCGCATCGGCTTCCAGCGAGCGAAATAGGGCGATGGCGGCTTGTGCCCAGACTTCGGGTCTGGCCTGCTCCACTGTGCCATCAGCCAACACGACAAACCGGCCATCGGCCAGTTTGCCTGCCGCCACAATGCCACATCGTGATCCGGCCCCTGATCCTGCAGGCGGATCCACGGCCACTACAATGCGGCTAAGATCATCCAGCTTGACCGCCTGCATGCGCAGGCTTTCCAGCTGGTTGCGGCTCCAGAAAGCATCGGGCCGCTCATCGACAAACTCGCCGTCAAGTTCCTGTCGACCAAGCCTTGTGCCCGCGTAGCGTTTGACGACTTTGTCGAGAAAAGCTGGTGCGAGGTTATAGGCGTTGGCCACAGTCGGTGCGCGTGTGAGCGCAGTCTGTGAATCTTGCGCCAGACGTTTCAGCAGTGCCGTTGGTCTGGGCGTTGTTGTCACCACCTCGCGGGGGCGTTTTCCCAAGCGAAGGGCAAACTGCAGATTGTCCCATGCCAGATCAGCATGACGCCATTTTGCCAGTTCATCACACCAGGCCGCATCAAACTGCGGCCCGCGCAGCGCTTCCGGCTCTTCAGCCGAAAACGCCTGCGCCATCGCACCGTTGGGCCAGATCAACCGACGTCGCCCCACCTCCCAGTGCGGACGCTCTGATTTCAGGTGAATCGCCATGAGGCCAGATTCACCATCGATCATCACGTCACGCACATCGGCAAAGGTTTCGCCCACCAATGCCATTCGGCCCAAAGGGGCGACGCCAGACTTCGGATCACCCAAAGCCTGGCGTCGCACCCATTCCGCCCCGGTGCGTGTCTTGCCTGCACCCCTGCCCCCCATCACGAGCCATACTGTCCAGTCCAGCCCCGTATGGGAGGTTTCAGGAGGCAGTTGGTCCGGTCTGGCCCAGAGAGACCAGTCCGTCCGCAAACGCTCCAGTTGCCGCCGTGTGAGACCGGACAAATATTCTGTCAGGCAGTCATCAGCTGTGGGATTCCTTTCCTCGAATGTCCTTGCCGTTTCTGCGCTCGGTATTGATGCGCCGCAGTCTGTCACCAAGGGCGGCGCGCAACTCGTCGATATCGTCGGGCGCAGCGTCTTCGTCATCGGTTGTATCCTCACGGACAGCAGCATCGACTGCTGCCAGCTCCCGCAGTGTTTTTGCCAGAACAGACAGGACCCGCGCATCCTTTTCGGCATCTGCAGCAGGGCGCGGACCCATCGCAATCCGCGCCTCCACCTCAGCCGCCTGTAACTCGGCCGCCCGCCATAAGCGTGCAGCAAGAGCCGTGCGTGGGTCTGGTTGTGTCTGTATCAAAGCGCCGTCAGCCATTTGTGCCTCCTTGGAAACAGGACCAGCGAACGACCAAAACCGGTATCGCCACTCCGTTCCGCCGGTCACAATTCTTCAGCGTGTTTGTACCCTAGCCGAGAAGCGTCACACTGTCAAGGACTATTTTCCTATTAAAAATCAGGGTGTTTTGTTATAACGTCGAATTAAACCGATTTGCGGCGTGTTTTTACGGGCTCGCTCGGCTTTTCGCTGTTGGGCCAGAGGCGAATACGCTTCTGCATGCGCGCCACAGACACATCATCCTCACTTGCAGAGACACAACCACGGACCGATATTCCGGCCTTGACCACCGTTTCCGGATCACCCGAAACCAGTGGATGCCACCAGTCGAGATTTTTGCCTTCCGCCAGTCTGCGATAGCCGCATGTCGGCGGCAACCAAGGCAAAGTGCGCACCTCCTGTGGAGTCAATGTCACGCAATCCGGCACCTGTGAGGAGCGGTTCACATAGTCCTTGCAGCGACATGAGCCTGCATCAAACAGGCGGCAGGAGACATCAGTGTAGTAGAGCGTGCCATCGTCCGCATCTTCGAGTTTGACAAGACAGCAGCGCCCACAGCCATCGCACAGGCTTTCCCATTCCTGCGGATTCATCTCCTCAAGAGATTTTGTCTTCCAGAACGGGATATCGCTTGTTGTCATGATACTGCCTGTCTGCGGCAAAGGCCGCAAACAGACAAGGGAGATCAATCACCGCGTCAGCTTCAGCGCGACCAATTGTTGCGCAATGGTGGTGAAAATGCCCGAGAGCTGCGTGGCACTTGGCGAGTCAAAATACATCTCGGGGCGGGAAGCGCAGGGACCATAAAGCGCCTTGTTGGCGGCCGTGCCTGCTTCCAGCGTGATGGTGTAGATCATCACACGGTTGGCCTTGAGATTGGTGCAGGTAGATTGCACCCAGCCATCGACGTTGCGGGCAGCAGCATTCTGGTCGAGCGCATTGAAGCGCCCCGATGCAAGATAGCCATAGCTACCATAGTCTGATTTGTGCTCGGTGCCAGATGCGCCATAGACGACGTTTTCACCGTCTGTCAGCAACACGACCACCTTCTGAACCGTTGGATCAAGGAATGGTTTTCCGGCAGTGTAGGGCGGCTCCGGAGACAGCACACGCCAGCCCCACATCAAGCCTTCAGAAACATTGGTGCCGGAGCCATTCCAGTGCCGCATCGCCGCGATGTTGGTCCGCAACTTGTTGAAATCATTGGTAAGTGGCAAAATGGGTGTCGGGCAAGCGCGGTTAGGGCCGGTGGTGAGGTTTTGCCCACCACCAAGCTTTGTCGCTGTTTCAACGATTGCAGGAACAATTGGTAAAGTGACATCATACTTTGCAAGTGAGCGCTGCTTTGCAGTGTCTGATAATGATCCTGAAGTTGCATCATTGAGATAGGAGTTGTTGTAGCTGCCGCCATTGTTGCCTCCAGCTGCTGCAATGCCAGGGTCATCCGGCGAGAAATAAGGCACAAACAACGTCGATGGGTTGGCAATACTGGGTGGTGTATCGTTAAGCGCATAAGGTGTTGGTCGCGCCTCGACACAGCCTTTCCAGTTCAATCCCAGCTTGTTGAACAGCGTGAAATGATTGACCCTTCCGCCACCAGGCAGCGCATCAAAATTGGCACCATGCTGTGGATTTTGCCCGTTGTTGTCGATCCAGGCGGTATCAAAGCCCTCTCCCTTGACATTCACCGCCGTGACGAAGGGGACGAGCGAAATCTTGACTGTGCGATTGCCGTTGGCCGCTTTCTCCAGAATGTCGACCAGAAGCTTGGCGGCATTGCGCAGATTACCAATGCGATCAGACGCTGTATCCATCGATCCGGTGTTGTCGAGCACCAGCACCACCTCAAGATGATTCTTGCCGCGCTGCGCCTCGGCTTCCACATTGAAACAGGCCGTGCTTTGCCCCAGCACACCCGCAAATATCAGGTCAATGCAGGCTGATCCATTGGCTGTTACGGTCCAGTCGTTGGCCGCGCTGACTGTCATCTGCAAATTCTTGTAAGGGTGCGTTCCCTTGTTGTTTTGCACGAACTGCGTGACGGTTGCCTCCAGCTCCGGTGCACTGCGACCATTGCTTTCCGTCGCCGCCGCAATAACCCCTGCATCGACAGCCGCCTGCAATGACGAGCGCGCACCGCTGATCCGGCTGTAGTCAACTGCGACACCGGCAGCCACAGCCATTGGAAGCAACGACAGGCCAAAGATTGTAACGACATTACCCCTCTGGTTGCGACAGAACTGACGCAGCGGCAGGGATTGCAGCAGCTTTTTGGTGCAGCGGGCGAGAGTATTGCGAAGCATTGTCATCCAGAATTCCGTCAGCAAATTTCGGGTTGAACAGATAGGCAGGAACGGACATTACCTCTTTGCTTTTACAATTCGTTTAAGTGGATTGCTCTGATTTGAACGAAGAATTGTGCGAAAATACCGCGAAATTGGCCGCGTTTGGCTGACGTTCATCTGCAAAACCGCAATAGGCGCGCAACAATCGGAGCTGTTAACAGGATTCGCAGCACCAAGAGGTGCCTTGCTGCCAGAACCAGACATCATGAAAACGCAAGACTGCACAGGGTTTAAACTTATGAAATCATGCATGAAAATGGGCCTTACCCTTGTTCTGGCTGTCGCCACGCAAGGACTTGCCAGCACAGACGCCTTGGCCAACCAGACCGGCATGGCCTCCTACTACGGCCCCAAATTCCATGGTAAAAAGACTGCCAGCGGCGAGCGTTTCAACCAGAATGCCATGACTGCCGCCCATCGCACGGCGCCATTTGGCAGCCAGATGAAAGTCACCAACGTCAGCAACGGCCGCAGCGTTGTTGTCCGCATCAATGATCGTGGACCCTTCATCCGTGGCCGCATCATCGATGTTTCAACAACGGCCGCCCGCCAGCTCGGCCTTGTGCAGCGCGGTGTTGGCCGCGTGCGCGTTCAGCGGCTTTGACAAGCGCTTCAAGCCGTTCTACCGCCCTAGCCTATGGGCACGATTGAACATCTCTTTGTTACGCAGCTTTACCGCGACAGCATCATCGCTTCACAGAGCGATGCCTTTCTGGAGGAGCTCGATCTCAGCTGCCGCACCATCGCGGAAGACGACATCGCAGGCCAGCGCTGGTGTGTGAAGAACGGCTATCCGGGCTACACCAGCTATGCATCGCTGAACGACCTTCCATGGCGGTTTCCGGTGTTCAAACAATTGCAAAAGCGGCTCGACAAGCACGTGGCGGAATTCGCCAAGGCGCTTGAGCTGGATCTGGGCAAAAAGAAGCTGAACCTCGACAGCCTCTGGATCAACATTCTGCCTGAGGGTGGCGTCCACACCTCGCATATTCATCCGCACAGCGTCATTTCCGGCACAATTTATGTCGCAATGCCGACAGGTGCATCCGCGATCAAGTTTGAAGATCCAAGGCTCGCGATGATGATGGCCGCCCCGCCGCGCAAGGCCAAGGCAGCGCGCGAAAACAGGAGCTTCATTTACCACGCGCCGCAACCCGGCGAAGTGCTGCTCTGGGAAAGCTATCTGCGACACGAAGTGCCGATGAACATGGCGGAAGATGAGCGCATCAGCGTGAGCTTCAACTACCAGTGGGGATGATGGCAGAGCATCGTGTCTTCCCTTCTCCCCTTGCGGGAGAAGGTGGCATCGCGTTAGCGATGACGGATGAGGGGTTTGGCATCAGCCATCCTCTTCTCGCACATTCTGCAGCAATGACAGGCTTGCTGCGCAATACCCCTCATCCGACCTTTGCTCACGCAAAGGCCACCTTCTCCCGCAAGGGGAGAAGGAATTCAGTGCCATGACGTCCTTCCGCTCCTCAGGTGATTTACGCGCTGACCGCCGCTATGAATACGCCCGTGCGGCACTGGAAGAACGCGATGGCGCAGCAGCCGTTGATCTCTTCCGCCAGACATTGGAGCTAGCACCGAACTGGCCACCGGCGCATTTCGGCCTTGGTGAAGCGCTGATACTTTCTGGCGATAAAGAGGCTGCGGTTGCGGCTTTCCAAAAGACATTGTTACTGGCACCCGATGACGTCCTTGGATCAGGTCTTCGGCTGGCGCGCCTTGGTTTCAGGACAGACAAAAACGCCATGACACCAGACTATGTTGCCGCCCTTTTTGACCAATATGCCGACCGCTTTGACGACCATCTTGTGAAGGCGCTGGATTATCGCGGACCGGAGATCATCATGGCCGCACTCGCGAGTGCTTGTGCGCAACAGAACCGCGATTTCAGATTCCCTACCGTGATGGATCTGGGCTGCGGAACTGGCCTGATGGCGCGAACTATTGCACCCCGCGCCATAACAATCGATGGCATTGATCTCTCTCCTGCCATGGTGAATGCGGCTGAGAATACCGGGCTTTATCGCGGTGTGTGGGTGGGTGATGTGGTGGACAGTCTTACGCAAAACGCCTCGCACTACACGCTGGTTCTCGCTGCGGATGTGCTGGTCTATATTGGCGATCTTCAGCCACTTTTCAGGAAGGTTTCTGACAGCCTTGAAGCCAGCGGCCTCTTCGCCTTCACAGTGCAATCCCATGAGCGCGATGGCTTCGTTCTGGGCGCTGACCTGCGCTATCATCATAGCGAGAGCTCACTGCGGACATGGGCCAGCAAAGCAGGCCTCAGTGTACTTCACTGCACGCCCTGCGTGACCCGCCAGGACGCCGGAAAGCCCGTTCCCGGTCTTGTTGTGGTGCTGGAAAAACCCGATGGCGGATGATCTCCTTCCGCCCCGTTTTGGTGCATGGTTCGCCTCCAAAGGCTGGCAGCCTCGCGCACATCAGCTGGCACTCATCGAGAAGGACCGCGCGGAAAAATCCGCCCTGCTGATTGCGCCTACAGGTGCCGGAAAAACGCTCGCCGGCTTCCTGCCCACGCTCATTGCATTGGCAGACAGACCCGCCCGCAACGACCCGCGCCCCGCTGGCATACACACGCTCTATATCTCACCGCTGAAGGCGCTGGCCGTTGATATCGAGCACAATCTGGAAAAGCCGATTGCGGAAATGGGCCTGCCCATCCGCGTTGAAACCCGTACTGGCGACACACCCGCTTCGCGCAGGGACAGGCAGCGCCGCCAGCCGCCCGATATCCTGCTGACGACGCCAGAGCAGGTGGCGCTGATGGTTTCTTCCAAAGACGCAGAGAGCTATTTTGACCAGCTGCAGCGCGTCATCTTTGATGAATTGCACGCCATCACACCGTCCAAGCGGGGTGATCTTCTGGCGCTGGATTTTGCGCGGCTGCGGCAGCTTTCGCCGCGGTTACTGGCAACAGGTCTTTCGGCGACCGTGCGTGATCCTGATGAACTCAGGCGCTGGCTGGTGGGGCAAAACCCTGATGCAGACGCGCCCAACCTCGCCGACATTGTGCTGGCAGACCGCGATGTGGCTGCCCCTCCGCTGATCAGCATTCTGGATTCAGAAGAACGCCTGCCATGGTCAGGCCACACCACAAAGCACGCGGCCAAGGAGGTTTATGCCGCCATCAGGGCGCACAAACTGACGCTGGTTTTCGTCAACACACGCAGCCAGGCGGAGCTGATGTTCCAGATGCTCTGGACCATCAACGATGACAACCTTCGCATAGCGCTTCACCATGGCTCGCTTGATGTCAGCCAGCGCCGCAAGGTGGAAGCCGCCATGGGCAAGGGCCAGCTTGATGCCATTGTCTGTACCGCCACGCTCGATATGGGCATCGACTGGGGCGATGTGGACCTTGTCATCAACATTGGCGCGCCCAAAGGGGCCAGCCGTCTGCTGCAACGCATAGGCCGCGCCAACCACCGGTTGGATGAACCTTCCAAAGCCATTCTTGTGCCCTCCAACCGCTTCGAGGTGCTGGAATGCCGCGCAGCCGTGGATGCCGCTTATGCAGGCGAACAGGACGCTACCATGAGCCGCGCGGGTGCGCTGGATGTGCTGGCGCAGCATGTGCTCGGCATGGCCTGCACTGCACCTTTCAAGGCAGATGATCTCTATGCAGAAATCACTTCGGCAGCACCCTATTCCCATGTTGACCGCGCCACTTTTGATGATGTCCTCGCCTTCGTCGCCACCGGCGGATACGCGCTGAAAAACTACGAGCGCTTTGCCAAAATCCGCCTGGGCATTGATGGCCAGTGGCGAGCTGCAAACCCACGCGTGGTGCAGCAATACCGCATGAATGTCGGCACGATTGTCGAATCCACCATGCTGAAAGTGCGCTTCGGCAAACCGCGCGGCGGCAGCATGGGCGGGCGCACCATCGGCGAGGTGGAAGAATACTTCGCTGAAACCATGGTGTCGGGTGACACCTTTGTCTTTGCTGGCGAGGTGCTGCGCTTTGAAGGCATTGTAGAGGACAGCGTGCTCGTCTCGCGCGCCCCGCCCCGTGCTGATCCCAAGGTGCCAAGCTACGCCGGGGGCAAGTTTCCGCTCTCCACTCATCTTGCAGCGCGCGTGCGCTCGATCCTGTCAGATCCAGCCAGCTGGAAAAACCTGCCGCCGCAGGTATCAGACTGGCTGAGCCTGCAACAGCTAAAAAGCCTGCTTCCAAAGGCAGGCGAACTGTTGGTTGAAACCTTCCCGCGCGCAGACCGTTTTCACCTCGTCGCCTATCCTTTCGAGGGGCGTCTGGCACACCAGACCCTTGGCATGCTGCTGACACGGCGGCTGGAGCGCGCGCGACTGAAACCGCAGGGTTTTGTCGCCAACGATTATGCCATATCGGTCTGGGGTCTGGGCGATATCAGCCAGAGGGAAGCGCGCGAGCCGGGGTTTATCGCGCAGCTTTTTGATCAGGATATGCTGGGCGATGATCTGGAAGAATGGCTGGCGGAAAGCGGCCTGCTGAAGCGCACGTTCCGCTACTGCGCTGTTATTGCGGGCCTTATCGAGCGCAAGTTTCCCGGACAGGAAAAGCGCAGCCGACAAGTCACGATGTCGACCGATCTTGTCTACGATGTCTTGCGAAGCCACGAGCCGCATCACATCCTGCTGAGAGCCGCGCGCGCTGATGCCGCGACAGGCCTTCTCGATGTGGCACGCGTTTCGGATATGCTCCGGCGCATCAAGGGGCATGTGGTGCACAAACCGCTGGAACGCCCTTCGCCGCTGTCGGTTCCCGTGCTGCTGGAAATCGGCCGCGAGGCTGTCTATGGCGAAGCCCGCGATGCCTTGCTGGAGGATGCTGCGAGCAACCTGATGGCCGAAGTGATGGGGGCATAGATGGCTGCTGTCACGCTCACCATCAACGGCGCCGTGCTTGTTCCCGATGCCTCAGGCGCGCTGTTCTGGCCTGTTGAAAACCTGCTCGTTGTGGCAGACATGCATCTGGAAAAAGGCTCAGCCTATGCCGCGCGCGGACAAATGCTGCCGCCTTATGACAGCGCGGCCACGCTGGCGAAACTCAGCACAGTTCTGATGCGCTACAAACCCGCGCGCCTGCTGGCATTGGGCGACAGTTTTCATGACACGCGCGCAGCCGCACGCATGGATGAAGCCTGCCGCGCAAAGCTGGCCGCGATCGCTGAAACAACAGAAATGATCTGGATCACCGGCAACCACGATCCTGCCATCCCGGCTGAATTCGCAGGGTCATGCCATGAGGAACTTTGCATCTGCCCGCTGGTCTTTCGCCATGAGCCGCTTGCCCTTCCACAACCCGGCGAAGTGGCGGGCCATCTTCACCCCGTGGCCAAAGTGGTGACGACAAAAGGCAGGGTACGCAGCAAGGCTTTTGTCAGCGATGGAACGCGGCTGATAATGCCGGCCTTCGGAGCCTATACTGGCGGGTTGAACCTGCGCGATGCTGCGATTGGACAGCTATTTGATAGCCGAAATTTCGATGTGCATGTCTGCGGCCGGACGCAGGTTTACCCTGTAGCGCAGAGTGCGTTGTTCGGGGATTGAACTTCGCTGTCATTGCGAGAGAGAAGGTGCAACCTCCTGATATCCTCTTCCTGAGGAGCGCTGAAAGCGCGTCTCGAAGGACGCACACTGCTTGTGCAGCTGACTGGCACAACCATCATGCATGCTTCGAGACGGCGCTCTGCGCCTCCTCAGCATGAGGAAGATCGGGGATAGCAACCAAGCAGTCAGCCTTCGCAAAGACGACCGTTACAGCGTTGCTTTGGAAACTTTCTTCACTTTCGAAAGTGGCAGCGTAAACTCGCCAAACTGCACCATCTCTTCTGATCCCGAGAGATCAACAGAATTGACGATTCCCGTGCGCTCGTTCGACATCTTGCTCTTCAGGCCTGTCGTGGTTTCACCCACAACTGAGATGGTATATTTGCCCGCTGGATCAGCAGCAAGGCCGTTGCTGCGGACACCATTCCAGCTGAAGGTCTGCTCGCCATTCCCGGCAGGGACCCATGGTGCGCGGAAGATTTCCTCGCCCTTTTCGTTGGCGATGGACACTTCGTAGTTGCTGTAGTTCGACTGGATGGTCACCGGGAAATCAGCCTGCGTGGCGCCCAACGCTGTCTTGCTCAGTTTCTGGGTTCCACCATCAACGGAGACCTTGCTGCCCAGCAGCGAAGCCGCTGAAGCCGCGTTCAGCTTGCCGTTACCTGCCGCGCCGCCTCCACCCAGACCATTGCTCATGCCAGACAACAGGTCATTGGTCTTCAGCTGCTGCTCCACAGAGGAGAACTGCACCAGCTGCTGGGTGAACTGGTTGGCATCCAGCGGGTCCAGCGGGCTCTGGTTCTTCAGCTGTGTTGTGAGCAGTGAAAGGAATGCATCGAAGTTCTGCGCAATGGTCTTGCGGTTTTTCTCAAGGCTCGATTGCTGCGTGTTGGCTGTGCCTGTTGCCGCCGCATTGAGGCTGGAAACGGCATTCTGCGCGGACACCTTGGCGATTTGGGATACACCGGAGGACATGGTTCATTCTCCTCAAATTCTGATATCGAGACCGCTGTTGCGGCTCATGCGATAAATGGCGGGACGAAGCGCAATCTCCTCAACGGCTGTCTTGTCAGCGTTGGTGTCATTGCGGGAAGACGAGCGGCCTTGCTGGCCCTGCTGGTTGTCACGGGCCTGCTGGCCGGGATCACGCAGCGAGAACTGCAGGCCATCAGCAGATGTCTTGAGGCCCGCCTGATCAAAAGCGCGCTCCAGCGTTTTGGCATCGCGCTGCAAGAGTTGCAGTGTTTCCACGCGCTCCACAACCACCTTGGCCTGCACCTGACCTTCTTCGCTGACCTCAAGGCGGATGTCGACACGGCCGAGATCTTCTGGATCAAGCCGGATGGAAAATTCCTTGGAGCCACGCATGGCCCGCATGCCAATTTCAACCGCCATGGCCTGTAGCGGAACAGGCGCGTCAGCGCGCGCCATCGCATCGGCCGGCGTAGCAGGCTTGGCCATTTGCGCAGCATCAGCAATGGCCGTGGCCGCTGGCGATGTGCTGACAATACCAGTGCCCTGATTGGATGACTGCGGTGATGAAACCTGATCCAGCACCTTGGCGAAATCCCGCGCAGCTGTGTTTGCCGACGTCTGGGACGCAGTTGAAAGTTCGGCTGTATCAAGCTTCTTCGCTGTCGGCTTTGCGCCTTCAGCACCCTCAGGACCGGAGGTTGCTTTGGCAGCATCACCAAGCGTGGCAGCCGTTTTCTCAAGGCTTGAGACGGGGGCAGCAGCCTGTGCTGCGATCATGGCTTTTTCGGTTGGCTCGGCAGCGGCTTTGACTGCACTATCCGCAACAACCGGGGCAGCCGCCTGCACTGCCACCTGCGATGACTGTGTTTGCGCTGCTGTTGCAAGAGCATCTGCAGTTGTCGCTTCGGAAACCACGCTTTCAGCAGCTACTGGTGCATTGAGTGCAGCCAGAAGGGCTTCTGCATTCAGCGCAGGGGTTGTAACAGCAACGGCAGGTTCAGCTGCAACAACAGCATTCTCAGCCACAGTCTTGTCTGCACCAGCCTCTGGCTTAGCCTCAGAAGCAGTGTCTGTGGTTTTGGCTTTTTCTGGTTTCCCTGCGGAATCATTGCAGTGCGGGTCTTTTGCATCCTTTGCCTTGGCATCATGATTGCCATGGGTTTCAGGATCATGCTTTTCAACCTTATGCTTTTCATGGCGCTCAGCATGCTTCGCATCATCAGCAAGACGACGCTCTGCCCGGTCAGATCGTGGTGACTCCTCGGGGCGAGACGTATGCTCTTCGCTGCGCCCGAACGAACGCTGATCATCACGCGGGCGCGCTTCTTGCAGCGGCTTCCTCTGTGCCCTTTCGTTCTGACCTGAACGATCAGCCTCATTGAGGGCACGGTCAAAACCCGCATCGCGTGCTTCGCTGCGCGGCTTCTGCGGCGCAGGCTGAGAGCGCTGGCCCAGAGGGATCAGATCATTGATGGACGACGAACGGGTCATGAAACGCATACCTTATCAACACTGCGCCTTCCCTTGCAGTTTGAGTGCCAATAAAATTCCAAGCAATTTCAATGTAATAGAGAGTTCAGAGTGCATCACATCCCGGCAACCCCTGCCTGATGCGGCAAAAAATGCCCGGTAACCCAAGGTCAGTTCTTTCTGCGGTCACAGGATTCATGAAACCCTTCCACCCATCGGCATAAACCGCTATGGAAGCACCACGATGTTGAATTCGCTCGATATAGCCAAGAAGCCAGAGGATACCCGCGTGGTCGTTGCCATGTCGGGCGGTGTGGATTCGTCAGTGGTTGCGGCCCTGCTGAAAGAGCAGGGCTACGATGTCATTGGTGTAACCCTCCAGCTCTATGATCACGGCGCGATGCTCCAGAAAAAGGGAGCCTGCTGCGCTGGTCAGGACATCTATGACGCCAAGACAGTAGCGGACCGCATTGGCATTCCACACTACGTGCTCGATTATGAATCACGCTTCAGACAAGAGGTGATCGATCGTTTCGTCGACAGTTATGTGGCGGGCGAAACGCCGATCCCCTGTGTCGAGTGCAACCGCAGGGTCAAGTTTCGCGATCTGCTCACCACTGCGCAGGAACTCGGCGCTGATGTGCTGGCCACCGGCCATTATGTCCAGAGCCGCATGGGCGCAAACGGCAACCGCGAGCTTATCCGCGCGGCGGATGCTGACCGCGACCAGAGCTACTTCCTCTATGCCACCACGCAGGAGCAATTGAACCTGCTGCGCTTTCCGCTGGGCCACCTGAAGAGCAAGGTGGAAACCCGCGCGCTCGCCCATCGCTATGGGCTTGAAGTGGCGGACAAGGCCGACAGCCAGGACATCTGCTTTGTGCCCTCAGGCCGCTATGCCGAGCTTGTGGAAAAGCTGCGCCCCGGTGCTGCCGAAGCGGGCGAGATTGTGCATCTCGATGGTCGCGTGATGGGCAGGCACGACGGCGTGATCGGCTACACCATTGGCCAGCGCAAGGGCCTTGGCATTGCCACCGGCGAGCCGCTTTATGTGCTGCGAATCAATGCGGATGCCAAGCAGATCATCGTTGGCCCACGCGAAGCGCTGGCGACCCGCCGTGTTGTGCTGCGTGAGATGAACTGGCTGGGTGATGTGGCGCTTGATGCGCTGCCAGCAGAAGGTCTTGAGGTATTCGCCCGCGTGCGCTCCACGCGCCCTCCCCGCGCCGGTCTCATCAAGCGCGACGCAGATGGTGTTTACGTCGAACTGCTGGAAGCCGAGGAAGGTGTCGCCCCAGGTCAGGCCTGCGTGCTCTATGCCCATGAAGGCACAGAGGCCCGCGTGCTGGGCGGTGGCACAATCATGCGCTCTGCTGTGACGATGCAGCCCGCGACCATGGCGGCCAAGCCAATCCTGTCGCAGCCGGAAGTGGCTGCCTGACGCCTTTAACTCCCCCCTGAAAAGAACCAGACAATGGCCATTCAATACGATCTGAAGCAGCAGGAACGCGTTTACGAGCGCTGGGCGAATTTCTACGACAAGCTTTACCTGAAGTTGCTGGCACCCTCGCAGCGCCGTGTTGCTGAAGCAGCATCCGCCGCTGGCAAGCGCATTCTGGAAATTGGCGTCGGCACAGGCCTTGTGCTGCGCTACTACAAGCCTGGCACAGAGGTGATTGGCGCTGACCTTTCCGTGCCGATGCTTCGCAAGGCACAGGAAAAGGTGCGCGATCTGTCGCTGAACCATGTCAGCGGCGTTGTCGCAATGGATGCCTGTCGCCTTGGCTTTGGCGATGCCACCTTTGATGTGGTGTCCGTTCCCTTCGTCATCACGCTGGTGCCTGATCCCGAAGGCGCGCTTGACGAAATCGTCCGCGTGCTGAAGCCCGGTGGCGAGATTGCCATTGTCAGCCGCTTTGGCGCTGAAGCCGGTCCACAGGCAGCTTTTGAGGCGATGATTGCGCCATTGATGAAGAGCGTCGGCTGGTCCTCATCCTTCAAGGTTTCCCGCGTCACCAACTGGGCCAAGGCGCGCGGTGATGTGGAACTGGTGGAAGTGAAACCGGGTCTGTATTTCAAGATGGTGAGATTGAAGAAGCGGGGGTGAGGGCTTCTGCCGCAAAGCCCTCACTGCACTTCAACAATGCGCTCGCCAAACGCATCTTGCGTCACGCAACCTTAAGCACAGGATGCCCAATGCTACGGGCAGCAAACTGGATCGCCGCCTGAATATCCTCAGGCTTCAGCTCATCAAAATCAGCCAGAATATCGGTCTGTGTTGCTCCGCTGGCCAGCATATCGAGAACATCGCTTGCGCGGATGCGTGTTCCGCGGATTGTGGGGCGTCCACCGCAGATTTCAGGGTTTATCACAATGTGGTCTTTAATGGCTTCTGACATAGGGTTATGTGCCTCTGACGCTTTCCAGCCTATCGACATTTCTTCAAGCGATATCTGAAGACAAGAACCCAGATTGATTGGCTTAATGATTAATAAAATACGGCCTGAAAAGCGAAACCCCGCGAGGGCCTGTTGGCTGTCGCGGGGCTCTATCCGTCCGAAACCGTATGCAAGCAGTGACGAATTTCGGCTCACAAATATGAAATGCTATTTGCTATGCTAACTGTCAACAGGCAATTAAGAAAATATGGTAACTGAGATTATTGCGACACTTTCGTCATCACGGTTTGACACATACCTACAATCAGTAGGCCATGACAAAGACCGTGCGTTGGCACTTTACCTATGGAACGCACAAGTAGGTGCTGCATTCCACATACCGATTCAGGCCGTCGAAATTGCCTTGCGAAACAGAGTAAACACGGCCTTAGTGGCGGAATTTGGACCTGACTGGTGGAATGACCGCCGCTTCAAATCAATCATCGACCGTGAGCGCATACGTGACTTAGATACGGTCAAAGCCCGCATAACGAGACGGCGAGTACCACTTGAAACCGGACAGATAATTGCAGGCTTATCTTTTGGGTTTTGGATAGGCATGCTGCAACCTCGATACAATCCTTCAATATGGGGCAAGCATCTGCGCATTTCATTCGTAAACCTTCCTGCAAGTGAGAACCGGGGGAGTTTATTCAAAATGGGAAGCCAAATTGCAAATTTTAGAAATCGCATTTCACACCACGAGCCGTTGATAAAATCAGACATATCGTTGATGCACAGCGATACACTAAAATTTCTTTCTTGGTTATGCCCGCAAACGCTCGCATGGATTAGGCCTCATTGCCACGTCCCCAAAATTGTTCGGGAGAAGCCTTAATCTCAAACTGATCCACTACTCACCCCGCTCTCGCCCTCGTGACTTGCGCGTGAAGGACCAAATCAGGCACGGTGCAACAGCATCAGGAGTATGACCCATGTTCATCCGTCGTAACCGTGGCTGGGAATTGCCGGAAAGTGCTGCCACGCCGGAACATATCTTCCGCAACCGGCGGGATTTTCTGGTGGGTGCCGGCGCAGTGGCGGCTGCAAGCACATTCATTACGCCTGCTGATGCGCAGACCGCTGACCCCAGTGCCGGGCTTTATCCTGCCAAGCGCAACGAGCTTTACAAGCTCGATGGCAAGCAAATCACGCCCGAAGAGATCAACGCCAACTACAACAACTTCTATGAGTTCGGCACCTCGAAGCGCACAGCTGCCGCAGCTGCCGCGCTGAAAACCCGGCCCTGGACGATCAAGATCGATGGTCTGGTCGACAAGCCTATGGAGATCGGCATCGATGATCTCCTGAAGCAGGTCGGCGTTGAGGAGCGGCTTTACCGCATGCGCTGCGTTGAGGCCTGGGCGATGGCCGTGCCTTGGTCCGGCTTTCCACTGCGGTCGCTTCTCGATATCGCCAAGCCGCTGTCATCCGCCAAGTATGTGCGGTTTGAAACCTTCATGGACCCGAAAATGGCACCGGGCCAGCGCCAGAGCTGGCAGCCATGGCCCTATGTCGAGGGCATCACCATTGCAGAAGCCGCCAATGATCTCAGCTTCATGGTGACCGGCGCCTACGGCAAAACCATGGCCAACAGCTTTGGCGCGCCCATCCGTCTGGCGCTGCCCTGGAAATACGGCTTCAAGCATATCAAGTCGATCAAGCGCATCAGCTTTGTTGAGCAGCGGCCAAAGAGCTACTGGGAACAGTTGCAGGCGGCAGAATATGGCTTCTGGGCCAATGTGAACCCGGAGGTGGCGCACCCACGCTGGAGTCAGGCGACGGAAGAAGTGCTGGGCACCAATGGCAAGCGCGTGCCCACACTGCTGTTCAACGGCTACGGCCCGTTTGTGGCTGACATGTACAAGGGCCTGGAGAAAGAGCGCCTCTGGGCCTGACCTTCAGGTCACGGCGTCGGCACAATCGTCAATCTGGGTGACAGCACACGGCGTTCGCCGTTGACGAAAACCACCTCAAACTCGAAATTCTCCGGCCCGGTGTATCCGCGCTTCGGCGTATAATCGACAATAATTCCGCCAACCTTCTTGCCGTTGCAACGGGCCAAAGGACTGTCAGCCGGAAAAGCGGGCTCCCCCGTGCCTTTGCGGATTTTGATTGTGCCGTTTGCAGGCTGAACCAGCACCCGCACACGGGCATTGGCGCGCACAAAGCAATTTTCGTTGAGTGTAGAAAACGGCCCGAACAGTGATCCATTGACGCTGGCGTTGGCAACAACCTCACCGCTGCCGCGCGGCAAATCGCGGGGACCATCAGGCCCGGTTGTTCCTGCGCAACCTGCCAGCAGCAGGCTTGCAACACCCGCGATCCATATTCCGCCTGTGGTGATTTTCATGAATGCCTCCGCATCACGCCCTCAAGGCTAGCATAGCGCATGTTGCACAGGCAAAAAAAAGACCGGATGACAGGGAGGGTGTCATCCGGTCTGGAAGCGTCCGGCCCTAGGGAGGAGAACGGGCCGTAGCTTGTCTTTGTCGAGGTACCGAGGGCTCATCGTCGGGAGGAAGCGGAGCAGCTCGGCAAGTCGATGAAAGGGTTATGCCCTGTTTTGCTGCATTGCACAATAAAGAGGTTGAGATGGCTGCTATGCATAATTTGCAGGCAAATCAGGTGATCCAAACCGTTTGAGGTGATGAGGATTTGATCAGAGGCCAATGAAAGCAGCACGGAAACTGATCTCTCCTTCTTTGGGAAGGTTTCACGCGGGATACCCTCATTTCGAGGTGCGAGCGAAGCGAGCCTCGAGAAACGAGGGTTGGAGCTCATACGATCGGATGTCTCGAGGGCCGCCAGAGCGGCCACCTCGACAAGCCCCTCCCCTCAGTAAGCCCACCTCTGCGCCTTGCTGACCAGGAAATCGCGGAAGACCTGCACGCGGGCGACGCCCTTCATCTCTTCGGCAAAGACGAGATAGCAATCGAGCTCCGGCATGGTTTCGGATGTCAGCAGCTGCACCATGCCGCTTTCCGGCTCCACCAGATAATCAGGCAGAATGGCGATGCCAAAGCCGCGCTCGCAGGAACGGACAAGTGCTGTGAGATTGTTGACAATGAAGGCTGCTTCACGCGGCTCTTTGGGGGCTTTGCCCGCTGTCATGTGCCAGTTGAGATCGAGCAGATGCGGTGGCAGCGTGCCGCCGAATTTCAGCAGGCGATGCTCGGACAGTTCAGCCAGCGACTTCGGCTGGCCAAAACGCTTCAGGTAATCCGGGCTGGCATAGGCATGGAAATGCACGGTGAAGAGTTTGCGCTGGATGAGATCGCCCTGCACGGGCTGGCGCAATCTGAGCGCCACATCTGCCTCGCGCATGGCAAGATCAAGCTCGTCGTCCGTGAGAATGACCTGCACGTTGATTTCGGGATACTGATCAATGAACTCGCCCAGACGCGGTGTCAGCCAGTGCGCACCAAGACCCACATTGGCAGTGATCTTCAACTCACCGTTGGGCTTCTCGCGGCTGTCAGAGAGCTTGGCGCGGGTTTGCTCCAGTTTCTGCAGAACCTCGCGCGCTGTGCGAAACAGCAACTCGCCCTGCTCAGTGAGGATGAGGCCACGGGCATGCCGGTGAAACAGCGGAATTTTCAGTTCCAGTTCCAGCGCGCTCACCTGCCGGCTGACGGCTGACTGCGAGAGGCCAAGGGCTGTGCCCGCATGGGTGAAACTGCCAGCTTCCGCCGCCGCAAAGAAGATGCGAACCTTATCCCAGTCCATGGCCATGGCGCTTCCCCCTTGTCCGAAACCGGATGCGCATCCTCCCAGATGCTGCATTTTCTGTGCAAGGCACAGCTATTTATGCATGGCAAACTGACAAGCCATGCAAGGAAAAGCAAGCTGATTCCATCCGATTCCCCAACTTTCCCTTCTGGAAGCGAGCTTGAAGCCGAGCCGGGAAAAGAGCTGCAAGGGGCATTCGCGCTGCAGATACATGCATTTTTGCACAGACTAAACCGCTTAAAATGTTTAAAATGCGCAATTGACGTCCAAATGTGTCTTTATCTTTTGGTAACTTTTCATTAATGGACAATTGTAGCGTGAGCCGGGGTTGGTGCACGCACGTTCTTGCGTTCAGGCGCGATGCTACAAAAAAAGGGCTATCCCATGCTTCAGGAATTCAAAGATTTTGCCATGAAAGGCAATGTGGTCGATCTCGCCGTTGGTGTGATCATCGGTGCAGCATTCGGCAAGATCGTCGAATCCATGGTTGCTGACATCATCATGCCAATCATCGGCGCGATCTTCGGCAACATCGACTTCTCGAACCTCTATGCTTCGCTCGGCGCCAAAGTCACGCCAGGCATGAGCTATGTAGATGCTAAGAAAGCCGGCGCGGTCCTCGGCTACGGCCAGTTCCTGACATTCGTTGTCAACTTCCTGATCGTTGCTTTCGTTCTGTTCCTCGTCATCAAGGCCATGAACTCGATGAAGAAGGCAGAAGCTGCTGCTGCTCCTGCTGCTCCTCCTGCACAGGAAGTTCTCCTCACACAGATCCGCGATCTGTTGAAGAAGTAATCAGTCCTCACTGGATTGAGACGAAAAGCCTCGGGTTCGCCCGGGGCTTTTTTCTTTTGTGGCCGCAGGTAACACTCTGCTTTCCACAAATCGCCTGCATTCATTCAATTCCAACATTCCATAGGACTTTGCAGCGTTGCTTCGCTAGAAGAGCGACAGTTTCCTCCTTGCAAGGTCGCATCATTGTCCCTTCTGTCTGCCCTCCGGTCTGAAGCCGCCCAAGCGCCGCAAAGCGGCATTGTCGAAGTCAGCAGCTACGGCCGCGCCAGAGAAGGCGTCATTTCGCTCTGGGTGGGCGAAGGCGATACGCCAACGCCTTCCTTCATTTCTGATGCTGCCACACGCTCACTGGCCGCTGGCGAGACCTTCTACACCTGGCAGCGTGGCATTCCGGACCTGCGCGACGCCATCGCGCGTTACATGACGCGCACCTACAACAAGCCCTTCGAGCGGGATAATTTCTACATCACCGGCGGCGGCATGCAGGCTGTGCAGATCGCCATCCGCATGGTGGCTGGCTTTGGTGACGAGGCCATCATTCCGACACCGGCCTGGCCGAATTTTTCAGCGGCTGCAGGCATCTCGGGTGCCACGACTGTCACCGTACCCCAGAGCTTCGGCAACCAGGGCTGGCACCTTGATATGGCTGATCTCGAAGCTGCGATCACGCCACGCTCGAAAGCCATTGTCATCAATTCGCCTGCCAACCCAACGGGCTGGACGGCAACACAGGATGAATTGGCAGCGATTCTCGCCATTGCCCGCAAGCACAATGTCTGGATTATTGCTGACGAAATTTATGGCCGCTTTGTCTATGAAGGCACGCGCGCACCGTCTTTCCACGATGTGATGGAAGCGAATGACCGCATCCTGTTTGTCCAGACAATGTCGAAGAACTGGGCGATGACCGGCTGGCGTCTGGGCTGGCTTGAATGCCCGCCAGAGCTTGGCAATGTCGCAGAAAACCTCATCCAGTACTCCACGTCAGGCTCACCGGTGTTCGTCCAGCGCGCCGCAATCGCTGCTCTCGACAATGGTGACAGCTTCATTGCGCATCAGATACAAAAGGCCAGATCCAGCCGCGATATCATCGCAAATGCGCTGAAAAGCACAGGAAAAGCCCGGTTTTTGCTGCCAACAGGCGCATTCTATCTGTTTTTCAGTGTCGATGGTGTCACAGACACAAGACAGGCAGCCCTGAAGATGATCGATGATGTAGGCGTTGGCCTTGCCCCCGGCACAGCTTTTGGTGAGGGCGGAGAGCAGTTTTTCCGCCTGTGCTTTGCCCGTTCGCCGGAGCAGGCCACGCTTGCCGCAGAGCGCATCGCCAGCTGGATCAGATCAGTTTGAAGTGGAAAAACAAGAGCAGGATTTGTCCTCGTAAAATTGCTTATTTTTAAAAAAATCCGAGCCTAAATTTAAAAGTTCTAAATTTTTAAACTGCGTGATATACGTAGTGAATGATGACTGATGGCGTTGACACAACCGCCCGGAAAGAGGTGCATGCCCATGCGCCTGCGTTGTCGTCAATTTTTGATGCCTCTACGTCGGCAAAGCCACCTATTTCACTCATGCGGCTGTCAGAAGTTGACGCCATGGGCGCTGCACTTGCCCACGAGTTGAACCAGCCGCTGGCTGCCTTGTCGATCTATCTCCAGTCCTTGCAGAAAATTGCGCGCAAAATGGATGGTGACCAGATCACGATGATCAACGAGCTAGTGGAAAAGGCTTTGCGGGAAACAGCCCGCACCAGTGACATCGTGCGACGCATGCGCCGTTTGACCCTGCGCAGCGAACCGGAACGGCAGCATGTCGATATCAACGGCATTGCGGAAGAGAGCATTGACGTTGTCATGGCGGGCATGAGCAAAAAACCCGCAATCACGCGCAATTTTGGCACTGCACTGCCTGCCATATCCGGTGATCCGAACCAGATCAGACAGGTGTTGGTCAACCTGCTGCGCAATGCGGTCGAAGCCAGCCACGATGCAAACGAGCCGCACATAACCATCACAACCAGCCTGAAGAACGGCATGTCGCATATCATTGTTGCTGACAACGGACGTGGCCTAGACCCCAAAGTGATTGATCGGCTCTTCAGAGCCTTTGAAACCAGCAAACCAAACGGCCTGGGACTTGGACTTGCGATTTCGCGCATGATTGCACAAAATCATGGGGGGGATCTTGTCCTGGAATCAGAAGGAAACAGTGCGGGCGCGTGCTTTGCGTTGCGATTGCCGCTGCATTGAACAGAACAATTTGAAAAGCCTGCGGGGGAACTGTCCAGCAATGGGCAATCGCGGGCGGAAGGACATAAAATGATGTTGAGCAACCTGAAAGAGACGCGCGAGATTTTCGTCGTCGATGATGATCCCGCCATTCGCGATGCGTTGTCGATCGCGCTGCGTGCAGAAGGCTATGTTGTTCAGTCCTTCAGTGATGCAACTGCGCTGTTCGAGGTTGTGCGCATGCGCGCGCCCGGCGTTATCGTTCTGGATGTCATGCTGCCGGATCAGTCCGGCCTTGATGTGCTCAAAACACTCAGGGCAGAGGGTCATCCCGCTCCAGTGCTGATGATTACGGGCCATGGTGATATTCCGATGGCTGTCGAGGCCATCAAATTTGGCGCCTATGATTTCATCCAGAAGCCGTTCTCGGTGGAAATCATTCTGGATCAGCTGAAAGCGGCTCTTTCTGCGCAAAACATCAAGGATGAAAACGCCGACAAGGGCTTTGATCTCGGTGATATCGGCGGACAAGTGCTGTCAAACCGTGAGAAAGAGGTTCTGCGCGAGATTGCGGCAGGCGCATCCAGCAAGGAAGCGGGCCGCATTCTGGGCATCAGCCCACGTACGGTTGAGGTGCACCGCGCCAACATCATGGACAAGCTGGGTGCGCGCAACGCTGCGGACCTGATGCGTATCATCTTTTCGCATAGCAACTGACAATTTATCAGGATTGACGACGCTGATGACGCAGTGTTTCTGGTTGCGATGCCCCCGCAACTGAATCTCTCCCGCAGCGATCTGGAATCCTTCGCCTTCGCCATAGCAGGCGCTGTTCTCTTTTCGCTTTTGCGCTTGCCCGCACCGGCTCTCTCAGGCGCTATGGTTGGCGTTGTCGTTTTGCTGGCCTTCAGGCGGCAGGTCAGCCTGAGCCCTGTTCTGCGTGACACAGGCATGCTGCTTGCCGGGATCACCATGGGAAGCAGCGTGACACCGGAGATGCTGCAGGGCTTTCAGAAATATCCGCTCAGCCTGATGATCTTTGCAGTATCGCTCGTCCTGACTGTTATGCTGACGCAGGCATTATTCCAGCGTGTCGCGGGCTGGGACCGCAGGACATCTTTTCTCGCTGCCACGCCCGGCGCGCTGTCCACGGTTCTGGTGGTAGCGGCTGAGACCAAAGCCGATGTGCTGAAAGTGACAGTGGCGCAATCCTTTCGCCTGTTTGTGCTTGTGGCTGTTTTGCCCAGCATTGTCGTGGCAACCGGCAGTCAGATGACGCCCCCCACCACACAGGTGAGCAGCTTGCTGGCGACCGTGTCGATGCTGGCAGGCGGCGCGATTGTCTCCGCAGTTCTGGCCCGCCTTGGCATGGCAGCGCCGTGGATTTTTGGTGGTATGGTGGTTTCGGCTGGCTTGCATGGTGCAGGCCTTGTGGTAGGCAGCATGCCATTCCTGCTGCGCGAAGCGGGGTTTTGTCTGGTTGGGATTTACATCGGAACGCGGTTTGCCACGCTGAACCGCGCCCTTTTCTTGGAGACACTGGCTGTCTCCTTCGGAGCATTCCTGATCGGATTTCTGTCAGCGGTGGCGTCTGCCGGTCTCGTGGCCTGGCTGCTTGGCCTCTCCTTCGGCATGGTGCTTGTCGCCTTTGTACCGGGCGCACTGGAAGCGATGATTGTACTGGGGGCAGCTCTCGGCCTCGATCCGATCTATGTCGGCCTGCATCATCTGGTGCGTTTCTTTGGCATTGGCCTTTTGCTGCCCCTTGCCGTGCCTGTTCTGCGCCGCTGGTCCTGAATGCAGGTCTTTTGTGCTGATACGGCACAGCCAATGCTGAAATGTTAATGAATTCAGCAAAAAGTTAACCATCCATTTACCACAAGAAGGGCAATTTTTGCCCGGTGTACATGCGGGCGTTTTCTATCTGATTCGACAGCAGAAACGCTGTCGCCCGCACGGACAAGCAAAACAGAAGTGGGCTAAGTGATGGCATATGGCGCTCCATTAAGCGACAGGGACTTCGAATCCGATCCACGCGATGTTGTGGAGGAAGCGGCACGCGCCGCTGGCATGAGCGTCAGCGAATGGCTGAACCGCGCAGGCAGCGGCTATGAGCAGCGTGGCCCGCGCATGACACGCCAGCATCGCCGTCGTTATCAGTCCGATTACGGCGATGATCACGATTACCGCGCACCCCGCACGCGCTATGGCATGCGTGACAACGGCTACAGCGAAGACCGCATCGAGCGCATTCTGAATGGCGCAATGGACAACATCGAGGACAGCCTGCGTTCAACAGAAGAGCGTACCGCATCAGCGTTGCAGGCATTGTCTCGCCGTCTCAACGAGATGGAACGAGCGGAAGAAAGATCAGCCAACCGTTCTCATCCAGAAACTGCCGACAGCAGCCATGTACAGTCGGCTATTGCTGATATTCAGAATACGCTTGGCAGGCTTAATGTCAGAGGCGCAGCAACGAAACAGGCGACACATCCATCAGATAACTCAGATCTGGTCAGAAAGCTTGAGACCAAGATTTCAAACGTTGTAAACTTGCTGGAATCGAAGTCAGCGCAACGCTCTCAGCAGCCGCAGCCATCACACCTTTCTCAGGAAGCGATAGCGCATGCTGTTCGGCAGGAATTGCGTCAGGAACTGCATCAGTCAGGATTGAGTTCCAACAATACCACACAAACAGAACGCCTTGCTTCCGTCGAGAATGCTCTTCGCCTGCTCGCCAGCAAGATGGACACTGTTCCCCTCCGTCAGGAGAACAGCCAGTCATCTGAGATTACCAGTGCTCTGGAAGACATGAACAATGTGGTCCGCAGCCTGAAAAACAATGGACAACAGGCAGAGTTGCTCAACTCAATCCGTCAGCTCGAACAGAGACTTGGCAACCACGACATGGCACCAGGCCAGTCCAGGGACGCAGTCACTGAATCATTGACCCGGATCCATGAGGAGCTGAATCGCCTTCAGCAGAAATCACAGACTTCAGAAGCCAGCCTTCATGCATCATCGGGCCTATCTGCCATCGAAAAGCAGATGGGATCCATCAGCGAGCGGATTGATGCACTGACTGAAAAACTGGCAACAGCCAGATTGAGTGGACCGCGGGATTTGCGGTTGCAGAAACCAGTCAACACAGCTTTCGATGAGTTGAAGGCTCTGATCTTGAAGAGCCATGCACCAACCACAGACCCCCGTGTGCTCAACAGTTTGCAGACACTGGAGCGCAAGGTTGAGAAGCTTGAGCGTGAACCAGGGGATTTGGTCGCGCGGCTTGACCGCATACAATCCATGGTAGGCGAGCAGAGATCAGCCAATACAGTGGTTGATGAACTCAAATCGCTGCTGCAGAAAAATCATGCGCCCAACACCGATACCCGCGTCCTGGACAGCCTGCAGACGCTGGAGCGCAAGGTTGAGACCATGGAGCGCGGGCCTGCGGAACTGGTTGCGAGACTTGATCGCATCCAGTCTATGGTCGGTGAAAAGCCGGTTCAGGCCATGCCAAAGAACCTTGAGCCACTGCTGCAAAACATTGTCAGCAGGCTTGAGCAGGTTCAGTCGCAGCCGGTTGACGACAAGTCTTTTGACAAGCTGCATGAGGAAATCCGCCAGCTCAGCAAAAAGCTGGAATCCGCACCTGCCAACCTCCAGATTCCCGCTGCAGCCGATATCAGCGGCGTTGAGCGTCACCTGTCCGATCTCTTCCGGCAAATGGAAGCGTGGAAGACAGATCTGGGCGAAGTAACGCAGCGTGCCGCCAGCAAGGCAGCGGTTGATGCCGTGAGCAAAAACGTCTTTGCGCCAGCAACAACTTCATCCGACAGCAGCCACGTTGAAAAGGCGCTGTCCGACCTCCAGACATCGCAGCAGGAAGGCGAGCGCCGCACCAACGAGACGCTTGAAGCCGTCCATTCTACACTTCAGCGTGTGGTCGATCGCCTCGTCGATATGGAGCGTGATATTCAGGCTCCAAAAGCTGCAGTTCAGCAGCCACCGGTCGTGCGTACCGCTGCTCAACAGCCGCAGGTTATGCATGCTCCTGTAACGCAGCACCCAATGATAGATGCTTCTGTATCAAACCATCTGATGCAGCAGGAAAGTTATGCAGCTCCGGTTTCAAGAGCCAGACCGCTGGAGGAATATCCAGCTGCCATGACGCCACCGCAGCAGTCAACCGTTCCGGTTTTTGATCCTTCCATCTTGCCAGAAGCCATCAACGCCGCAGATCAGGGCTTTGGCAAAACCCTGAATGAAATGCGGCCTGCCAAGCCACTGCCGAGCGTTGAGACTGTCCTCGATGCTGCCAGACCCACGGTTGATGTTGCACCTGCAAAAACTGGCCTTGCTGCTGCCCTTGAGGCAGCGCGCAATGTTGTGACAGGCCGTAAAAAGGACAAAGCCACGGTCAATGATTCTGATCTTGTCCCGCCGCTTGATGCCGCCGTTTCAGGCCAGCCAGCCAAGGCAACTGACAAGTCCATTCTTGATCTGCCACTGGAACCGGGCACTGGCCGTCCATCGCCAGCCCAGTCCGCGCGCGCTGTTGCCATGGCTGCAGCTGCTGCCGCACCCATCACAGCCACGCCAGCTGATCCCAAGGCTGCCTTCCTCGCTGCAGCACGGCGTGCAGCGCAGGCTGCGGCTGATCAGTCAGCCGAAGTTCTGTCCGGCAGCCAGAAGAAAGCTTCATCGGCAAAAGAGCTGCCGGGCGCTGCGACAGCAGCTGCCACCGGTGCGAAAGCCGGCCTGACCAAGAAACATGCAATCCTGTTGGGGCTTGCAGCTTTGATCGTCGCCGTGGGCGCGACCATGCAGTTCATGGGAGGCAGCACACGCAAGGCACCGCCTGCCAAGGAGCTTACAAACAAGGAAGCGCCGGAGCGCACAAGCAGCCTGCTGCCTGCGCCACGCTCGTCGGTTGCAACAACACCTGCGCAGCCTGCCCGCCAGATCTTGCCATCCGCAAACACTGATGCGCTTCCGCCTCCGTTGCAGACATCACCACAAGTATCACAGAGCCAAACAGCGCAGGTAAAGGAAGCGTTGGCGAAAGAAACATTGGCCCGCAATGACGAGCGCATTGCGCCAACACCACCCCGGGCAGCTTCGCCTTCTGCGGCTTTCGGCCTGCCAGACCCCGCTTCGGTTGGTTCCATCAATCCGGCTCAGAAAACACTCGACACAGCCAAGACGCAGGCAAGCGCCGCTCTTCCGCCAGCTTCCTCGGTCAAGCCTGTGGCCTCGGATCCACTCTTCAAGTTTGAAGGCGTGAGGGGTGCAGAGAAGCTGAAGCAAGCTGCCCGCGCTGGTGACCCCAATGCCTTCCTTGAGCTTGGCAACCGCTTTGCTGACGGACGTGGCGCAACCCGCGACCCGAAGACCGCAGCCCTGTGGTATGAGCGTGCTGCTGAGTTCGGCTCTGCGCCTGCGCAATACCGTCTTGCCTCGATGTACCGCGAAGGACGTGGCCTTGAGCGCAATCCAAAGGTAGCGCTGAAGCATTTCCAGACCGCGGCTGAAGCCGGCAACGCCCGCGCCATGCACAACACAGCCGTGTTGCTGGCTGAAGGCGTCAACGGCAGCCCTGACTACGCAGGTGCAGCTGACTGGTTCAAGAAAGCCGCTGAATTCGGCATCAAGGACAGCCAGTTCAACCTCGCCATTCTCTACGCACGCGGCCTTGGCACCTCGCAAGACCTCATGGCATCCTACGCATGGTTTGCTGCGGCTGGCGGACAGGGTGACGAAGACGCCATCAAGAAACGCGATGAAGTAGGCAGCCGCCTTTCGCCCGAGCGGCTGGAACAGGCGAAATCGGCTGCAGCTTCCTGGAAAGCCCGCACACCTGATCCTTCAGCCAACGAGGTCATCGTTCCAGCTGGTGGATGGGATGATCAAGCCAAGGTGGTTCCGCCGGAAGCAAAGGCGAAAGCACCGCGCGGGTAAGGTCCAGACCTGTAAACCAGCCATGGCGGAGTGTGGCAGAGGTGCGCCTTCGCGCTGCTTGCGGCGGTGATAGTAAACCGGGGACTGCTTCCATTTCTGGAGTGCAGCGGAAGAAAGCGATTCCTGTCGTCGTTTTGCGGAGGATCGCGCTTCGTGCGCAATCCGCTATTGATATGATATCCTCGTAATAAATTCCTAATCTATTTAACCAATTCCTCAGTTTCAATATCATACATAAAAAATAAACATGGCCCGCGCCCTTTACTATTACAGCCTCGATGGCCACTGTCTATTCTTAGCCCGCTATCGCTGGATAGATAAGCATATATTACACTAATATTTTTACCTCTTATTCTTAGTGATACATCGTATTGAGCAGGATTTAGTCCGCGCGATTTAACATTTTCAGTTGATTTAATTAGAACTGAATGAAATTTCCTTGGTATTTCAATATGAAATATACCATCTTTATATTTTACAGACTGTGCAAACAGAATTTTAGGAGCAAAAGCACATAATACTAAAAATAAAGATGTAAAAAATATGAATTTTTTAATTATGTTTAAATGCATATGCATCTTTGCATCCTCCGTTTGTCACATGGCCTTGGAATTACGGGGAAGTCATATCAATTGCATCATTGTCCCCCTTTGCTTAGCCCTTGGCCCGCGCTTTTGCGATAAAGCACTGTAGCCCAGCCTCTGTTCAACAGCCGCCACAAAATCGGGATTGCCCTTCATTCTTTTCGTCTCAAGTCAAACAGGACGGGCATCGCCAGCCCCCCCTGTGTGGAGCAGCTGCAGGTGACCATACCACTACCCCCAAGCATATCGCAGGCAATGTCAATACAACAGTACCACACCCTGCATTTGCTCCAGGAAATTTGCAGACATACTCTGACATCAACCTCAATCTGGCAATTCTGCCGACATTTTGGTTGCAGCGAACGTTCAGCCCTGTTTGATAGGATGTGCGGTCTTATCAAACAGGCGACTCGTCAAACCCCGTGCAAATCTACCTGCCCATAGCCGAATTGCCGGTGAGCATTTTCCTCATTCTGGGGATGAGCGCCGCTGTCGGTTTCATCTCCGGTCTGTTTGGTGTGGGTGGTGGTTTTCTGATGACGCCCCTGCTGGTTTTTCTGGGCATTCCGCCCGCCGTTGCGGTCGCCACTGGCACGGCGCAGATCACGGCCTCTTCCACCACCGGCGTGCTGACCTACTGGCGGCGCAAGGCGCTTGATATCAAGCTTGGTGGCATTCTTGTTGCAGGCGGTCTTGTGGGCACGCTGCTGGGCGTGTGGTTCTTCAACTCCATGCGCAGGGCTGGTTATTTCGATCTCGTCCTGACGCTGTCCTACGTCACTCTTCTGGGCACAGTTGGCGGTTTAATGCTGGTGGAAAGCCTGCGCGCCACTTTCATGCCCAACCGCGCACGCACCGCAAGGCCCAAAAAGACCGACGGACGCTGGTGGTTTGAAACACTGCCTTATCCGATGAAGTTTGAGCAATCCCAGCTCCTCATCAGTGTCATTCCCGTGATTGCACTTGGCGTCTTCATCGGCTTTGTAGGTTCTGTTCTCGGCATCGGCGGTGGCTTTATTGTCGTGCCTGCCCTTATCTATTTCTTCCGTGTGCCCACCGCCGTTGTCGTGGGCACGTCACTCTTCCAGATACTGTTTACAATGGCTGCTGCAACCGTTCTGCATGCCATCACCAACCAGTCCGTTGATATCGTGCTGGCGCTGATCCTGATTGTCGGCAGCGTCATCGGCGCACAGTTTGGGGCGAGGGCCGGACAGAACCTGAAGGGTGAGCACTTTCGCCTGCTGCTCGCCATTCTGGTGTTTGGCGTCGCCGTGCGCTTTGCCTTCGAGATTGGCCTGAAGCCCGCCGAACTGTTTTCCATTGCACCAATGGAAAGCAGGCCATGACAGGATGTGTGCGACAGGCCTTTGTTGCCATCTGCCTTGTGCTGATCAGCACCGGCAGCGCTTTGGCCGAAAGGCTGATCACGTCGGTGTCATCAAGCCGCGTTCTCATCAACTCCAGCTACACAGGTGCAGAGCTTGTGCTGTTTGGCGCTATTGAGCGGGATGGCGCGACTGTTTCACGCTCCGGCACCTATGATATCGTGGTCACGATCAAGGGGCCTGCTTCCTCTGTGACCGTCCGCGAAAAACGGCAATTGGGTCCGTTGTGGGTGAATGCCGACCAGATGAAGTATTCCGAAGTACCGGGCTATCTCGCGATCCTGTCCTCGCGCGCCATCAGCGATGTGACCAGCGAGCAGTTGCGAGAGCGCTTTCAGATCGGCCTTCTCGATGTCGTCTCGGCGCGCGGCAACAATCCTCTCTATTCCCCAACCAAACACAAGGTCTTCCACGATTCACTGGTGCGGCTGAAAGTGGATGCAAAGCTGTTTCAGCAGGCCGAGCGTGGCGTGGTGTTTCTCTCACCCAATCTCTTCCGCGCTGCCATCACGTTGCCTGCAACGTCCCCCCTTGGCAACTATGAGGCCATTGCCACGGTCTATTCAGACGGCGCACCACTGGCGAGCGAGAAGAGCGATTTCGAGGTGGTGAAAACCGGCTTTGAGGCGCGCACGGCCGCCGCTGCCTATGGCTGGCCCTTCCTTTATGGCCTCAGCACTGTGCTTCTGGCGCTCGTGTTTGGCTGGCTCGCCAACTATGCTTTCCGGCGGGATTGAAAATATGGACGACAGAAAAATTCCACTGACAGCACTTCTTCTGGGCCTTGGCGGCGCAATCCCGTTTGTGGCCTGTGCAGCAGCGCTGGCTCTGAACATCACGCTTCCGCTGGTGGATGATCCGGCGCGCGCACTCGTCAGTTATGCAGCCGTTATCCTGTCTTTCCTGGGCGGTATTCGCTGGGGCTTTGCCCTGCGCATCAATGACAGCGCCTTGCGCAACAGCGCTCTCATTCTCTCCGTTGGCCCTGCCATCGCTGCATGGCTGCTGTTGCTGCCACCAGCAACCATGGGGCTGGTGGTCATGCCTGTCCTGTTTGTGCTCATCGGCCTTGCAGACCAGAAACTGGGCGCAATCGGCGCACCTCTCTGGTTCATGCGCCTGAGAGCCTTGCTGACAGTTGTTGTGACACTGTCGCTGCTCTGTGCCATTGTTGGTCTGGCCTGAGGTGGCGGGAAACAAGCGTGTAAATGGTGAGATATGACTGACAACACTGACCTTGACCTTGGCCCCATCGTTTCTTCCGGACATCTCGCTTCCGGTGCCCTGCCCGCCCTTTCGGAATTCGAGTTTGGCGTGACCATGCTGAACCACGCCTTCCACCGCTGGATGGTGCGCTGCATGGCGGCAGCAGGTGTGCCGGACCTTTCCCCTTTTGACGTGCTGGTGCTCCACAACGTCAACCACAGAGGCAAGCCCAAGCGCCTTGCTGATATCTGCCTTGTGCTCAATGTCGAGGACACGCATCTCGTCAACTACTCGCTGAAAAAGCTTGAGAAACAGAAGCTGATCAAGGGTGGCAAGGCAGGCAAGGAAAAGGTCGTGACCGTGACCCCCGCCGGACAAGCTGCCTGCGAGCGCTACCGCGCCGTGCGTGAGGCGCTGCTGGTGAAATCTGTTGTCGGCACAGGCATGGACCCTTCGAAGCTCTCGGCCTTTGCGGCGGAGCTCAGGTCGCTGTCAGGGCATTATGATCAGGCGGCGAGAGCTGCAGCGAGCTTGTAGGCAGCTGAAGTAATCGCCCGCAGTCCCCTCATTTCGAGGTGCTTGCCATAGGCAAGCCTCGAGAAACGAGGGTGCAGTTTATGCTGATTGATGTCTCGAGGCTTCGCTTCGCTGCGCACCTCGACATGAGGAGATTGCGCGAAACCTACTCTCCGATACTCCCCGTCACAGGGTCCAGATCATTGGGGTCAATCTCATGCTCCTCCAGCGGCAGGAATGGCCCCTGCCCCTTGCCGTAGAGCAGCACGGGAGCTTGCGGCTGACGGTTCTGCTGAGGCGGTTGAGCGCGCTGAGGATCACGCACAGGCACATCACGTACTTGCGGATAGCGTGGATCACGCGGTTGGGCATCACGCACCAGCTCATCCCGCTCCTGTTCCGCTACGGGATTGCGCGGTGTTGGCGGCAACTGCGCCGGACGATAGGCTGGTAGAACGGGGGCTGAGGCATAGGCCTGTGACTGTGGCTGGCCCGGAACAACACCACGCCCATCCGACATCATCGATCCTCGACCGGGATCCTGCGGGAAGCCTTCGTTGGCCGGTGTCACAGGCTGCGGATATGGTCGGCAGATCGAGCGATCACCCCGGCGGCCATGGCGCGCCAGATCAAAGTGGAAGTGATCATAGTGGAAGGCATCTGCCCCCGGCCCGAGCACGGTTGCAAAGTTCTTGCAGGCCCCGGCATGCACCTCGCGCAGGAAGTTCTGCTCCTCAAGGCCGCCCTTCCAGCCTTTCAGGATGGTAATAATGGAGCCATCCTGCAGGCGGAAGCCACCGACATCAATGGCGTTGGCAAAGGAATGCTCGGACAGGCGATTGCCGCGTGTGTTGTTCATCGGGCGGCAGTTATAGCTGCCCATGGTGCGCAGCTCCACCACCGGCTGGCCAAAGCGTTTCATGGCGGCGGGCTGCACCACCTGCTCCAGCCAGCGGTCAACCGCCGCATACATCGGGCAGGTGAAGGTGCCTTCGTTATTGAGTTTCGTCAGCAGATTGGGCCTTGGGCTGAACAGACCCGGCGAACTCGCCGTGATATCCATATTGTCCATGGTGAAGGCCGTCACCTTGATCGGATGATCCGCCCCGCAGGTGCCCGGGCCTTCCAGCGCCTTGGCAATGCGGACATGGGCGGTTTCCTTCACCACGCCGGAGCGCAGGCAGGCTTTCTCGGCGGCAGAGCGCCATTCGGCTCTCTGTTCTTTCTGATAGCGCGAGCAGCCAGTAGCGGAGAGGCCCACCACCACAAACACGCCCAGCACTGAACACACGCGACGCAACATCATAAGACGGAGTTTCGCAGGTATTTAGTAACGTCTTGCTAAGGAAGGCGGTTAACAGGCTATAAACTGTGATCAAAGGCAGTTAAGAGCTGTGGCGCGAATGCGTCAGCAAAAAGGGAGCATCTCCATGGAAGGTAAAGCCCGTTTCATTTTCCCCGTCGCAATGGCGTTCTTCATGGCATCCCTCATGACATTTGTTGTGACCTTCATGAACCTCGGTTTCCCTGCCAACTTCCTGGGACAATGGTTCAAAGCCTTCTGCGTTGCCTGGCCGCTGGCTTCCTGTGTGGCCTTTGTTGCAGTGCCGCTGGCACGCCGCATCACGACCATGATTGTCGGTATCATCGGCAACTAATCAACAGGAAAAATGCCAAATTATCCATATAAATCATTGATTTATCAAAAATGCTGCAACGCACAATCTTTTTCGTTTGGCAAGCTTCGAAGGTTCGCGGTAATCTGAACGTCGTTGAAATCAGCTCAGGAGGTACCTTATGGGTCTGACGCTTAAACTCGATATGCTGGCTGTTATGGCAGCCTTCGGTTTTCTGGGGGCAATCGTTTTCGGCGCGTTCTGAGTAAGCAGATCATATCCGGTTGAGGATACTGTTCTAAAAGTTTTGAGACCGCCGTCAGTTCGCTGGCGGCGGTTTTGTTTTAGGCATAGCTTCAGAGACTATTGGCGCAGGCTGAGTCGCGCCTCGGGGCAGAGCTTGTTGGAAAGCCTCCAGGTCGTGACGTTCTGGTCCATTTCACAGGTGGCAACGCGGCCATTGAGGCAAATCTGCTCACCAGTGGTATAGGCCTGCCCACGCGCACGGCATTCGCATTTCTGGGTCGTGTCTTCCGACACCCTGACACCATTCACAAGCACAGCGCGGTGATGGGCCACGGCCAGCGTCGCTGTACCAATGGCTATGCCTAGCAAGAGAGTTCCAGGAACCAATCTTTTGCGCATGACCACAGGCTATCACTTTTTCAGCATTTGCAAAGGGTTCAGTTCAGTCTCGTGGCATGCGCCGGTCAAGCAAGCTCTTGATCTGGCCTGTTGATCTCGCCGCAATCTCGGATACACAGGATAAAAGGCAAACCCACTGAGGAATCAACATCATGATGACCCTGCGCTCTGCTCCCCCTTCTCCTTTTGGACGCAAGGTGAAGATTGCGGCAGCCATGCTCGGCCTGTCAGCTGAACTCAACGTCATCCAGACCGACACGGTTGATCCGAACGATCCGCTGCGCCGTGATAATCCGCTGGGCAAGATTCCCACGTTGGTCGTGGAAGACGGCACGGTGGTCTACGACAGCCGCGTGATCCTGGAGTATCTGGATATGCGTGCAGGCGGCGGTCGCATCATTCCAAAGGCAGGCATGGAGCGCATTGCAGCGCAGACCATGCATGCCCTTGCTGATGGCATTATGGATGCGGCCCTTTTGCAGGTTTATGAAGGCCGCTGGCGCGATGCCACAAAGCATGATGCCAAATGGGTTGCCCATCAGGCCGACAAGGTGCGCCGTGGCCTCGCCTATCTGGAAGCAAGCCCGCCCGCACTGGACAGCATCCATGTTGGTCAGATCGCGGTGGCCTGTGCCCTAGGCTATCTCGATCTGCGCTTCAATGGCACATGGCGCGCAGATCATCCCCATCTCGTGAAATGGCTGGAAGCTTTCTCGGCGCTCGTGCCATCCTATGAAGTAACACGGGCAGTTTGAGCATCTTTTCTTCAATCCCGCTCGGGACTCAAAAGCGAAGTATCGCGTGTTGAGCAGAACACCGAACGGGACTCAAACATAATTGATTTGTAAAAATGCACACCGAGCGGGACTCAGCTGCTCAATTTTTAGGCAAATTTTAATAGGCGGCGATGTAATGGGTCTTTGACTAAATACAACTTAAGCGAGAAAAAGGGGGATTCCCCATACCGCTTGTAACTCCAGAAATCTTGAATTCGGTACGCTGCTATGTCCATCATTAAAAGGTTCTTCGGCTGTGAAACGCGGACTGAGCTCCAGATCCCAGCAAAGTCAATGACATTAGCCAATACTAATCAGCAAGAAATGGATGTTTCTCGACCGACAAAGACGTCTGAGCCGGAAAGCGGGGGCGTAGAAGAACAAAACACAGAAACAATGCCCAGACCAAAATACCTGCGTCAGGCACTCAACCAGCAGGCGATCAACGATCTTAAATTGCTGCTTGGTGGAAAGGAAAATAAGGCAGAGCTTGGTATTGCATCTGCGCATGCCTCGCTACTGGCACAGGATGCCTCCAAAGAGGATAAGTACTCGGTCAGAGCATCAAAACCCAAGGGCATTCTCTCGCCAGAGGATTTGGGAAGTTCTGTGAGAAGTGCAAGAAAGATGGCCGGTCTCTCTCAAGCGGATATTGCGGAAAAAGCCCATGTTGGCAAACGCTTCATGGTGGACCTCGAGCGAGGCAAGAGCACATTGGAGTTTGGAAAGGTCCTTCAAGTACTTTCTATACTGGGGCTCGGCGTGTGGATTGAATAAGATAGGGGCCAGCTTCACAGCCAGCCCCACTCTCTATTCCAGATCAAACAGCATCAGAACCGGTAGTTGATACCTGCACGGACGATGTTGCCGCGGTTTTCAGCCTTCGAAGTGGCAAACACTGCGGCACCTGCACCAGCACCTGCCACCAGAGGCGAGGTGTAGTTGGTCTTTCCAAGATCATAATAGAGATACTCGATCTTGGCTGACCAGTTTCTGTTGAAGGCATATTCCATACCGGCACCAAGGGTGTAGCCGAAGCGTGTATCACTCTTCGAGCCATCCCACTGGCTTGCAAGACCAGTAATGGTTGTTCTGGCTTTCTGGTCACCATAGGCAAGACCACCGGTTGCGTAGATCAGCACATTGTCAAAGGCGTAGCCAAGACGACCGCGAAGCGTGCCGAAGTAGCTCATTTCCTGAGACTGTGTCGTAGTGAGCGGGCCAAAGGTCGTGGATACACGCTTGCCAAGGTCCATGTAGGCAAGATCGGTCTCGATACCGGCAACAAAATTGCCGATCTGGTAGTTGTAACCCAATGTACCACCAATGGTGAAACCATCACCCATGGTCTTGGTCTTGCCGGCAGGAACCAGACCTGTGCCCAGAAGAGCAGCAGTTCCCGTCAGTTGCGACTTGCCGGTATCAAACACATAGCCACCGTTCAAACCGACATAGAAACCAGACCAGTTGAATATGGGGGCGGGTTGCGCGAAGACAGGCGCTACAGTCTTGCGGGGAAGATCAGCTGCCATTGCAGGAGCCAGAACTCCGCCAAGCATTGCGCCGGTTGCAACTGTGCTCATCAGAAGAAATCTTTTCATCACGTTACTCCTCGTGGTTTCGGCTCCAGACATATGAAGCCATCAACCGGTGTCATTGACCCCAAGCCCGACGGTCACGACATCGGGGTCAAACAGGGCGAGAAGGTGGCAGAAATGGGCAACAGGAAAGGCAACAGCTTTGTGATTGGCACCTGTGGCCTGAAGGCCACAGCCCTGAAATGCGAAAAGCCCCGGCCATGACAGCCGGGGCAGTTTCGCAATCAGATTTTTCTTGAGTAATCAGAAACGATAGTTCACGCCACCGCGCACAACACTGGCATCAAGCCCTGTCTTGGCACCATTGGCAAAGCCGGGAACACCGGTCAGGTTGCGACCACCCAATGGCATGTAAAGGTACTCTGCCTTGGCCGAGATATTCTGTGTGAAGGCATATTCCAGACCGCCGCCAATCACATAGCCGCTGCTGCTGTGGTTGTTCTTGATCAAGCCGCTTTCGATTGTTGTCTGGCCCAGCGCATAGCCGCCGGTTCCGTAGATGAGCGCACGGTCAAAGGCGACACCCAGACGTCCACGCACGGTACCGAAGCTGCTCATGCCACCCTTGACGAATGTGCCTGGCAGAACAAAACCGTTACCCTTGAGACCGGAGTAGTTGTAGTCGCCCTCAAGACCCACCACGAAATTGTTGATCTGATGGTTGTAACCAGCGGTGATGCCGCCGGTGAAGCCGGTCTTCGGATCAATGAACTTGCCACCTTTGGTAAAATCACCCCAGGCTGCACCACCATTGAGACCAAGGTAAAAACCCGTCCAGGTGAAAGCCGGCATGGACGCTGGCTTGAACACAGGCTGAGGGGCGCGGCGGCCCGGCATATCAGCTGCAAGAGCAGAGGCAGGCATGGCGAGGATGGCCACAGTGGCGAGAAGTTTTTTCATGATACGCTCCATTGGATCTTTGTTTGTGTGACGGTCTTTTTGTTTGGATAAGCCGTCTTTTGCTCTGCTTTTGCAGAATTCGGTTGGTTATTTCAGAATCGGTAGCTCACACCGGCGCGCACAACATTGGTGCGGCTGTCGAGGCGATAGGTGGCCACTGGCGTGGTGTAGGTTCCCGTGCCAAGTGCGTAGTGCAGCACTTCACCGCGCGCGCTGATGCGGTCTGTCAGCTTGACTTCAGCACCGGCACCGGCAACCCAGCCCAGCACTTTCTTGTCTGACTTGCCGCCAAAATCCGAAACGGTGTTGTTGGCAGCAGCACCGCCCACCGTTCCGTAAACCAGCACTTGATCAAAAGCGTAACCGGCGCGGCCACGCACCGTTCCAACCCATTTCTGGCGGAAAGTCTGGCCACCGCCGTTGAGACCCTTGTGCTCGAAACTCGAGGAAGTCATGTCACCTTCCACACCCAGCACCACACGGTCTGCCTGCGCGTTGAAGCCCACCTGACCACCGACGAGGCCGCCCGTTGCGCTGCCCCCACGGATGCTGCCTGCACCAACACCGGCGTGAGCACCGGCATAGACGCCGGTCCAGTTGGGTGCTGGGCCATTCTGCGCAAGGGCAGAAACAGGCACCAGACCGACGACTGCAACAGCAGCCAGACCGAATGTGCGGGCATTGAAAAGACTGCGCATGGATGGGCTCCTAAGGTGTCTTCGTTGTTCCTTTCGTGTGAAAGGAGGTTTTGAATGTCTCCCTTAGGAATAGCGCAACCTTAACCGAACCTCACCTGAAACCCCTGAATTCGTTTAACGAATCGTTACCAAGGCGCTTTTCAGAAAGTCGGATTATGCGCCGCTGCTTGACGCACACCCTTGCGAGGCGATGCCAGCTATGCCACTGACGTTGCTGTGAAAAACGTCCCACAACAGAGTCTGAATTCGAGCGGGAAAACGACTGTTCCCAACCTCTCGATATTCATCATTGCCAAGAATGAGGTGGACCGCATCGGCCCTACCATCGAAGCTGTGTGCGCTCTTTCCGATGACATCATCGTGGTGGATTCAGGCTCCACCGATGGTACGCAGAGCCTCGCCAGCCGCCTTGGTGCACGGGTCATCCACAACGATTGGCCGGGCTATGGCCCACAGAAACGCTTTGCTGAAGACCAGTGCAAACACCTGTGGCTGCTCAACATCGATGCCGACGAGGTAGTGCCGGAAGCGCTTGCTGCCGAAATTCGCAGCGTGCTTTCTCCGGCACCGGACAGCGTTGATGGTTTTGAAATCCGCATTGCAGAGATATTCCCCGGCGAGGGCGAGCCGCACCCCCTCGCCTATGCGCTGGCTCCCGTGCGCCTCTACCGCAAGGACAAAGGCCGCTACGTTGACAGCCTTGTGCATGACCGCGTGGCCTTTGGCGAAGGTGCCACCTTCCGCCGCCTCAAAGGCGTGATCCATCACTTTTCAGTGCGCTCCATCGGCGACCAGATGGCAAAGCTCAATGACTACACCTCGCAGCAGGCGGTCGATCTCGCCAAGCGCGGCGACCATGTGCCGACATGGCGGTTGTTTGTGGAGTTCCCCCTCTCCTTTTTCAAAGCCTATGTCATGCGCCGCCACGCCGTGCGCGGGGTCTACGGTTTCATGACGTCGATGAACTACGCCTTCTATCGCTGGATGCGTGTCGCCAAGGATGTCGAGCGCCGCATGCTGGAAAAATCCGCCCGCAAGAAGAAAGCCGGTCATGACTGAACACAGGGTTGCACTCGTTACTGGCGGTGCGCGTCGCATCGGCGCTGCTATCGTCACGGCGCTGGCAGCTGAGGGCTACGCCGTCGTCATCCACTGCAACAGCTCCATCACTGAGGCCAATGCGCTGGCAGATTCCCTGCGCGCCAAAGGCCACCGCGCAGCTGTTGTCACGGCAGATCTCGCCAGTCCGGATCCAGTAGCTGGCTTGATGGCGGAGGCTGCCAAGCCCTTCGGTCCGGTCACGCTGCTCGTCAACAACGCTTCCAGCTTCATGGCAGATACGCTGCACACGATTGATGTGCTGACCTGGAACCGGCAGTTCTCGGTCAACATCCGCGCGCCGTCCGTGCTGGCCAAGGACTTTGCGGCGCAGCTGCCTGCGGATGCACGCGGCGCAATCATCAACATCCTCGACCAGCGCGTCTGGAAACTCACACCGGAGTTCTATTCCTACACGCTGAGCAAAGCAGCCCTCTGGGCCGCGACGCAAACGATGGCGCAGACGCTCGCCCCCCGCATCCGTGTCAACGGTGTGGGTCCGGGGCCAACGCTGGGCAACATCCATGATGGCGACGCCGGCGTGCAGCAGGAAGCGGCTGGCACCTTGCTCGGCCAGCAGGTAGCGCCCGAGGCCATCGCGCAAGCGGTGCTTTATCTCGCCTCCGCCCGGCATGTGACAGGCCAGATGATCGCGGTGGACAGCGGCCAGCATCTGGGCTGGAAAACGCCGGATATTGTGAATTGACTTTGCCCTTCTCCCCGTGAACGGGGAGAAGATGCCCGAAGGGCGGATGAGGGGCGAGGTGAGTTCGCTCAGTGTTTTATCACCCAGCCCCTCACCCCAGCCCTCTCCCCGCAGGCGGGGAGAGGGAGTCAAATCGCCCTCACCGCTCCCGTTTCATGCCTTTCACAGCCAATTCTGACAAATACCCCGCCCAGCGGTCCTCATGCTCGCGGCCCAGCATATCCAGATAATCCCAGCCAAAAATGCCGGTGGAATGCATGTCGTCAAAGGTCAACCGCACGGCGTAGTTGCCAACGGGGATGACGTTCAGGATCATCACGTTGATCTTGCCGCCCACGGTCTTGCGCTCATCGGGTGAATGGCCCTGCACTTCGGCAGACGGGCTCATGACGCGGAGATACTCGGCAGACAGCGTGTGCCGCGTGCCGTCCTCAAACGCGATCTCAAGCGCGCGCTTGTCTTTGGACAGCCTGAGTTCTGTTGGCCAGCGGGTCATCGTTGCTCCTTGCAGTCCCTATGTGCACCCCATATAATTGAAGCCATGCATAAGACCAGCCTCATACCAACTCCGATGATCGACCCCTTTGGCCGCTCGATCAGTTATCTGCGCGTGTCGGTGACCGACCGCTGCGATTTCCGCTGCGTCTATTGCATGTCGGAACACATGACCTTTCTGCCCAAGCAGGACCTGCTGACGCTGGAAGAGCTTGACCGGCTCTGCTCGGCCTTTGTCGCCAAGGGTGCCCGCAAACTGCGCATAACAGGTGGTGAGCCGCTGGTGCGTCGCGATATCATGACGCTGTTTCGTGGCCTCTCGCGCCATCTGGTTTCAGGTGCGTTGGATGAACTCACCGTCACCACCAACGGTTCTCAGCTCGCCAAATACGCGCAGGAGCTGGCGGATTGCGGCGTTAAACGTGTGAATGTCTCGCTCGATACGCTGGATGCTGACCGCTTCAAGGCGCTCACCCGTTGGGGAGACCTCGCCCGCGTCATGGAAGGCATTGATGCCGCGCAAAAGGCGGGCCTCCATGTCAAAATCAACGCGGTGGCGCTGAAGGACAGCACGGAAGCCGAAGCCGATGCCATGATCAAATGGGCGCATGGGCGCGGCATGGACATCACCTTCATTGAGGTCATGCCGCTTGGCGAAATCGACGGCGAGCGCATCGACCAATACCTGCCGCTCTCACGTCTGCGGGCAGACCTGATGCAGCGCTTCACTTTCACAGACAGCCTGCACGGCACTGGCGGCCCGGCCCGCTATATGGACGTGAAGGAGACCGGCGGCCGCATCGGCTTCATCACGCCGCTCACCCACAATTTCTGCGAAAGCTGCAACCGCGTGCGCGTCACCTGCACCGGCACATTGTTCATGTGCCTTGGGCAGGAAGACGCGACTGATCTGCGCAAGCCGCTGCGGGCGTCTGAGAGCGACGCATTGCTCAATGCCGCGATTGATGAGGCGATTACGAGGAAGCCGAAGGGCCACGATTTTGTGATTGACCGCCGGACGAGTGCGCCTGCGGTTGGCAGGCATATGAGCATGACGGGTGGGTAAGAAATCGAAACATGCACCATAGCACTATGATCCCTAGCATATTTTCCGATCCAAAGCGCACGCAGCTTGCATTGAATAGGTATCTTGGGGATCTTTGATGGAAAGAGGGAGTGGAGCCTTTTACTTTGTGGCGCTATTTTTATCATGCGTTATAATTGCAAATATAATAATGTATTTTACTAATTCATATCTTCCTCCATCTCGCTCTATTGATGAATATATAAATCGACATTTTTTCCACAAATTCGATAGCTCAATCTCAAAAGATAAAATTTCAAAAAATACAAAAATTCAGATATACGTTATAATTATACCTATGATTGCGTATATATTGCTTTCCCAATAGGAAATTCCCAAATGGGGGAATTATGGTGACAGGATACACATTACCTAAATGCCTCACCCTTTCCCAACATACACCACCCTGTCCAATCCCTTGAATTGCGCATCGCAGGTCAACAACTGCGCACCATTCTCCAGCGCCGTGGCATAGACAATCGCATCTGCCGTTGAAAGCTTGTGTGCCGCACAAATATCAGCAGCACGCAAGGCAATGCGCGTGTCCAACGGAACAACCACACACAGCTCCATGTAAGCCAGCGCATTGTCCATCGCTTCTTCCGAGATTTCGCGCTTCAGCCATTTCGCGATTTCAAGCTGCACCAGCGTCGGCACAAGCGTTTCATTGCGCGACGGCCAATTTGGCGCGAGCTTGTCTGCTGTTGGTGACGCGATGAACCACTCGATCCAGGCTGAGCTGTCGATAACGATCTTCACAGTCAGGTCCGGTCTTGCCGATCCCGCACATTGTCTGTTGAAGCCCCGCGCGCCAAGCCGCGCAAGGCACTAAGTTCAGGCACAGGCATGAGCATGACACCATTGCCCTTGGGAATGAAGACAAACTGCTGGCCCGCTTGCCATTTCTGGGCCTCGCGCACAGCCTTGGGCAGGCTGATCTGACATTTCGACGACAGCTTGGCTTGAGCACTCATCTTGCAATACCTTGATCGATCAGGAATTAGTAAGATAGCATATCTGACGAGCGGTGTCGCAGCCTTTCTCTTCTCCCCGCCTGCGGGGAGAAGGTGCCCGAAGGGCGGATGAGGGGCGAGGGGATTGAAGACTGCGTGTTGGAATAGCTTCGGGACATGCTTTGCACGAACTCACCCGGCCCCTCACCCTGACCCTCTCCCCGCATGCGGGGAGAGGGAACGCATCCCCTCACTGCCCCCAGCGGAACTTCTGCACACGGCGGCCATCGCCCACCTCGGCGGTGTAGATCGTGCCGGCGGAATCGATGCCCATATTGTGCACCCATTTGAATTGCCCGGCCTGTCGGCCCGGACGGCCAAAGCTTGAGAGCTTCTCGCCGGTCTGGCGATCAATGGTCACCACCTGCATGTTGGCCCCATCCGCCACAAAGATGTAGCGCTGCGTCTTGTCCGGCGAGAGAACGAGATCCCAGACAGAGCCATTCTGCAGGGTCTGCGGCTCCACCTGAAACTCTTTCACGAACTTGCCGTCTTTCTTGAACACCTGAATGCGGTCGTTGGCGCGGTCACAGACATAGACCAAGCCATCGTTCGAGACGCGCACGCAATGCACAGGGTTGGAGAAGGACTTTGACTGATCCGTAAAGGCCACGGGCTTGTAAGGCGGCAGCTTCTCGTCTGTCGGTGTCTTGGTGCCATAGGCACCCCAGTGGCGCTTGTAGGCCCCGGTCTTCATGTCAAACACGATGATCCTGCGGTTGCCATAACCATCGGCAATATAGAGTTCGCCCGCCGTATCATCCGAGAACATATGCGCCGGACGTCCAAGCCGCGCCGTGTTGGCTGACGATGCAGGCGTATCCGGTTTGCCGATCTGCATCAGGAATTTGCCATCGGCTGTGAACTTCAGAACCTGATCATCCTTGTCGTTGCCGCCAAGCCAGACATTGCCTTCCCGGTCGACATGCAGACCATGCTCAACCTTGGGCCAGGTATAGCCAGCACCGGGACCACCCCATGAGCGCAGCAGGCGACCATCCTTCGAGAACTGCAACACGGGCGGAGCGGCCTTGCAGCAGCGGGTTTCAGGCGGGTTTTTTTGCGCGCCTTTCTCATCATCAACCAGTGAGTTGGGCCGGTGCAAAATCCAGATATTGTCCTGACGGTCAACTGCAATGCCTGCGACCTGACCAAGGATCAGATTGTCCGGAAGGGCTTTGGGCCAGAAGGGATCAACCTTGAAGACTGGGGCGGTCTTCTTCACGCCCTGCGCCAGCACAGGCGTGGCCAGAGAAAGAGTAGCAGCAAGGACGGCAGCGACTGCGCCAATCACAAGGCTTTTCATGGTGTTTCTCCCGGTTCCGCTGGCTCTCTTTTGGCGCGGATTACAGCCAGCTTATCTCTGGCCGGGAGAACGTCAACTGGAGTGCTTAAAGCCTGTTGGGTGCTGGTGCTTCTTCATTGAAGGTGCGCATCATGCGGCGCATCATTTTTTCGAACATGCCCATGGCCTTGTCCATTTCTTCCTCGCTGGGCAGGGAAAGCCTTGGGGAGGCAGCGCCCTTGCCAGCAGCGGCCTGTTTCAGGCTTTCGTTCTCGCGCTTCAGCCGGGTGATTTCCTCATCAAGGGCAGCACGGTCATCCGCGACGCTGCGGCAGATAAAGTCTGATCCTGTGCGCGTACAGAACGAGA
>JBOFGV010000063.1:0-9391 GCA_051649305.1 Beijerinckiaceae bacterium
ATCTATCAGATGAAGCCAAACTGAGCCTCAAGAGAAGCAGCCGCGTCATCCCCTCAGAAGGGTGGCGCGGCGCGCCGCCTTCCCTGATACCGGAGCTATACCGATGGTTTTTCTACGCCTCTTTGCGGCAGCCTCCGCCGTGTTCCTAACCCTTCCAACAGCCCTTGCCAGTCCGGAACTCGCGCGTGCCAAGAATTGCGTGGCCTGCCACCACGTGGAACGCAAGATGATTGGCCCGGCCTACAAGGCCATGGCTGAGAAATACGCCGGTGATGATACGGCACAGAAAACACTGAGCGAAAAGGTGATCAAGGGCGGCGGCGGTGTGTGGAGCCCGATGCCGATGCCAGCGCAACCGGCGGTCACGCCTGAAGAAGCTGAGGCGCTGGTGAAGTGGATATTGTCGCTGAAGTAGGGAGGGAAAGATAGTTCGCGATTAGACAAGCAAACAGTCTACGTTTTTGCTCTTAATGCAACACACCGATCCCCTCTTCCTGAGGAGCCGCGCCAGCGGCGTCTCGAAGGACGCACAATGCAATTGCAGTGTTCAACCTGAGCAATAAGCCTGCACAAACACAGTGCGTGCTTCGAGACGGCGCGTTGCGCCTCCTCAGCATGAGGGAGATTGGGTAATGGCATAAGCCAACAGTCGCCAACTTGTCCAACGCCAACAAACCCCTTCCCCCCAACACACTTGCCACACGTGGAATTAGAGATACTATCCTTGCCAGTTGCGCAGAACGGTGCCTTGTAATCCGGCGCGCCAAGGGGAGAGATTTCATGTTTATATCACGTCGTGACGCGATAAAAGGTGCTGCCAGTCTAGCCGCTTTGGTGGCCGCCAATCCTGCTTCAGCCCAGACCAAATTCTTCCGCATCGGCACGGGCGGCACAGGCGGCACCTACTATCCCATCGGTGGATTGATCGCGAACGCTGTTACCTCTGCCACCGTGAACGCCAGCGCTGTGGCCTCCAACGGCTCGGTTGCCAACGTGAACGCCATTGTCGGCGGCGCATCCGAATCCGGCTTCAGCCAGTCTGATGTCGCGGCCTGGGCCTACACCGGCACAGGGCTTTTCGAGGGCAAGCCAAAGATCGAGGAGCTGCGCTCGATTGCCAATCTCTATTCTGAAACCGTGCATGTCGTGGTGCGCAAAGGCCTTGGCGCCAAGGGCATCGCTGACCTCAAGGGCAAGCGCATTTCGATTGATGAACCGGGCTCCGGTTCCATCGTCAATGCCAAGGCGATCCTTGCAGGCTACGGCATCAAGGACGGCGAATACCGCGCCGAGAACCTGAAGCCAGCGCCTTCCGCTGAAAAAATGAAAGACGGCGGCCTTGATGCCTTCTTCATCACCGGCGGTTATCCGCTGGGTGCGCTTACAGAACTTGCCACAACCAGCGGCTTCGAACTGCTGCCGATTGAGGGCGAAGCCGCCACCAAATTGATGGGCGCGTTCAAGTTCTTCGCTGCTGATACCATCCCTGATGATGCCTACAAGGGCATCAAAGGCGTGAAGACCGTGGCTGTCGGCGCACAGTGGATCACAAGCTCCAAGATCGATGCCGATCTTGTTTATGCCGTCACCAAGGCGATGTGGAGCGATGCCACACGCGCCATTCTGGATAACGGCCATGCCAAGGGCAAGGCCATCCAGAAGGCAACCGCCCTTGCTGGCCTTGGCGCGCCGCTGCATGCCGGTGCCGAGCGCTTCTACAAGGAAGCGGGCCTGCTGAAATAAGCAGCGACTGAAAGGCGGTTCTGACGGATCGCCTTTTTCCAATCTGAAAACAAAAGGCAATACCGCGACGCCTGAAGGCAATCGCGGAAAGGGGGAATCGTGACGGGCGTGCTCGATCTGAAAAAAGCGCAGGAGCTTGAGGAAAGCATCGATTCCGAGATGCGCTTCCGCCCCATGTTGCCAACGGCGGCCATCATCGTTTCTGGCGCATTGCTCGCACTCTCGATCTTCCATTATTACACGGCGGGCTTTGGCCTGCTGCGCGAGACAACCCATCGCGGCATTCACCTCGCCTTTGTCATCGGCCTGATCTTTCTGGTCTTCCCCATGGTGAAAGCCAAGGCAACGCCGGAAGCCGCATCCCTCATGCGGCCTCTGGGCATCGGCCTGCAGGACTGGCTGCTGGCGCTCGCTGCCATCGTCACCTCGCTTTATGTGCCGTGGATCTATGATGATCTGGCGTTCCGTGTCGGCAACCCGCTCCTTATCGACTGGGTGATGGGGTCCATCGCCATCATCCTGCTGCTGGAGGCCACGCGCCGGGCCATTGGCTGGCCGCTGCCGATCATCGCGATTGTTCTCATGGCCTATGGCATGGCTGGCCCGGGCCTTCCCGGCATTCTGGCGCATCCTGGCAACACCTGGAAAGCGACAGTCAACCATCTCTATCTCACCTCGCAAGGCATTTACGGCGTGGCCCTTGGCGTGGTGGCGACATACGTTTTCCACTACGTGCTGTTTGGCGTGCTGGCCACGCGCATTGGCCTCGGGCGGTTGTTCATTGATCTCGCAACCGCCTTAGCCGGGCGTTATTCCGGCGGCCCGGCGAAGGTGTCGATTTTTGCCTCCGGCCTCTTTGGCATGATTTCCGGTTCATCGATTGCCAACACTGTAACAGTTGGCTCGCTGACGATCCCCATGATGGTGCGCCTTGGCTACCCCCGCCATTTCGCAGGTGCAGTGGAAGCGACAGCCGCGACAGGGGGGCAGATAACACCACCGATCATGGGGGCAGCCGCCTTCCTGATGGTGGAGTTCCTGAACCTGCCGTATCAAACCATTGTGCTGGCAGCGATTGTGCCAGCCGCAATGCATTTCTTCGGTGTTTTCTGTCAGGTGCATTTCGAGGCCCGCAAGCTGGGCATGAAGGGCGTTCCTGCGGATGAGCTTCCCAATGCATGGGAAGTGCTTAAACGCGACTGGCCAACTTCGGTTCCGCTGTTCGTTCTGCTCCTCGTGTTGTTCTCCGGCTACACGCCTTATCTCGCAGCCTTCTGGGGCATCACGGCCTGCATCGTCATTGGCCTCACCAACCGCAATGCGCCTGTGGCCGTGGCGCTTCTGGCCGCTATCATTGTCACGACCCAGACAGGACTGATCGTTGAATGGACCGGTTTGACAGCGCTCTTCGGCTTCTCGACCATCGCCTGCGCTGTCTTTGTTTTGAGGGATAAAGTTGAAGGCCGGGTGCGCTTGCTTGATCTTGCCGATGCTTTCGTTGTCGGCGCGAAATACGCCATTGGCGTTGGCGCAGCTGCGGCCTGTGTTGGCATCATCGTTGGCATCGTCACGCTCACCGGCGTTGGCTTCAAGCTTTCCACCATCATCACCGGCTTTGCAGGACAGCTGGCGCAGATCGCCGGGACAGTGATCCCGGATTACATCTTCGGCGTGAAATCACTCACGCTGTTCTTCACGCTCGTGTTCACAGCCTTCGTCTGCATCCTCCTTGGCTGCGGCGTGCCGACAACCGCCACCTACATCATCATGGTCACGGTCGCAGCCCCTGCCCTTGGCATGCTCGGCGTGGAGCCAATCGTCGCGCATATGTTTGTCTTCTATTACGGCGTGCTGGCGGACATCACGCCGCCTGTGGCGCTGGCCGCCTATGCGGGCGCCAGCATGGCAGGCTCAGACCCGTTCAAGACCGGCAACACGGCCTTCAGACTGGCGATGGCAAAGGTGCTGGTACCTTTTGTTTTCGTGGCTTCACCCGCGATTCTCATCGTCACCAAAGGCTTCACCTGGTGGCTGTTTGCCGAGGTGACAATCGCCTGCACCATCAGCATTGTGATGCTGGCTGCAGGCCTGACAGGCTATGCCCTGCGGCGGGTTGAAAGTCTGGAGCGCACAGCCCTGCTGATTGGCGCGGTGTTGTTGCTGTTCCCCAATATGACTGTCCGGCTGGTCGGCCTCGGCATCGGTGTGCTGATACTGGCGCAGCAGATGGTGCGGGCGAAGCACGAGCCATCACCGGTTTGAAAAGCGCCATAACTTCGCATCGATCTTTCCAGCTGCAATGATGGACAAACGACATCAAAGCAGCTGGAAATGATGCTGAACGACCGGGATTGCTAGAGGCCCAGCCAAGCCTGTTATTGGCGCTGCAATTGCCTGAGATCGCGCTGGATAGCACGGCTAAGGGACTGGGCGTCACGGCGCGACGTCAGTTCGTTGGCAACTTTCTCTTTGGAGCGCTCTGCTCTTGGAGATGATTTTTTGCTGACCGATTTCGGGGCGCTTGGCGCAGGCTTATCATCCGCCAGAGAGATGGCAACAGTCACTTTATGCGTATCATCGCGGGTCGCTGTGAACTCACCACTAGCGCCAGTAGCACCCCAACCAAGCCCGACATTCGTCAGTTCCAGAGTAGGCTTCACAGATAGAACGAGTTTCGTCTGGAACTGGATTTCATCTGTAAAAACCTGAGTATTTGCGCTCTGCTTGAGTTTTTTGTGTTCATTCAGGCGCAGAAATGTAGAGACGGTTTCTTCCAATCCAATGGTGCCTGTGATGGGATAAGCGACAGAAAGGCCACGCTCCAGACCCCAACAGTCCTTGTCCCGCGTCTCAAGAACAAGATTCCGGAAACTTTCTACAATGCCGAAGGTCCTGTTGTTCTGTCGCGTGAAATCTCCCATACCGGAGAAGCCGATACCGCCTTTGCCACCCACAAAGAACGGTTTCATAAAATTGAGGCCGCCTCTCGCAACTTCGTTTTCAGAAATATTGAAGTTGAATTCAAAGCCAATGGCAGCATCATCGTATCTCAGAACCAGGTCCCTGGTTTCGCCATCAAGCCTTTCGTACAAACCTTTGTGAACCGGATCGTAGTCCTTGATCGCGCGCTGGGCAGGCGGAATTGCGCGCTGGGCAGCGATACTGACGGCTAATCGCTGTGTGGACTCGGACCCAGTCTCTTTGAAAAGCGCCAAAAGCTCATTGATGATGCCTTCTCGCGCCTCACAGCGGACTTTTTTCACAATGGCGACTGTATCAAGAAGGCTGCGCTGTTCCGGCAGTGGCTTTACCGCAAAGGGTACGCCTGCGCATCCAGCCATAACAAGGCTTGTAGCCAATATAATTCCAGAGGTTCTAAACATTTCAATATCTCCTGACCGCAAAATTTTAATATTTGAAACGACAGTTTCAGGAAAAAATCGACAATAGGGCGCGCCTAACGCAATCCAAAAAATGGATTTTCGTACAAGATCTATCTCATGTGGGTTTTTTACTAAACTGCGGCATCAAATATTGTGGTGAAAAATAGTGGCAACAAAAACGACGGTAACGAAAATGGTGGTGACAAAAACTACGGTTGTAAATCAGCCCATAATTTCAGTTATCACACTGCCAAACAATTCAGTGCAATGTCAATGGGATCGCCCCCACAAGCAAAGAGCGGGAAGTGACATATGCAATTGCATTGTGCATAGCACTGAAACTGAGCGGTGCGCCTGGTTGGAAGTCGCAGGCATTTTGTCTTTGGTCAGCGGCAGAATTTCAAATGCTCGTTGGCGATGGACCTACATAGCTTCGCCTGTCCCATCTTTCTGACGCTGGCATGCCTAAAACCGGAGCCAGTCTCCGCATGGTTAACAGACACTAATTATTTTTACTTATTTTTGGAATAACCGACACCCTGCTCCGTTTTCCCCATGAACCCAACATGTGACGAGGTTCTTTGGTAAATTCGAAAAGGAGACGACCATGATAGTCGGCACAAACTTTAATGACTCACTCACTGGCACAAACCTCAATGATCTGATTCTGGGCCTTGAGGGCGACGACACCATCAACGCGCTTGGTGGCAATGACACTGTCTATGGCCAGAAGGGCAACGACCGCCTCTTTGGTGGTGACGGCAATGACCAGGTTTTCGGCGGCGAGGACAATGACCTCGTTGAAGGAGGCCTCGGCGCAGACCTTCTTTATGGTGATGAAGGCGATGACCGTATCTTTGGTGGCCTCGGCGACGATACAATCGTGGCTGGTACCGACAAGGACGAAGCCTTTGGTGGCGACGGCAACGACTATATCTATGGCCAGGCTGGCGAAGACAGGCTCTTTGGCGGTGCAGGCAACGACACAGTCTTCGGTGGTGACGATGCCGACCTGCTGGAAGGCGTAGACGGCGATGACTTCCTCTACGGCGAAGCTGGCAGCGACGAAATCTACGGTGGCTTCGGCAACGACGTGATTGTCGCCGGTATTGACTCCGACTACGTCTACGGTGGTGACGGCAACGACTACGTTGATGGCGGCGAAGATGACGACTTCATTTTCGGCAACAACGGCAGCGATTACCTGATCGGCGGCACCGGCAACGACACCATCACTGGTTCATCATTCGAAGCAACCGGTGCCCCCGGCCAGATTGATGTGCTTGTTGGCGGTGAAGGCGACGACACCCTGTATCAAGGTTTCTATGGCACAGGCACATTGATGGGTGGTGCTGGCAATGACATCATGTTTGGTGGTAACGGCAGCGACTCTCTCTACCTCGGCTCTGGCAGCAACCAGGCGACCGGCGGCGCAGGAATGGACTACTTCATTCTGAATGGAAGCGATGTAGCCGGTGGCGGAACCGACACCTTGCTCGACTTCAACATGGGTGGTCAGGACTATCTGCTGCTCAACAAGATGGGCAATGTTCAGGTCACCTTTGCGGATGTCGCCGGATATGGAGCCGTCGCTCGCCTCGCAATTCCATTCGGCGATGTGAAGGAAGTCTACGTGCAGAACCAGACAGCAGCGCAGCTGCAGGCCTCAACGTTCTTCACTGACTTCTGATCCTGAAAGCATACAGTGCTGGTCGTTTGATCCAGCTAAGAAAACAAAAGGGTCGGGACCTTCGGTTCCGGCCTTTTTGCTGTCACTTCACCGGATTTGCTGACTTGCCGAAAACTGCGACGTTTAAGGCCAGATATAGCCCTTGCGTGTTGGGTGGCGGCCGGCATGTTTTAAGCCAGACAGAATGCGGAACAATTCTACACTTTATCGAAATAAAACACTCAATAGAGTATTTTCAACAATTGACTCGCTCAAAGCACAGAATATCCTGATGTCATTCGCAGTGCCTCAGGAGTGAAGCATGCTCTCACAGTCTTTCCGGTTTGCTTTTGCCACAACAGCACTGTTGTTCATTTCCACACCCGTGCTGGCGCAATCACAAACTGCCTATCAAGATGGTATAAGCATTGCCCAAAGACGGGGCGTCAGCGATACCGCCTGCTATGCTAGGGTTTTTGCAAAATTCGCAACCCTTGAAAAGGGCAAGGATGGGTCGCGCAACTGGTCTGTCACAGTGACACCGGCATACAACGAAGCATTGCGCAGCCAGTGCAAGGTCGATCGTGTCGCTCTCACGCGCCAACAGGATTTGCGCGTGCATAACTCATCAACCGGACACAACAGTGCAGGCGCATACAGCGCAGGTCTGGAGGCAGGACGCCGGTTTGGGTACAAGAATCCGGAATGCTACGCGCGTGTTTTTGCACGACATGCCTATCCAATGGCATCTGAAGGGAAACGGGGAACTTGGTATGAATACGATCCCAACTCAGCTTTTCTAGGAGAACTGCGCCGCGAGTGTAACGTTTGATGCAGATCTAAACCAATACCGGATTTCGCAGTGGGTGAATTATGAAGGAGTTGAACATGTTTGCAAAATCTTTGACGCTTGCTTTTGCAGCAACATCCCTTTTGTTGATGGCAACACCTGTGCTGGCACAAACGAAAACATCCTATCAAGCGGGGATGGACGTTGCCCGAAAACGCGGAGTCAGCAACCCTTCCTGCTATGCCGGTGTCTTTGCGCGACACGCCATTGTTGTTGAAAATACCAGCGGCAACCGCAACTGGTCAGCTCCTTCCACACCAGCTTACAATGCCGATATGCGTCGCAAGTGCGGGGTCGACAGACTGGCGCTGGTAAGAAGCCAGGATGTACCGCGCGGATACTCCCGCAGCCAGGTCAGCTCCTCCGGCCACAGCAACGCGGGCGCCTATCAGGCTGGGCTGAATGGCGCGAAACGTTATGGCTATTCAAACCCTGAATGCTACGCCCGCGTCTTCGCCCGTTATGCTTCACCGACAACCTCACAGGGGCGCAGCGGCACATGGTATTCATACAACCCCACACCTGCCTTCCAGAGTGAACTGCGCCAGCAGTGCAATATATGACGCGGTGCCTGTGCTGATGGGACAGGCACACATGTCGCTACGGGATTGCAGGTTCAGCGCCGCTAACGCGCATTGACCCGTTCATACCAGGGCTTTGCCACAAACCCCGGCAGGAACAGGCACTCGCCGCCATGGCGGCTTTTGGCGGCCTCACAGTTTTGAACAACCGCATCCATTACAGGGCGGTTGCCAGATTCGATCCAGCCATGAAGCGCTTTCAGAACAGCCGGATAATGCGGCGGGCTGGTCTTTGAATGCTGGTTGTCATCAACGAAGGTCTGGAACAGCCGCTGGCCATTGCCCGCCGCTTCAACAACCTGGCGATAAGCATGCTGCTGTTCCACAAAAACGGTTGTATCGCGCACCTGATGCATCGTGATGACCGGGATGGCGATCTTGCCCGTCGGGTCACTGTCAGCCGCCAATATCTTCACAGCCTCGGCATCGGGCGCAATCCGCATCACCTTGCGGTTGAAGGCTTCATCGTCTGACGTGCCGCGATACCGCACTGTCATGTTGCCAAACGGTGAGCGCCCCGCTGTCAGGAAACCGGAGATATCCTGAAACACGAAAGTCGCCCATTGCAGATGCGCCAGCAATGCGCCGGGCGGAATACGGCTGGCCGCTGCGATATCAGCCAGCGCCCGCTTTTGGGCTTCGCTGCGTTCTTCTGCTTTCTTGTCTGCACCTGTGCAGTCATTGAACCAGCGGGCAACCTGCTGGCGCGTCACGGTGGAATCTGCGGGCAGGCCAATCCCCAACGAATAGCGCGGCTCAGCGGGCGCTGGGTGGACATCACACATGGCCTGAAATGCCGCGCGCACATCAAGGCGCATGTCATAGCCTATGGTTGCGCCTGCAAGCACGCCGGATGTCAGCATCGCTCCATCATAGGGACGCTTGCCAGCAGCATCAGGTGCATTGAATTTCTCAATCAGGATGGCGGCAATATTGCCGCCCCAGGATTGGCCATGGGCTATCGTGTACTTCGGTTGTCCGAAGGCCGAAACATACATTTTGCGGGCGATATCCGCATCTTCCGCACCCTGCGTCACCCCAAATCCGCCCCGGCGACGGCTGGTAGCGACCCAGCTGTAGCCCTCGCGCACAGTCTCGACAAAGCGTTCGAGATCCTCGTCAACCATCGCAGCATCAGGCTTGCGCATGCGTGGGCCGCCATAGG
>JBOFGV010000064.1:0-17631 GCA_051649305.1 Beijerinckiaceae bacterium
CCTTCGCGTTGCGAAGGGCCACCCTCCCCGCAAGGGGGAGGGAAGGGTTCGGTGCTATCCGAACTGTCTACGCGCTGCTTACATACAGACAGTCATATTTTGCTGTATAAAGCGCCATGCAAGCACCATTCGAACCTTCATTCAGCACTGATTCTGACCTCGGCTATTTGCGCAGCAGAACAGCGTTCCTGCCCGGAAAACAACTGATACTCGACGAGAGCTATCGGCTGGCGCATTTGCCACTTGTGAATTCGGTCCATCCCGATGTTATTTCCAGCGTGCCGGGCAAGGATTACATCATGGGGCAGCACGGCCCGGTGCATTCGCTTGTTCTACCCATTCCACCAGAAAAGCTTGAAGCTTCGACGATCTATCAAGCCCTGGTTGCCGAAATGAAAAGCGCCTCGTTTGCGCACAAGATCGCCTGGGATACTGTCACGAAGCGACGCGCAAAACTGCATGCCACGCTTTGCGGCTCCTTGGGGAGAGACACGCAGGCCCCGCTGCTGCCATCTGAAACACAGGACAAGCTAAGCAATCTGATGCCCTTCGACGTCGAGTTGCGTGGTCTTTTCTCCGGCAACATCAATGTCGGGCGTTTGTATCTCAAGGCCTATCCGGCCAGACGCAATGAATCACAGGCGTTCCATGAGGTGCAGCACATCATGGGACGCCCATTGACGGACCTCTATGTCGTCGGCCTTTTCAACCTGACGGATCATCTGACTGCCGAAGAGGCGAGGGATCTTGCCGCACTGATTGAACGCTGGTGGGACAAGCCCATCTTTCGGTTTCAGGCGCAGGAACTGTGGCTGCTGACAGCGCATGATGATCTTGTTCTTGATGCGAATGTTGCGCAACGCATAAGGTCCAATGATGCGGCAATATAAGCATTAACCCTGCATGGACAGGAGAAGTAAATCGCCCCATAAATTAGATTAAGGGTGTCGATGGCGGTTTGTGTTCCATTGTTCAATGCAAGAAGGACTTAGCGATACAATGCGTGCAATCACTGGAACACTGTTCGCTTTGGCAACTACGCTTTGGGCGGTATCTGCTCAGGCCATGTCGTTTCAGGTCGTGCCTTTCTCGATCAATAACTGCACAACAGAGTGCCCTCGCGTGATAGTTGCCTCCGGCACAATTGACTTGGGGGATGGCGATACTCTTTTGGAGAAACTGAAATTTTTAAAGAGAGAAAAAAGCGCAGCTCCGCCAGTTGTTATCATCAATTCAAATGGCGGCAATCTATTGGCTGCGCTGCAAATGGGGCAGGCTCTGCGTGCAATGAAAGCAACTGTTATTGTCGCCCAGGCTGTGCCCGGAACGAATGGGTACACCGCAGCACCGGGCGGATGTGGATCGGCCTGTGTTTTTACATTGATGGGTGGGGTGCGCCGAATTGTTCCAGATGAGAGTAAGGTCGCCGTAAACTGGACGTTCGGAAGAGCGCCACAAATTTATCTTGGCAATTGGGTGCAACCCGATCCCACCCGAAAAGTTGATCCTAATGGCTTTGAAAAAAACATGCAGGACTACATGCGCAGCATGGGCGTTCGGCAGGATCTGGCCACTTTCATTCGCAAAATGCCCCATGAGAGCTTTCACGTCATGAAACCAGAGGAAATTACACGCTTTGGTTTGGCGAGCAGAAATTTTCGCTGACACCTGATGCATTTATTCGCATAGCCAGCCATCCTGCAGGTTGACACCCGCGAGCGCATATCATAGCACCACCACACCGAGCGGCAGCGATGCGGCCACTGCGGGAGTAGCTCAGTTGGTTAGAGCGCCGCCCTGTCACGGCGGAGGTCGCGGGTTCGAGCCCCGTCTCTCGCGCCATTTTATGGCACGATCAAATTACCTTTGAACATTAATCCATGAATGGCTTACACGCATTAAGGCCCGTTGCGGCGATTGTGCGGCTTGCGTGACTCCTTAGGCTCGGCTATCGCACTGGAAACGATTGTCGAACCGTTGTTGAATGGTTTGACCAGCTGCGCTTGCGGGACAGGACAATGGCATCAAATCTGCTGCTGGATTATCTTCCACTGGTCATCTTCATTGGCGTTTCTCTCGCCATTGGTCTGGCCCTGCTGGTTGTGCCTTTTGTTGTGGCGTACCAGAAGCCGGATCCTGAAAAACTTTCGGCCTATGAGTGCGGATTCAACGCATTCGATGATGCGCGCATGAAGTTCGATGTGCGGTTTTATCTCGTCGCTATCCTCTTCATCATTTTCGATCTGGAAGTGGCGTTTCTGTTCCCCTGGGCCGTTGCTTTCAAGGATGTCGGCTGGTTCGGCTTCTGGTCGATGATGACGTTCCTTGGCGTTTTGACCATCGGGTTCATCTATGAGTGGCGCAAGGGTGCGCTGGAGTGGGACTAATGGCTACAACAGCACTCGATCGCGGCAATGCGCTTGCTGCACAGGCTCCAAAAGGCCTGCTTGGACCGGACGGCCAGCCGATTGGCTCGGCTGACCCGTTTTTTATGTCGATCAACAATGAGTTGGCCGACAAGGGCTTTATTGTTACGGCAACCGATGATCTGATCAACTGGGCGCGCACTGGCTCGCTAATGTGGATGACATTTGGTCTGGCCTGCTGCGCTGTCGAGATGATGCAGCTTTCGATGCCGCGCTACGATGTGGAGCGCTTTGGCTTTGCACCCCGCGCCTCGCCACGCCAGTCCGACGTCATGATTGTGGCTGGCACCCTGACCAACAAGATGGCACCGGCGCTTCGCAAGGTTTACGACCAGATGCCCGAGCCACGTTATGTGATCTCGATGGGCTCATGCGCCAATGGCGGCGGCTATTATCACTACAGTTATTCTGTTGTGCGTGGTTGCGACCGCATTGTACCGGTCGACATTTATGTTCCGGGCTGCCCACCAACGGCAGAAGCGCTGCTTTACGGCGTGCTGCTGCTGCAGAAGAAGATTCGCCGCACAGGGACGATTGAGCGATGAGCGAAGCACTGAACACCCTCGGCCAACACTTCGCCGACGCCATCCCCGGCGTGACGGGCTTTGCTGTTTCCTTTGGCGAACTGACATTGCATGCCAAGTCAGCTACGATTGTCGAAACCGTAACCGCCCTGCGCGATGACCCCAAGGGCCGCTTCATTAACTTCATCGATCTCGCGGGTGCGGATTATCCTGCGCGCGAGATGCGCTTTGACGTGATCTACCATTTTCTGGCACCACACCTGAATCAGCGCATCAGGATCAAGGTGCAAGCGGATGAAATGACTCAGGTTCCATCCATCACGGCACCATTCCCCGGCGCTGTCTGGTTCGAGCGTGAGGCCTACGACATGTATGGCATTCTGTTCTCGGGCCATCCTGATCTCCGCCGCATTCTCACCGACTACGGCTTTGATGGCCATCCGCTCCGCAAGGACTTCCCGCTGACTGGCTTTGTGGAAGTGCGCTACGATGATGAAGAAAAGCGCGTGGTTTATGAGCCGGTGAAGCTCAATCAGGAATTCCGGAATTTTGATTTCCTGAGTCCGTGGGAAGGCACTGATTATGTGCTGCCGGGTGATGAGAAGGCTAAAGTCTAGGAAATGGCAAGTTTCTCAAAAATAATTTTATCTGCATGCGCAGTAACATTGCTTGTGGCCTGTCAAACAGGTCGAACGCAGGCATATCGATGGACAAATGGCGCTGCTGTGTTCGATCCAACCAATAACTCCGTCTATGCTAGAGGCATACAAAAATCGCCTGCCGGGGACATTGCTGTTGAGGCATTGTATTTCCGAGATTCTATCAAAAGCGATTTTGGGAAAGGGGCCAATGTCACGGTTAGTGGCAAAGAGCTTTATATGATGGCCCTAAAAGCCTTCTCTACAATTGATGCTTGCCGTGAGAAAATGGGAGTTTCGGTTGTAGGGAAAGCCTTTCTTAACACAGCACTTAGCCAAGCTGCTGCAAGTCTCGGTGATGAAAACGCCAAGCTTCGGAACGATTATATGATAGAAATGCAAAAGTCTGGCGCATGTGCAAGCCTTGCCTCTCAAATTGAACGTGATCCAGCTGTAAACATCTTTCTTGATCCGCCTGCAAAATCGGCTGTACCTATCCCACCGAGGCGTCCATGACCGAACAGCCAAACCATCGCAATTTTCAAATCAACTTTGGTCCGCAGCATCCGGCGGCGCACGGCGTTTTGCGCCTTGTGCTTGAGCTTGATGGCGAGATCGTTGACCGGGTTGATCCACACATTGGCTTGCTGCATCGCGGCACTGAAAAACTGATCGAGGCCAAGACCTATAATCAGGCGCTACCGTATTTTGACAGGCTTGATTATGTCGCGCCAATGAATCAGGAGCATGCCTACTGCCTCGCCATCGAGAAGTTGCTCGGTATTTCAGTGCCTTATCGCGGCCAGTTGATTCGTGTTCTTTACAGTGAAATCGGCCGTATTCTGTCGCATCTCCTCAACATCACGACACAGGCGCTCGACGTTGGCGCGCTCACACCGCCGCTTTGGGGCTTTGAAGAGCGCGAAAAACTGATGATCTTTTACGAGCGTGCTTCAGGCTCGCGCATGCATGCAGCCTACTTCCGGCCCGGTGGTGTTCATCAGGATCTCCCCACCAAACTGGTTGAGGATATCGCAGCCTGGTGTGATCCGTTCCTTGAACTTGTCGATGACCTCGATAATCTTTTGACCCCCAACCGCATCTTCAAGCAGCGCAATGTCGATATTGCGCCGGTAACACTGGACGACGCCTGGAAATGGGGAATGTCCGGCGTCATGGTGCGCGGTTCGGGTGCGGCGTGGGATTTGCGCAAGTCCCAGCCCTATGAATGCTACGCCGAGATGGAATTTGATATTCCTGTTGGCAAGAATGGCGACTGCTACGACCGCTATCTCGTCCGCATGGAAGAGATGCGCCAATCCGTCCGCATCATGCGCCAGTGCTGTGCCAAGTTGCTGTCTCCAGCGGGGCAGGGGCCAGTCTCATCGAAGGATGGCAAGGTTGTTGCCCCCAAGCGCGGTGAAATGAAGCGCTCGATGGAAGCACTGATCCATCACTTCAAGCTTTACACCGAAGGCTACAAGGTGCCTGCCGGCGAGGTTTATGCCGCTGTTGAGGCACCAAAGGGCGAGTTTGGTGTTTATCTGGTGTCTGATGGCACGAACAAGCCCTATCGCTGCAAAGTGCGCGCACCGGGTTTTGCTCATTTGCAGGCCATGGATTTCCTATGCAGGGGGCATATGCTGGCCGATGTCAGCGCTATTCTTGGCTCCATTGACATTGTCTTTGGTGAAGTGGATCGCTGAGGAGCGGAAAGCACTTTGTCGCTAACTGTTTTTTGATTTTTCTTTTGTACTTTGAACAGGAACAAGAAAAATAAACAGTTGGGGCTTCAAATGACTTTAACAAAAAGCACAGGCAAGATGCGTGTTGCGGCTTTAGTCATGTCTTTCTGTTTGATCAATTTTCCTGGATTCGCCTTCTTCGATGGACAGACGGGCATTGTTGTAAAACAACTTAAAGATGCATGCCCTGCCTTTGCGTCAGGTGAATACAAGCTTGCCAACTCGACTTCCGGACAAAACAATCTGATCCTGACTGATATCTTCGAGCACGAAAGCGGCGCACGCTGCCTTTGCTCGCGCTCCAAAACAGATAAAACCGCAAGATGCGGCCCGACAGCCTCAAGACGCTGATCTTTTTGCATTTTTCATGAAAGAGTGGCGCGACTGTCACTCGTCAAGTGCGTTTCACTGCTATAGCCCAACGGCAACGATAGATTCGCTTTCTTCCGGGGCAAAAACACCATGAAAAATGTACTTGGGGCTATGATCGTTGCCCTGCTCGTTTCCGCCTGCACAACCACAACATCAGGCATTGCTACAAGCCGTGCTGATGCGCAGGTGCGCCAATTTTGCCCTGCATTCAAAACCGGCGCATTTTCGCAGGATTCAGCGCGCACATATGGCGCAGAACAGGTGACAACATTCCAGAACGGCTCAAAGTTCAACTGCCGCTGCATTGCAAAGGCATTGGATCAGGCCCCAAGCTGCCAGCAGGTGCGGCGATTTGTACTCGGCAACATCGAATAAACTGCGCCTTGCCGCGTTCAGCCTGCGACTTTTTCGATGTAGAGCATTGTGAACGCGTGGTTTGTTTCGTTGTGCACTTGTGCGTTGCGGCAATGCTGCTAAACCACCGGCAAAGACTCTTTTGACAGATCCCGGAATCCCGAATGTCCGTCCGACGCCTTGCACCCGATGCTGTTCAGCCCGCCTCATTCGCCTTCACGAAGGAGAATGCTGCCTGGGCCAAAACCATCATCGCAAAATATCCCACGGGAAGGCAGGCCTCTGCCGTGATTCCATTGCTGTGGCGCGCGCAGGAGCAGCATGATTACTGGCTGCCGAAAGTAGCGATCGAAAAGGTCGCCCAGATGCTGGACATGACCTACATCCGTGTTTTCGAGGTGGCGACATTCTATACGATGTTCAACCTTGGCCCTGTGGGCAAGCATTTCGTGCAGGTGTGCGGCACAACGCCCTGCCGTTTGCGCGGGGCGGAGAAGATTATTGATATCTGCAAGTCCGAGATTGGCGAAGAGCGCCATGTTTCAGCGGATGGCACGTTCGCATGGCTGGAAGTGGAATGCCTCGGTGCCTGCTGTAATGCGCCGATGGTGCAGATCAACAATGATTTCTATGAGGATCTGGACGAGAAGAACTTCACCAAACTGCTGAAGGATATGCGTGCGGGCAAGGCGGTCAAAATCGGCTCGCAGATTGGCCGCGTATCGTCCGAGCCTGTGAAGGGCCAGAAGACACTCAAGGACAAGGGGCTTTATGATGGCTCGGCGGTTGGCAACTGGAAAACCGGTTTTGCCGAGCGCGTGAAGAAAGTGGAAGCTGCCAAGAAACTGGCTGCGAAAGAAGCGGCCAAGGGTGCTGTGGCTTCTGCGCCTGCCGCAGCGCTTTCAGCGGCTGTGGTTGTGGCCAAACCAGCTGCTTCGCCTGCGGCAGTTACAAAGCCAGTGCCTGTCGCTGCAAAGCCATCCTCCAAGTCTGCTCCAGCTCCAAAAGCACCTGCAAAGGCAGATGTCTATGTGGACGATGGCGGACCGGAAAAAGCGCCTGCAAAACTCAAAGCGGCTCGCAAGGGTGGCGCTGATGATCTCAAGTTGATCTGGGGCGTTGGACCTAAAATGGAATTGCTGCTGCAATCCATGGGCTTCTTCCATTTTGACCAGATCGCTGGATGGTCTGATGATAACCTGCGCTATGTTGACCGTCGCCTCGAAGGTTTCAAAGGCCGCGCTCGGCGTGATGACTGGATCGGGCAGGCTAAGAAACTTGCCACTGGCTGGAGGCCTGCCAAGGCCGCTGGCGACAAGCCTGTGAAGTGAGGGGATAATCATGCTCGCGGATCGTGATCGCATCTTCACAAACCTCTACGGCATGCAGGACGCTGGCCTGAAAGCCGCCATCAAGCGGGGCAACTGGGACGGCACCAAGATGCTGCTCGGCATGGGGCGGGACTGGATCATTGACGAGATGAAGGCTTCTGCCCTGCGCGGTCGTGGTGGTGCTGGCTTCCCAACCGGTCTCAAATGGTCGTTCATGCCCAAGGTGGTTACGGACCGTCCGCATTACCTCGTTGTCAATGCCGACGAGTCAGAGCCTGGCACCTGCAAGGACCGCGAGATCATGCGGCATGATCCGCATTTGCTGGTGGAAGGCTGCATGATTGCGTCTTTCGCGATGAATGCGAACGCCTGCTACATTTACATTCGCGGTGAATACATTGCCGAGCGCATTGCGCTGCAGAAGGCCATTGATGAAGCTTACGAGGCCAAACTGATTGGCAAGGACAACAAGAACGGCTGGCCGTTTGATCTTTATCTCGCGCACGGGGCAGGGGCCTACATTTGCGGCGAGGAAACAGCGCTGCTCGAAAGCCTTGAAGGCAAGAAGGGCATGCCGCGCATGAAGCCGCCATTCCCGGCCAATATGGGGCTTTATGGCTGCCCAACCACGGTGAACAACGTGGAATCTATTGCGGTTGCGGGCACAATTCTGCGCCGCGGTGCTGGCTGGTTCAAAGGCATCGGCACGCCGAACAACCACGGCACAAAACTGTTCTGCATCTCCGGCCATGTGAACACGCCTTGCAACGTCGAAGAAGCCCTGGGCCTCACCTTCCGCGAGTTGATCGACAAGCATTGCGGCGGTGTACGCGGCGGCTGGGATAACCTGAAGGCTGTCATCCCCGGCGGATCATCCGTGCGCATGGTGCCTGCCGAGCAGATCATCGATACGCCGATGGACTTTGACTCGTTGTCCAAATTGAAATCCGGCCTTGGCACAGCTGCCGTCATTGTTATGGACAAATCGACAGATATCATCCGTGCCATTGCCCGCATCAGCTATTTCTACAAGCATGAGAGCTGTGGCCAGTGCACACCTTGCCGAGAAGGCACAGGCTGGATGTGGCGCGTGCTGACCCGCATGGCGGATGGCCGCGCCCAGAAGCGCGAGATCGATATGCTGCTGGATGTGTCCAAGCAGGTGGAGGGCCATACGATCTGCGCACTGGGTGACGCTGCGGCATGGCCGGTGCAGGGGCTGATCAACCACTTCCGCCATGAAATCGAGGCGCGAATTGATCAATATGCAGCCAATCCGCACAGCGATGCGGTTAAAATGATGGCGGCTGAGTAAGATGGCTGGGGATCAACTCACTGGAGTGATCAATATGAGACACATGCCTTTTGCTGTGGTTGTGGCAGCAACACTTGGCGGCTGCTCGGCAGGCGCATCGTCTTTCTACGTGCCGTTTGGCACAAACCCGCAGCCTCCAGCGCGCGTCGCATCGGTTGGCGTTTCCGTGCCGCCTCAGCAGCCATTGCCAGTTGTGACTACACCAACCGGTGACAAACCTACGATGATCATCAATGCGCCAGTCAACCGCGTGCAGGATGCCATTGTTCGCCGTGCACAACAGCGCGGAACAACCGTTGTTGGCGTGAATCAGACCGGTGTTACACTTGAGCGCGCTCTGACTTCATCGCCACCTGTGCTTGAGAACAACTGTGGCCCGCATCAGCAGGGCCGCTCTGTCCGCATTTATCTGGCCACCCAAGGTGATGGTGCGCGCACTGTTGTTACTGAAGAGCGTTTCGTGATTGATCCGGGTCCAAAGGTTTGCTCCGTTGTGCTGCCAGCTGCCGATATTGCGGAGGCAAACAAGTCACTTGCAGATCTCAAGCAGCAATCGGAAGCGCCGCGCACAGCAGCTGCGCCGAGAAACACTGATCCTTCAGGTGGTCCGACAGCAGTGAACCCGGGGCGCCCCGTGGTTCCGCTACGATAGGAAGTGCGTGAAATGACCAAACTCATCATCGATGGTGTGGAAGTTGATGTGCCGCCCCACTTCACAGTGCTTCAGGCCTGTGAGGAAGCGGGCGCAGAAGTGCCACGCTTTTGCTTCCATGAGCGTTTGTCCGTTGCTGGCAACTGCCGCATGTGCCTTGTTGAAGTGAAGGGCGGGCCGCCCAAGCCTCAGGCTTCCTGCGCCATTGGCGTGCGCGATCTTCGCCTCGGACCCAATGGTGAGCCGCCGGTTGTTTCCACCAAATCTCCGATGGTGAAGAAAGCCCGCGAGGGCGTGATGGAGTTTCTGCTGATCAACCACCCGCTGGATTGCCCGATTTGCGATCAGGGCGGCGAGTGCGACCTGCAGGATCAGGCCATGGCCTACGGTGTCGACAACTCACGCTACGTCGAGAACAAGCGCGCCGTTGAAGACAAAAATATTGGCCCACTCGTCAAAACCACAATGACGCGCTGCATCCACTGCACACGTTGCGTGCGCTTCACGCAGGAAGTGGCCGGCATTGGTGATCTCGGTTCGATTGGCCGTGGCGAAGACATGGAAATCACCACCTATCTCGAAGCGGCCATGGCCTCTGAGATGCAGGGCAATGTGGTTGATCTTTGCCCCGTTGGTGCCTTGACCTCGAAACCATACCAGAACCGTACCCGGCCTTGGGAACTGTCCAAAACCGAATCCATCGATGTCATGGATGCTGTTGGCTCCAACATTCGCGTGGACTCACGCGGTAAGGAGGTCATGCGCATCCTGCCACGCGTCAACGAAGCGGTGAACGAGGAATGGATTTCCGACAAGACACGCCATGTGGCTGACGGCCTGAAAACACAGCGCCTGGACCGCCCCTATATCCGCGAAAATGGCAAATTGCGTGCTGCCAGCTGGTCTGAGGCTTTTGCTGCCATTGCTGCCAAGGTGAGTGCAACCAAGCCTGAGCGCATTGGCGCGATTGGCGGTGCATTGGCTGGCGTCGAAGATCTTTTCGCTCTTAAGGCGCTGATCAACGCGCTTGGATCACAGAACACGGATATGCAGGGCAGGGGCGGACTTGATCCCGCGAAGGGCCGTGCATCTTATCTGTTCAACAGCGCGATTGAAGGCATTGAGCAGGCCGATGCCATCATGATCATCGGTTCGAATCCACGCAAGGAAGCGCCGGTGTTGAATGCACGCATCTTGAAGCGTGCTAACCGGGGTGGCGCACTGATTGGTCTGCTCGGTGACAAAGCTGATTTGACCTACGTATACAAATATCTGGGCGATAATCCTGAAGCATTGGTTCAATTTGCGGATTATGCTCCTGCGCAGAAAGATAAGCCGATGCTGATCGTCGGCAAGGGCGCATTCAACCGTGCAGATGGCGCGGAAGTTATGGCGCTTGCTGCAAAAGCTGCCCAGTCTCTCGGTGTCATCAAAGATGGCTGGAATGGTTTCAACGTGCTGCATTCCGATGCCAGCATGGTTGGCGCGTTGGATATCGGCTTCGTGCCAGGCGACGGCGGAATGGATACAGCAGCCATGCTCAAAGGCGGCGTAGACATCCTGTTCAACCTTGGTGCAGATGAAACAGACATTCCCGCCGGTGCTTTCGTGATTTATCAGGGCACACACGGTGACAAGGGCGCGCACCGCGCCGATGTCATTTTGCCAGCTGCTGCCTATACCGAGAAATCCGCCACCTACGTCAACACAGAGGGCCGCCCCCAAATGGCAAACCGCGCTGTGTTCCCGCCGGGTGAAGCCAAGGAAGACTGGGCCATCGCCCGCGCGCTGTCTGACATTTTGGGCAAGACCTTGCCTTTCGACAGCCTGTCGCAATTGCGGGCTGCTCTTTACAAGGCGCATCCGCATCTCGCAGCCATTGATAACGTGACGGCGGCTGATCCTGCAGCCATCGCAAAACTGGCCAAGGGCAGCACCAAGGTTGGAAAAGCACCGTTTGCACCGGCTGTTCCTGATTTTTATCTGACAAACCCCATCGCGCGGGCCTCTGCTGTCATGGCAGAATGCTCAGCGCTGGCGCGTGGCACCTTGCCACTGGCAGCAGAGTGAGGCGCTGACATGACCCTCAATGAAATGCTCTGGCTCGTTGGCATCATCCTCGGAAAGACATTGCTCGTTCTTGTGGCTGTGCTGGTTTTCGTGGCCTACATCATTTACGCCGACCGCAAGATCTGGGCAGCAGTGCAGCTCCGCCGTGGTCCCAACGTTGTTGGTCCCTGGGGCTTGCTGCAATCCTTCGCGGATTTGCTGAAATTCTGCCTGAAAGAGCCGATCATTCCTGCTGGTGCGAACAAGGGCGTATTCCTGCTCGCTCCGCTGGTTACGGCCGTGTTGGCCCTTTCTGCCTGGGCTGTCGTACCGGTCAATGAAGGTTGGGCAGTTGCTGATATCAATGTCGGCATTCTTTATATCTTCGCCGTGTCCTCGCTTGGCGTTTACGGCGTCATCATGGGCGGCTGGGCCTCCAACTCGAAGTATCCGTTCCTTGGAGCGCTCCGCTCTGCTGCCCAAATGGTGTCCTACGAAGTCAGCCTTGGCTTCGTGATTATCTGCGTGTTGATGATCGTCGGCTCGCTGAACCTGACAGACATTGTGCTGGCACAGAAAACCCACGGTCTGGCGACAGCTTTGGGCGTGCCTTGGCTGACAATCCTGAACTGGTATTGGCTGCCATTGTTCCCAATGTTTGTGATCTTCTTCATCTCGGCACTGGCTGAAACCAACCGCCCTCCGTTCGATCTGCCAGAAGCGGAATCGGAATTGGTGGCCGGCTTCATGTCAGAGTACGGCTCGTCGCCCTATATGATGTTCATGCTGGGTGAATACGTTGCCATCGTCACCATGTGTGCGCTCACGACAATTCTGTTTCTGGGGGGGTGGACATCGCCGGTTGATCTGCCGCCCTTCAACTGGATTCCCGGTGTTGTGTGGTTCGTGCTCAAGGTCTGCTTCGTGTTCTTCTTCTTCGCGATGGTGAAGGCCTTTGTGCCGCGCTACCGCTACGATCAACTGATGCGTCTGGGCTGGAAGGTTTTCCTGCCGATTTCACTCGCCTGCGTCGTCATTGTGGCCTTCGTGCTGCAACTGACCGGCTGGGCTGGCGTGGCACTGCAAGGCTGAGGAGCACGACATGTCACTCGCACAAGCCGCCAAGGGATTGCTGTTGAAGGAGTTCGTTTCGGCGTTCTTCCTGTCGATGCGCTATTTCTTCAAGCCCAAGGCCACCATCAACTATCCCTTTGAACGCGGTCAATTGTCGCCGCGCTTTCGTGGCGAGCATGCGTTGCGCCGTTATCCCAACGGGGAAGAGCGCTGCATCGCCTGCAAACTGTGTGAAGCAATTTGCCCAGCACAGGCCATCACCATCGAGGCTGGCCCACGCCGGAATGACGGCACCCGCCGCACCACACGTTATGACATCGACATGACCAAATGCATTTATTGCGGCATGTGCCAGGAGGCCTGCCCGGTGGACGCGATTGTCGAGGGACCAAACTACGCTTTCGCAGCGGAAACGCGCGAGGAGCTTTTCTACGACAAGGACAAATTGCTGGACAACGGCGCGCGCTGGGAGCGGGAAATCGCCCGCAACATCGCCGCTGATGCGCCGTATCGCTGAGGCCGACACCTCGGGCAACTAATCAACCGCATCGTGCTTGTCGCGGTGCAACACGGGTCTTATAGACGGGCCAGATCAGGAATGGGTGGAATCGCCGAGGCGATAAAACCAATGAAAGATCTGCTCAAACAACGAGAACAGGCAACCAGATGAGCGCAGTCGCCGCGTTTTTCTATCTTTTCGCCGGGATCACAGTGGCATCCGCCTTCATGGTGATTGCCTCGCGTAACCCCGTGCATTCCGTGCTCTATCTCATCCTCGCCTTCGTCAATGCGGCTGGCCTGTTCATTCTGATGGGTGCCGAGTTCCTCGCGATGATCCTCGTCGTGGTTTATGTCGGCGCGGTGGCGGTGCTGTTCCTGTTCGTCGTCATGATGCTTGATGTTGATTTCGTGGAATTGCGTCAGGGTTTTGTGCAGAACCTGCCTTTAGGCGCTTTGATCGCAGGCATTTTTGCCATCGAGCTGGTACTGGTTGTCGGCGCATGGACCTTCACGCCTGAAGCGCTGAACATGAAGTCTGCTGCAGCAACAATGCCGGCAGATGCCATGAACACCCGCGCCATTGGCCGCGTGCTTTACACCAAATACATGTATCTGTTTCAGGGCGCAGGCTTGATCCTGCTTGTTGCCATGATTGGTGCCATCGTGCTGACGCTGCGTGATGCCCGGCCCGGCGTGAAGCGCCAAGACGTGATGAAGCAGAATGCGCGGACTAAGGAAACCGGACTTGAGATCAAGACTGTGCAGTCCGGTGCAGCCTTGTCTGAGAAAGCGGGAGGCTGAACCATGCTGACCATAGGCCTTGGCCACTACCTCACTGTCGCCGCGATCCTGTTCACCCTTGGTGTGTTCGGCATTTTCGTAAACCGCAAGAACATCATCGTCATCCTGATGTCGGTTGAGCTCATCCTGCTCGCCGTGAACATCAATCTCGTGGCGTTCTCCACACATCTCGGTGATATCACCGGACAGGTCTTTGCACTGTTCATCCTCACGGTTGCTGCGGCTGAAGCCGCCATCGGCCTCGCCATTCTCGTCGTCTATTTCCGCAACCGTGGCACCATTGCGGTTGATGATGCCAACATGATGAAGGGCTGAGCATCATGTATCTCGCGATTGTTTTCCTCCCACTCCTTGGCTTCCTGCTTGCAGGCACAGCCAGCATGCTTGCCTGGAAACTGGGCAGCAATGTTGCTGCCTGGGGTGCTGCTGATCACTCCGGTCATGATCATCACCACGCGCATGATGCGCATGGCCACGATGACCATCACCATGCTGTGGAAGCTTCACCACACAGCGATACTGTGAACAAATTCGCGGAATACATCACCACAGGCCTTTTGTTTGTGTCCTGCGCGCTGTCGTGGATCGCGTTCTTTGATCACGGCATTGGCAAGACCGGCGGTCTCACTGTGCCTGTTGCCAACTGGATTTCATCGGGCGCGTTGCAGGTCAACTGGGCACTGAAAATTGACACATTGACAGCCATGATGCTGATTGTGGTGACTACGGTTTCGTCGCTCGTGCACCTCTATTCCATTGGCTACATGCATGAAGACCCGCATCGTCCGCGCTTCTTTGCCTACCTCTCGCTGTTCACCTTCGCCATGCTGATGTTGGTGACATCCGACAACCTCGTGCAGATGTTCTTCGGCTGGGAAGGAGTGGGCCTTGCGAGCTATCTGCTGATTGGCTTCTGGTTCAAGAAGCAAAGCGCCAAGGATGCAGCGATGAAGGCCTTTATCGTCAACCGTGTGGGTGATTTTGGCTTCGCGCTTGGCATTTTTCTTGTGTTTGCCCTCTTTGGCACTGTGTCACTGGATACGATCTTTGCCGCTGCGCCCGCGCAGAAAGACGCTGTCTTCACCTTTATCGACATCAAGGGCCACGCGCTGACCATTGCCTGCGTGCTCCTGTTCATTGGTGCCATGGGCAAATCAGCCCAGTTCCTGCTGCACACTTGGCTGCCGGACGCGATGGAAGGTCCGACACCTGTTTCAGCGCTCATCCATGCTGCAACAATGGTCACTGCCGGTGTCTTCATGGTGGCGCGCATGTCACCCGTGTTTGAACACGCACCTGCTGCGCTCACCATGGTCATTGTCTTTGGTGGTTTGACGGCGTTCTTTGCGGCCACCGTTGGCCTCGTGCAGAACGACATCAAGCGCGTGGTGGCTTATTCCACCTGTTCGCAGCTGGGCTACATGTTCGTGGCGCTCGGGGCGGGGGGCTACGCCATTGGTGTATACCATCTCTTCACCCACGCCTTCTTCAAGGCCCTGCTGTTCCTCGGCGCAGGCTCGGTCATTCATGCCATGCACCATGAGCAGGACATCCGGAAGATGGGCGGCCTCTGGTCGAAGATCCCATTGACCGGCGCAATGATGCTGATCGGCACACTGGCGTTGACAGGCTTCCCGTTCACTGCGGGCTTCTTCTCGAAGGATGCGATCATCGAGGCGGCCTATGCCACGAAGACACCGGGGCATGATTTCGCTTTCCTCTGCGTCATCCTCGCTGCTGGCATGACATCGTTCTATTCATGGCGTCTGTTCTTCCTCACATTCATGGGCAAGACGCGCGCGGATCATCACACCTATGATCACGCGCATGAAAGCCCGAAGGTCATGCTCATCCCGTTGATTGTGCTGGCTGCAGGCGCGATCCTGGCTGGCTGGCCATTGAAAGAGTTCTTCATTGGCCATGGCCATGATGCCTTCTGGAAGGGTGCCTTGTTCTACGCCAAGGAAAACCATGTGATGCATGATTTCCACAAGGTGCCAGGCTGGGTTGTGGCTGCGCCTCTCGTGATGATGACCAGCGGGTTCCTACTGGCGGTCTACATGTATCTTGTCAGCCCGCTTACTCCGGCGCGCCTCGCATCGGAATTTCCGGGCGTCTACCAGTTTCTGCTCAACAAGTGGTACATGGATGAATTGTACGACCTGCTGTTCGTGCGCCCCGCCAAGTGGCTTGGCCGCTTCCTGTGGAAGAAGGGTGACGGCGCGGTCATTGATGGCTTTGGACCGGACGGTGTGTCGAGTTCAGTGATCAAGGTCACAGGCCGCGTTGTTAAGCTGCAGACCGGCTACATCTACAACTACGCTTTCGCCATGTTGATTGGCGCGGCTGGTCTTGTCTCCTGGTATCTGTTCGGAGGGTTCCGCTGATGCTGGGGCTTGGTATTCTTTCGGGCCTTCTGGTTCTGCCGCTTGCTGGCGCGCTGTTCATTGCTTTCCTGCTGAAAGAAGATGAGGCAGGCGTGCGCAATGCCCGCTGGGTTGCGCTGTGGACCACCTTGATCACATTCATTCTCGCGCTTTTTGCCTGGAAAGATTTTGACACGGCGAAGGCCGGTTTCCAGTTGGTAGAGCGCAAGGAATGGCTGGGGCCAATCGTCTATCAGCTCGGCGTTGACGGCATTTCCATGCCCTTCGTCATCCTGACAGCCTTCCTGATGCCGTTCTGCATCGTGGCCTCATGGGAATCGATCAGCACCCGCGTGCGCGAATACATGATCGCGTTTCTCGTGCTTGAAACCATGATGATCGGCGTTTTCGTGGCGCTGGATACCGTGCTTTTCTACGTCTTCTTCGAAGCTGGCCTCATCCCGATGTTCCTGATCATCGGCATCTGGGGTGGCGCGCGGCGCATCTATGCCAGCTTCAAACTGTTCCTTTACACGCTTCTGGGCTCGGTTCTCATGCTGCTGGCCATCATGGCGATGTACTGGGACGCAGGCACAACAGACATCATCAAATTGCTGGCGCACAAGTTTGATGCCCGCATGCAGTTCTGGCTCTGGCTCGCGTTCTTCGCCTCCTTCGCTGTGAAAATGCCGATGTGGCCGGTGCACACCTGGCTGCCGGATGCTCACGTTGAGGCGCCAACAGCGGGCTCAGTCATTTTGGCAGGTATCCTGTTGAAGATGGGCGGCTATGGCTTCATCCGCTTTTCACTACCGATGTTCCCGGAGGCTTCTGCTTATTTCGCCTCCTTTGTCTTTGCCCTTTCGGTCATTGCCATCATCTACACCTCGCTGGTCGCCATGATGCAGGAAGACATCAAAAAGCTCATCGCCTATTCGTCGGTGGCCCACATGGGCTTTGTCACCATGGGCATCTTCTCGGGCAACATGCAGGGCGTGCAGGGCGCAGTCTTCCAGATGATCAGCCACGGCCTTGTCTCTGGTGCGCTGTTTCTGTGCGTTGGCATTGTTTATGACCGCATGCATACGCGTGATATCTCTGCTTACGGTGGCCTCGTGAACCGCATGCCCTGGTATGCCTTGGCCTTCATGGTCTTCACCATGGCCAATGTCGGTCTGCCGGGTACATCTGGTTTTGTTGGCGAATTCCTCACTCTTCTGGGGGCGTTCAAGGCCAACACCTGGGTCGCGTTCTTTGCTACTACAGGTGTGATCCTCTCGGCCTGCTATGCGCTCTGGCTGTTTGCCCGCGTGGTGTTTGGTGAAATCACGCGCCCTGTGTTCGAGACCATTCCTGATCTTGACCGTCGCGAGATGGCGATGCTTGCTCCTCTCGTGGTGCTGACAATCTATTACGGTGTTCAGCCCGGTCCGATCCTTGATGCCTCGGCGGCGTCGATCGATCAAATGCTGAAGACATACAA
>JBOFGV010000065.1:0-35313 GCA_051649305.1 Beijerinckiaceae bacterium
CTGACCGATCGGCTGCCAGCTGGCTGTTGGAGGTGTCACCATTTCTGAACGATGACGTGTGGCATACTGTGCAGGGATCACCTGATGATGAACCTGTGCCGGGCGCACCATCACCTGACGGGCCTGTGAGCCATAAACAGCCGGGATCGTTTCATGAACAACCTGTGCAGGACGAACAACGACAGTCTTGTGCTGTGTGGCGTATTGCGCCGGAATCTTCACCCAGCAGCCAATCTTGCGACCATGGGCATCAACAGTAACCTGCCATTCCTTGCGGGCCGGGGATACCATCACTGTGTGTGCTACTGTGCCAAGCTGGGCAGGAATTTCGCGGGCGACAGTCTGCGCAGGGCGCACGATCACTTTTTCATGCACCACGCCGTACTGGGCTGGTGTTGTGTGGGCCACTGTCTGCGCAGGACGAACAACGACTGTTTCAGCCACTGTGCGATACTGGGCTGGATGAACAACCTTCTGGTAGCAGGTCTTGCAACCTGGCTCACCGGCCTGTGCCAGTGAAACGCTGCCAAAAAAGGCGGCTGCTGTGAGTGAAAGGGTAAGAAAACGGGACATGGATGCTCCTGTGTTAAACGGGATGATTGCAATCCCGGCCTCAATTACGGAGCTATCAATATCAAAGGCTATGAATACTGCAATTTAGCAAGCAATTCAAAGTAAATTTAACCAATGCGTGTCTCTTATTGCTACAATTTTATTCTATCTGTCTCAATTTGACTTATAAAATGACCGGCTGTCCTGAAATGAAGCATCAGATTTCAAGCCTGAAGGGGGTTCCTTCAAAGCAGTCTTCACCCCTGCCAATCTGCTCGGCTGCCTTCAATAGCGCGCCATTGCGATTCAGCATGTGATCAGCCACGGCCACAAGCCGCAGGTTGGGGGTCGCGGTGGGGGATCTTTGGCGGATCAGCGATGCCACCTCATGCTCGCTGCGGTCCGGGTTCAGGGCGCAGGCCGTGATCAGCGCACCGGCGGTGGAACGGCTGACACCGGCATAGCAATGGATGATCATCGGTTGCGCGCGGTCCCAGCGTTGCACAAAATGCAACAATTTCTGCACATGCGCTTCACCGGGGATGATATGGCCGTCCAGCGGCTCAATGATATCGCTGACGCCGATATAGAGGTGGTTGTCTGGCAGGATGCTGGCAGGGCGCTCAACGGCGGTGCGCTCGTTGATCAGAGTCAGGACATGGCTGGCGTTGATGTCAGCCGTGATGCGACCAAGCTTGGCAAGGGAGCAGACCTGAATGAAGGGCATTGTGTTTCCTGCTTTACTTGGATGTGGTTGAAAACAGTTGGGCAAAGCGCGCCTTGAATGCGCTTTCTGCTTGCTCGGTTGTCCATGGCTCTAGCATGGAAAGGACGCGCTGGGGCAAGGCTTCTGGCTTGCCAAAAAAAACAGCGGCTTCGGCTGATGAAAACCCGGCCAGTTGTGTTGCCTCATGGAAGGCCGCAATCGCATCCGCTTCCTTGGTGAGGGTGCGGACTGGACCAGTGATTTCCGGCGGCAGGCCAAAGCGTATCATCACAGCGGCCAGAATGCGCGCTTCCACGCCTTTGTAGGCATCACCCAGAACCGCCTTGAAGGGCGAGATGATGTCGCCAATCACATATTCCGCCGCGTCATGCAGCAGAATGACGAGGGCGGTTTTATCGGGCAGGCCTGTGCGGCGTTGCTGCGCAATCGACTCCACCAGCAGGGAATGCTGCGCCACGGAAAACGGGTAAGGCCCGGAGGTCTGCCCATTCCAGCGCGCCACGCGGGCGAGGCCATGGGCAATATCCTCGATCTCGATATCGAAAGGAGAGGGATCAAGCAGGTCCAGCCGTCTGCCAGAAAGCATGCGCTGCCAGGCGCGGGGGGGAGGAGTTTTTGCCATTTCAGACGCCAAAGATGATCTGATGCATGATGCGCCCTGGCGCAAGTGTGAAGACGCCAGCAGCAACAACACCGCCCCAGACCATGTTTGTCACGGCTGATTTATGCCGTTTGATGTTGCCTGAGCGGGCAGCCATGATCGCCAGTGGAACATTCACAATAACAAGCACCGAGAGCAGATGGATTGGCGAGAAACCCATATAGGAAATTGGATCACTCGATCTGATTCCCAGACTGGTAACTGCGGCTGCAAACATAGCTGACATCCAGCAGTAGCCCGCAGCTTTATGGATGAAGGTTCCCTTGCGTCCGAACATTTGAACCGGGGTTATAACGATAGCCACCAGCATCACAATGATATGAATTTTGATCGTTATGGATGCTGCGAAGAAAGGCGCAAGAGTCATTGGGTTGTACAATCAGGCGTGTGCTGGAACGATGACATGCCGTGCCATCTCAGCCACTTCGGCATGGCGGTAGCAGCCCACGAGATGATCGTTCACCAGACCGCAGGCCTGCATGAAGGCATAGACGATGGTGGGGCCGCAAAACGTAAAGCCCCGCGATTTCAGGTCTTTTGAAATCACCTGGCTGATCTTTGTTTCGGCCTGCACACCGGAGCGAGACTTCAGGTTGTTCTGCATTGGTTTGCCATCCACATGCTTCCATAGATAATTGGCAAAGCCTTCTTTTTCCTCGATCTCGAGAAAGACGCGCGCTGATGGAACCAGGCCTTGAATCTTGGCGCGGTTGCGGACAATGCCTTCATTCTGCATCAGGCTTTCAAGTTTCTCCGGTGTGTAGCGAACGATGGTTTGCGCGTTGAAGCCATCCATGGCTTTGCGGAAGTTCTCGCGCTTGCGCAGGATCGTGATCCAGGACAGGCCTGCCTGAAAACCATCGAGCACCAGCTTTTCAAACAGCGCGCGGCTGTCAGTTTCGGGCACGCCCCAGTCTGTGTCGTGATAATGCACATAGAGCGGATCAGTGCCCGGCCACCAGCAGCGGCTCTTGCCATCGGGATGATCAATGAGGCTGACAGGTGTGGTCATGGGTCGTCCTGATTCGTGCGGATTGGTTGCACTGACTATCGGACGGATGTCGTCTCGCGCCAATGAAAGTTTGGCGGCCTAGTGCAAGTCAGGCAATCCGGATTTTGTTCCAGGGAGCCAGCGCCAGCATTTTCGCCATGGCGCAGAAACCCGTTGCGCCGGAAAACAACAGGCCAGCGCCTACAAAGCCTGCAAGGCCATAGAATATTGGATTGAGGAATGCGCCAAGCAGCACGCCGATCAGCACCAGACTGCCAGCGACGATCATCACCTGCCGCATGATGTCGATGGGTTGGGACTTATCCTCGATCACGGGCAACCCGGCTTTTTGCCAGGCTGCAATGCCACCTTCGAGCAGGAAGCTCTGTCCCGTGGTTTGGGCCGCAAGCCTGCTGGCATTGGTTTGCGTGCGTGCGCCGCTGGCACAATGGAAGATCATGTCGGCTGATGCTGTGACGCGACCGTCGCTTGATGATAGCGGCTGATGAACGGATGCCGCGATATGTAACCGACGTCTCTCGCTGGCTTCGCGAACATCAATGAGGATTGCACCCTTCTGCATAAGGGTAGCGGCATCAGCGGGTAAGATCGAGATCGGGGTCATGGTGGTATCCTTGCTGCAGCAAGTCATACCAGATCAGGCAAGGTATGCCAAATTTATATTCAATAAATAGAATGTATTGACGTGATCCTGTTTCAGCGTTTGACAACAGCAGCTTTTCTTGGTCGTCTGGCATCATTACTGCTTCAGGACTGATGCAGGACTATCCTGTCCGGTATTGGTCAGACGATCAGGGAGAGCTTTATGGGAGATATTGTCGCCGGGCGCGTGAGTGCCGCGCAATGTGCCGCCAATTTTGCGGACCTTGCTGCTCCGCTGGATGTCAACGAGGCGCGGGTGGCGGCGGAAAGATGTCTCTTCTGTTACGATGCGCCCTGCGTTACCGCCTGCCCCACCTCCATCGATATACCGTTGTTCATCCGGCAGATCGCCAATGCCCAGCCTGTAGCAGCGGCGAAAACCATTCTCGATGCCAATATCATGGGCGCAATGTGCGCCCGCGTTTGCCCCACTGAAAACCTGTGCGAGGGCGCCTGTGTCAAGGAAACATCGGAAAGCCGCGCTGTCGAGATCGGGCGGTTGCAGCGCTTTGCCACAGATGCGGCTTTTGCTGCAGGCAAGCAGTTTTACAAGCAGGGTGCAAAAACCGGCAAAACAGTGGCGGTTGTCGGTGCCGGCCCTGCGGGTCTTGCCTGCGCGCACAGGCTTGCCGTTCTTGGCCACGATGTGACGATTTTTGAGGCACGCGCAAAAGGCGGCGGGCTGAATGAGTTCGGCATCGCGGCCTATAAGGCCAACGATGATATCGCGCAAAAAGAGCTCGCCTACATTCTCGCGGTGGGTGGCATTTCCGTTCAATACGGCAAGGCGCTGGGCCGCGATGTGACGGTTGAAAGCCTGCTGAAAAACTACGATGCCGTTTTTTTGGGCATGGGTCTGGGTGACACCAATGCGTTGGATCAACCTGCCATGAACGGCGTCATGGACGCCGTCGATTTTATCGCGAACTTACGTCAGGCCAAGGATAAATCCAAGATCGCCATTGGCCGCAATGTCGTGGTTATCGGCGGCGGCATGACCGCCATTGATGCGGCGACACAGGCCAAACTGCTTGGGGCTGAAAATGTCACCATCGTTTACCGGCGCGGCAAGGAAGCGATGTCGGCTTCCGAACACGAGCAGGAGGTGGCGCAGACACGCGGCGTGCTGATCCGCCACAATCTCATGCCGGTTGAGCTCATGGGCAAAGGGCGCGGAAAGTCAAAATCTGTCACCCATGCGCGTTTTGAATACACTGCTGTCAAAAGGGGCAAACTGGTTGGCACGGGTGAAACGATGGAAATTCCCTGTGATCAGGTTTTCACGGCCATTGGCCAAACGCTGGTAGAGGCTGATCTTGGCAAGGCAGGTTTGGCGATGGAGAAGGGCCGTATCAAGGTTGATGCAATGCGCTCAACATCGCTGAAAGGCGTCTGGGCCGGTGGAGATTGTATCGCCGGTGGCGAGGACCTGACCGTGGCTGCTGTGGAAGACGGCAAGCAGGCGGCCATAGCGATTGACCGGTTTTTCAAATCCAGTGCTGCAAAAGCGGCGTGATCAGAAAGGATAACGACCATGGCTGATCTGCGCACCACATTCGCTGGCATCAAATCCCCCAATCCCTTCTGGCTGGCTTCGGCCCCGCCAACGGACAAGGCCTATAATGTCATCCGCGCCTTCAAGGCGGGCTGGGGCGGCGTGGTCTGGAAGACGCTGGGGGAAGATGGCCCGCCCATCGTCAATGTCAGTGGTCCACGCTACGGAGCAATGCACGCATCCGATCGGCGTGTCATTGGGTTCAACAACATCGAATTGATCACGGATCGTCCGCTGCAGATCAATCTCGATGAAATCAAGCAGGTGAAGCGCGACTGGCCGGACCGCGCCATGGTCGTCTCATTGATGGTGCCCTGCGATGAGGAAAGCTGGAAGGCGATCCTCAAACGCGTCGAGGAAACAGAAGCCGATGGCGTGGAGCTGAATTTCGGTTGCCCTCATGGCATGAGCGAGCGCGGCATGGGTGCTGCGGTCGGTCAGGTGCCTGAATACATCGAGATGGTGACGCGCTGGTGCAAGCAGCACACGCGCATGCCAGTGATCGTGAAGCTGACGCCAAATGTGGCCAGTGTCATTCGTCCGGCAGAAGCCGCCAAAAAGGGCGGGGCTGATGCCGTCAGTCTCATCAACACTGTCAATTCCATGATGGGTGTTGATATCGACGCGATGTCACCCTGGCCGAGCGTTGGCGGCATGGGCACCCACGGTGGTATGTGCGGCCCGGTGGTGAAGCCGATTGCGCTGAACATGGTGGCGGAAATCGCCCGCAATGCCGAAACAGCCGGGCTGCCGATTTCCGGCATCGGCGGCATCGAGAAATGGCGCGATGCTGTCGAGTTCATGGCGCTGGGTGCGGGCAATGTGCAGGTCTGCACTGCTGCCATGGTCTATGGCTTCAAGATCGTGCAGGAAATGACCGCTGGACTGGAAGCCTGGATGGACGAGAAGGGCTATTCAAGCGTTTCGGATTTTGTCGGTCTGGCCGCACCGAAAGTGACGGACTGGCAGCATCTCAATCTTGATTATGTGGTGAAGGCCCATATCAATCAGGATCTCTGCATCAGCTGTGGCCGCTGCCACATTGCCTGCGAGGATACATCCCATCAGGCGATCACGAACATGGTGGATGGCAAGCGCAAGTTCGAGGTGATTGAGGAGGAATGCGTCGGCTGCAATCTCTGCGCAGTGGTTTGCCCGGTTGAGAATTGCATCAGCATGGAACCACTGGCCGAAGGCAAACTCGATCGCCGCACCGGTGTGAAGGTAGGCGGCCATCGCACCTGGATGGAGCATCCGAACAACCCGACTGCAAAGACCAAGAGAGCCGCCAAATACGCAGCAGAGTGAGGCGCTTTCTCCCTTCCCCCTTGCGGGGAAGGGCCGGGGATGGGGGTGATTCAGGATAAAGAACTGAAGGACCCCCACCCGTCACGCTTCGCGTGCCACCCTCCCCGCAAGGGGGAGGGAGGTAAACGTGGAGCCTTTTAAAGGAAACGCCTTACCCCCTATCCCTCAGCAGGCGGCCCTTTTCGCGGTTCCAGTCGCGTTCCTTCTCGGTCTCGCGCTTGTCGTGCAGTTTCTTGCCCTTGCCGAGCGCGATCTCGACCTTGGCACGGCCCTGATCGTTGAAGAACAGCTTCAGCGGGATGATGGTCATGCCTTCGCGTGAGATGGCGTGAAACAGCTTAGCGATTTCTTTGCGGTGCAGCAGCAGTTTGCGCGGGCGCTTGGGCTCATGGTTGAAACGGTTAGCCTGCAGATATTCCGGGATGTAGGAATTGATCAGGAACAGCTCGCCGCTTTCATTAGAGGCATAGCTTTCCGCGATCATGGCCTTGCCAAGGCGAAGGCTCTTCACCTCGGTGCCGGTCAGCATGATGCCAGCCTCGAACACCTCGCCCAACTCGAAATTGAAGCGGGCTTTTCGGTTGTCGGCAATCAGTTTGTAGCGGCTTTTCTTCGGTTTGGCCGGTGCGTTCATTAATTGATGAGACCCGCGTGGACCAGTGCCTTGCGGATCGCTTCCTTCGTTGGCGCATTCACGCCCAGCAGCGGCAGGCGCACTTCCTCGTTCATGCGGCCAAGCAGATTGAGACCCGCCTTGGCTCCTGCCAGACCCGGCTCCATGAAGGTGGCATCATGCAGCGGGATCAGACGATCCTGCACTGCAAGAGCAGCCGCATAGTCACCCTTGAGAGACAAGTTCTGCAAATCAGCGCACAGCCTTGGCGCGATATTGGAAACAACCGAAATACAGCCGTGGCCACCGGCGGCATTGTAGGAAAGCGCGGTCATGTCTTCGCCCGAGAGCTGAATAAAATCCGGACCCATGGCATGGCGCTGTTGTGAAACGCGTGCCACGTTGCCTGTGGCATCCTTGACGCCGGCAATGTTGCGCTTGCGCTCATAAAGGCGCGCCATGGTGGCAGTGGACATGTCCACCACGCTGCGGGGCGGGATGTTGTAGATGAGGATGGGAATGCCGACGGCATCATCAACAGCGGCAAAATGCTGATACAGGCCTTCCTGCGTTGGCTTGTTGTAGTAGGGCGTCACAACCAGAAGAGCATCAGCGCCGGCCTTTTCGGCATGCTGCGCCAGAGCAATGGCTTCCGCCGTGTTGTTAGAGCCTGCACCGGCCACCACAGGTACGCGGCCCTTGGCTTCCGAGATGCACCATTCCACCACTTGCTTATGCTCGTCGTGCGTTAGGGTCGGGCTTTCACCCGTTGTGCCAACCGGCACCAAGCCTGTGGTTCCATTCTCGATCTGCCAACTGACATGGGAGCGAAAAGCCGCTTCATCCAGTTTGCCGTTCCTGAAGGGTGTGACAAGCGCCGTGAGCGATCCCCTGAGTGAACGATGTGATGACATGACCTTGAACCTCAACAACGGGCGAGACTGCCCGCAAAACCGAGACTACCCGCAAAAAACAGGAGACACTCTTAGCGCCGCTTGTTGTCATATGCAAAAGAGATTTGAAACGGATTTCGCGCCAACTTTCACTTGTCAGCGTTCAAATGGCCATACGTTTGCGATCTGCAATATCCATCAGCATGAGCAACATTTGCGAACTCAGGGCTTTTTCTGGATCAAAGCCCAGCGTGACTCCATAAGATTGCAGGTACTGGGCTGACTGTTCTTTCAGATTGATGCCGACCATGTTCCAGTCTGGAAAGCTGCGCCCGCGGATTTCTCTGCGCCCCATCAGTCTAATATCACTGTGCCGACTGTCATTCTTGATGCGCTCAAATGTTTCTTCAACGACAGCCTGCTCCCCCTCGATGACCTGAATAAACCAGTTGCAGCAATAAGCCAGGCAACCAGTGATGCCGTTTTGTTTGTTTCTGGAGGACGCGCGATACATGATTTCAGCATGGGTAGACGCAATATCGCCTGTAGCTTTGCTGCAATAGCATAACTGGATCAGTGGCATTGTTTGCCCTTGTTATCGTTTTTCCAATCAATAAATAAATCTGGTTAACCATACGTCAACAGCTTCAGCAGAAAAAGGAATTCCCGAAGAGGAACTCTGTCTGATGCGCGTTTTAAGGTTGAAGTTGCTGTCTGGTGTGTTGTTTTTCTCAGCTGGTCTCGTTGCCGGATTGCCAGAACATGCGTCTGCACAAGCCTCGGATATAACAGGTGCCATTGCTGCGCCCGCGCCTGCAAAAGGCAGTGTTTCATCTGAAAACCACGCGGATATCGGCAAGCTGCGACAGGCAGCAGATGCCTATAAGCGTGATGATATCAAAGCAGGGGATGCTGTCAGCCAGACCATAGAAAGCGCAGCGGTGCGTGCCGCTGCAGAATGGGTGGCGCTGAGAGCATCACCCCGTTCGCTTGGCTTCTCCCGTATCCAGCGGTTCATGCTGGCCAACCCTGACCTGCCCATGCAGAACTGGTTGCAGCGCAAGGCAGAGGACGCGCTTGTGCTTGAAAAAGCCCGGGCTGACACCGTGTTTGCCTTTTTCAAGGACCGTCAGCCTCTTGGCCCCAATGGCAAAACAATGCTTGCTGTGGCATCGACGGCCAGAGGACTTCCTGCGCAGCAACTTGCGCTTGAAGCCTACCGCGACCGGACCCTGACGCGCGACACAGCGGAGTTTCTGGCGAAAACCTTCCCTGAAAGCATCACAGACGCTGAAAAAAAGCTTCGGGCACATCGTTTGATCCTCAACAACCAGTCAGCAGAGGGCCTGCGTCTGGCAGCAACCCTTGGGCCTGATCAGGCGAAGCTGGCGCAGGCCCTGGTCTTTGCCACCAAGCGAGGCGAAGCGGACAGCATCCTCAATTACGTGCCAGCCAGCATGCGCGGGCATTCGTCCTATGGGCTGATCAAGGCACAGATCCTGCGGCGGCAGGACAAGCCTTCGGAAGCGCGTGATGCCATGATTGCGGCAACCCGCAAGCCAGAGCTGCTGGCAGACTCCGATGAATGGTGGATCGAGCGGCGGTTGCTGGCGCGCAAGCTGCTCGATGCAGATGATGCCGCCGGAGCATACCGCGTTGTGGCGGAACACACTGCCAAAGCGCCGGGACGGCAGGCTGAAGCCGAGTTTCATGCCGGCTGGATTGCCTTGCGGTTCCTGAAATTTCCGCAAACCGCAGCCATCCACCTCAGGGCTTCGCTTGAGATTGCAGAAACACCAGCGGCCAAGGCGCGCGCGCTTTACTGGTTGGGTCGATCTGAGGAAGAAGGCGCGATTGGAGACAGCGCCAGCTCATTTGCAGCCTCCGCTGCCCATGGTGCGACCTATTATGGCCAGCTCGCTGCTGCGCATATCGGACGCGAAGCTTTTGAGCTTCCTGCTTCCTATGCTTCATCAGAGGAGATATCCCGTTTCAAGGCAAGCGCATCAGGCCAAGTGATCCATCACCTGCTGGCAGCGCAACTTGAGAGCTTTGCCGTGCCTCTGGCGATTGATTTGGGACGGACGACCGCTTCGGCTGATATCGTGGACGCTGTGTCCCAGCCCTTCCTTTCACGCGGCGATGCAACCACTGTCTTGACCATCGGCAAGGCGGCTGTGTTGCGGGAGCTTCCCGCCAACCAGCATGCCTTTCCGCTGTTTGGTATTCCTGATTACACGGCGCTTCCGGGTTCCGGCGACAAGGCCATGGTCTATGCCATTGCCAGACAGGAAAGCGCCTTTCAGGCCAAGGCCGTGTCCCATGCCAATGCGCGGGGCCTGATGCAGATGCTGCCATCCACGGCCTCGCGCACTGCCCAGCGTTTCAAGGTGCCCTTCAGCCCTAACCGGTTGACGGATGATCCCGCATTTTGCGCCATGCTGGGGGCAGCGCATCTGGGTGAATTGATGGAAGAAACCAAGGGTTCGATCGTCATGACCTTCGCCTCCTACAATGCAGGCGGCGGGCGTGTGCGCGAATGGGTCGAAGCTTACGGCGATCCCCGCAAGCCGGGCACGGATATCATCGACTGGGTTGAGCGCATTCCGTTTCAGGAAACCCGCAACTATGTGCAGCGCGTGATGGAAAACCTGCAGGTTTACCGCGCGCGCATCGGCGGCAACCGCTCGGCACTGCTGATCAAGAGTGATATGGAAAGCGGCAGAAAGTTCTAGGCTGCTGCTGCCACCACCTCGATCTCCACCTTGTAAACCTCGGCTGCAAAGCCTGAGACGATCATCAGAGTAGAAGCCGGTGGGGGATTGGACACGTATTGGTCCCGCACCGCCATATACTCTTTCAAGTAGGCACGATCCGTCACGAAGGCATTGATGCGGATGATGTCGCCAAAGCCCATGCCGGCGGATTCGAGAATCGCGCCAATCGCCTTGAAGCAGAGTTCAGTCTGGCCGGTGACATCATCGGGCACATGCTTGTCAGCCGCGATGCCCAGCTGACCAGAGGCAAAGACCAGCCGCAGGCCGGGCGGCACTTCCATGGCATGGCTGTATTTGGCAAAGGGCGGATGGAGAGAGGGAGGGGTGTGAGGTTTGAGCATGCACTCAACCTAGATCACCCCTCCGGTATCGACAAGCAGCCTTGTTATGCGGCGGCGAGTTGCGGTGTCGCCTCGATGGCTGTCAGGTTGCGCACAACGGCGGCCTGCAGCTTTTCGAAAGCGCGCACCTCGATCTGGCGGACACGCTCACGACTGACGTTGAACTCGACCGACAGGTCTTCGAGCGTCATGGGCTCATCCACCAGCTTGCGCGCCTCGATGATGCGGCGCTCACGCGGGTTGAGGGTTGCAAGCGCACGCGATAGTGCCAGCGAGCGGTTGTCGCGCTCCTCGGCATCCGCCACCAAAGTTTCCTGTGAATGGCTGTCATCCATCAGGAAATCCTGCCATTCACCGCCTTCACCTTCTGCGCTCAGCGGCGCGTTGAGCGAGGAATCACCACCCAGACGGCGGTTCATTTCCACCACTTCGCGCTCTTCAACGCCAAGCTTGGTGGCAATGATGCTGATCTGGTCCGGGCGAAGATCACCCTCTCCCAGCGCCTGAATCTGGCTCTTGGCCTTGCGCAGGTTGAAGAAAAGCTTTTTCTGGTTGGCTGTGGTGCCCATTTTCACAAGGCTCCAGGACCGCAGGATATATTCCTGAATCGAGGCCTTGATCCACCACATGGCATAGGTTGCAAGGCGGAAGCCCCTGTCGGGGTCAAACCGCTTGACGGCCTGCATGAGGCCGACGTTGCCTTCAGACACAACTTCCCCAATCGGCAGGCCGTAGCCGCGATAGCCCATGGCAATCTTGGCAACGAGGCGCAGATGGGATGTCACAAGCGTATGGGCGGCCTTGGAATCATCATGTTCCAGAAACCGCTTCGACAGCATATATTCGCGTTGTGGTTCAAGCAGGGGGAATTTACGAATTTCGTCAAGATAGCGGGATAAACCCGCATCGCCAGCCAGCACCGGCATGGATGCGTAAGCCATAGGTAACCTCCATGGTTCCCTCACATGAGGCAAACCGTTGTTCGACTGCGTTATGCCAATCGATAACGATGGTTATATTTCATATTTCGTATGGCGAAAAGATGGCAGCTGCGAATTATGGATCACGAGCTGGTGAGGGGCGTTGTGTTCGAAGATATGAGAAAACGTATTCTGTGGTAGTTGCAGGGAGGAGATTGGCTTGAGTGGAGTTATACAAATCAAGAGTTTTGCAACGAGTGAATGAGATTGCTTAAAAGGCTGCAGCGGAGGCGACCAGTAGCTGCCTCCGCAATTTCACACTTAGTGGCGACCGATAGGTTCTAGCGTCGATGGTCGCGAATAACTGGTCGTCGGTGGTCGCGAACAACTGGTCCTTGATTTCTCGGCGTCCTATGGATGGTCGCTCCGCCCCCTGAACCGCCTGCACCACTTACCGGTGCCGCCGGCGGATTTCTTGGGGGACTCATCAGTTCCCAGTGATCGCATTTCCATATGTAGCCGGGTCTGCCGAGTCCTGGCCTCATGCACCGCTTCGGTGCGACTTCCCAGTGATCGCATTTCCAGACGTAGCCAGGTCTGCCGACTCCTGGCCTTTGGCACCTTGCCGATGCATCGCTAACACTGATTGCAAGTGTCGCAACGACAGAAGCAGCCAACAAAGTGAGGCAGTGGAACCGCATCAACTTACCTCCGCTAATGATTAACCATTTCACATTAGTTGATCGCTGACAAGAGACGGTCGAGCAGTTGAATCTCCGCACGTAATCATGAGGGCGGTGGCGGAGAGAACGAGGAAGTGTGTCATGAGAGTGTGCTTTCAGTTCGGGGGAAAGGCGGAAGGGGATGGCACCGCCGTCGGCTTCAGGTGAGCGGGCGTATTCCGGGAGCAAGAAGCCGATGGCGGGCGTGTTCAGTAGCAATGAAAAACCTTGCGGAAGCGCGGGTTGCCCCAGTAGTCGTAGCCGACAAACTTGCGGCGGAAGATGCAGCCGCCGTCATTTCGTCCGTCGTCATACACGACACGACCTTGGTCGCCGTCCACAATATGAAAGCGGTTTGTTCCTGACCGGGCTTCTGCCGGAGCGGGTAAAACCATGGTAAGGGCGCTGGCGGCAACAACACCAGCAAGAAGGGTCTTGATCATTGTATCCTACCTTTCGACGCTCCGGCCTTGACCGGTTGAGATGCCCGCGATGGGGGTTCCCCTGGGGCGGTTGACCAGAATGCTGGCCGCAGTTGGAGCGAGCATGCGCTCACATGCCTTCTCCCGTCCCACCGGTTAGGACATTCACAATGCCCTCGCCGGAAGCTCGTAATTCTAGATTGAAGACGAGTATGCCCAGAGGCGGTCGTCAGCGCTTGCAGTAGATGCAATGGCTGCCTTTGCAGCCGTATTCGAAGCAGTACGAAGGCATCTTGTCCTTCGCAGTGTAATTCTTGGCCGGTTGGCCCACTGTCCGGGCGGAGGCTGCGCTGCCGCTGAAGCTCATACCAAGCGCCATGACGATCAAGGATGCGGCTGCTTTTTTTGTGAAAATTGACATCTTGGCTCTCCCAGATTCAGAAGTTCGACCATTCTCACCTCTTATTTGTTGGTCGCTGCTTGCATGGAAAAGGTTCAATCGATTTCGAATTATTTTTGATTTTTGCGAATGGACGACCGGTCATTCCCGTTCGGGCTTGCTTCTGAGCGCAGAAGTCTCAAGATGTATGTAACGAAAAACCTGATTTAAATTCAAAGCGTTAGCTGTTGCGTCAATCCGGTGCCAAATCAGGCCCAATCAATCCACACGCAACACATCCGTGTGCAGGAAATCCTCACCTTTGAACAAAAGTGGCTCATCCCGCTCTTTTGCAACATCATATTCCGTTCAGAGCCAGAAAGATCAGCATACCAACGATCAGCAGTCCGATCCAGCCGGGATGCCTTCCGCGTGAGGCATAGAGAACAAGAAGGCCGCTTGCCGTGGTGGCGCTGGCTATCATTTGCAGAACTGCTGGTTGCAAGGGCAGCGACGGCCAAAGCGCCAGTCGTATCAAGATAACGGCAAAGGCCATCCCGAAGATCGAGACGATATGCCATGTTGCCCAGAGAATCCGGACGTGACGCTCGCGCAGCAAGTCACCGCCAGCAACAGGAATGATGCTGCCTTGCCCCATCCGGCTGAAGATCAGAATCTCACCCAGAGCCGAATGGATGACGGCAATGGTGATCATAAGAATTCCAGCCGCGAGGAGAAGCTGACTAACGGTCATGGGATCGTTCTTTTGCTCTGTCCGAAGCGCGTCAGTGCTGGAATTGTGAGGAAGATCACCCACTGCGGCATCGACCATGGTTCTCCGAGTCGGCTGAATCCATAGGCGAGAAACAGCGCCGCCAGTCCAATTTGTATCCCTGAAAGAATGAACTCCAGAAACAGGTCATCCCGACGCGATAGGTTCCAGAGACCGACAGCGAGAATAGCCAGAACCACAGTGATAAAGTGCCAAAACACGGCTGCGAATGCCGCCAGCACAGGGCTTGCGACCGCTGCCTGAAGCGGTTCATGGACCGAGGGACCTCCCCCGAAAATATGCAGAAAAATGGTTGCGCCCATCAATACAGCAGCAATGCGAGTCCAGATCATGAGAAGCCTCCATACGTTGACGTATGGTGCTCTTCCTTGTTGATCCAGTCAATACGGCAGCGTATGGTGCGACAAGATGTCTACCAAATTGAAATCCCGCCTTTCTGGCGAAGACTGGCTGATGGCCGGGTTCCGGGCATTGGCGAAAGCTGGCCCTTCCGCCTTGCGCGCGGAGGCCTTGGCCCGTGATCTCGGCACAACCAAGGGGTCGTTCTACTGGCACTTTCAAGACATTCCGGACTATCTCAGTCGCCTGATCCGTTTGTGGGAAGAACGTGCGTTCGACGAGGTTGTGGCCGGCCTTGATGGGCATCTGCCAGCACGTGAACGGCTCGAAAAGCTATGCCATCTGGCAGTGAGCTTTCGTGATCCATCCTATGGAGGAGCTGCGCTGGAGCCTGCCTTGCGGGCTTGGGCGCTTTCTTCACCGGAGATCGCGAATGCCGTGGCACGGATGGACAGCAAACGCATTGCCTATCTGAAGGAGCTATGCCGCGAGGCGGGAATCCATTCGCCTTCCATTCCGGTTATACTGTATTCCGTCCTCATTGGTGTGGAGTTTCTGAAAGCCGTTGATGACATAGATTCGAGACAAGATTTGCTGGAAACCTTGCTCAACCTGATCCCTCAGACTGACGTCGGCACCATCCAGGATACCGAGAGTTAGTGAAGCCATTCGTTTGGTCAGGCTCAACTGCGCATTGCCCTTTCCAACAAGGTTGCCTGCGAGTTTGCGCGGCATTTATTTGAGATGCGAATGCCATAAAGCCAAGTGCATCTCACGATCACACTTCCCTTTCGTCCGCTGCAGGATACACTGCTCCCAACGATTAAAACCAAATCATAACAATCGTGGGAGAATAGAATGACAGGGTCCAGAATTTCGCGGCGCACCTTTGTGTCAGCAGCAGGTGCGGCAGCACTCGCGCCCAAGGCAGCCAGCGCTCAAGGGGCATGGCCTGCGGGGCGTCAGATCAAGATGATTGTGCCTTTCCCGCCTGCCGGTGCAACCGATGTTCTGGGGCGTCTGCTGTCCGAGCGCTTTGGGGAATACTGGGGTGCCCGCATTCTGGTGGAGAACAAGCCGGGGGCAGGCGGCAACATCGGCACGGATCAGGCCGCGAAGTCCGCGCCTGATGGCGATACCATCCTAATTGTTTCCGTCGGCATGGCCACCAACCCCTATCTCTACGCCAACCTCACCTATGATCCGGTGAAGGATTTCGAGCCGGTTGCGCTGGTGGCGATGGTGCCCAACATCCTGATCGCGGGGCTTCATACGCCCTATAACTCGGTCAAGGAGTTCGTGGATTTTGCCAAGGCCAACCCCGGCAAGGTGACCTATGGCTCATCAGGTGTGGGCACATCCGTGCATCTCTCGGGCGAATTGTTCCAGAAGCTTGTCGGAACGAAGATGCAGCACGTTCCCTACAGGGGCACGGCTCTAGCCATTCAGGACATGATTGCAGGCCAGATCGATGTGATCTTCGACAACATCACCGCAGCCTTGCCGCAGGCGCAGGGCGGCAAGGTGAAGGCGCTGGGCATCACAACCGCCAAGCGCTCTCCTTTTGCGAAGGATCTCGCTCCTGTTGCCGAAACTGTTCCGGGTTTTGATGTGACATCGTGGTTCGCGCTGTTTGTGCCCAAGGGAACCCCGCGTGCCATCATTGACCGGATCAATGCGGATACAAAACGGGCTCTCGCAGAGCAGACCATGAAGGATCGTCTGGCGGCTCTCGGTGCGGAAGCTGTCGGTTCTACGCCAGAAGAACTAGGACAATTCCTGAAGTCAGAAGGCGACAAATGGGGTAAACTCATCCAGGAAGTCGGCATCAAGGCGAATTAAAGAGAATCATGGCATCGCGCGCGCTGAACATCCTGTCGATCCAGTCTCACGTGGCTTACGGCCATGTCGGCAATGCATCGGCTGTTTTCCCCATGCAGAGACTGGGTGTCGAGGTCTGGCCGGTGCATACCGTGCAGTTCTCCAACCATCCCGGCTACGGTGATTGGAAAGGCCGGGTCTATGACGGCCAGATGATCGACGAGCTGGTGGAAGGCATCGCAGACCGCGGCGTGCTTCCGGTCTGCGATGGTGTGCTCTCCGGCTATATCGGTTCGGCTGATATCGGCCACGCGATTATTGCTGCCGTGAAGAAGGTCAAGGCTGCATCGCCAGGTGCTGCCTATTGCTGCGATCCTGTGATCGGTGATGTGGGGCGCGGTATCTATGTGCGCTCCGGTGTCGCCGAGTTCCTGAAAGGGCGTGCGGTTCCGGTTGCAGATATCATCACGCCCAACCAGTTTGAGCTGGAATACCTCTGCGGCAACAGCATTTCCACGCTTGAGGATGCAAAGGCTGCGGTGCGTGCCGTGCATGCAATGGGTCCAAAAGTCATCATGGTGACTTCGCTCGTCACATCCGAAACGCCGTCCAACGCCATCGATATGCTGGTTTCAGACGGGGAAGCTATGTGGATGCTGCGCTCGCCCTTGCTCGATATCAGCGTGAACGGGGCGGGAGATGCGATTGCAGCGACATTCTTTGTGCACTGGCTGCGCACGGGATCAGCGGCAGGGTCCATGAGCATGGCGGCCTCCTCCATTTTTGGTGTGCTGCGTGAGACAGAAAAGCAGAAGTCACGGGAAATTCTCACCATTGCGGCGCAGTCTGAGTTTGTGGATCCTACAACGATACTGAAGCCGGTGAAAATCTGACGTGCCGCGTTTGAAAATTTGCATATCGTCTTTGCTGCTGCGTTCTGCCTCTCTCCTGTAGCTTCCTCTTGCAGCTTACCGTTGGCACGGTTATCTGAGGCGCATGCCAGTACGTGTCACAGAAGCCATTGAAGCCTTTGCCCGTGGGGAAATTGTTGTCGTCACGGATGATGATGACCGCGAGGGGGAGGGAGACCTGATTGTTGCCGCTGTCCATTGCACAGCGGAAAAGATGGCGTTCATCGTGCGCCATACATCAGGCATTGTTTGCGCCCCTATCACGCAGGATGAAGCGCGTCGCCTGCGGCTTGATCCGATGGTGGCGAACAACGATTCCAACCACACCACGGCTTTCACCGTTTCGATTGACTACAAGCCGGGCATGACAACCGGCATTTCAGCCGAAGAGCGCACAGCCACCTGCCGTGGCCTCGCCAACCCCAATGCCGGTGCCAATGATTTTGCCCGTCCCGGCCATATCTTCCCGCTGATTGCCAAGGACGGCGGCGTGCTGATGCGCTCTGGCCATACAGAAGCGGCGGTTGATCTCTGCCGCATGGCCAACCTGCCGCCTGTCGGCGTGATCTGCGAATTGGTGAACGATGATGGCACTGTCACCAAGGGCAAGCAGGTGGCGGACTTTGCAGCCAAGCATGGCCTCAGGCATGTGACGATTGCCGATATGATCACCTGGCGGCAGGCGCGCGAAAAGCTGGTGGACCGCGTCAGCACCTTCACTGTTGATAGCCCGATTGGACCTTTGCAGGGCTATGCCTACCGCACGGCTTTTGACCCCGTGTATCATCTGGCTTTCGTCTATGGCAGCATTGGTAATGGCGAGAACATCCTCACACGCTTCCATAAGCCCAACATCATGCAGGATATTTTCCAGACCTCTCCCGCGATTGCCAAGACCCTTGAGCGTTTCAAGGCGGATGGGCGCGGTGTGCTGATCTATCTGCGCGATGGCACAGCCGGTGTTCCGCTCGCTCCTCTGGAGCAGCCTGCATCCAGCGATGGGCAGCGCAATGAGCGTTGGCTTGAGGTGGGTGTGGGTGCACAGATTCTCAGGGATCTCGGTGTCAGCACCATCCGCAATCTCTCGTCCAGCAATAGGTCTTTCCCCGGTCTTGCCGGATTTGGCATCGAGATCACCAGCACAGAGACGCTGAAGTGAGGCACTGGACGGCGCAGCCGTTCACTGATGCGGAACAGGATCGTCAGTTTATGCATGAGGCGCTGGCCCTTGGTCGCGCCAATATGGGCCGGACATGGCCCAATCCTTCTGTGGGCGCAGTCGTTGTTAAAGACGGCGTTGTCGTCGGGCGTGGGGCAACTCAACCCGGTGGTCGCCCGCATGCTGAGGCCATGGCGCTCATCGAAGCTGGCCTGAAGGCCGTTGGTGCCACGCTCTACGTGACGCTGGAGCCTTGCTCGCACCGTTCCGTGCGCGGCGGCACGCCTTGCCTTGAACATACACTGTTGGCTGGCATTCGCAGGGTTGTGTCAGCCACCGAGGACCCCAACCCGCATATCAGCGGCATCGGTCACGCCGTTTTGCGCAGCGCCGGTGTTCAGGTGACAATGGGAGTGCTGCAGGAAGAGGCGCAGCGTGATCACCGCGGTCATATCCTGCGAGTGCAACAAAACCGTCCCATGGTGACCCTTAAGCTTGCGCAGACCGCTGATGGCTATTGTGCACCTCTCGGCGGTGGACGCCTTCAGATCAGCGGCGATGATGCCATGCATCAGGTGTTTCTGTTGAGGGCGCGGCACGAAGCCATCATGGTGGGTGTGGGAACCGTTCTGTCCGATGATCCACAACTGACAGTGCGCCTGAAAGGGCTTGAGGACCGCTCGCCGATCCGCATTATTCTGGACAGTCACTTGCGCACGCCGATCACCTCGAAGCTGGTGCAGACCAGTGGCCAAATTCCTGTCTGGATTGTGGCTGATACTGATGCCCCTGCTGCTTCCGAGCAAGCCTTGCGCGGTGCCGGTGTTGAGGTCATGCGCGTCGACAAGGGGCGCGACGGCAAGCTCGATATTCTGGCTGCTTTGACACTGCTGGCCGCGCGCGGAATCACGCGGGTTTTCTCGGAAGGTGGGCCGACGCTGGGCGCTGCCATGGCAGAGCGTGGCCTTGCTGATACTGTCATTGTATCCACGGCTGATCATGCCTACGGGCAGGCTGGAACCGTTGCTTTGCTGCCGCCCATCGCCAACCGCTTGCGCGATTCGTCCGCCTATCGCCAGATTGCGACTGACCGCTTTGGTACGGATGTTTTTGCAACCTATGAAAAGGTGACATGAGATGTTCACGGGTCTCGTCAGCGATATTGGCACGGTTGTTCAGGCAGAGGGTGATGCAAAGCAGCTTCGCCGCTATGTCATCGAGAGCACATACAGCGCAGAAAGCATTGCGGTGGGAGCGTCGATTGCCTGCTCAGGCATTTGTCTGACGGCTGTCAGCGCACTCCAGCACAGCAACAGCCATTGTCGTTTCACGGTGGAAGCAGCGGCAGAAACACTGGGCCGCACTTTGGCTGGCGAGTGGAAGGTCGGCACAAAGCTCAATCTTGAGCGATCCTTGCGCGTGGGCGATGAACTGGGTGGTCATCTCGTGACAGGCCATGTTGATGGTACTGCCAGATTGCTCGCCAGAGAGGCCGTGACGGATGCTTCTGGCCCCTGGGGACCGACGGCTAGATTTGTCATTCAGGCGCCTGATGCTCTGGCCGGCTTCATTGCCGAAAAGGGATCGATCTGCCTTGATGGTGTTTCGCTGACCGTCAACAGCATTGAGGGCAGTGTGTTTTCGGTTCTGCTCATTCCCCACACGCTTGCTGTGACGACCTTTGGCGACAGACATGCCGGCGCTTCTATTCATCTTGAGGTAGACCTGATGGCACGCTACGCCAAACGTTTGATCGAGGCTGGCGCGTTGTCGAAATAGCAGCAGGGTGGTGCAAAATGAATACAGATTCAAATAGAAATCTTATTTGTATTCTATGAATATCCTTTATTGAATTCATAAGAGATTCAGCCGGTACTGCGGGGAACGGCATGAAAGCATAAAGATAGAAAAGGATGCTTGCCTTGTCCCTCGCTCTTCTAAATTCACTTAGCAATAGTGGCTCCGCACGTTCGCTGGAACTACAAGCAAATTCTCACTTGCCATATCAGATCAATATCTCTGAAATGGCAAAGCGTCACGATACGACGCTACGTACCTTGCGCTTTTACGAAACCAAAGGACTTTTGCAATCACGCCGCAATGGTGCGGTTCGTGTCTATGATGAAACCGCCCAACGCCGCTTCAAACTGATTGATGAAGGGCGAAAGCTCGGTTTTACTCTCGCGGAGATTGCGGAGATGCTTGGTTCATCCACCAATCTTGATGAGCTCAGGATTTCGACAAAGAAAATTGAAGAGCAGATCAGGCATCTTGAAGCGACGCTCGAACAGACAAACCGTGCGCTGGGGGAACTCAGGCGGCGGCACTATCTGATGAGTGAGGCCGACGAAGCGGAGTGAGGATCAGGTTTCTGTGGCAGGTCGCTGGCGCAACAGCAAAAGCAATCCTGCCATGAACATCACGATCAGCACAATGAGGCCCACGCGCTGAGAGCCCGATATCTGGGTTGCCAGCGCAACCAACACGGGACCTGCAAAACTCGTGACCTTTCCCGAAAGGGCAAAGAGCCCGAAATACTGACCAATGTTGTCCGCCGGCGCAAGCTTCACCAGCAGCGAGCGGGATGCGGCCTGCAAGGGTCCAGCCACAAGGCCAATCAGCAGGCCAAGGCCAACATAGGCTTTCTCGGATGCGCCACTGTAAAGACCTCCGCCGGGCAATGGTGGGTTGGTGGCAAAGACAAAGAAGATCTGGTCTTTGGTTGTGCCCATGATGCCGATGCAGGTGAACAGCAGAACCATCAGGCTGGCGGCAACGACAGTGCGTGGCCCCAATCGATCATCAAGCTTGCCGCCGAGCCATGCGCCCAGTGTGCCGGTGACTGTGAGCAGGATTCCGAACAAACCAATCTCAATTGTGCCCCAGCCAAAGGTGCCTGCTGCGTAAATGCCTCCGAAGGCAAAGAGCGCCACAAGCGCATCGGCGTAGATCATGTTGGCCAGCAAGAACTGCGCAAGCGGCTTCTGCCCGCCCAGGCCGCGAAGGGTTTGACGAAGGGACGCAAGACCGGATGTTACTGCCTGTGAAATGCCCATGCGGCGTGGCCTGTCTGGCACAAACAGAAACATCGGCAGCACAAACACAATAAACCAAAGTGCAGACAAGGGACCGCTGACCCTGTCGCCAGCGCGGCTGGCTGCATCCAGTCCAAAGGCCGGGAACATTCCCAACAAGGTTTTGCCCGTCTGCGGGTTCGCTGCGAGAAAGCCCAGGGTGATCGCGAGGCTGACGAGGCCGCCAAGATAACCCATGGCCCAGCCAGAGCCAGAGAGACGCCCGATCTTCTCAGGCGGCACCAGCGTTGGCATCATCGCATTGTTGAAGACGGCAGCGAATTCCGCACCAATCAAGCCGATGACAAAGCCGCAAAGCGCAATCTGCACGGCCCATGGTGCGCCAGGCACAGCAAGCCAGAGCATGGCTCCGCCAATCACCAGCATGGTTCCGAACACGGCGATCCAGGGTTTGCGTGCGCCTGCCTGATCTGCGATTGCGCCGAGAACCGGGGACAGCAGCGCAATGCACAACCCGGCAAAGCCGGTGGCGTAGCCCCACAATGCCTGCCCCTGAACGGGGTCTGACGCCAGAGCCGATGCAAAGAACGGCGCAAAGACAAAGGTTGTCACCAGCGTAAAAAACGGCTGGCAGGCCCAATCAAACAGCAACCACGCGCCGACAGCACGGCGGGGAGGATAGGTGGTCACTGTCATCCGCGAGGCAGATCTGACAGGCTGCCCGTCGCGACACTGAGCTTGGCGAGAGATGGTTGCCCTGCCAGCATGTCAGCCATTGTTTTTGCAGTACGCGCCAAATCAGACTGGCGCGCGCCTGCCCATGATTCTACCGCCTGTGCGACGTTCAGGCCGCTGCCTTTTTGCGGTTTCGTGCTAGCCGCCACCTCAACCGCAAGACGACGCAAGGTGCCATCCAGCGTATCGCCCATGCGCATCACCGCCTGCCGCTCGAAGGAATCGGCTGGCAGGATGCTTTGGGAAAACGCCCGCAGGCGTTGGACATCAAGACGATTGGCAAGCGCATCCAGCAAGGTGACAGCATCGGGTGCTGCAATGCCAGCCTGTTCGCCAACCATCACGGCATCCGGAACGGCAGCAAGGGCTTCAAGCCGCGCCATCTGGGCGGCAAGTTCTGACGGCACGCCCTTGTCGAGCCAAGCTTTTGAAGCTGTGCCTGCCTGCACAGCCGATACGCCTTTCTGGAAGCGCTCAACCAGCGCCGAGAGGCCCGGCGCGAAGTCGATATGGCGCATGAACCACATCATGCGGTTGACCGTGAACTGCTGCACCGCGCTGTAGAGTTCGAGCTGCACCGCGCCTGATATCTTGGCATCAAGCGCATCAATGGCGGTGTTGAGATCAAGCACGCCAAACGCATCGCGGGTGAGCGCGTAGGCTCGGGCGACATCCGGGATAGAACGGCCAGTGTCTTCTGCCAGTCGAATGGCGACCGATGGTCCGCCACGGTTGATCACAGCATTGGCAAGGCCGGTGGCGATAATCTCGCGGCGCAGACGATGCGTATCGACCGCATCGGGATATCCGACCCGCACACCGTCCGGGAAGTAGCGCTTCAGCTCAACCGCGAAGTAGGGATCATCCGGCACATCGCTGGCCAGCACATCGTCATGGAAGGCAAGCTTGGCATAGGCCAGAAGCACTGCCATTTCCGGGCGGGTGAGGCCCTGGCCCTGCCGCTCAAGCTGGTCGAGGGCGGCGTCCTCGGGCAAGTATTCCACCTTGCGGTCCAGACGGCCAGCAGCCTCCAGCGCATGCATCAAGCGGCGCTCATCTGCGATGTCTGCAACGCCCTTGGCCTCAGTAAGAGAGAGCGCGAGCGACTGCAGATAGTTGTTGCGCAGCACAAGCTTGCCGACATCATCGGTCATGGAAGCAAGCAATGGATTGCGGGTATCGAAGGTCAGTCGTCCATCGGTCATGGGGGTGGACAGCGCGATCTTGATATTGACCTCGACGTCCGACGAGTTGACACCCGCCGAGTTGTCGATGGCATCGGTGTTGAGCCGCACACCGGAGCGCCCGGCCTCGATGCGGGCACGTTGCGTGAGACCAAGGTTTGCGCCCTCGCCAATGACCTTGCAGCGCAGATCAGCCCCCGTGATGCGGATCGCATCGTTGGCGCGGTCGCCTGCATCGGCGTCGGTTTCGCTGGAAGCTCGGATATAGGTGCCAATGCCGCCGAACCACAGGAGGTCCACATCCGCCTTCAGGATGTGGTTCATCAGTTCCTGTGGTGTGGTTGTGTTGGCAGTCAGGCCGAGGAGTGCTTTCATTTCAGCCGAGACAGGAATCTCCTTGGATGAGCGCGGAAAAATGCCGCCGCCCTTTGATATCAGGCTCTTGTCGTAGTCCTGCCAGCTGGAGCGCGGCAGCGCGAACATGCGGGCTCGCTCTGCAAAGGTTTTGGCGACATCCGGTGTTGGATCAATGAAGATATCGCGGTGGTCGAAGGCCGCGACCAATTTGATTTTTTCAGAGAGCAGCATGCCATTGCCGAAGACATCGCCCGACATGTCACCCACACCAGCCACGGTGAACGGTGTTGTCTGGATGTCGGTGTCCATTTCGCGGAAATGGCGCTTCACTGCTTCCCAGGCACCTCTGGCTGTGATGCCCATCTTCTTGTGGTCATAACCGACAGATCCGCCTGATGCGAAAGCATCGCCAAGCCAGTGGTTGTGCGCATCGGAAATGCCGTTCGCGGTATCCGAGAAGGTGGCCGTGCCCTTGTCGGCAGCCACCACGAGATAGGCATCATCAGGGTCGTGGCGCACAGTGTCTGCAGGCGGGGTCGTCTTCTCGCCTTTCAGATTGTCTGTGAGGTGCAGCAGGGTAGAAATGAAGATCTTGTAGGCCTCGGTTCCTTCGGCCAGCCATGCTGCGCGGTCAGAGGCGGGCGGCAGGTGCTTGGGTACAAAACCGCCCTTGGCACCCACTGGCACGATAACGGCATTTTTCACCTGCTGTGCTTTTACGAGGCCCAGCACTTCGGTGCGGAAATCCTGCGGGCGGTCCGACCAGCGGATGCCACCGCGCGCCACCTTGCCAAAGCGCATGTGCACGCCTTCCACACGGGGGGAATGCAGGAAGATTTCAAACAGCGGCCTTGGCAGTGGCAGGCCGTTTATTTTGGCCGCATCGAACTTGAAGGCGATGACAGGGCGCGGACGACCATCGGCACCAAGCTGATAGTAGCTGGTGCGGACAGCGGCCTGAATGAGATTGCGGAACAGCCGAAGGATGCGGTCCTCATCAAGGCTTTGAACCGCTCCCAGAAGCGTGTCGATTTCAGCTGACTTCGCCGCCTCATCGGCTGCGCGTTTGCTGTCTGTGCGGCGCGGGTCAAAGCGCGCCTCGAAAAGCGCGACAAGCGCCTTGGCGATGGCCACATGCTTCTTCAGCGTATCGGCGATGTAGTCCTGGCTGTAGGGCGCACGGATCTGCTGGGCATAGCGCGACAGGGTGCGAAGCATTGCAGCTTCACGCCAGGCAAGGCCAGCCTCCAGAATCAGGGCGTTGAGCCTGTCCGATTCCATCTGGCCATGGAACAGCGCCATCAGAGCCGCCTCGATGCGCGGATCAACAGCCTCGATGTCGATAGCGCCACCGGCCGTGCGTTCCAGTGTCATGTCGTGCAGCCAGACGCGGTTTGCTTCTTCAGCACCGGGCGGCACGATGCGATAGGTACGCTCGTTGACCACGCGGAAGCCGAGACCTTCCAGCAGCGGTACGCGCTCGGAAAGCGTTACGGCCTCACCCAGTGAAAACACCTTGAGGTTGGCGCGGTGCATCTCCTCGCTGCGGCGGCGGTAGAAATTCACCAGACGTTTGCGATCGGGTCCCAGACGATCAATGAGGGTCATGTCCTCAATCGCCTGCTCGACAGGGAAAGCCTCGCGGTAGGCTGCGCCAAAGCCGTCAGCGTAGCGGCTGATCAAGGCATCAGCACCGCCATGGTTGATGGCTGCCTCGCGCAGATCATCGTTCCAGGTCTGCACAATGGCGGCGATGCCGTCTTCCAGTGTCTGCTGGTCAACGGCGGGCGTTGTTCCTTCGTCGCGTCCTATGATGAAATGCGTACGGGCCAACGGCCCATCGGGGTAGGATGGATAGGCCGCCGAAACGCGGCCCTTGTAGGTTTCAGCCAGCCATACGCCGAGCTTGCGCCGCACCTCGCTGTCGTAGCGATCCTTGGGCACATAAACGAGGATGGAGACGAACCTGTCGAACCGGTCCACTCGCGGCAGGGCGCGGATACGCGGACGATCAGCCAGCGCCAGAATATCCATGGCAAAGCGGTCCAGCTTGTCCTGCTTGATCTGGAACAACTCGTCACGCGGATAGCTTTCCAGCACATCGCGCAAAAGGCGCGATGAGTGGCTGCCATCAGGATAGCCAGCCTTGGCCAGCACATGCTCAACCTTGCGCCTGATATAGGGGATTGTGCCTACGGGATCGGAATAGGCAGCTGCGCTGAGCAGGCCAACGATGCGCAGTTCGCCGGTGACAGCACCTTCCTTGTCAAACAGCTTTACGCCCACGTAGTCCATGTGCACCCGGCGGTGCACCAGTGATTTCACATTGGCCTTGGTTATGATGAGCGCCTGAGGCTCATTAAGGAAAGCCTTGATTTCCGGTGTCATCACCAGATCACTGCGGCCACGGCGCAGCACGCTGACCTCGGGATTGCGCAGGATGCCAAGGCCTGAATTCTTCACCGTTTCCGGCAACTGGTCTGATCCCGAAAGGGTGTATTCGCGCATGCCCAGCATGGTCATATGGTCAGAGGATATCCACTCGAGGAATGCCAGTGCCTCTTCCATCTCGGCCATGGGCAGACGCAAGGCGGACTGGCGGTAGGATGCAGAGGCTTCCTTCACGCGCTTGCGCATCGCGGCCAGATCAGCAGCAGCATCGTGCACATGGGTGTAAACAGCTGCGAGGGCTGTTTTCAGCTCGCCAGCCTCCGAGGCAGAAAGCCGTGGCAGGTGAATGTGGATGTAGCTCTCGCGATTGCCTTCGGTTTCAGGCGTTGCAAGCGTTGGCGCTGCATTCAAAACGCCAGTCTTGTCTCTTGCTGTTGCCAGAATAGGGTGCGCCACAAGGCTGGGCAGCAGGCGGCGCTCCTGCAATTCCTGCAGGGTCGAATCCAAAAGGAAGCGCCTGTCGTCGTTGATGGCTTCGAACACAAAGGTGTTTGCCAGACCAAAAGCGGCTCCGTCCAGGATATCGATTAGGGGCGCATCGGCAGACCGGCGGTTCAGTTGCTTGATGGCATGGTCTGCAAGAGCGGAACGGACGGCAGGCGTGAGGCGAGCGAGATCCTCATCAGCAACGCGGTCGAACAGAACAGTTTCAAAGCCGGTTGCGCCATGCGTTGCTTTTGACATCAAATTCTCCCCAGGATGCAACTATCGTCTAACAGCACGAAAGCAGACAGCACAGCCAGAAAATGTGCAAGTTTTACGAAAACTATGCTCTAACAGAGCAGAAAATGCATTTTGGAGGATAAAAAATGAAAAAAACCGATGCTTCCGCACCTGTTTTGTCAAATCCTGAGAAGTCTGCGCAAGCAGAATCAATTGGCGACAGCATGGCTCTTGATCTCAAAATGGCGGAGCTCAGCCCTGCGATGCAGGCCTATTTCCAGAAATGCCGCGACAAGATTGGCTACATCCCTAATGTCCTGCTGGCCTACAGCCACGACAATGCAAAGCTCGAGGCCTTCGCGGCTTTCTACAATGATTTGATGCTGGCCCCTTCCGGTCTGTCCAAGCTTGAGCGCGAGATGATTGCTGTCGTTGTCTCAGCCGAGAACCGCTGTTTCTATTGCCTCACGGCGCATGGCGCGGCGGTGCGCCAGCTTTCCGGCAAACCGGAACTGGGTGAAGCGCTGGTGATGAACTACCGGGCAGCTGTCTTGTCCGAACGGGAAAGGGCGATGCTCGACTTCGCCGTGCTGATGACCAAGGCATCACATGCGATTGAAGAGAGCGACCGGCAGCACCTGCGCGATGCTGGCTTCAGCGATCGTGATATCTGGGATATTGCTGCCGTTGCCAGCTTTTACAACATGTCAAACCGCATGGCATCAGCCACAGATATGCGCCCCAACGCGCAATATCACGGCATGGCCCGCTGATGCTTACTGCACCTTGCGTCCCCGCTCTGCGATCCAGATGCCGCCCAGCACAAGTGCGAGTGCCAGGGCGTGATAGAGGTAGAACTTCTCACCCAGGATCAGCACGGCGAGCAGCGGACCAAAAACCGGAACGAGGTTCAGGAAGACGCCTGCGCGCATCGGGCCGATGAGCTGCACGCCGCGCATGAACATGAGCTGTGACAGGAGTGAGGGTCCAAGGCCAATGAACAGGATCAGAAGCCAGCCTCTTGGTGTGGGCCACATCGCTTGACCAAGCGCAATTTCTGCAATGGCAGGCGGGATGGATGTAATGATTGCTGCACCCGCCATGAATGCGAAGAAACCAAGGGCCGAAGCGGCAGGCCGCTTGCGCAGGCCCACTGTGTAGCCAGCGTAAAGAATGGCCGCGATCAGGATCAGAAGGTCACCGAAGTTGAACTTGAGGGTGGCCAGTCTTTGCAGGTCGCCGCCGGTGGCAATCACGCCAACGCCGGTGAGTGTCAGGCCCGCACCAAGCCACTGGATGAGCGTGGGCCTTTCCCTGAAAGCCAGAATGCCAGCCACAAGCACCAGCACCGGCATCGAGCCCTGCAGGATGGCGATGTTGATGGCGGTGGTGTGGTGCCCCGCTGCATAGAACAGGCAGTTGAATGTGGTGTAACCAAGCGCACCCATGAGGAAAACATAGGGCAAACGGCCCTTCAGGATCGGCCAATCCTGTCGGATCGCATCACGCGCGATGATGACGAGCACGCTGCAGGCCACAATCCAGCGCAGCAGCACCAATGTCATGGGCGACAGATGACCGACAGCCAGCGGTGATGCCACCGCATTCGCACCCCATAGCAATGTTGTGAGAACCAGCATGAGGTAGGCATTGCCTGTCATGCGCTTCAAGAAGCCCGGCGCGGGATTTTCCAAAACAAGTCTCCGGATGGCAATCCATCAGGTGCAATATCTGACGACAGCATAGGGTACTCATGCTACAGGCGCGCCGGATTGGGAAGTTCAAATACGGGTTGGGCGCGGGGTATCATGGCAGGGTTGAAATTTCTGGTGGTTGAAGGCAACACGCGTGATCGCAGGGATGTGCATGCCCGTGACTTTGGCGCGACACCCGGTGTAGCCTACGGCGAAACGTTGCTCGCTCTTGCGCCAGCAGGCAGCCATTATGACATCTGCTGCCCGGCTGATGCCGGTGCCAATCTGCCTGTTGGTGCGGGTCTTTCAGATTATGATGGCATCGCGCTGACAGGATCATCGCTGCACCTGTGGAATCGCGAAGAGGCGGTTGAACGCCAGATCGAACTGGCAAGAGCCATCTTCGCCAGCCGCACGGCGTTTTTTGGCTCGTGCTGGGGCGTGCAGATGGCCTGTGTGGCCGCAGGCGGCGATGTACAAAAGAACGTTCTGGGCCGCGAGATTGGCTTTGCCCGCAACATCGCGCCAACCGAGGCAGGACGAAACCACCCGCTGCTGGCAGGCCGGCCTGGTGCCTATGACGCGCCGGCTATTCATCTCGATATCATCACGCTACCATCCACGGATTGCACGGTGCTCGCAAGCAACAATCTGACGCCAGTTCAGGCAGCCGAAATCCGGCACGATGGCGGCACGTTCTGGGGTGTGCAGTATCATCCTGAATTTTCACTGCGCGAGACAGCCGTGATCATGCAGCGACTGGCGGGCGGGATGGTGCAGGAGGGCTTTTGCCGGAATGCACAGGATGCCGAGGCCTATACCAATGATATGCTGGCCTTGCATGATGACCGCAAACGCAGCGATCTCGCCTGGCGTCTTGGCCTTGATGACGAAGTTCTGGATGACCAGAAGCGCCAGACAGAGGTGCGCAACTGGATCAGCGCACAGGTGCAGCCATTGGCTTCGTTGCGGGGCAGGGGCTGAACTTATCAGGCCGCGCGGCGGTTGCTGCGGTCTTCGGCCATCGTCACAAAGGTGCTGATTTTCTGCATCGTCGGTCGGTCGCCCAGCAGGGGGGCATGCCCTTCGCCAACCACTGTGTAGATGTCGCACTGGGGATGACGCTTTTGCATCTCGCTCTGTGTTTCTGCTGAAAACAGATCGGAATGTTCACCCCTGATCGAGAGAACCGGCACGTTCTTCAGGCCCTCGAACAGCGGCCAGATCGTTGGCAGGGGCTTTTCTAGATCATAAGCCAGCAAAGACTTCATCAGGTTGATGTCGTAGTCAGGAACCAGACCACGATCGGTTTCCTTGAAGCTGCGGCGGGCGAATACCTCCCACTCCGCATCAGACAACCGCGTGAAATGCTGGCTGGCAACACGCTTCAGAATCTGCACAGCTTCAGCATAGTTTTTGGGTTGCGGTAGTTTGCCGACATAGCTTTTGATGCGCGCCAGTCCCTTGCCGTCGATAACAGGCCCAATGTCGTTCAACACAACGCCCTTGATACACCCGGGGCGCACTGCTGACATCGCCATGGCAATCAGGCCACCACGCGACGTGCCAATGAAAATGGCCTCGTGAATGCCAGCGGCTGTCAGCACGTCTTGCACATCCTGCAGTTCAACCGGAATATCATAATTTGCATGGTTGGAATCGTAGTCCGAGCGGCCTCGGCCACGGTAGTCCAGTGACAAAACCTGCCGTGGTCTTGTACGATGTGTAGCCAGCGAAACAGCGATCTCGTGAAAGTCAGCTGACGAGCGCGTCAGGCCAGCCAGACACACCACCGGCAAGCGGTTCGTGTGCTCTGCGCCATAAAGGCGGGCATGCAATTTCAGGCCATCCTGACTGGTTGACCAGAAGCTGTTCCAGTGCTCGCCTTCACCGGGTTGCAGAGGGGATGTGGCCATGAGCAACGGTCCTATTTGGCTTCAAAATATTCCTGAAGCGGCTTCACGGTCAGATCACCATCGAGATAGGCTTTGATGCCTTCTGTTGCAGCGATTGAGCCCGCCAGCGTTGTGTAATACGGTGTCTTTTGCAAAAGCGCTGCACGGCGGAGCGACCGGCTGTCAGACAGGGCCTGCGCGCCGTGTGTGGTGTTGAACACCAATTGGATCTCGCCGTTTTTGATGGCGTCCACGATGTGCGGACGGCCTTCCGAGACTTTGTTGACCCGCTGCGAAGGCACACCCTTTTCCTCAAGGTAGCGCTGTGTGCCACCCGTTGCTGTCACCTTGAAACCAAGGTCGAGGAGCATGCGGATGGAAGGCAGCAATCTGTCCTTGTCATCATCTTTCACAGAGACAAACACCTTGCCGGCAGTCGGCACCATGGCGCCTGCGCCGAGCTGGCTCTTGGCAAAGGCCACGCCGAAGGAGCGATCAAGACCAATCACTTCGCCAGTAGAGCGCATTTCAGGGCCGAGAATGGTGTCCACGCCCTGGAAGCGGGCAAACGGGAAGACTGATTCCTTGACGCCCACATGCTTCAGCACTTTGGGCTTCAGATTGAAGTCAGCAAGCTTCTCGCCCGCCATGACGCGGGCAGCAATCTTGGCGAAGGGCTCGCCCATCACCTTGGCCACAAACGGCACGGTGCGTGAGGCACGCGGATTGACCTCAAGAACGTAGATCACACCATCCTGAATAGCGTATTGCACATTCATCAGGCCGATGACTTCAAGCGCCAGCGCCATCGCGGTTGTCTGACGCTCCAGCTCGGCCAGTGTTTCGGCTGACAGCGAACGGGGTGGAAGGGAGCAGGCGGAATCGCCGGAGTGAATGCCCGCTTCTTCGATATGCTCCATGATGCCTGCAATGAAGGCTGTCTTGCCATCTGACAGACAGTCCACATCCACCTCGATCGCATCCGAGAGATAACGGTCAAACAGGATCGGGTTCGAACCCAAAAGCGTGTTGATCTGGCCGGTTTTGTCGTTGGGGTAACGCGCCTTGATCTCGGAGGTTACGAGGCTTGGCAATGTGCCCAGCAGATACTCGTCAAACTCTTCCTGATTGCGAATGATTGCCATGGCGCGGCCGCCCAGAACGTAGGAAGGGCGCACAACAAATGGGAAGCCAAGATCGCTGGCGACAAGGCGGGATTGCTCAACGGAATAGGCAATGCCGTTCTTGGGCTGCTTCAGTTGCAGTTTGTCGAGCAGGCGCTTGAACCGGTCGCGGTCTTCCGCGTGGTCGATGGCATCGGGCGAGGTTCCCAGAATCGGAACGTTAGCGGCTTCCAGTGCTTTCGCAAGCTTCAGCGGGGTCTGACCACCGAACTGCACAATCACGCCGTGGAACGTGCCGTTGGTGCGCTCCTTGTCGATGATTTCGAGCACGTCTTCTGCGGTCAGTGGCTCGAAATAGAGCCGGTCCGATGTGTCGTAATCTGTCGACACGGTTTCAGGGTTGCAGTTCACCATGATGGTTTCATAGCCAGCTTCTGTCAGCGCGTAGCAGGCGTGGCAGCAGCAATAATCAAACTCGATGCCCTGACCAATGCGGTTGGGGCCACCGCCCAGAATCATCACCTTCTTGCGGTTTGTCGGCAAGGATTCATCAGCAGGTTTGCCGGCAAATGGCGGTTGATAGGTTGAGTACATATAGGCCGTTGGTGTCGCGAACTCCGCCGCACAGGTATCGATGCGCTTGTAAACCGGACGGACATCAAGCGCCTGACGTGCGGTGCGAACGTCCTTCTCGCTTTTGTTGACGAGAGCGGCCAGACGCGAATCCGAGAAGCCAGCCGCCTTTAGCTGGCGAAAAGCGCCCGGAGTTTTGGGCAGGCCATGGGTCCGCACCTTGTTTTCGAGATCAATGATGCCCTTGAGCTGGGCGATAAACCATGGATCAATCTTGCAGAACTGGTGCACTTCCTCGGCGCTCACGCCCATGCGCAGGGCCTGACCCACCTTCAAAAGACGATCTTGCGTCGGCGTGCCGATGGCGGCACGCAGCGCATTGCGGTCATCACCGCGGCCAAGGCCTTCAATCTCGATTTCATCAAGGCCGGTGAGGCCGGTTTCCAGCGAGCGCAGCGCTTTCTGCAGCGATTCCTGAAAGGTGCGGCCAATAGCCATCGATTCGCCCACAGACTTCATGGATGTAGTGAGGACGGGATCAGCACCCGGGAACTTCTCGAAAGCAAAGCGTGGGATCTTGGTCACGACATAATCAATGGTCGGCTCGAATGAAGCCGGTGTTGCGCCGCCGGTGATATCGTTGGCGATTTCGTCCATGGTGTAGCCGACAGCCAGCTTGGCCGCGACCTTGGCAATGGGGAAGCCGGTAGCTTTGGAGGCCAGTGCTGACGAGCGCGATACACGCGGGTTCATCTCGATGACGATCATGCGGCCATCAGCCGGGTTGACCGCGAACTGTACGTTGGAGCCGCCGGTTTCCACGCCGATCTCGCGCAAAACCGCCAGAGATGCGTCCCGCATAATCTGGTATTCCTTGTCGGTCAGCGTGAGGGCAGGGGCAACCGTGATCGAATCACCTGTGTGCACGCCCATCGGGTCCACGTTTTCAATGGAGCAGACGATGATGGCGTTGTCGGCCTTGTCGCGGACAACCTCCATCTCATACTCTTTCCAGCCCAGCACGCTTTCTTCAATCAGCACCGTGTTGGTGGGCGAGGCATCAATGCCGCGTTCCACAATCTCGATGAACTCGGCTTTATTATAGGCAATGCCGCCACCGGTGCCGCCCATGGTGAAAGACGGGCGAATGATGGCGGGCAGGCCCACATGCTCCAGCGCATCAAGCGCGGCAGCAAGGGTCGAGACCTGCTTGGACTTCGGCGTCTCAAGGCCAATCTTGGTCATGGCCTCGCGGAAACGATGGCGGTCCTCCGCCTTGTCGATGGCATCGGCGGTTGCGCCAATCATCTCGACACCGTGTTTTTCCAAGACACCCATCTGTTCCAGTGCCAAAGCGCAGTTCAAGGCTGTCTGGCCGCCCATAGTGGGGAGAAGCGCAAAAACAGTACCCTTGGGCACATTCGGCTTTTCGCGCTCGATGATCTTGGCCACCACTTCCGGCGTTATCGGCTCCACATAGGTGGCATCCGCCATCTCGGGGTCGGTCATAATCGTCGCGGGATTGGAGTTGACCAGAACGACGCGGTATCCCTCCGCCTTCAGGGTCTTCACGGCCTGAGTGCCTGAATAATCGAACTCACAGGCCTGTCCGATAATGATCGGGCCCGCGCCTATAATAAGAATGGTGGATATATCACTGCGTTTCGGCATGGGATCACATGTTTTGCGCGGGACCATGCCGGTCGCTTGATGCAACCTGCCCTGACCCTGCTCATTTGAATGGCTAAGCGGTCGCTATAAACGGGTCAGTGCGATGGGGGAAGCGCAAAAGGCAGATGATCCCGCAACAAAAGCAGGCTATTCACCGCTGCATGCAGATATCAGCCCTCTTTAAACAGATAATCGCCTTCACCGGTGTCGGTGTGGGCGCTGCTATTGTGCATTACGGCCTGCTGATTGGCTTTGTGGAATGGGGCGGGTGGCCGCCGGTGCGGGCGACGCTTGTCGGTTACGTCGGCGGCGGTATCTTCTCTTATTGGCTCAACCGCTCGCTCACTTATCAGAGTGATCGCCCCCATCAGGAAGCAGGTTGGCGCTTCGCCGTGGTGGCCGCTGTCGGCTTTTGTCTGACATTTGCCGCCATGCATGTATTTGTGGACCGTCTGGCGCTGCCCTATCTGCCGGCCCAGCTCGTGACAACGGGCCTTGTGCTGGTCTGGAGTTTCCTTGCCCACAAACTGTGGACATTTTCGGCGCGATAACCTTTGTCTGTGGTTTTTATAAAACAAGACAAAGTGTCACCTCGTTCCGTGCTGTTTCAGGGTTGCACTGGTTCTTCTTCCCTGCTAGGCGACCTCCAATTCATGAACAGGCGCTCATTTCGCGTGCGGATATCGCCTGTCCAGACCTTTCGCGCGGGTTTTGGGTGTCCTTCGGGAGCATGCTGAAATTCCAAGCAGAGACGATGAGGGTATTTTGGCTGACGATCTTTCAGGTTCAGGTCCCGTCGTATCCGGCATTGCCGGACGCTACGCATCGGCCCTGTTCGAGCTGGCGAGCGACGCAAAACAAATTCCTGCTGTTGGCAAGGACCTTGCGCGGTTTGATGCGCTGGTGGCCGGAAGCCCTGACCTTGAGCGCCTCGTGAAGAGCCCGGCTTTCACCGCTGCAGAACAGGTTTCCGCCGTCACTGCGGTTCTGGACAAGGCCAAGATCACCGGTCTGGCTGCGAATTTCATCAAGCTCGTGGCTTCAAAGCGCCGCCTCTTTGCCGTACGCGGCATGGTGACAGCCTACAACGCGCTGGCGGATGCCAAGGCCGGTGTCGCCAAGGCGGAAGTGACCGTTGCTGAGAAGCTCTCGGACAAGAACCGCAAGGCCATTGTCGACACGCTGAAATCCGTGACAGGCAAAACTGTCAATGTGACTGAAAAAGTTGATCCATCGATTATTGGTGGCATCATCGTCAAAATGGGCTCTCGCATGGTCGACAGCTCCGTTCGCACAAAACTGAATTCTCTCAAAATTGCTATGAAAGAGGCTGGCTAATGGACATCCGCGCCGCTGAAATTTCTTCCATCCTGAAGGCCCAGAT
>JBOFGV010000066.1:0-52217 GCA_051649305.1 Beijerinckiaceae bacterium
CGGCGATGGTGAGGTCGATGCGGCCCTCCACAACAAAAATGGCTGCCTGCGCACCCGCATCCGGCTCCGGCGTTTGACTGCCGCCCTTGGGGCCAACCTCCATGATGTACTGCGAGAAGGTTTCCGCAAAACCTGAGAGTGGCCGCGCCAGAATAAACGCCCTTGTGTTCACCCAGTGGGGCAACAGGCTGGCGACGATGTCGCTCATCACTCCTTTGGGGATGACGGCATAGGCCTCGGTGAAGACAGCGCGTCCAGTCATCAGCTGTGTCTGCGGTGGCAAGCCGCCAACAGCGGAATGGTAGGTTCTGTCGCTCATGTCAGAGCTCCTTCGGCAGGGAGTGAAAGCCAATTAGCTTTATCAAGCCAGACTTCCTCAAGGTTGTTCAATGGTGTGGCGGAAACATCGCCGCGATCCACCACCATAAACTGTTCATCATCGGACAGCACCAGCAGGGGATGATGCCAGACATTGGCTGCGTAGTTGACTCCCTGCCGCCCTGTGGCGCGGAAGGCGCGGTATGACGATGCATCACGCGGATCAGCGCAGACGACCACAAGCCAGGCTTTGTCCTGCAGGGGATAGAACATCTGGCTGCCGTGGGGATGGCGTTCCATCATGCGGATGGACACCGGCTGCGGGCGCACTTTCGCTGTGAACAGCGAGACATTCACAATGCCGGTCGCGCCTGCAATCTCGACCTTTGCAAGGCCATTCACGCGCTGGGCAAAGCCTTCATTGATGGTGATGGGCTTGCCACCCTCAAACTCCACCACATCACCAAAAGGTGCAAAAGCCTCGCGGGCGAGTGGATGAACCGGAATAACAAGCTTGCTCATGGTTCAGCGGGTTCCTGTCCAGTTCGCCAGAATGCGGCGCTCTTCCAGCGTCAGGCCTGTGATGTTGTTGGGCGGCATGGAGCGTGTCAGAACACTGTGCATGCGGATCGCCTCTTTCTGGCGGTGGATGTGCTGCGGTTCATCCAGCAGCACGCCTTTGGGCGCAATGCCAATGCCCTGCCAGGAAGGCTCCCGCGCATGGCACATGCTGCAACGGCCCGCCACGATATCAACAATCTGCGGCGGCGCCTTGGGGTGGGAGGCGGCAAACACAGGCTGCGGCAAAGGCGCAAGGCCGAGTTTTTCACGCCCCGCCGGGGATGCGGTTGACGTGATCCAGAGTGCTGTCCACATGCAGAGTGCAGCCACAGCCCATGTCCACCAGGGCTCAGGCTTGCCGGCATGGCTGACATTGTAGAAATGACGGACCAATGCACCGGCTATCAGCACAAGTGCTACAATCGCTGGCAGATACGGTGTCGCATAAAGCAGCGGATAATGGTTCGACAGCATCAGGAACAGCACAGGCAATGTGAGGTAATTGTTGTGCGTCGAGCGGATCTTGGCGCGCTTGCCAAGAGCGGGGTCAGGTGTCTGCCCTGAGGTGAGCGCCGCGATGATTTTCTTCTGGCCCGGAATAATGATCAGGAAAACATTGCCGGACATGATCGTGGCCATCATCGCGCCGATATGCACCAGCGCGCCGCGCCCGGAGAACATGAGCTGGAAGAAATAGGTCATGGCAATGATGAAGGCAAAGCCAACAGCGGCCAGCGCCATGTCATGTTTGGCCAACGGTGATTTGCACAGGAGGTCATAGACCACCCAGCCAAGGATCAACCCGCCGATGCCAACAGCGGTGGCCTGCAAGGGCGAGAGATCGCGCACTGCGGGGTCAATCAGATAGAGATCAGACTGCGCATAATAGACCCAGACCAGCAGGAAGAACCCGCTGATCCATGTCGAATAGGATTGCCATTTATGCCAGATCATTTCCTTGGGCAGATTGGCAGGCGCTTCGAGATACTTTTTGACCTCATAAAATCCACCGCCATGCACCTCCCACGTGGCTCCGCCTTTCCCTGCCGGTATATCGGCGACAGGCCGGAGAGATGCATCGAGATGCATGAAATAAAAAGATGAGCCAATCCAAGCGATGCCTGTGATCACGTGAGTCCAGCGGAGCAGGATGCTGCCCCATTCCATCCAGATAGGATCCATTATGCACTCTCAAAAGCAGGTTGCTCGCCAAAATGCTGCAACGATGAACAGTCTTGCAGAATTCATACCAAGCCACCGGTCGTGTGTTTGTTACCAACCGGGCAGAATCAACTCAATACGAGAATGCAGCTCAAGCGCAAGGGTGCATGCCGTTTAGTGGGAAATCACGCCTACCCGATCCGGATCACTTCATCGGACACGGCATCGACCAAGGCACGGTCATGGCTGATGAGCACAAGTCCAAGTCCACGCTCGTCAACGCAGGCGCGCAGCAGGTTCATGGTTTCACGCTGCACAATCGGATCAAGGCGCGACGTTGGCTCGTCAGCGACGATCACAGCGGGGTCAAACAGCAGCAATCTCACCAAGGCCAGTCTCTGCGCTTCGCCACCTGAGATTTCTGCGGATGTCCGGTTCAGCAGATTTGGCTTTAACTTCAACTGATCCAGCAGCGGCGGTAGCGTTGCGGCTAGATCAGTATCTGGCTTGACGATGCTAATGCGCTCCAGCTGTCGCTGAATGGAGATGCCCGGAATGAAAACACTGACAGGATCCTGATGCAGTTTTTGATAGCGCTGGCGCAGCTTTGAGCGTCCCGACTCATTGCGATGCGGATCAATATCAAGCCAATGCACATGGCCAGAAGTCGGCGCATTCAGGCCCAGCAGAACATTGCCAAGCGTGCTTTTGCCAGAACCACTGGGGCCAACGATGGCAAGCACGCCGCCGGCTGGAACGTGAATATCAATGTTGCTGAAAAGTGGCTTTTGGCCAGGCCAGGCAAAGCCGAGATGATGGGCTGCGAGAGGCAGCGTATTGACACCAACGCAACGACGGCAGGGTTGCCACTGGGTCGGGTCAGCCGCAATCCAGTCACGGGTGTATTCTGCTTCTGGCTGGCCCAGCACCTGTTCAGTCTTGCCGGTTTCAACAATGCGTCCGTCACGCATCACCGCAATCTCGCCACCTATGGCTCTGGCAACCTGCATATCATGGGTGATGACAAGCAGGGCACGGCCATCACGATTGACGCTGTGCAAACGGTCTGTGACCTGTTGGACCCGCGCGCCGTCAAGACCCTTGGTTGGCTCATCGGCGATCAATACGGATGCGCTGCCCGCCAGAGCAGCCGCAATCAACACACGCTGCGCCATGCCGCCTGACAACATGTGCGGATAGAGCCGTGCGGTTTCTGGCTCAAGATCAACCCGCGCAAGTGCCGGGACAAGATCATGCTCTGGCACCCCTGCCAGAGCAAGCTGCCGTCCCGCGCGCATTGTTGGATCAAGAGCCAGCGAAGGTTCCTGCGGCAGCAAAGCGACTGTCTCCCGCCATTGCGCCATCAAGCGCGGTTTGTCAGACGCATTCACGGGCGAGGCAGTTTCGCTAAACTGAATCAAGCCAGTCGCTGCAAGGCCTTCCGGCAACAACCCGAGAGCAGCGGCAGCAACAAGGCTTTTGCCGCTTCCCGTTTCTCCGATCAGAACAAAAATCCCACACTGAGGAATGGTCAATGTCACATCATCTACCAGTTTGACGCCTGAGCGGTCTGTCACTGTCAAATTGCGGATGCTGAGTGCAGGTCGCATCATGTCTGCTCCCCCGCTGTTTCTGTCAAACGGTTGCCCAGACGGGAGGCTGTAAGCACTGACAGAAAAATCATCACACAAGGGGCCGCCATCTGGACAGGCGCATCGTTCATATAGGGCAAAAGCTCGCTGATCATCGCGCCCCATTCCGCCTGCGGCGGCTGCAGGCCAAGGCCGAGAAACCCGAGGGATGCAATGGTCATGATGGCACTGCCAAGACCAAGGGCAGCCAGTGGCATGACCTGACGCAAGACCGAAGGCAGCACATTGTGCAGGAGAACGACAGATTGGGGAAAACCCGCCAGAACAGCCGCCTCCACATGGGCTTCACGCAGCGTGGAGGATGCGACTGCGCGCGTCATCCGGGCGAATTGCGGCCACAGCGTCAGTTTCAGGCCAAGCAGCAAGGGAAGGATGCCACCGCCCATAAAACCGGCAAGCAGCAAGGCCAGCAGCAGACCGGGAAAGGCAAGCACCAGATCAGCAGCCCGCATGATAACGGCTTCCGCGATCCTTCCCCGCAAGGCGGCGATAAGGCCAAGAACAATGCCGATTGTGGCTGCCAGCGCAACGCAGAAAACCGCCAGCCCAAGCGATGCCGGTGCGCCTGCCATCACACGTGACAACACATCCCGCCCAACGTGATCTGTGCCCAGCCAATGGCTGGAATCCGGAGCGGACAATGTGCGCATCAGGTTCTGCGCATTGGGATCGAAAGGCGCCATCAGAGGGCCAAGACAAGCCAACAAAACAAGCCCCGCTGCCATGATGACGCTTGGGCTGCTGTGCACTTTTAGCCTTTGCACTGATGATACAAGGGCGGTCATGAGCGCAACGCCTCTGGCGCAGTGCGGGGATCAAGCCGCAGACAAAGAAGATCAGCCACAAGGTTGACGAGCGCAAAGGCCATGCCGATGACCAGACTTGCCCCCACAATGACAGGGACATCACGGGCCACCAGCGCCTTGACCAGAAGCTCCCCAAGGCCGGGATAGTTGAACAGCGTCTCGATGATGACAAAACCGTCGATCACGAAAACGAACTGCAGGGCTGCATAGGTTACAACAGGGATCGCGGCATTGCGGATGCCATGATGGCGAAATGCCAGAGCCGCAGACATGCCCTGCACCCGCGCGTATGTCATGAAGAACGCCTGCCTGACCTCAACCACTGCATTGCGGATAATCCGCATGGAAAAGGCCGCCAGTCCAAGCGCCAGCGTGAAGGCGGGCAGGACCATATGAGCGGTTGTCCGGAAGCCTGCAGGAGGAAGCCAGCGCAGCGACAGGGCAAAGACCGAGATCAAGGCAATGCCAATCAGAAAGGCCGGAAGGGCTGACAAAGTAACGGCTATCCATTCCGTCAACCGGTCAATCCAGCTTCCCGGACGAAACCCTGCCCACAGGCCCAGAGGCATGGCTATGACATAGGACAGAAGCCAGCCGGCGAGCCCAAGCTGCAATGTGAACTTACCGTGGTAGATCAGCTCTTGCGTCACGGGTTTGCCCGAAACCAGAGAACGCCCAAGATCGCCTGTCGCAATGCGGCCAATCCATTCGCCGTACTGCACGATCAGTGGCCGATCCAATCCTTCCGCCTTGCGGATGCGCTCGGCACTCTGGGCGGTCACCCTGTCCTCGCCAAGACGCGAGGCCGCAACCCGAAGCGCAAGATCGCCGGGCAGTGCGTGAACAAACACAAAGCACAGGGTTGCCAGCACCAGTGCTGTCGCAACCGCCTGCGCCAGACGTTGAGCCACAATGCGCAGCCATGGACGGGAGGCCATCATGCAGCAACCGCCTTGCGCCGGATTGGCAGTTTATCCTTGAAGGCTACGGTTGCAGCGGCACCCACAATCAGCACAACGCCAAGGAAGGCGAGGGAACCGGGAAGCACGGCAAACACCAGCGCATCAAGGAGCAGAGCCCAGACAATTGCCGAATACTCGAAAGGTGCCAGAGTGGATGCCGGTGCGCGGGCATAGCCTTCTGTCATTGCGATATGCGCCAGCCCGCCCAGCAAGCCCGAGGCAACCAGAGCTGTCAAGGCTGCTGCTGAAGGCGAAGCCCAACCAAAGGGCCACGTCAACAATCCTGCAACAGCGCAAAACAGCGCAAAATAGAACGCAATCGTGCCGGGTTTTTCAGTCGCGGTCAGGCGCTTGACCTGCACCATGGCTGCTGCTGTCACGCCAGCGCAGATCAACCCGGCAGCAACGCCAATAATGGCATTGCGGTCAGCCCCCGGCCCTTCAAGTGCAGGCAGCAAGATGAGCCCCACTCCCAAAAACCCTGCAAGGCTGGCACCGCTCACAATCCAGCCAGGACGCTCGCGAAGGAACAGCATGGCGGCAGGAACCACGATCAGCGGAGACAGAAAACCAAGAGCTGTGGCCAGAGACAGCGGCAGATAGCTGAGCGCCACGAATGAAAAGAACATCGCGGTGCACCCAAGCAGACTGCGCGTGAAATGGCCGGAAGGATTGTCCGTTTTCAAAGCCATTGGAAACTGACCGCGCGACCACAAATAGAGCACGATCGGGATAAGCGCGACCGCACTGCGCCAGAACACGATCTGCCCAACGGGCGCTTCCGCGGAGGCCAGTCTGACGGCCATCGCCATCAGCCCAAACAAGAGGGTCGACAGCAGACGCAGCAGAATGCCCGCTCTGATGTTTGATGTCATGATACCCTCTGCCCGCCGACCACGCCCTATTTGAGGGTCACGGTGTGGAGCATGTAGCGCATCTCGAATGGATCGACCACCAGCCCCTCAACACGGTTGGAGACGGCAACAGTATGCTCAAACCATGCAACAGGAATGACCGGGACTTCGTCATGAATGATCTTTGTGATTTCCATGCGGATTGCCTGTTTGCCCGCATCGTCAAAGCTTTGCACATAACGGTCGGTCAAGGCCTTGATCCGGTCGCGTCCAGCCCAGTTCAGGGTGCCCCAGGTTGAGCGTTCGCGGGTGAAATCGGGAATGATTGTTGCGATCGGCTCGGGCACATTGACATAGGTGCGCGCAAACATGGTCATCTGCATGCTGCCATCCTTGATGGCCGCTGGAATGTTGGCAGCAGGACCGGGCTCAACCATGAGTTCCAACCCAATGTCTTTGAGCTGTGCCTGCATGGCTGTTCCCATCACAGTCAGTTCCGGACGGTTGGCAATGGTGATCATCTTTGCAGCAAGCCTTACGCCATTCTTCACACGCACACCGTCAGCACCAACGGTCCAACCTGCCTGATCAAGCAGCGCCTTCGCGCCGGCAACATCGCGGACAATGGCCTGTGGCAGGGTTGGGTTGTGCCAGTCTTTCATCACTGGCGGCAGCAGTTGCGAGGCTGCTGAAGCGGGGTGGCGCAGCACCGCTGCTGCTATCCCCTGCCGGTCGATCGCCATGGACACAGCCCTTCGCACACGCACATCTTCAAACTGCGGGATGCCCGCGTTGAAAGACAGCATCCGCACACGCGGGATGGTCAGGCTTTGCACCTTCATCTGTCCGGCAGCATCGATGCGTGGCGTGGCACTGGGCACAGTGGTGAACATGATGTCCGCATCGCCAGCAATGGCAATGTTGGTGCGCGTGTCCCCATTGGGAACAGCGGTGTAACGCACGCGCGAGACCTTTGGTTTCTCGCCGCGGTAACCTTCGAAACGCTCCAGCTCCAGAACAGTTTTTCCATCCTGAGACTTCAACTGGAAAGGACCGCTGGCAATGAGCTTGGCCACTTTGCCATCGGGACCAAAGGCGGCGGGCGCAAGAATGATCGAGGCATAATCCACAAGCACGGATGGCAAATGGCTGAACGGTGTTTTCGTGCGGATAACAACAGCGCTTCCGTCAGCCTTGATTTCATCCAGCGGGATCTGCTGCATGCTTTCGCCTGCAAGGGCGCGCTTCAGGCTGTTGACCACGGCTTCAGTTGAAACAGGCGATCCGTCATGGAAGGTCAACCCTTGACGGATATCAAACCGCCAGGTCAGCTTGTCATCCGCCACACTCCAACGCTCGGCGATGCCGCCAAAGAGCTTGCCATCCGGCTGGACCATCACCAGTGTTTCGGCAATCTGCATACGGACTGTGATGTAGCCGGTTTCGGAAGGCTCATTGGAGGTAAACTCCCAGGGTGCCACAACACGCAGGACGCCGGGTTCAGCATGGGCAGATTGTGCAGCCATGAAACCCGCAAAAGCAGTGGCGGCCAGAAGCAAACGACGGTTCAGGATCATTGTCAGAGGTCTCGTGTTTCAGTTTTAAGGGGAGAGCGAAAGTTCAGGCTTGGCCCTGCGCAAGGCGCGTGGCTCTACAAGGCGTGCCGTTTGTGCGAGCGGGGGAATGCGCCCGAGAATACCCGCGCGCAGTGGTTCTGGCCGTTCAAAGCGCTCCATGAACCCGTCAGTGCGTGACCGGTAGAGTGTGAAGGCATCAAGAATGCTGCGGGCATGGTGCAGTGGATCAAGATCACCAAAGAGATAGGTGAAGCGATCCACGCCGGAAAAGGCAACAACACAAGGGCGTCTGCATTGGCTCAGGCAGCGCACGTCACGGAGCATAACGGGCATGTTGTCACGCGCCATGGCCTCGCGTTCAATTGCATCAGCCAGTTGGTGCCCAGGCCGCACATCATCCGAACCACGCCAGTTTTCTGGCTTGCAGCGAAAGCAAACAGAGAGGCATGCGCTGTTGCCTGCCCCAACAGCAGCGACAGAGGGCGCGTCAGAGCGAGAGTGCACCTGCAAATTTCCGTTATAATGTAACATTATTTTTGTTACACTATAACATCGCTATCGCGTCAAGATGGAAATTTATCAGATCGCAACAGAACCACGATCATGCACAGGCGAGGCACTGCAACATTGAATTGCCAGCACTGATCCAAAGCAGCAATTCTGAGGATCGCTTCCATCCCCGCTATTCAGCATCCTGTCGCAGGTGTCCGAACAGCCGCGTCGCAGCGGCTGTCAAGCCGGCTTCTGCGCTTGTCACAAGCATGAGTTTCCGGTGCGCCCAAGGGTCGCTTAGCGAACGACAGGCGATACGCCGTGCTGCAAGTTGCCGCTTGATGCAGGATTCCGGCAGGACTGCAACGCCGATGCCCGCCTCAACCATGGCAAGCAAGCCATCAAAGCTGGCAACGCGCAATTTCAGACACGCCTCGCGCCCGGCAGCCGTTGCGGCTTCAGCGAGGAGTGCCTGAATGGAGGAGCCCTCCTCAAGCCCCACTTGATCCACATCAAGCGTTTCACGATAGGCGATCGGGGCATCAGATATCGCCAGCGGATGCCCATCCGGCAGGGCAAGGGCAAGATTGTCCTGCCGAAAATCGATGTATCGCATGGCGGGATGGCGAGCGCCTGTCCCAACAATGCCAAAGTCTACCAGACCATCCTCGATCATGCGGATTGTGCGCGGCGTTGTCGCTTCGCTAAGGGCGACTGTAATATCGGGAAAAGCAGTCATGAAGTCCGCCAGCGCTTTGGGCAGGAACTGAGAAATTGCTGAAGGATTGGCCGAGATGCGGACATGGCCACGCGCACCTTGAGCAAAGCTGCTCATCTCTACACCGATACGTTCCTGCATCAGGAGCGCATTGCGGGCATGGGCCTGCAGCGCTTCGCCAGCGCTCGTCAGTGATACACCCTTGTTGCGCCGCACGAGAAGGGGCGTGCCAAAGCTGATCTCAAGCTCCTGAATGCGCTTCGAAACCGCCGACGCCGCGATATTGGCGCGGGCCGCTGCACGCGCAATGTTCAGCTCCTCGGCAACGAGTGTGAACAGACGGAGACTGGTCAGATCGGCCTTCATGCTGTGAGACTACAACACCAGGACCGGATCACGCCACAGGTTCGCCGAAGCTGCCTTGCCAGCCGCCACCGCCCTGATATGGCCGCCAACCTGCGCGCCGGGCAAGCCTGCTGCATTATCCGCAACAGCCAGTAACAGCTGCATATCAATGCCTGTCGCGATGCCGCGGCGCTCGAAAGCATAGGTGATGTCTTCTGTCGCAGTATTGCCTGTGGCACCTGGCGCGAAAGGGCAGCCGCCAAGCCCGGCCACTGCTGTATCAAAAATATCGACACCGGCATCCCAGGCCGCCATCACACCGGACAGACCAAAACCATAGGTATCGTGGGCATGGTAGGCAAGCGAAACTGCCGTGCCGAAACGAGCACGAACCCCCGTAACAAGGGCGGATATTTCCTGAGGCGAGGCATAGCCCGTTGTATCGCAAAGCGCGATCTCGGCGTTGGAGCGAACACCAAGGACTTGTTCTATCATGGCAAGCACCGGCGCATGGGCCGTTGGCCCTTCGAATGGGCAATGGAAAGCTGTGGCGAGGTTGAAGCGGAAACGCCCTTTGGGTTGGAGCTCCTTGAGGCACCCAAGCATCTCATCCATCGACTCTGCCACAGAGCGCCGCACATTGTTACGGTTGTGGGATTCCGATGCGGATACGACATAGACCAGTGCATCCATGCCGACCTTGAGCGCATCCTCTGCGCCACGCCGGTTGGGAACCAGCGCGGAGAGCTCAGGACCTTCACCATCAGCGCGGAGTGCAGCCAACACCTCACGGATGTCCTGCATCTGCGGAATAGCCGCAGGGCTGACAAAAGCGCCTATCTCAAGCCTCCTAAGGCCTGCCGCTGCAAGCCTGCGGCAGATATCAATCTTGGTCTCTGTCGGAATGAAAGGCTTGATGACCTGAAAGCCATCACGCGGACCGACTTCGACGATTTGCAACTGTCTCATTGGTCAATCCCTGTTCTAGACAACGCCCTTCGCACGCAATTCAGCTATGCGGTCCGGACTCAATCCGGCCATTGCGGAAAGTACGCGAAAAGTATCGGCACCGAGTACAGGGCCGGGGCTCGGTGCATCGGCAGCAAGGCCATTGAAGCGCGGCAGCACACCCGGATGCAGCAGCGGACCATGGACTGGATCAGAAACCGTGCGCACCATGCCGCGCGCAGCGTAGTGGGGGTCGGCTGCGCAATCCGCAATCGTATAGATCAGCGTTGCAGGCACATCATTCGCCTCAAGGAGCGCCCGGGCGGCATCAGCAGAAAGGCTGCGTGACCATGTGCCGATAGCAGCATCAAGCTCTGCGGCATGCTCCACCCTGCCCCGGTTCGTAGCAAGGCGCGGATCAGAACCGAGGTCGGCGCGGCCAATCAGTGTCATCAGCCGTGCAAAGATACGGTCAGAGTTTCCGGCGATAATGATCCACTTTCCATCAGCAGTGGGATAGGCATTAGACGGTGCATTGGTCGGTAAGGTTGAGCCTGTGGGCTCGCGCACCACGCCGAGCTTGCCGTACTCCGGAAGACAACCCTCCATGAGGCTAAAGATCGCTTCATAGAGCGCGACATCGACGACCGTCCCCTTGCCTGTACCAACAACGTCGCGTTCGTAAACGGCGGACATCAATCCGAAGGCGGCATAAATTGCTGCCACGCTGTCTGCGAGACTGACGCCTGTTCTGACAGGCGGAAGCGCGCTTTCACCGGGTGGGTAGGCCGTCAGATGGCGGATGCCACCCATGGCTTCGCCGATGACGCCGAAGGATACCTTGTCGCGATAGGGACCATCCTGGCCATATCCCGAGACGCGGACCACGATGCAGCGCGGGTTGCGCGCCATGATCGCGTCAGGGCCCAGCCCCCAGCGCTCCAGTTGGCCGGGCCGAAAGTTCTCGACCACGGCATCCACGCCCTCAATAAGACCAAGCGCGATATCGCGTCCCTCGGGCGACTTCAGATCAAGCGTGACCGACTGCTTGCCGCGCCCGTGCACAGACCACCAGATCGATTGACCCTCAACAGCAAGGCCCCAGCCGCGTGCAGGATCACCTTCGCCCGGCGGTTCTATCTTGATGATCTCGGCCCCAAGGTCAGCCATAATACGCGTGGCAAAGGGTGCGGCAATGAAGTGGCCAAGCTCAAGCACGCGCAAGCCCGCAAGCGGCCGCCCCGCCTGCCTTTGATCCGACCGTGATCCCTGCTGGTCCATGCCATTCCATCCTTTGCAACGTCAGGTTATGCATTACAAAAGCGCTGTCGCGCCTTGTGCACCAGCACTTATTCGGCAATCCTGTCATCTCGATTTGAGATGACAAGCGTTCCTGATAAATGGTTTTGTGATGGTGGAGAATAGGCTTCTATGGCGAGGGAGGAGAATTCCTTGAACATCGATCGCATTGACCACATTGTCCTCACGGTGTCGGATATCGACGCAACGCGCCATTTCTATTGCGATGTGCTGGGCATGGAGTTTGTCACATTTGCCGGCAACCGGCATGCACTTGCCTTCGGACAGCAGAAGATAAACCTGCATGTCTCAGGCAAGGAGTTTGAACCCAAGGCGGAGCGGCCCATGCCCGGATCAGGCGACATTTGCCTGATTAGCAATCAGTCCCTCGACAGCTGGATGACGCATCTTGCAAAGGCAGGTGTTCCCGTTGAACTGCCACCAAGTCCACGCACTGGTGCGACCGGTCCAATCATGTCAATCTACCTGAGAGACCCTGACGGTAACCTCGTCGAGATCAGCAATTATACACCGGCAGCTTCATGACGCCGGACGAATAAAATAGGGAGGGAATACCATGAAGATCAGCAGACGCCTGTTCGCAATCGTTATGGGGGCGGCCACGCTTGCTACACCTGTGCTGGCGCAATCCTATCCCACCCGCGCAGTCACGATGGTTGTTCCCTTCGCCGCAGGCGGAGCAACCGATGTAATCGCCCGCATTGTGGCGCAGGGCATGTCCACCTCTCTCGGCCAGTCCGTCATCATAGAGAATGTGGCTGGTGCAGGCGGAACCGTTGGCTCGCTGAAAGCGATGAATGCAGCAGCCGACGGCTACACTCTGCTTGTGGGCCATATGGGCACGCATGGCTCGTCATACGCTCTCTACCAGACACCAAAGTATGATCCCCGCAGCGATTTTCATGCTGTGGGCGTGCTTGCTTCGGCTCCCATTGTCGTCTTCGGCCGCGCCAATCTGCCAGCTGCTGATATGAAGGCCTTCGCCGAAATGCTCCGGTCGAAGGGGCCAGAGGTCAAGGTCGCGCATTCCGGCGTCGGATCCAATGCACACCTGACCTGCGCGCTTCTGTCAGCGATTGTGGGGGCGAAGCCAACCGAGGTTCCTTACCGGGGCAACGGCCCGCTGATGAATGATCTTCTTGCGGGCGTTATCGACTATTCCTGCGATCAGGTCATCACTGTGGCACCGCAGGTTGCGTCTGGCTCAGTCAAGGGACTGATGCTGGCGGGCAAGCAACGGTCTCCGCTGCTGCCCAACCTGCCGACCTCTGCTGAAGCAGGCTTTCCGGAGTATGCTGCCGACGCATGGACAGCGCTGTTTGCACCCAAGAACCTCCCCGAACCTGTGGCCGCGCGGGTCCAGCAAGCCTATCAGGCAGCACTGCGTGATCCCGAGGTCGTCCGGCGTCTGACAGAGCTTGGTGCGATCGTTCCGGCTGCAGAGGCCAGAGGCAGCGCTGCGCTTTCAGAATTGGTCAAGGCCGATGTGGCGCGGTGGGCCAAAGTCATCAAGGATGCAAACATTCCGCTGCAGAACTGAACGCAGGATTATCTGCGAAGCATAAGCAACATAAAAAGGGGCAAAAAGCCCTCAAACACCCAGGGAGACAACAATGAAAATCAATCGCCGCAGCCTGATCATGCTTGCAAGTTCTTTTGCAAGTTCTTTTGCTGCCATGACCACACCGGGTTTTGCCCAGGAATACCCCAACCGCCCGGTAACGATTGTGGTGCCTGCTGCTCCCGGCGGGACGACTGACTTCACAGCGCGCTTGCTCGGTGACTTCCTTGGCAGGAGCATGGGGCAGAACTTCGTGATCGATAATTCAGGCGGCGCAAGCGGCAATATTGGCAACACGAAGGTCGCGCGCGCCACGCCTGATGGATACACGCTGTTGCTGTCCTACTCCGGCTATCAGGTTGCTAACCCGCATCTGTTCAAGTCACCGGGCTGGGACCCGATCAAGAGTTTCGAACCTGTGGCGCTGGCCATCAAGGCACCTCATGTGGCGGTCGCCAAGAAATCACTTCCCGTGACTGATCTGAAGTCGTTCGTTGCCTATGCAAAGGCCAATCCCGGCAAGCTGAACTATGCATCGTCTGGCATTGGTTCCATCCAGCATATCGGCGGTGAGCAGCTCAAGCAGGTCGCAGGCCTTGATCTGACCCACGTGCCCTATCGTGGTGCAGGGCCGGCTATGCAGGACGTGGTTGCGGGAAACATCGATATCTTCATCACAACACCGCCTTCTGCTGTTGGCCACATCCAGTCGAAGACCATCATTCCACTGGCTTTGGCAGCGAAAGAACGTCATCCCGCCATGCCAGATGTCCCTACTGCGGCTGAACAGGGCTTTCCAGCTTTTGAACTCGTTGCATGGTTCGCGCTCTATGCTCCCGCTGGCACACCGCAGCCTGTCATCGACAGACTTGCCAAGGCTGTTGAGGCCGCGGTGAAGAGCAAGGAGTTCGGCGAAAAGGCCGCTGCAGCCGGTGCCCATGCCTCTTATCTTGGACCGAAGGAGCTTGGGGACTTTACCAAGACTGAGCTGGAGTACTGGGGCAAGGTGATCAAATCAGCCAATATCACCATGGAATGATGGTAACAGCTCGCTCGGGAACGACCGCATGACCGCAACCTATGAAGTGCACGCCATCAAGTATGCCGAGTTGAAGGGACGGCCAGCAACCGACATCTTCGTCGGGGCCGATCCCCATGAGGCACCAGTCGACATGGACTACTTTGTCTGGCTGGTGCGCAATGACCAGCACTGCTTTGTGGTCGATACCGGTTTTGGTCGTGAGGTTGCCGAGAAGCGCGGACGCAAGCTCATCCGCTGCCCTGGCGAAGGACTGCGGATGCTCGGCGTTGATCCCGACGCTGTCGAGGATGTGATCGTCACCCATATGCATTACGATCATATCGGCAACTTTGGACTGTTTCCAAAGGCTCGCTTTCACTTGCAGGATAAGGAGATGGCCTTTGCAACCGGGCGCTACATGCTGCACCGCTGTTTCTGTGCACCCTATGAGGTTTCTGATGTCACGGAGATCGTCAAGCGTGTCTATGCCGGACGCGTCGCCTTCCATGATGGTGATGAGGAGATTGCGCCCGGTGTGAGCGTGCATCTGGCGCCGGGCCATACCGCTGGCTTGCAGTTTGTGCGGGTTCACACACGCGCAGGTTGGCTGGTGCTTGCATCCGATGCCTGCCACTATAACCGCCACCGGCTTGCCAATCAGGTATTTCCGATTGTGTTCGACGTTGGCGCACTTCTGGAGAATTACCCGCGCCTGCGAAAGCTTGCGTCCTCTGACAGATTGGTGATCCCAGGCCATGATCCCGAAGTCATGGCGCTCTATCCTCCGTCAGCGCCCGGTCTTGAAGGCATAAGTGTGCGGCTCGATTGAACCTGCATCAATCAGCCAGCAAAAACAAAAGCGACATCATGCGCCGGGCTGTGTTGCATTCGGGAAGAACAGTTGTTCGCCGTTGATCCTGTAATCGAAAATGGCCTTCTGCCCTTCCGGCGAAAGGATCCAGTTGATGAACGCCTGACCGTCATTCTTCTTCACATGCGCATGCTTGGTGGGGTTCACAAGAATAACACCGTATTGGTTGAAGAGCCGCTGATCACCCTCGACCACAATCTCCAGATCGCCCCGGTTCCTGAAATTGATCCATGTCGCGCGATCAGACAGCACATAGGCCGACATGGCACTGGACGTGTTCAAAGCAGCGCCCATGCCCTGTCCAATCTCGCGATACCACGGACCACTGCTCTGTTCGATCTCGACACCAGCCGCTTTCCAGAGATTGAGCTCTGCGGAGTGGGTGCCAGACTTGTCGCCGCGTGAAACGAAAGGCGCTGACTTCGCCTGAATGGCCTTGAGAGCTGCGCCGATGTCTTTCGTGCCCTTGATACCGGCAGGATCCTGTTTGGGGCCTATGAGCACGAAGTCATTGTACATGACAGGCTTACGCTCAACGCCGAAGCCATCAGCCACAAATTTCTCTTCCTGCGCGCGGGCGTGGACAAAAACCACATCGGCATCGCCGCGCCGCCCGGTATCAAGCGCCTGGCCCGTGCCTTGGCTGACCACGCGCACATCTATGCCGGTTTTTGCCTTGAAGATCGGAAGCAGATGATTGAAAAGTCCGGAGTCAGTTGTTGAGGTTGTGGAAGACACGACGATAACCCGTGCATCGGCCTGAGCTAGTGCAGTAGCGCTGGGCACAGCACACAATATCATCACTGCGATACATGAAAACAAACAACGACGCTTCATCTGCATTGTTGGCTCCCTCCTTCGCAAGAACATTGATTGCGTTAAATGGTGCTATACCCAATCCCAAAACGGAACGTCATAACGAAAACATGCTGGGTACAATCATTGCCTTTTCAGACATCGATTTCGCAGATGTATTCCGAAATGGCGCACTCGACAAGACGAAATTGCGAACACCTATATCATTGAAATTAAATACTAAATTTTTTAACGCGCATATGGAGTGGCTGCCGAACCAACCCAAAATGAACCACTGTAAAAGGTAACTGGCTTTAGAACTGCAGCGAGACACTTTACTGAGACGTCCGGCCGGGCATTTCCTGTGATGCCTGAGCTGCTGGCCAGCTTGAGGGACATCAACGATGGAGGAAAAAATTGGCCGACAATGGAGAGCATGTGATCGATCAAGGTAGCATGGATGAAAGTCTCTCCGGTACTTGTAGCGCTTGTCATTGCAGCAGGCATAGGCGGCGCCATTTATTGGCTTCGGCCTAAGGTTCCCGTGCTGCCTGCCGGGCTGGCGCAGGCCAATGGTCGTATTGAGGTGGAACGAATTGACATCGCCACCAAGATCCCGGGAAGGGTTGCAGACATCAGGGTCAAGGAAGGAGACTTTGTGACCCGGGGCACTGTCATTGCACGTATGGATGTCGCAGATCTTATGGCTCAGGCAGCCGCTGCAAAGGCTGCAGTGCGGCGGGCTGAAGAAGGTATTGGCAAGGCAAAAGCTGAGCTTGGAAGCAGGGAAGCGGAGCTGAAACTCCACGAGGTTGAAGTGCGGCGTGCCCAGGAGCTTGGCCGTAACATTGTCAGCCAGGCCGAGATCGACAAAAGGATTGCCCAACGTGATATCGCCAAGGCAGCGGTCAGTGGGGCGAAGGCCGGGATAGCTGACGCCGAGGCAGCAAAGGATGCCGCTGGTGCTCAGGTCAGGCTCATTGAGGTGAACATCGATGATATGACGCTCACTGCTCCCGTTTCTGGTCGGGTTGAATACCGCCTCGTGCACCCGGGAGAAGTGATAGGGTCAGGAGGGAGATTGGTTACTCTCCTTGATGTTTCGGATGTCTTCATGACGATCTTTTTGCCGACATCTGAGACTGGCCGCGTGGCGCTGGGTTCAGAGGCGCGCATTGTGCTGGATGCAGCGCCCCGGTATGTTGTGCCTGCCATTGTTTCCTTCGTTGCAGGCGAGGCACAGTTCACGCCGAAATATGTCGAGACCCGCAACGAGCGGGAAAAGCTGATGTACCGGGTCAAGCTCAGGATTGATCCGAAGTTGCTGGAATCCTATCGTGACTATGTCAAAGCGGGCCTGACGGGTGTCGCCACTGTGAAAGTGGCTGCAGATGCAACGTTTCCTGAATCACTGACCCTGCGTTTGCCAGAGCCTCCGAGAGCCGACGATGTCCGTCAGTGAGGGCGGGAAGCCCACTGTTATTGATGTAAACGGCTTGCGACATGTCTACAGAGGTAGCATGGCGTTAGACGGAGTGAGCCTCGCTCTTCCTGCCGGATCGGATACTGCCATCATAGGACCAGATGGCGTCGGCAAGTCGACGCTTCTGAACCTCATAGCCGGAGCGCGTGTTATTCAGGAAGGCAGCATCGCTGTTCTTGGTGGCGACATGGCGCTTTCTGCACATCGATCGGCGGTCGCTTCAAGAATTGCTTTCATGCCACAAGGGCTTGGAAAAAATCTCTATCCAACCCTTACGGTAGCGGAAAATTTGGCCTTCTTCGCCAGCCTCTATGCTGCTGACCCGACAGATCGCAAGGAACGTGCAGCGCGTCTGCTAAAAGCCACCGGACTGGACCCCTTCCCGGATCGTCCAGCAGGAAAGCTATCCGGTGGCATGCGCCAGAAGCTCTCGCTTTGTTGCGCGCTGGTGCATGATCCTGAGCTTCTGATCCTTGATGAACCGACGACGGGGATCGATCCGCTATCGCGCCGACAGTTCTGGCAACTCATCGAAAGCATTCGCGAGACACAGCCTGATCTCACTCTCGTCGTAGCGACTGCATACATGGAGGAGGCAGAACGGTTCAGCCATTTGGTTGTTATGGATTCAGGAAAGATACTTGCTGCAGGCGAACGGCGTGCAGTGCTTGCTTCCGTGGAAGCAGCGAGTGCCGAGGAGGCTTTCGTGCGACTGCGCCACCCTGAGGCAAGACTGACACCAGTATCTGCCTCCCCTGCTCCACGAAATGTATTCGACGGATCAGCCGCTATTGTAGCCGAAGGACTGACCCGCCGCTTCGGCGCTTTTACTGCCGTCGACAAGGTCGATTTTCGGATCGAACGGGGCGAAATATTCGGGTTCCTTGGTTCCAACGGTTGCGGCAAAACCACGACGATGAAAATGCTCACGGGTCTGCTGCCAGCATCCGAAGGGCATGCTGAACTCCTTGGACAGCCGGTCAATGCCGCTGACATCAGAACGCGCCAGAAGGTCGGCTACATGTCCCAGTCATTCTCGCTTTACAGTGAGCTTACTGTGCGCGGGAATCTCGAGCTTCACTCCAAACTGTTTCGAATGGAGCAGCATTCTCGAAAGGAACGCATTGCCCAGACCTTGAAGCGATTTGATCTGGAAAAACTGGCAGACTCCTATCCCGATGAGCTGCCGCTGGGTGTCCGGCAAAGGCTTCAGCTTGCCGTTGCATGCCTCCACAAACCGGAGATCCTCATTCTCGATGAACCGACATCAGGTGTCGATCCGGAGGCGCGCGATCGCTTCTGGATTTATTTGGGCGAATTGTCACGGCTCGATGGCGTAACAATCTTTATCTCAACGCATTTTATGAACGAGGCCGAACGCTGCGACCGCATCTCGTTCATGCATGCAGGGAAAGTGCTCGGTGTCGGCACTCCTAAGGAGCTTCAGGAAGCGTTTGGATCAGAAACCCTTGAAGGTGCCTTCATCACCTGTCTGGAAAAGCATACCCATCGCGCTGGATTGCCAGATACTGCGGTGCCACTGATGGCCACGTCGCGGCGGACAGCTGTCGGGCCGTTTGCTGCCTGGCTCACCTGGGTTGCCGCATTCGCAAAAAGAGAAATGCGCGAGGTTCTGCGTGATCCAATTCGTCTGTCTTTCGCGTTTCTTGCGCCGCTTGTTTTGATGCTGACATTCGCGCGGGGAATTTCGTTCGACATAGAGGCGTTGCCATTTTCCGTTTTTGATCGTGATCGATCCGCACAGAGCCAGTCATTGACTATGCATCTCGCTGGATCCCGGTATTTTGCCGAACGGCCACCCGTTTTGGTTGATATCGATGTTGACCGGCGGCTTCAGTCTGGCGTCGCCGCATTGGTGGTCGAAATCCCACCAGGATTTGGCAAAGACCTTTTGCGGAATCATCAACCCACAATCAGCCTTTGGCTTGACGGAGCCAATCCGGCCCGCGCCAATACCGCGAGGGGTTATGCAGAGGGCGTTGCGCAGTCTTACATCTCCTCACTTGCACAGCAGCACGGGTCAAATGCACTGACCGCAAGCGTCAATCTGGAGCCAAGATTTTTCTACAATCAGGACTTTCGCAGCGTCTATGCCATGACGCCGGGCGTGATCATGTTTCTCATTATGATGATCCTCGCAATGACAACCGCCCTTGGGGTGGTGCGCGAACGTGAGATCGGCTCAATCATCAATCTGGCTGTTTCACCAGCAACAACGGGATCATTCCTTGTCGGCAAGTTTCTACCCTATGTTGGCATCGGGATCGTGATCTTGCTCATGATGATATGCCTTGCGGTTTTTGGTTTGGGTCTGACAATCAAAGGGTCACTTGCCGCTCTTTTTCTTGGCGGCTTTCTCTACATCGTTGCTGCAACAACCTTCGGCATATTGGTGTCGAGCCTCCTGCACTCGCAGGTGGCTGCCGTGTTTGCCTGTTCTATCCTGACCATCATGCCGGCCTTGAGCTTTTCAGGCTTTCTGCAGCCAATTTCCAATCTGTCTCCAGTAGCCCAGATCATCGGTCTCGGATTTCCGTCATCATGGTTCCAGCAAATCAGCATTGGTGTTTTTGCCAAGGGTCAGCCATTTGAGGCGTTTTTTACAACCTTCGCTGCACTTGCGATTTTTCCCTGTGTCTATCTGGCCGCAGCTATCCGCTTGCTCAAGAAGCAGGAGCGCTGAGCAATGTCACGATGGCTGGCCAATGTCCTGCACCTCGGCATCAAGGAACTGGCAAGTGTCTGGCGCGACAAAGGCATGATGATTTTCATCATCTGGGGTTTTACCGGTGCCATCTATCTGGTTGCGTCAGGTGCCAGCACCGAGATGCACAATGCCAGCGTGGGCTTTGTCGACAATGATCAATCGCAGCTTTCCACCAGAATCCGCGACGCCCTTCGCCCCCCAAATTTTTCGCCTCCTGGTACACTGGATTCACGCCAGATCGATAGTGCAATGGATAGCGCACGCTTCACCTTCGTTATCACTATTCCACCACGCTTCGAGCAAGACCTGCTGGCCGGACGCAGCCCCTCAATCCAGGTTGCAGTCGATGCAACTGCGATGACGCAGGCGGGCATTGGCTCCGGTTACATCACCCAGATTGTGAATGGTGAAGTCGATCTCTTCCTGGGATTGCGCGGATCGAATGCCATTGCACCCATTGCTTTCACAGTAAGGGCTTTTTTCAATCCCAATCTTGAGGACAAGCGCCACACCGCGGTTATGGAGATCGTCAACAATGTTTGCCTCCTGTCTATCATTCTGGTCGGCGCGGCGGTGGTCCGCGAACGAGAGCACGGAACGATCGAGCATCTGCTGGTGATGCCTGTGTCTGTTACAGAAATCGTCATTGCGAAGATCTGGGCCAATGGTCTTATCGTGCTCGTCGCCGTGACGTTGTCACTCACGCTGGTTGTGCAAGGTGCACTTGGCATACCTGTGAATGGCTCGGTTGCGGCCTATCTTGTCGGCGCTGCTGTATTCCTGTTTTCTGTGATGGCTCTCGGCATCATGCTGGCGACACTGACGCCTTCCATGCCGCAATTCGCCTTGCTGGCTTTTCCTACGGTCATCGTTATGGAGGTTTTGTCGGGTGGAATGACACCCATTGAGAGTATGCCTGGCTATCTCCAGATCATTATGTCAGCAGTGCCATCGACACATTATGTCAAGTTCTCGCAAGGCGTGCTCTTCCGGGACGCGCCGTTGTCGATGGTCTGGCACGAGATTGCGTGGATGGCCGGGCTTGGCGCATTATACGCCACAATAGCGCTCGGACGCTTCCGGTCTATGCTTGCCAATGCGAATGGCGCGTAGTGAGAGTACGGCTTGATCTCGCTCAAGCCCAGGGTACACGCAAATCACTAAAAGCTGAACATGCATCGCCGGAGTTGTGGAGTGCACTATGTCAGGTCGTCGCGAATTCATCCTGGGAGCCGCTTCTGGCGCTATGGCGCTATCATTGTCGGGGTGCACAGATAAGGATTCTGAAATCTACAGCGCAACTGTTGCCGTGCAACGTGCGCCACTTGTTTCCAACCCCAACGCTGGCGAGCTTATCCGCTTTGCTACGCTTGCGGCCAACAGCCACAATACACAACCTTGGCGGTTTGCCATCTCTGACAAACGTATCACTATTGTCCCAGACTTAACGCGGAGAACACCAGCAGTTGATCCTGATGATCACCACCTCTTCGTCAGTCTTGGATGCGCCGCCGAAAATTTGTCGCTGGCAGCACGGTCGAGCGGATTATCCGGCGAGGTGTCTTACAGCAATGACAACAGCGGACGGACTGTTGTCGAAACAGCTCCGACTTCAACCGGTACTGACAGTCTTGCTCTCGCTATTCCGCATCGTCAGACCACACGGTCAGAGTATGATGGACGGACAGTATCGTCGAACGATCTCAAACAACTGGAAGCAGCGGCCCGCATGGACGGCGTCTCACTGATGATCATTACAGATGTGACCAAGCGAGACACCGTGCGAGACTACGTTACACGCGGCAACAGCGCGCAGATCGACGACCCCGCCTTTGTTCGGGAACTCAAACACTGGATCCGCTACAATGCAGCACATGCCGTTGCGAAAGCTGATGGACTGTTCAGCAGAAGTTCCGGCAACCCCACGCTACCGCCATGGCTTGGGAGCCTGATGTTCGATCTTGTCTTCACCAAGTCAGCCGAGAACAAGAAATATAGCCGTCAAATAAGTTCATCTTCAGGAATTGCCGTGTTCACAGGCGACAAGGAGGACAAGGAGCATTGGGTCAAAGTCGGGCGCAGCTTTCAAAGATTTGCGCTTCAGGCAACTGCGCTGGGCATCCGTCATGCCCATATCAATCAACCTGTGGAAGTGCCGGCGTTGAGAAGTGACTTTGCGGCTTCGCTTGGCATCGGCAAGGCAAGACCCGATCTTGTCATCCGGTTCGGTTACGCACCGCCTATGCCAATGTCATTGCGCAGGCAGGTATCGCTCGTCATAGACTCTGCTTCCTGATCACCTGACATAGATCAAGCTTGGACCTCTTGATCCATGCTTTCCTTGGGTTGTCGCAATCCCGCTACCCAGAGGTCAGTCCGATGCTTCCCAAAACCATGAAGGCCGCCGTCGCCCGTGCCTTCGGTCAGCCGTTGACAATCGAGCAAGTGCCTGTTCCTGCACTACTATCAGGCCGCATTCTCGTGCAAATCAAAGCCTCAGGAGTATGCCACACAGATGTTCATGCTGTTGACGGAGACTGGCCTGCAAAACCGGCTTTGCCATTTATTCCGGGACACGAAGGAACAGGCGTTGTTGCCGCGGTTGGTGCTGGCGTAACACGGGTAAAGGAAGGCGATCGTGTTGGAATCCCTTGGCTCCATACGGCCTGTGGTTGTTGCAATTACTGCGGCACGGGTTGGGAGACATTGTGCCTCGGACAACAGAATACTGGATACTCAGTCAACGGAGGCTTTGCAGAATATGCCTTGGCTGATCCGGCTTACGTCGGTGTCTTGCCAAATGGGCTCGACTTTGCACCCGCTGCTCCCGTGTTGTGTGCAGGTGTAACAGTTTACAAAGGCCTCAAGGAAACCGAAGTGAAGCCCGGCGAATGGGTTGCAGTCTCTGGAATCGGCGGACTGGGCCACATGGCTGTGCAATATGCCAAGGCCATGGGTATGCATTGCATTGCTATCGACACCCGCCAGCAAGCCCTTGATCTCGCATCAGACCTAGGCGCAGATCTGTGCATCAATCCATCCCATGTCGATCCGGCAGAAGCTATCCAGAAAGCCATTGACGGCGTGCATGGTGTATTGGTGACAGCAGTCAGTCCAGATGCCATCAACACGGCGTTCGGAATGATGCGCAGAAAAGGCACGATGGCCATCGTCGGACTACCCCCGGGCCGGTTTGCTATGCCAATCTTTGATACTGTTCTCAAACGTATCACAGTACGTGGCTCTATCGTCGGCACCCGGCAGGACCTGGTTGAGGCCTTGCAATTTGCTGCTGAAGGCAAGGTAAAAGCACATTACTCAGTTGTACCTCTCTCAGGCATCAACAGCACGCTTGAGAGACTGAGGCGCGGTGAAATCACCGGACGTGTTGTGATTGATATGGCGCAGTAAGCAAAGACCTGCCTTGGTCAGAGTTGATCTGGATCAATTCCAAGTCCCTGTTCACCCTTAACGCTCGTTGCTGAAGTCAACCCGTTCAAAGTCCAGCAGTTTTCAAGAGAAGCACCATGCAAGCCATACCTGGGCAACCGGACAACAAGTCCATGACTGCCAGCGAAACGCTATTACCCCTGATCTTTGCTTTGCTCGCTTTTATGTGTTTGCTGGTTGCAGCCAGAACCGAAGAATCTGAGTTTGCATTCCATGCTTATCTCGGTGCTGCAGCTTGTGTCGTATCGATTTTTGCGATTTTCAATCGCTATTTTGACCGACCTTCCGAAGCTCCTCCACAAGAGATCAATGGCAAGCCAAACTACAACATGGAGGTTGTCCGCTATGGTGTGATAGCAAGCCTTTTCTGGGGAATAGCAGGCTTTAGCGTGGGCCTGATTCTGGCACTGCAGCTCGCCTATCCGATCTTCAATCTCGATCTGCCCTGGCTGGCATTCGGGCGCTTGAGACCGCTGCACACATCAGCAGTGATTTTTGCCTTTGGTGGAAATGTCCTCATTGCAACGTCGTTCTACGTTGTGCAGCGGACATGTCGGGCACGTCTCGCAGGCGATCTTGCGCCATGGTTTGTCTTCTGGGGCTACCAGTTCTTCATTGTCATTGCAGGCACTGGATATTTGCTCGGCATCACCCAGAGCAAAGAATACGCCGAACCCGAGTGGTATGCGGATATCTGGCTCACTGTCATCTGGGTAACCTATCTGCTGGTCTTCCTGGCAACCCTATGGAAGCGCAAGGAACCGCATATCTACGTGGCCAACTGGTTCTACCTTGCGTTCATTGTGACAGTAGCAATGCTGCATATCGGCAATAATCTTGCAGTGCCAATATCGCCCTACTCCTCCAAAAGCTATATCATCTGGGGTGGTGTGCAGGACGCCATGTTCCAGTGGTGGTATGGCCACAATGCAGTCGGTTTCTTCCTGACGGCCGGCTTCCTCGCCATCATGTACTACTTTATCCCCAAGCGCGCAGAGCGGCCGGTCTATTCCTACCGACTTTCAATCGTGCATTTCTGGTCCGTGATCTTTCTTTATATCTGGGCAGGTCCGCATCACCTTCACTACACTGCATTGCCCGACTGGGCGCAGACATTGGGCATGACCTTTTCCATCATGCTGTGGATGCCTTCCTGGGGAGGCATGATCAACGGGTTGATGACGCTGTCAGGCGCCTGGGACAAGTTGAGGACAGATCCGGTCCTGCGCATGCTGGTTGTCTCTGTGGCATTTTACGGCATGGCGACTTTTGAAGGGCCTCTGATGTCCATCAAGGCCGTCAACTCACTGTCGCACTATACAGACTGGACCATTGGCCACGTTCATTCAGGTGCCTTGGGCTGGAATGCCTTTGTGTCCTTCGGAGCAATTTATTGTCTTGTTCCATGGCTGTGGAACCGCAAGCAGATGTGGTCGATGAAATTGATCAACTGGCATTTCTGGCTCGCGACCCTTGGGATCGTTCTCTACATCACGTCGATGTGGGTCTCTGGAATTCTGCAGGGCCTGATGTGGCGGGCCTATACCCAGCTCGGCTTCCTTGAATATTCCTTCATCGAGACCGTGGCCGCCATGAAACCCTTCTATGTCATTCGTGCCATGGGCGGAGGCATGTTCCTCGCAGGAGCCCTGATCATGGTTTTCAACGTTTGGAAAACGATCAAGGTTGGTGATGAACTTGAACAGGCTGCCAGTCCGCAGGCACGCCTCCTTCCTGCTGAGTAAACAGAAATTCAATCCGAAAGCATAACGAGATTTCCGCATGTCCCTTTGGAAAAAACACAAAATCATCGAGACCAACTCAATCTTCCTGATCATCGGTATTTTGCTGGTGGTCTCGATTGGCGGACTGGTCGAGATTGCCCCGCTTTTCTATCTGAAAAGCACGATCGAAAAGGTCGAAGGCGTGCGTCCGTATTCGCCGCTTGAGCTTGTCGGTCGGCACATCTACGTCCGGGAGGGATGCTACAACTGCCACAGCCAGATGATCCGCCCGTTGCGTGACGAGGTCGAGCGCTATGGCCATTATTCGCTGGCGGCGGAAAGCATGTACGATCACCCGTTCCAGTGGGGTTCCAAGCGCACTGGCCCTGATCTCGCGCGTATCGGCGGCAAATACTCTGATGAGTGGCAACTGGCCCATCTCAATGATCCACGAGCGCTTGTTCCGCAATCCATCATGCCTTCCTACGCCCATCTTGCGGAGCAGGAATTGAACCTGGCTGCGGCGGCACAGCACATGCGCGCGAACCGCGCGATAGGAGTGCCCTACACACCGGAGCAAATCGAAAAGGCCAGCGCCGACATCAAGACGCAGGTGAACCCTGACGATCCTGAGGCGGACAATTTCCTGAAACGCTACCCAAAGGCTCAGGTTCGGAATTTTGATGGTAACGCCAGAATGATCAGCGAGGCCGATGCGCTGATTGCCTACCTCCAGGTTCTTGGGACCATGGTGGATATCAAACTCTACGACAACAAGGCCAACCTGCGCTGAGGATTTACAACATGATCGAGACCTATGCGTTCCTCGCACATATCGCCCAATCAGCGGGCCTTCTTTATTTCATGGCCATTTTCTGCGGCATGGCGATCTATGCCTTCTGGCCATCAAACAAAGCCAAATTTGATCAGGCTGCAGCCATGCCGTTGCAGGAAGACTGAGATAGCAAGATGGACAACGACGCCAATAAACATGTTGATGAGATCAGTGGCACAGCAACGACTGGCCATGACTGGGACGGCATCAAGGAGCTGGAAACGCCCATGCCGCGCTGGTGGCTTTGGACATTCTACCTGTGCATTGCCTGGGCCGTGGGCTACTGGATCCTTTACCCCTCATGGCCACTGGCAACGGACTACGCACGCGGCGCGCTGGGCTACTCGTCCCGTGCTGACGTTGCGGTTGAACTGAACGCTCTTGCCAGGGCGCGGGCCGCACAGGCGGCTGGTCTCGAGAAAGCCTCACTTGCCGAAATCAAGGCCAAACCAGACCTGTTTCGGATTGCAATGGCGCAGGGAAAGGCGGCTTTTGGAGACAATTGCGCTGCATGCCATGGTCTTGGTGGCGGTGGTGCCAAGGGTGGCTACCCCAACCTGAACGACGACGACTGGATCTGGGGTGGAACGCTTGATCAGATTCATACAACATTGCTCAACGGCATTCGCTGGACCGCCAACAACGACACGCGACAATCCGTTATGCCCGCGTTTGGCGGCAAGGATGGTATCCTTAAAGCCAGTGAGATTGATACCGTGACAGACTATGTGCGCAGCCTCAGCGGCCTCAAAACCGAACCTGGCGCAAAGCTCGATGAAGGCAAGGCACTTTTTGCCGCCAACTGCGCCGCATGTCATGGTGATGCTGGCAAGGGCAATCAGGAACTGGGGGCACCTAACCTTACCGATGCCATCTGGCTCTATGGTTCCGACCACAAGGCCATAGCTGAGATGATCCGCAACAGCCGGGCGGGCGTTATGCCCGCATGGAAGGATCGGCTTGACCCAATGACAATCAAAGCCTTGACGATCTATGTCCACAGTTTCGGTGGCGGCCAGTGAACCATCCTGCGGATCAGGCCGATATCCCTTTCTTTGCGCCATCGCCCAAGGTCTATCCCCAAAAGGTGTCCGGGACGTACAGAAAGACCAAATGGGCTGTCCTGATTGTGACGTTGGGGATCTATTATCTGCTCCCCTTTGTCCGGTGGGATCGCGGGCCCAATCTTCCCAATCAGGCCGTCCTTATCGATTTCGAACGCGGTCGGTTCTACTTCTTTTTCATCGAGATATGGCCGCAGGAATTCTACTATCTCACAGGCCTGCTGATCCTTGCAGCAGTGACGCTGTTTCTGCTGAACTCTGTCGCTGGACGCATCTGGTGTGGATACACCTGTCCACAGACTGTATGGTCAGACCTGTTCCTTCAGGTTGAACGATTGATCGAAGGGGATCGGCGTGACCGAATGAAGCGCGATGCTGCGCCATGGGGGTCTAAAACCTGGAGCCTCAAGATTGCCAAGCACACTGTCTGGCTCATGATCGCCTGGTGGACTGGCGGCGCATGGGTGCTTTACTTCAGTGACGCACCAACCCTTGTCTACAGTCTGGCTACGGGAACAGCGCCGTATACGGCCTATCTCTGGATCGCCATTCTCACCTTCACGACCTATGTTCTTGCGGGCCATCTGCGAGAGCAAGTGTGCCTTTACATGTGCCCCTGGCCACGCATTCAGGCGGCCCTGACAGATGAACATGCTCTCAATGTTTCCTATCGGTATGATCGCGGTGAACCGCGCATGTCTCTCAAAGAGGCACGCAAGCAGGAGGTCACCGGCCAGGCAGCAGGTGACTGTATTGACTGTCATCAATGCGTCGCGGTTTGTCCCACCGGCGTTGATATTCGGGACGGTTCGCAACTCGGCTGCATCCAGTGCGGCCTGTGCATTGATGCCTGCGATTCCGTCATGAGCAAGGTCGGCAGACCAGCCGGGTTGATCGGTTATGATACCGATGACAACATCAAGGCCCGTGCCGCAGGCGAGACGACACATTACAAGCCCGTGCGCGCCCGGACGGTTCTTTACGCATCCATTCTGGCTGTCGTGGGTGGTGCAATGGTCTTTCAGCTCGCGACCCGCGCAACAGTGACCATCAGTGTCATCCACGATCGCAGCCCCATGTTTGTGACCTTGCGAGATGGCAGTATCCGAAACGCCTACACAGTACGTCTGGCCAACAAAAGGCCAGACAGTCGCCAGCTCGTCCTCACTGTCGAATCTCCCGTCGGCGCGCAGGTTGAACTTGTCGGTGTAACGCCGACCAGCGACTGGCGTGCGGTTGTCGAGGTGGGGCCAGACCAGACGCACGAAGTGCGCATGCTTGTCACTATGCCGCGCGGACTTGTTTCGGGCACTTCGTCACTGATCTCGATCAAGGCGTCTGATCTTTTCATGGGCGAAACTGTTCACGCCCGCGATAATTTTTTCGGGCCATGAACAGGACATAGAGAATGACATGTTGCGGAGTTCTGATCATGCCGCTTGAAGTAACTGAACCTCACGTTGTGCCTGCCCGGAGCGCAAGGCCGATAACCGGTCGGTTTGTTCTTGTCGCCTTTATCAGTTTCTTCGTGGTGATTGCGCTTGTGAATGCTGTGATGATGACACTGGCTATCCGTACTATGCCCGGTCTCGACGTGAAGAATGGCTATGTCGCCAGTCAGGCCATGAACGGAGAAATCATGGCGATGCGCCAGCAGTCAGAACGGGGATGGAAAGCTGACATTGCGGTTGAACTGAAAGGCGCAGAAGCGCCGGTCAGCCTCTTTCTTGTGGACCGTTCAGGTGTTCCGGTAACCGGACTTGAGGCCAAGGCGCGCCTTGCGCATCCAGCACTCACCCGTGCAGATCATAATGCTTCATTGATTGAGGAAAGGCCTGGCAAATATGTCACGCAGTTTGCTGACATTCCACCGGGAGCATGGACGCTGATTGTTGAAGCAGGCCGAAATGGTGAGCGTCTTTTTGTGTCGCGCAACCGTGTTGTCCTGACGGAAGGCCGCCCATGAATTCTGCAGTGCGCGATCTTTCCATTTTTGTCCGACATCAGAAGGATGGCATTGCTTCACTGGAGCTTGCTGTGGAAGGAATGCGCTGCGCCGGTTGCATGGCCTCAATCGAGCGCGCAGTGATGGCATTGCCTGGCGTGATCACGGCCCGGGTCAACTTCTCGAACCAGCGTCTGGGGGTGGAATGGCGAGAGGGCATCGTGTCACCCGATCGCATCATGGGGGCTGTCGCAGCTCTCGGTTTTCGCGCCTATCCATTTGTAGCCAAACAGGCAGAAACCAAAGAAGCTGATGAGGAAAGACGCCTGTTGCGCTTTCTTGGCGTCGCTGCTTTTGCCGCCATGAATATCATGCTGCTGTCTGTATCAGTATGGTCAGGCAACGTCAGTGACATCAATCCGGAAACGCGCGATTTCTTCCATTGGCTTTCGGCACTCATTGCACTTCCTGCTGCAGCCTATGCCGGTCAACCCTTCTTCGAGAGTGCCATCCGGGCGTTGAAGGTCCGGAAAGTCAATATGGATGTGCCTATTACCCTTGGCATCCTTCTCGCCCTTTCCATGTCTGTCGTGGAAACATTGAACCACGGAGAGCACGCCTTTTTTGACAGTGCTGTGATGCTGATTTTCTTTCTCCTGATCGGGCGATATCTCGATCAGACTATGCGCAGGAAGACGCGCGCTGTTGCAGGTAACCTTGCGGCACTAAAGGCCGAAACTGCGTTCAGGTTCATTTCAGACAAGGAAGTCAGCGAGGTACCCATCGCTGCGATCAGCCCCGGTGATATGGTACTGGTTCGCCCGGGTGAGCGGGTGTCAGTCGATGGCGAGATCACATCAGGTCGATCAGAAATCGATCAAAGCCTTGTGACAGGCGAAACGGACTACGCGTCAGTCAGCGAAGGTTCGATGGTTTACGCTGGCACGCTTAACATCTCTGGCACACTTAAAATCCGGGTATCGAAAGCCAGCGCCGGAACACTTCTTGATGAAGTCAACCAACTCCTCGAGAAAGCGACAGCGAGCAAGTCGCAACACCTCCTCCTCGCGGATCGCGCAGCACAACTCTACGCACCACTGGTCCATGCAACAGCGCTGCTGACTTTTATCGGCTGGGTTGTCTTCGGACTGGTTTGGCAGAAGGCGCTGGTGATTGCGATCACGGTGCTCATCATCACTTGCCCTTGTGCCTTGGGTTTGGCTGTGCCTGCCGTTCAGGTCGTGGCTGCGGGGGCCTTGTTCCGCCGTTCGGTGCTGCTCAACCAGGGAGACTCACTGGAGCGTTTTGCGGAGGTTGACACAGTCGTTTTTGACAAGACCGGTACGCTCACCTTGCCCAGTCCCCAACTCGCAAATGCCGCGGATATTGAGCCTTGTGATCTGAAGCTTGCGGGAAGACTTGCGCTTTGCAGTCGCCATCCACTGTCGCAAGCAATTGTCGAGGCAAGCGGCGCGACAGCTCCGTTGCAAGCCACCGAAGAACCGGGGCTGGGCGTGCGTGCAACCGTTGACGGCCAAATCCTTTTTCTCGGAAAGCCAGATGCTTGCAACGCTGGTGCTGAAGCCGCTTCTGTCGCAGCGCGCTACCCCAACGCTTCGCTGATGGCATTCCACAATGGTGACCGTGTTGTCATCTTTGCTGTCGAGCAGGCTTTACGCACGGATGCGATTGAAACAATCAGGCATTTGAAGAGTCTCGGTCTGAAAATAGAAATACTTTCAGGTGACCGTGAGACCGCCGTTTCGCATGCGGCACGCGCACTGGAGATCGAGTCTTTTGCGTTTGGCCTCACGCCTGCTGACAAGATTCGCAGGATCGAAACGTTGAAGGCAGCAGGCCACAAAGTGATGATGGTGGGTGATGGTCTGAACGATGCGCCCGCCCTTGCTGCTGCGCATGTCTCCATCTCGCCTGTTACGGCTGTTCACATATCGCAGGCAGCAGCCGATGCTGTTTTCCTTGGAGCACGCCTGGCACCGGTGCTTGCTGCCGTGACGATATCCCGACGAGCGCGCAGTCTGATGGTCCAGAACCTCTGGCTTGCCGTGGTCTACAATGCCATCGCAGTCCCTCTCGCCATTGCGGGCTATGCGACCCCGCTTGTTGCTGCGCTCGCGATGTCTGGCTCATCGGTGATCGTAACGCTCAACGCATTGCGGATTCAGAATAGGAAGGGAGTTACCCTATGAATATTCTCGCCTATCTGCTTCCTCTTGCCCTGCTTCTGGGAGGGCTCGGTCTGGTCGGTTTTGTCTGGTCATTGCGGGCCCGACAATTCGAAGACCTCGAAGGAGCAGGTTGGCGGGCAATAGCCGATGATGATCTGCCAGAAGCAAAATGAAGGGAGAAGGCCATGAACTCAAATGCCGATACAAGCACCCTTAAATCCGGAACGCCTGTACCCTCAGTCCGCTCAATCACGATCTCCGATGTCTTCGACAGCCTCAAGGCAGGCATTGCTGATTTCGCTGCAGCACCCGCCTATGGCCTGTTCTTCGGCCTGTTCTACGCGCTTGGCGGCACCGCATTGATTGGTCTTGCATGGTGGTTTGAGCAGTACATGGCGATCCTGCCACTTGTCATGGGCTTCGCTCTCATTGGTCCCTTTGCCGCTGTCGGACTGTATGAAGTAAGCCGCCGGTTGGAAGCAGGGCTTCCTCTGTCTTTCCCTATCATTCTGGGAACGATCCGCAGGCAGTCTGGACGACAGATCATGATGCTTGGATTTGCGCTGACAGTGCTTCTGCTGTTCTGGGTGCGCGTCGCATTGCTGATCTACGCGTTGAATTTTGGTCTCAAACCTGTGAACCCGATGACCATGGGTCTTGATGCCATGTTCGGATCTGCTGTGATCACTTTCCTGTTGTTGGGTACAGCAGTAGGAGCCGTTTTCGCGATTGTAGCCTTTGCCATATCAGTCTTCTCATTCCCGCATTTGCTGATCAAGGATGAGGACTTCATTTCGGCAATTATCCTGTCGGTCAAAGGCGTTATGACCAACTTTCCTGTCATGCTGTTCTGGGGTGCAATCGTAACGGGCTTGCTGCTTGTCGCTTTGGTACCAATGTTTCTTGGCATGCTGCTGGTGCTGCCTATTCTTGGACACGCCACATGGCATCTCTACCGGAAGGTTGTTGTGTGAGTTTTGGGTTGGGAATTGTCGGAATAAACCTGTCAATCGACAGGCGGACACCGTACAGGCTAAACTCAAATCATGGTTCAACCGAAACGGATGAACATCCGTGAGTAAGGGCCTTTGAGGCCTCTCCTTGCACCGTCTGCTGCAGCAGGATCACCTGATCTGACTGCAGCTTTCAGGGTTGCGATGGAAGTTGTTACAGCTCGCAAGGCCTGATCAAACGATGACGAATCTACATTCTGCGGGCGATTGGCTCCAATCTCAGCCGCGAGATATGACAGGATTGCGACATCGTCGCTGAGCTCTGCCAAAGTGTCATACTTGTGCTCCAGAACATGTTCCATATGTGCATGATAGGCATTCATGCGATCGGAAATAGACACGATCCCATTGCGGGCGCGTAAGGTACCAAGTGCATCGCGAATGCCTTCAAGCACATCGTGCGACTTGGAAAGATTTCCTGATGAGGCCAGCGCAGTCGCTTCGTCAGCAAGTTTGGTAACAGTTTCAATCGTGCTTTCAAACGCCACGTCATCTGCATATTGAGGTGGCGGAGTCGACTTCCACTTTAATGCCATGGCTGACCATTTTGTGCGAAAGGACGACAATGCTGCCTCAGTCGCCGCTCGATTGTTCTGGTTGGTTTGGAACAGAGCCGTCCGATAGTCCGCATAAGCTGCAGCTATCTCGGATTCCGCATCGCGAAAGGGGCCAGCCAAGACCGGTGAGGATATGATCAGCAGGGCAGCTGTGGCTGAGATAGCGACAGATCTGATAGTCATGAGAACTCCGCGCGGTGTGATGAACATTGCTTTTGAAGAAGAAAGACAGGTTCTTTATGATGCGGAACAATGAGCATCGGCCGTAACGCACAAGATCTTAGTTCTCCAAAAATTCGTCATGCATGACTGAATTCGCACGCCAGTCTAGAAGAGAAGCGCACCCAGTGCGTAGCCGCGATGCCGAGGCGGACGAGCCTCGACCATCAGCCTTGCTGTCACATCTATAGCGACTAGCTGCGTTGGACACCGCAGCTTGAGATACCTAACAGCGAATACACCGGACAGTAGCCGATAAATGCCGTGAGCAGCGGCACTGCACCGAACCATCCTACCCAGTTCCAGCCAGTCGCCGGATAAATATAGCCCAGAGCGAACGCTATCAAAGCCAGGCCCAGAGCAACGCGCGCAATACGATCAAGTGCTCCAACATTAGAGGTCATTGCAGGTCTCCTTGCTTGTTTCGATGGCAACATATTGCACTGACAAGCCATGATCGCCTTGATGAAGATCAAGGCATGGCACTTTCGCTGGGGCACTCTGCCCACACTGGAAGGACGGACCACTGATGACACAGACAAAGTTTATGAAGATCACACTCCACCTCGCCCGGACGAAAGATTTTCCCGAAGGGTCCATGCGACATGGCTACGAGTTTACGGCGCCGCTTGATCACGAAGGTCACATTGATCCAGGAACTTGGCACAAGAAGAAGAATGACTGCATTGTTCATCGATTTTGGGGTGACGAGAAGACAAGGCATGGCTTGCTGGTGCATCGCGCCGGGGGAAACAAAGGAGCGACCTGGGGTTTTGATTATGATGCTCGTACCCACTCAGATGATGAAGCCGGTTTTCGCTTTGGTGATCACGTATTTGCGCCTGGAGAATATGTCTCCATACGCGATTCCGACGGAGAACTTGAGACTTACAAAATTGTTGCTGTGAGGCCAGCATGACCCGTCATCAGTTCGTGATTTGGGCTGCCGTCATTCTGGCGTCGTTCGCGATTTTCCTCGCCTCGACCGCGCGGGGTCGTGCATCCGATCCACGTGCAGGGCAGGCCTTTGCAGTGGAGAACTGCAGCCGATGCCATGCAGTCGGTGGTACGGGAGCCAGTCCAAACAAAAAGGCACCTTCTTTGCGGTCTATCGCCCGCAAGTACAAGCTTGAGGATCTCGAGGAAGGTTTTGCGGAAGGCATGGTGACGGGGCACAATGCAATGCCGGAATTCACGCTCACACCCCGCGAGATCGATAATCTGCTGGCACACATGCGGCGATTGAAAAGATGATGACCGCTGCGCTTGATTAACATCAACACACCCGAAAATCTGCGTGGCACATTCAAACGCGTCCACAAAGGAGAGTGTCATGATGAATTGGCCCAATTGGTCAGCTGGATGGAGCGACGGATACTTTGCGGTGCATGTTGTGATGCATCTCGTTTGGTATGCTGCCTTGATCGGTCTGGCAGTTTTGCTAGCCACCTATTTGATGAAACGCTCCAGCCCTGTGTCCGGCAAGCCAAACGCACTTGAGGTGCTGAAAGAGCGCTACGCCAAGGGCGACCTGACGAAGGATGACTTTGACAGGATGCGCAAGGACATCATGGTCTAGGCTGAAGAAGGTGGCGGAATGGGCAATGACTGATATTGACCCGCCACTCCTTTCCAATTCGCCTGACCTTTGGAGCAAGTTTCTGCCGGCACCCTCCCGTGACATACACAAGCATACGCGGGGGCATTGCATTGTTGTCAGCGGGTCTGAACTTCAGACTGGTGCTTCCCGCCTCGCTGCAACAGCCGCACTGAATTGCGGTGCAGGAGTGGTTACGATTGTCGGCGACAAAGACGCGTTACGCATCCATGCGACGCATGTAACGGCAGTCATGCTGCATGAAGCTTCATCATTGGGTAGTTTTGAGAAAATTCTGGACAGAAATCCGGCTGCAACCGTTGTGATAGGTCCAGCGGCGGGTGTTGGTTCTAACACGCTGGCGATGGTCCTTGCTGCCAGAAGACGGGCCCTTCCGCTCGTGGTTGATGCAGATGCACTGACAAGCCTGACTGGTCATCTGGACACGTTCCGTGATGTGGCACAACCATATCCAGAGTGTGTGATGACACCACACGGGGGTGAGTTCTCTCGTCTGTTTGGACCCGTGGTGGCGCAGGAAGCTGGCTTTGCGACGCTCTCCGCAGAACTTCGGGAGTCGAAGGTTGAAAAGGCCCGCGCTGCCGCGCGCATTTCTAATGCAGTGATTGTTTTCAAAGGAGCGGATACAATCGTTGCGGCACCGGATGGTCGCGCCGCAATCAATACGAATGCAGGCCCTGAGCTTGCCACAGCAGGTTCAGGCGATGTTCTCTCAGGCCTGGTTGGCGCACATCTCGCTGGAAGAATGCCAGCCTTCGAAGCAGCAGCTGCCGCCGTATGGCTGCACGGTTTGCTCGGTGCGAGGATTGGTTGTGGGCTTACAGCCGACCGTCTGGTGGCAAAGGTTAGACCGCTGTCAGCGTTTCTTTGATGCTGATCAAAACAGGATGCGTCTCACGAATTACAGTGTTGGTGCAGGACAGGTGAAATGTCCCTGGCCGACTGCACACCAACCAAACCAGAAGGAGTAAGCCAGTCATGAGCTTTCGTTCATTCCTGCCCAGTCTCTGGGCATCCAACACCAATGGCACAACAGACCCAATCAACAATCTCCGTCAGGAGATTGATCGTGCCTTTGAGAGTTTCGGCAAATCGCTTCCATCCTTGACCCTCCCTTCTGTCACCTGGCAGCAGGAAGCCATCGCACCCAAAATCAATATCGTCCAGAAAGACAAGACACTGGAGATTACGGCCGAGCTGCCGGGTGTGGAACTGCAGGACGTCGAACTGCTGGTTGAGGATGACATGCTTACCATCAAGGGCAACAAAAAGGTGGAAAAGGAAGACAAAACTGCTGAACGACATGTCTTCGAATGCGCCTACGGGTCATTCTCGCGCAGCGTCCAGTTGCCCTTTGAAGTGGAACCAGAGGTTGTCAAGGCTGACTTCAAGAACGGTGTTTTGACGATATCAATTCCTGTACCTGCCATTGCTGAGGCCAAAGCACAAAAGGTGGAGATAAAGGCGGCTGCTTGAAAGACGGCATTCTTGTCCGGCACGTACAAGGGGTCATAACAGTTGTGAGGGTGGCCAGTTTCTCAACTGGCCACTTCATTTTTTAGATGGCAGCAAAAATCAACCTGAGGTGCTGTCCAATGACTGGTGCGTCTTGCTGTGATCCTGAGCAGGGCGACTGAATGGCCCAACGATCATAGGCATGATCAAGAAAATTGCCAGAAGCCCAAGGTAGATTTGTCCAGCAGTGGTTTTGAGATAATCGAGCTGTTCCTGAATGGTGATCCCTCGCAGCCCGAGGCCAACGCCAAAATCCGCGACTTGCAACAAGACAAGTCCAATGAGGCCAACCAAGAAAAGCGACAGTCTGCTTTGGCCAATCGCCCTGCGATGTACGGCAATCCACGCTCCAATTATGATGGCTAAAATCAGGAATGGTGATTCAATAAGAACTGCGGCCGTCTTGTCATATACCGGTGTCAGAACCAGCTCACGAAAAACACCCAGGACGAAGCCTGCCCCAAACACAATCCCAAAATAGACAAGGCCTGCGATAAAGATTGGCATCACTCTGCTCCTGGACTCCAGGATCAAAATAGCTGTTCAGCACACCATCCGATTGATCAAGATCAGCATCAGCGACTGTTTGCTCGTCCATTGTTGGATTGCGGTGTCGTTGGGCTGGGCGGCGAACCGCACAACATGAAGGAGAAGATCATGGGTGACAGATCATTGCATCAGGCAGTTCTGGATGAACTCGAGTGGGATCCCAGTGTGAATGCAGCACACATCGGAGTGGTTGCTGAAGACGGTGTCATCACGCTCACAGGTCATGTCAGCAGCTATGCCGAGAAGATTGCGGCAGAGAGGGCAGTCAAGCGGGTATCTGGCGTGCACGGCGTCGCTCAGGAGATTGAGGTGCGCTATCCCAGCGACAAGAAAACGGCCGATGACCAGATTGCAAAGCGTGCTCTGGATGTCATCTCCTGGAATACGACCTTGCCAAAAGACCGCATCCAGGTGCGTGTACAAAACGGCTGGGTCACTCTGAGCGGCCAAGTGGATTGGTGGTATCAACGCACCGATGCAGAGAATGCCGTCAAACGCCTATCTGGCGTCACCGGCATCACCAATTCAATCACCATGAAGCCAAGGGTGCAGGCTGCAGACGTGAAGTCCCGGATCGAGAAGGCGCTGAAGCGCAGTGCCGAAATCGAGTCGAGCAGCATCCGCGTTTCGGTTGACGACGGCAAAGTAACGCTGGATGGAAAGGTCAAGGCCTGGTTCGAGCGTGAACTTGCCGAACGCACTGCCTGGGCAGCACCCGGTGTGACAGCTGTTGTTGACCGTATTTCAATCGGCTAGCAACTGCACTGTACGGTTCAAGAAGCGGTCGCATTTCGCGGCCGCTTCTTGTCTTTGTTCACCATGTCCAAACTCCACAGCTCAAACTGCGAAGTTAAAGGCCTGAACGACTGTTGGGCTGTGGAGCAACAGTATCTGCGAGCACATCACCTGTTGCTGGGCAGTATGATTGCTGACCATCAGAAAAGGGCAATCCTGTTGAAGCTTGCTCCAGAGAATGCCAGACTGGGTCGTCGTCATCCAGTGCGCGAGAGTACCTGCATCAGGATCAGGCGAGGGCCACAGACGGTCAAACAGGGCAGCTGATGACACATGTATTGTGAGGTCTCGCACCAGGCGAATTTCATAGCTGAGACCTCGGTAATTGCGTTCTTCTCCAGTTGTACCGTTGGAGAGTGTATCACCCTCGACGATCAATGCGCTGTGAGACCCGAAGGAGCATATCTGGCTATCATTAAGGCCGTTTGCGAGCAGCTCACCTCGGGCTGCCCAGAGCCTTTCACGATGGCTATAACAACCGATCACAACCCTGAAGAAACCTTGGCTCGCTTCTGTGATCAATGATGTCCTCCGCTCCTGGCGTCAGATGTCATGTCCCTCGCCGGAAGCAAGAGCACGAAGTTTACGAATATCCTTGAAGATTATGATGTTGGCTTGATCCATCGCAATCAGGCCTGCGTTCCGGAAGATCGTGAATGTCCGGCTTACCGTCTCGATGGTCAAACCAAGGAAGTCGGCAATATCAACCCTGCGCATCGGCAGCAAAACGCTCAACGGGCTCAAGCCATACCGCTCATTGCGGTCAGACAACGCCATCAGAAAGCTCGCCAGACGCTCATTGGCCGACAGCTTCGAGATCACCACGACATGCTGATAGGCCGCATCAAGTGCATGAGTGACAGCTGCTGTTGCCTGCTTGCCAAGGCTTGGGTCTTCAACAACCGCGCGTTTGAAAGAGGCCGCAGGTATCGCCTCAAGACGGGTTGTTTGCACTGTCTGTGCATCGCAGCAGTGAATATCAGAGCCTATGCCAATGATATCACCCGGATAGGCAAAGCCGAGAACAATGCGTCTTCCATCTGGCAGCATGCGTGAGAAGCAAATTGCACCGGATCTTACAATGAAGATATGAGTACGCTCCTCACGTTCACACCAAAGCGTCTCGTTTGCCGCTACTTTTCGCAACCCGGGTTGATGTGGGCAACGCGTTGCAAAGAACTGAGCTGCTGACTGATCATCAGCCCGGAAGGGCATTGCAGGTTGATGTGCGGTTTGCTGGGCAAGGACGTCTAACATGGCCGTGTTCTCCCTTGGTGAGCGTCAGTTGACGAAGATCAATTGACGCCCTGAAGCGCACAGGTATTCGACGGCTTTGCATAATCCTGTCGTGTTCTGTAACAATGTGTAACGATGTCCTTGTTGACGTATTGAAAGACCGATGACCAACCAGAACTCGCAACATATCCTTGTGGTTGATGATGATCCTGCAATCAGGGAATTGCTGCGTGATTGTCTTGAACCTGAGGGGTTCAGGGTAAGCGAAGCGACCAACAGCGCTCAGATGAAAGCCATGTTATCGGCAGGACATATCGATCTTGTAACGCTCGACCTCATGCTGGGCGGTGAAAATGGCTTGAACCTTGCCAGAGAGGTCAGAAGCAATCACGACATTCCAATCGTCATGATAACCGGAAAAAGCGATACGATTGACCGTGTTGTGGGGCTTGAACTTGGTGCGGATGACTACATTGCCAAGCCATTTCATCCTCGGGAGGTCGTGGCACGCATCCGTGCCGTTCTGCGTCGCAAGGGAATTGCCGAGCCTGCTCACCTGGTTTCAAATTCCAAATCCGAAAAGCTTTCTTTCGAAGAATGGACGATGGATTTCGGCCGCCGCGAAGTCATTTCGACCAGCAATCAACTTTTGCCACTCACGACGGCTGAATTCAATCTGCTGGAGATATTGGCTCGCCGGCCGCAGAGGGTTCATTCCCGTGATACAATTATGGATCTTCTGAAAGGTCATGACTGGACACCATTTGATCGATCGATCGATGCTCTGGTGTCGAGACTGCGCAAGAAGATAGAGGCAGATCCCGAAAACCCGCGCCTTCTCAAAACAGTCAGAGGGGTGGGTTATATCTTCGCCTGTGATGTCAAACAGGCTTGATAAGGAGGTTACTGGCCCTCGCCGAAAATATCGTGAAGCGCATTGGCGAGATCACCATTTGCATATGGCTTGCGCAAAACCTTCAAAGCGTTTGAACCATGGGCGTTCCGCTTCAGAAACTCCTCGGAGAAGCCTGATGTGAGCAATACCTTTGTCAGTGGAAGATTTTTGCTCACCCATTCTGCAAGGTCATAGCCTGACATGCCTCCAGCCATCATGATGTCACTAAAGACCAGATCGAATTGAGGATTAGTCTTGAGCTGTTCCACAGCGGCCGGGCCGCTGTCACATGAAAGAATCTGATACCCCAGTTTCTCAAGACGCTGGATTGTAACATCACGGACATCCGGGTTGTCTTCGACCACGAGTATCCGCTTTTCGCCTGCAACAGAGGTCCTGTTCAACGTATCGGTTGTTTCTACCAAAGGTTGATCTGTCCGTGGCAGATAGATGTTTACTGTGGTTCCCAATCCGATCTCGCTGTCGATGGCTGCATATCCCCCTGACTGGCGAGCAAAACCGTAAATTGTTGCAAGGCCAAGACCAGTGCCGCGTCCATGTTCCTTGGTTGTAAAGAACGGCTCGAAAGCCATTGCCAAGACGTCTGGCGTCATACCTGATCCCGTGTCTGCGACCGATAGTCGAACGTAGTTTCCCGATGATATCTGGTCGCCTTGAATGGCCGTAACAAAATCTGCATCGACAACGGCATTGGCTGTTTCGATAACCAGCTTGCCTCCAGCTGGCATCGCATCGCGTGCATTGAGGGCGAGGTTGAGAATGGCGTTCTCGATCTCGCTGGCATCAGCTTTCACTCGACCTAGATCAGGAGACAGTACCGATGAAATGGTTATTGTTTCGCCGATCGTTCGTCGCAAAAGATCGATCATCGTGATGACCTGATCATTGAGGTTCAGAACCTCCGGCTCAAGGTCGCGGCGGCGTGCGAAAGTAAGAAGACGCTGTGTCAGCCGTGAACCCATACCAACAGCTTCCAGTGCTCGCTTGAGTTGTCGCTCTGGCCTTTCTCCAGTTACCTGATCCTGCAGCAATTCAAGATTGCCACCGATGACAGTCAGCAGATTGTTGAAGTCGTGCGCAATTCCACCTGTCAGTTGTCCAAAGGCTTCCATGCGCTGAGCGTGCACCAACTGCTTTTGCGTCTCTTCACGGTGGCTGATTTCGGATTGAAGAGCTTCTGTCCGATCTGCCACACGCCGTTCAAGCTCATGTTTTATCTCTTTCTGCTGAGTGATATCCTGAACAGTGCCGAACAGATGGGGATGCTGTTTGCTGTCACTGACGATGACGCCAATGCCTTTGATCCATGCCACCGTCCCGTCAGGCTTTCGAATGCGATATTCTTGATCAAAGCGACCTGTTTCAGCAATATGCTGTGTTGCCTCCATGACCAATCCACGATCATCTTCGTGGATCAATGACATCACCTCGTCGCGATGACACTCAGTTTTACCAATGCCTAGTATGCTTGGGGCGTCACCGAAGAGCACCATCCTGTTTGTTGCAAAACCCTGCTCAAAGCCGCCAAGCTTTCCTGCAACCAAGGCCTGCCGTAATTTCTCAGCATCCAGCCGACGACGTTCCTCCGCATGGAAGCGCTCTGAAATATCACGAAGAACCACCGTGAGAACATGTCCCTTGTCCAGTGCGATCTTGCTGATGGTCGCCTCGGCCGGGAACTCTTCGCCAGATTTTCTGACCGCGAAAATAGCCTGCCGATCACCCATATGCCTTGCGGCCGGCGGGCCAGCTGAAAAGCTGCTGATATGACGGGCGTGGCCATTGCGGAAGCGTTCGGGGATAAGAATTTCGATCGAATGGCCAAGCACTTCAGCTGCGGCAAAGCCGAAGGTGACCTCGGCACCATTGTTGAAAAGAACAATTCTCTGCAGATCGTCAATGCAGATGATGGCATCCGCAGCCAAAGCAAGAATCCTGGCATATCTTTGATCGGTATGTCCGAACGGGTCGTTGGTACTTTCCATATTTGAAGCTCACTGGATGGCGATAGAAGAATGGCCGCAATCCACGAGCGGTTCAACCGGTTTGATAACTGTTTTCAGGGCGAGTATCGGTGCTCGGCAGCAATGCCCGCCAAGCTCGCCAGTAGCCTCTCTTCCAGTTCCTTGACAGGCAACTTCGTCAGGTCACCGTGAATTTCGTGGTGGGTTCTCCCCAGAAGAGCTTGCGACATTGCGGAGCGGATTTCACCCAAGGCCCTTGATGGAGCGACAATGATCAGGTTTTCGAAAGCCGCAAGATTCTCTGGCTTTTCAATCCAGCCAAGCACAACTGCGACGAACTCTTCCTCTGCATGCCGTTTCAGGTTCTCATGGGTCGTCACGCCATGACCAGAATTGCGCAAGGCACTTGAAAAATTCTTTCCGGGCCGCGGTCCGAAATGAGCCGGGTCTGATCGATGGAATACCCCGCCAGGCACAGGTTGAAGCAGCGCACGGTGTGCGCCACTCTTGCCAGTTGTTCTGAAAATATGGGCTGTCGCACCATCAGCTACGAGAACCCATGTGAGCGGAATTCTCACATCGCTCTCCCTTGATGGCCACCACTGCCCGACTTTGGAGACATGAGAGCAGACATGGTTTCAAAATTCTTTCGTGCGATCTCAGAGAGGTGGTTCATCTCCTCCGTATAATCCTTCGTCACCTTCGCCCAGAAGTTACGCTGCATGTCGGCTGCCTCAGTCATGTCATGGCAATGACCGACACCGCTGAAAAGATCTGCCTGCGCTTTCATGCGACGGCTCATGAAAGTCAGAAGTTCCGATCCTGTATCAAGATTGGCTTCCATCACCTTTTTTGGAATTTCCATGGCCTGCGCAAGGCCGCCCTGCATCGAGCGGGTGATGCTTTCAACTGAACTGATGTCTGACGGTGACTGACCAGACGTGCCTGCGCTCTTTGATGCTGACATATGATTTCTCCATTTGACTGTTGAGAGCCCGTGCCCGTGAACACTCTTGCAGTTTGATGAGAACCGAGGTTGAGGCAGGTCAATCGAACGTCAGCGCCAAACGGCAAAGTGTTCTCCAGCAGTCAATGGAGCACCGCAAATGTCCGATACGCAGACTCCCTCAGGCAGGAGGCGCCATCAGCAAGCGCTGAAAACAGCACCCTTGATAACGCCATTGAACGAAAATCCTTCGTCCCAATCCCATACCTTTGAACAGGCCATAACACTGGAGACGCCGAGCGACCGGATTTTGCATTCTGCTCTTGCAAGGCTGTCAGGCGGGTTTTCCCCCATGGGTCTGGCAGAGGCCTGGTTCGACTGGGCAGTCCATCTTGGAACGTCGCCCGGAAGAATGGCGGAGATTGCCCAGGCCAGCTTTGCAGAAGCTTTTCGTATTACTGAAAAGGTGATGGATACAGCTTCTGGCGGCGGAAAATGCACCCCTTGTGCCCGCTCGCTGCCGCATGACAAGCGCTTCCGGCATGAGAGCTGGCAACAATGGCCGTTTGCAATCTACGCCGAAAGCTTCCTGGCTATGGAACGCTGTTGGGATGATGCGACGCGCGGCATCCATGGTGCAACAAAACACCATCTCGATCTTCTGCATTTTGTTGGAAGGCAGGCGCTCGACATGATGGCACCCTCAAATTTTCCGCTGACAAATCCAGAAGTCCTGCGACGAACAATTGATACCAACTGTGCCAATATTCTTCAGGGTGCCCAGTACCTGTTCGATGACGTGCAGCGCACGCTGTATCACCAGAAACCCATTGGGACAGAGGCCTTTGAGCCAGGCAAGACTGTTGCGTTGACGCCGGGCAAGGTTGTGCTCCGCACGCATCTTGCCGAGGTCATCCAATACCATCCAACGACGGACAAGGTCAGGGCTGAACCAATCCTCATCGTCCCGGCCTGGATCATGAAGTATTACATTCTGGATCTCAGGCCGCAAAACTCATTGATCAAGCATCTCGTTGACGAGGGCTTCACAGTGTTTGTGCTTTCGTGGCGCAATCCCACTTCACTGGATCATAACACTGGTTTTGATGATTACCGTACTGGTGGTGTCATACCGGCCATTGAAACCGCGTTGAGCCGCACAGGAGCAAAAAAACTGCATGGTGTTGGCTACTGCATCGGCGGCACACTGCTTGCCGTGACAGCCGCAGCAATGGCACGGGATCATGATGAAAGATTCCAGTCACTCACATTCCTGGCTGCACAGACCGACTTCGCTGAGGCAGGAGAACTGAAGATCTTCGTGGATGAGAGCCAGCTTGCGATTCTTGATGACATGATGTGGGAGCAAGGCGCGCTCGAAGCCTCGCAAATGGCAGGAACGTTCCATCTCCTTCGCTCCAATGATCTTATCTGGTCTCGACTGATCCGGCACTACCTGCTGGGCGAACAGGAAAAAATGACAGATCTGGCCGCATGGTCGGCTGATGCCACGCGGATGCCAGGCCGTATGCACAGTGAATATCTGAGGGCATTCTACCTGAGGAATGACCTGGCCGAGGGTCGTTTCATCGTCGATGGTGAAACAATCAATCTGCAGAATATTCGCACGCCAGTATTTGCTGTTGGCACAGAATGGGACCACGTTGCGCCCTGGCGTTCCGTTTACAAACTGCACCAATTGACAAGTTCGCCGATCACATTCGCTCTGACCAATGGCGGGCACAACCAAGGCATCATCTCACCTCCTACAAGAGAAGACCGTCATTTCCGCATTGCTACAATGTCGTCGGATGACCCGCATATCGATCCTGACCAGTGGCTGCGGAATGCCGCTTATCACGACGGCTCATGGTGGTCGGCGTGGTTTGAATGGCTTGGTGCCAATGCTGGTCCGTTTGTTGAGCGGCCATCGAGGCCTCATCAGGAAAACCCTGAACTGGGACCCGCGCCCGGGACTTATGTTCATGGCTGAGGCAAATTTCAGTCTGAATGCGCCCCAAAAATCGCAACCTGATTCAGTGCTTACTGAGGGAAATTTGGTGACTGGCTCTGCGGAAGTCATTCAAGGTCTTTCGACCGAGGACAGCAAGTCGCTTCTTGCTTACTTTGGTCCCAATGAAATTCCGACGGACCAGAGGCATGGAGTGCTGAAGATTGTCCTCGATGTTATGAGGGAACCGATGTTTCTGCTGCTGGCTGCGGCAGCGTTGATCTATGCGACCATTGGTGAGAAAGCGGAAAGTCTGTTGGTTGCGTGCTTTGCTGGCCTGACAATTTTTCTCGTTATCATTCAACAAAGCCGCAGTGAAAAGGCTATCCAGGCACTGCAGTCACTGGCCTCGCCAACGGCGCGGGTTATGCGTGATGGCCATGAGCAGCGAATAGCGGCACGCGATCTTGTACCGGGCGACATCCTGCTGATTGGCGAAGGGGAGAGGATCGCGGCAGATGCCGTGCTCAAGGTGGCACAGGCGCTTCAGGTTGATGAATCGGTTCTTACAGGTGAAGCTGTACCGGTTCGCAAGCTTCCCGAAAACCTTGCCAGGAGTGTTGAAACCCCGACTCCGGGAGGAGACGATCAACCGCATGTCTACTCCGGCACTCTTGCAGTGTCTGGCCATGGCATCGCGGAAGTCCAGTTCACCGGAAGCGCGACGAGAACAGGCAACATTGGCAGGTCTCTGGCTGATATCAAAAGCGATGACACAGTCATAAAAAAGTCAGTCACTCAGCTCGTGCGCATATTCGCGTTTTTTGCCGTTGCGGTCAGTTCAGTACTTGTCTTGTTTTACGGACTGACCCGCGGCGATTGGCTTCAAGGCGCGCTATCTGGCATTGCATTGGCGATGGCGATGCTGCCGGAAGAGTTTCCGGTTGTGCTTGCCATTTTTCTTGCATTGGGTGCCTTGCGGTTATCCCGTATCGGCTTGTTGGCACGGCGGTCGTCCGCAATTGAAGCACTGGGCGCAGCAACTGTGTTGTGTGTCGACAAAACCGGCACTCTCACAAAAAATGAAATGCGTCTGCGCTGGATCACATCGCCCGGCTACCAGTTTGATCTCTGCAGTTCTGGCCGACCGGCTGATGGCCCTGCGACCACACTGCGCATCGCGATGCTTGCGAGCCGCTCCCTGTCCATTGATCCTTTAGACCGTGCCGTTCATACTTCCGGGGCATTGGTTCATGATCCGGAAAACGGCAAAAAAGAACTTGTCCGCGAGTACGGCCTGACGCCAGAGTTTCTTGCCATGATATCCGTCTGGCGTGTTGCAAAAGACCGATATGTTATTGCAGCAAAGGGCGCGCCAGAAACGATCCTTTCCTTGTGCGTGATGGCGCAGGATTCTCATGCCGCCATTGAACCCGAGGTTAGCCTGCTCGCAGCGAAAGGGTGGCGGGTTCTCGCTGTTGCCTCAGCCGAATATCACGGCACACATTTGCCTGATCGGCTGGATAAGTTCAAATTCCAGTATCGTGGCTTGATCGCCTTCGAGGATCCGCTGCGATCAAGTGTGCCCACGGCTGTCAAAGAAGCGAGAGCTGCAGGCGTCGCGGTTGCGATGATTACCGGAGACTACCCGGCAACCGCCCTGGCCATTGCACGGGAAGCTGGAATTGATGGCCAATGCAGTGTTCTGACAGGCCTCCAGATTTCCCAGATGGACGACACAGCATTGCGTGAAGCGGTAAAGAACACGCGCATTTTTGCGCGTGTACAGCCAAGTCATAAACTGAGGATCGTGACCGCATTTGCCGCCAACGGCGAGATCGTTGCGATGACCGGGGACGGCGTCAACGACGCACCAGCGCTCAAGGCTGCCCACATCGGCATTGCGATCGGGCCGCGAGGAACCGACGTTGCGCGGGAGGCATCCGATCTTGTGCTCTTGAAGGAAGATTTCGGTCTGATTGTTTCTGGCATTCGACTGGGGCGCAGAATATTCGATAACCTTCGCAAGGTGATGATCTACATTACGGCGATCCATCTCCCGATTGCTGGTCTTGCGCTGTTGCCTGTGCTTTTTGGTTTTCCACCCGTCATGCTGCCTGTGCATGTTGTGCTGACTGAGATGATAATCGATCCGGTCTGCTCTCTCGCCTTCGAAAACGAAGGTGAGGAGTCTGACATCATGACCCGTCCACCACGCAATGCAGCTGATCCGATTGTTGGACCCTCACAGATCATGCTTGGGCTTGTGCAGGGAAGTTTGCTTTTGGCTGCAACGCTTGCGGTTTACTGGTTCTCCTTGAACGGTGGCAGCAGCGATGGGATAGCACGGGCACTGGCTTTCATTACACTGACAGCAGGAAACCTGACGTTGGTGCGGGTCAATGGTGCCCGAGGGTTTACTATTTCAAGGCTCTTTGCAAAAGGCCACCTGTCATTCTGGATCATTTCTTGCCTTGGGATGGGGGCAATTTGGGCCGCAATTACCTTCCCATTTTTACAGACAATGTTGAAGTTTGATGTCCCAGGTCGGATAGAGGTCACCATCGCAGTGATGGCAGGAGCTGTTTCAGTTCTACTTTTTGACCTGTTTAAATTCGTGCCTGCTGTTCGCAGAGCGCTGGGGGCAGCCAGCAATTGAGGTGGCTCAAACCAGTCCCGGCATTTGAAGGCAAGTTGGAGTGGCATTTCACAGGAGCCTTCCATGCCAATCAACCAGATCAAAAATGTATTTGTCCCTTTCGCACCTGATCGAGAGGGCAAGTTGACGTCGGCTGTTTCCTATGGACTGTCACTTGCTGACAAGACACAGTCGCACATCACATTCCGTATCCTTGGTCATCATTATGATCCGCCATATAGTCTGGCGCCTCAGTTTGTCGGATCACTTGTTGCACCAGCGAATGCCGAGGAAAAGAAGCGTATCGACAGTGCCGAAACAACATTGCAAGCTCAACTGACATCATCTGGACTTGGATATGACGTTCACTCTGCTCAACTCAACCAGGCAGATGCCGTAGACCTTGTAGCAAGGCAAGGACGACTTCATGATCTGACAGTTATTGACAGTCCAGTTGAGTACTTTGCCCTGGGCCGAGCCTTGGTCGAGGAGCTTCTCTTTCACACAGGCCGGCCTGTTGTGGTCATTCCGACAGGCATAGCCGCCTTTAAAGCCAAACGCATTGTTGTTGCATGGGATGGCACCGCACGGGCTGCGCGTGCGCTGAATGACGCTATGCCGTTGCTGACGAGTGCCGAGTATGTCGAACTGGCCTCTGTCCTTAAGGAGAAAGATCTCTCCAAGCTTGTTCCAGGTGCTGAAGTTGCGCCCCATCTATCGCGGCATGGCATTGATGCTACAGTCGTCAACGTAGAGGCCATTGATGGTGATGCGGGCAAAGCGCTGCGCGAGCGCGCCACGCTTGTTGGTGCAGACATGATTGTTATGGGTGCGTTCGCTCACTCGCGCTGGCGGCAGATGGTGCTGGGCGGTGTGACGGATTCAATGCTGGGCGAATCCGAGATACCTGTTTTCCTGTCGCATTGATTTTGCGGATCAAGCAATGCCTCTTGTCCTGAGCTTTCATGGAGCTGCCGGAACGGTTACTGGTTCATGTTTTTTGCTGCAGTCAGACAGCGCCCGCGTGCTGATCGACTGTGGCATGTTCCAGGGCTCAAAAACCTTGAAGCAGTTGAACTACGAGCCGTTTCCTTTTGATCCGCAGCTGATTGACGCCATGCTGCTCACCCATGCGCATATTGATCATTCAGGCTTGATACCCAAGCTCATGCTGGCCGGGTTCAAAAGGAGGATCTACACAACACAAGCAACTATCGATCTGCTTGGCTGCATGTTGCCCGATTCCGGCCATATCCAGGAAACCGAGGTTGAGTCCCTCAACAGGCGAAACAAGCGGCGTGGCCTCGGACAAGTGACACCGATCTACACGGTGCTGGATGCGCAACAGTCCCTCGATCTACTGGAGCCCGTCACTTACGAAAGTTGGGTAAGCGTTGCGCCAGGTATGCGCGCAAGATGGTGGAACGCGGGGCATCTTCTGGGTTCGGCATCCATTGAAATAGAAGTTCAGGGAGAGGCTGGCAGCAAACCAAAGCGAATCCTTTTTTCCGGCGACCTTGGACCTGATCATAAACTGCTGCAACCGGATCCAGTAGGGCCAATGGGATTTGACATCGTCATTTGCGAGTCGACCTATGGGGATCGAGATCGCTTTGAATTTGCAGATGGCGAACGCGCCAAGCTTCTTGCAGATGAGATAAACGCCGCAAGATTGGCTGGAGGAGCACTCCTTATTCCGTCTTTTGCCGTTGAACGAACACAGGAACTTGTGGCTGATATTGTTGGCCTGATGAACAGCAATACCATCCCCCAAGCTGCTATTTTTATCGATTCCCCACTGGCGTCAAAAGCAACAGACATTTTCAAACGGCATGCGAGCGAACTGCAAAATGGCAAGGCGTTGTTGGATGGTTTGACCTCTCCCAATCTTCATGTCACTGAAAGCGTCGAAGAATCCAAAGCACTTGCCCGCTTTGATGGTTTTCACATCATCATTTCAGCAAGCGGCATGTGTGACGCAGGGCGTATCCGGCATCATTTGAGAAACTGGCTGCCAGAGCGGCGGGCAACAGTCCTTCTCGTCGGGTTTCAGGCACAAGGCACACTTGGGCGTATTTTGAAGGACGGTGCAAAGGCCGTCCGCATACAGGGCGATGATATTGTTGTTCGGGCGCGCATCAGTTCTATCGACAGCTATTCCGGTCATGCGGATGGGCCGGAGCTTGCAAGCTGGGTCACTGAACGGAAGCCTGTTGAACAAGCCGTCTTTCTGACCCACGGCGAGGAAAGCGCAATCGAGGGTCTGAGATCACGACTGTCTGGAGACAGCATCATCGCAAAGCACAAGATTTTTGCTCCCACCATGGATGATGCTTTTGATATAGAAGATGTGCGACCGAAGCTGATCGAGAACAGAGCCCCACGGAGAATTGCTCCTGAAGCAGCATCTCGGCCAGACTGGCACAATGAGCTTTCGGAACTCTTGCTCAACATCAATGACACAATGAGCCAGGCTGCTGACGAACGAGCCAGAAAGATCGTTATCAGAAGGATCAAGCGAGCGCTCGAGCAGAACAGCAACAGATGAAACTCATCGTCGTCTAACGGTTACTCTACGCTCCCCTTTTGACGCGTGTCTTCTGGCTCCGCCTGCATGATAAAGCCTTTTCTCAAAACAGTGCACAGCAGCAAATCTGTTTCTCCAGGGCGCTATGGCCTTCAGGTTGACCTGCCTCAATCCGATGGTCTGCAGAGCCTCCTAAATGAAAGTGCACGGCTCGTGACTGTCGTTTGGCAGGAAGGCGGAGCCCCTTACATTCACAGGAGATGCACGATCATGTTGAAAAAACGCGCCCTGAAGATATCACCTGTTGCACGCGCCGTTCCCGCACTTCCGCTGTTCAAGGACCTGCTGGTTTATCAAGATGAATCCGCTGCTGCAGCCAATGCTCTGGTCTTTGCCAAGACCATTGCTGAGTCATCTGGTGGTCATGTTGCAGGCCTGATGTTTGGCTTCATGTCACCTTATCCAGCAACGATCTACATGGAGGCATCGCCTGATATCTGGCTTGCCGCACAACGGCGAGCCACAGAGGAGGCAGACGCTGTGGAGAAACGTCTCAGAGAGAAGCTCTCCTCCTCGGTGACAGGTACCGAGCTGCGCCGCAAGGACGTCATGGGTGGCGAAGCCGGAGGCATTCTTGCTGTCCACAGCCGCTACACTGACGCCGTGGTGATCGGCTGGTCAAGGAATGGTGGCAAGAAAGACGGAAGTCGCGATGGATCGGAATTCGAACGGGATCTTTTCAGAGGCGCACTCTTTGAATCCGGCCGCCCGGTCATACTCGTACCCGAGGCTTACAAAACGAAAGAGCCGCCCCGGCGTATTCTGGTTGCCTGGAGTCCGGAGAGAGAAACAACCCGCGCCTTGCATGATGCATTGCCGCTTCTGGCGGGAGCAGAACTTGTAACCATTCTGGCTGTCGCGGAAGCTGGCAGGATCAGTGGCGAAGAAGATGCTGGAGCCGATATTGCGAGGCATCTGGCACGCCATGATATCCAGACCGAAGTAAAGCATATACCGGCAAGTGGCCGAACCGCCCAAATGGTCATTGCTGATGAAGCACGCTATCTCGGAGCTGATCTGATTGTCATGGGTGGTTACGGCCATTCCCGCCTCAGTGAGTGGGTCTTCGGTGGCGCGACTCGGGATATGCTGGCGGACCTCAAAATACCGGTGCTGATGTCGCATTGAGTCCATGTGACGACAGCGCTGCGAGAGGGGCATATCCTGGGCAGGCGCGCCTATTTGTAATCTATCATCGACCACAGTGATCTGGATCAGAACCTGGTAAGGACAGTCGGTCGGCAATCAGCGCTCAAAGCCGCTGTCGCTGGCTGGTCAACCAACGAAGAAAATATTCGTGACTTCGATCGGAATTGGCGCACCCGACACGATTCGAACGTGTGACCTTTGCCTTCGGAGGGCAACGCTCTATCCAGCTGAGCTACGGGTGCTTGAGGGTCAAATACCTGATTGCCTGTGCTTCGGCAATCGCTGTGATGGCGTTTCGCAAGGAAAAGAAAAAAACGCTAGGCAGCGGAATGGCAAAAAGCAAAACTGCTTTGCCCAAGTCTCTGAACCTCAAGACTTAAGCTGCGTGATCTTCAGAGATGTGATGCGGTTGCGCTGCTTGCGCATCACTTCAAAGCGGCAGCCGTGGAAGTTGAACACCTGACCCACTTCCGGAATGGCACGCGCCTCGTGGATAACAAGCCCGGCGACGGTGGTGGCTTCCTCGTCTGGCAGGCGCCAGTCCATCACGCGGTTGATATCGCGGATGGGAACGGAGCCATCGGTCTGCACCGCACCATCGCGCAGGCGGCGCACACCGGAGGCACCGGCATCGTGCTCATCCTTGATGTCACCGACGATCTCCTCGATGATATCTTCCAGCGTCACCAAACCCTGCACCTCGCCGTATTCATCGACGACAAGAGCAAAGTGCGTCTTGCGCTTGAGGAAGGCTTTCAGCTGGTCACGCAGCGCTGTTGTGTCAGGCACGAACCACGGCTCAAGGGCGAGGTCTTCGATATCAAGATTGGCTGCATTGCCGCCCGCCGCATCCAACGCACGAAGCAGGTCCTTCGCATGCAGGATGCCGATGATGTTATCGGGATTGTCCTTGAACAGCGGCATGCGCGTATAGGGCGAGGACAGCACCTCCCGCACGATTTCATCGGGCGTCAGGCCAGCGTCAATCGCGCGCATCTTGGTGCGGTGAACCATGACATCGGAGACTTCGAGATCCTGAAGATCCAGCAAGCCGCCCAGCATGTCGCGGTCGCCTTTTCCAACAGACCCTTCCTTGTGGAGGAGGTCCACCTGCCCGCGAATTTCATCACTGGCGGAAAGGCCAAAGCCATCTCCGCCGAGCCGCAGGCCAAAGAGCTTGAGCA
>JBOFGV010000067.1:0-5368 GCA_051649305.1 Beijerinckiaceae bacterium
GACGGGTGGCGCGCTTAACGACACCATCATCGGCCTCACGGGTGACGACACCTTGCGCGGCAATGCGGGCGATGACAGCCTTGACGGTGGCGACGGTCTCGACACTGCCGTCTTCGCAGGCAACCGCAGCGCCTATACCGTTACAGAGGACAACACCAACGGACTTCTGGTCGTCGAGGGGCCAGAAGGGCGGGACGTGCTCCGCTCCATCAATCGTTTGCAGTTCGCCGATCAGTCGATAGACGTTGCGGTCCCTGGACGGCTCATCGTGGGGACAGAAGCCGCTGATTCCATCACAGGCGGCGAAGGTGCAGACAACCTTGTTGCAGGCAGCGGCAACGACACGATCTCCGGTGGCCAGGGCGGTGACACGATCGACGGCGGCAGCGACGACGATGTTGTCGCCGGCGGCCAGGGTGCCGACGAGATCACAGGCGGTAACGGCTTCGACGTGGTTGACGCTAGCGCCGACGCGCGTTTGGGTGGCACCCTCGGTGCCTATTTCGATCTCAATTCAGGCTTCGCACAGGACGTGTTCGGTGCCTATGACCGGCTGACCAGCATTGAGGCGGCGTTTGGCACCGATCTGATCCGCAGCGGCGCGCTCTCGGATATCTTTCTTGGCAGTGCTGGTGCCAACAGCTTCTACGGATTGGGTGGCCAGGATTACGCCACAGGCGGCGACGGCGATGATTTCATCGATCTCGGCGAGGGTGACCAGAACATCGGTCTGGGCCAGAACGGTGCAGACACGCTGACGGGTGGTACAGGCATCGACTACCTGTTCGGCGGCGACGGTGCCGACAGCTTGATTGGCAATGGCGGTGAGGATTTCCTCGTCGGCGGGGAGTTCATTGCTGGCGCTGGCCCATATAGCGGATTCGACAGCGCCTTCGGCGGAGACGGCGCAGATATTCTGATGATCGGCACCAATGGCGGGGCCTGGGGCCTCGCCTCGGGAGGAGCGGGCAACGACGTGATCTATGGTTCTTCGACGACTGCGGGCGACGACCTTATCCGGGGCGGAACCGGCTCGGATTTCTTGTTCGGCTTCTCCGGCGCAGATACGTATCGCTTCGAGACTGCTGACCTTGGGACCGGCGATACGGACATCGTCGTGGCGGTCAACGCCGGCGACCGCTTTTCATTCTCGGCCGATCTGGCGGAGCAGATTTTCCTCAACGCCGGCAATGGCGCATTCGATGGCCAGACTGTGTCAGGCGTCTATATGGGGTACTCTACTGCGACCGGTCTTTGGGTCGCATGGCTGCCGTTCCAGACGGTTGCCAACGTGCAGGCTCAATCGATATTCGTGTAGGAGGAGCGGTTAAGTCGGCGTACACCGTTGAGCGCCTCATCCGACCTTCGCTCACGAGAAGGCCACCTTCTCCCGCAAGGGGAGAAGGAAAACAACAAAACCTCAGAACTTCATGCCGAGGTTGATGTTGGCAGAGTGGCGCACCTGGCTCTTGTCACCGATGGAGGCGCGGTAGTTGGCGCGCGCTGTCCAGCTGCCCATGTTCCACGCGCCGCCTGCACCGACAATCACGCCGGGGTTGGAGAGATCATCCACCTTGTAGGAGAACGGAAGAGCGGTGTTGCCAGCCAGACGGCCTTTGACGTCTGAAGCCGAACCACCGGCAAAGCCTTCATAACCCACAAGCGCATAGCCGCTGAAGCTCTGGGTAAACTGATAGGCCAGCTTCAGCTCAGCTGCACCAAGCAAGCCTTGAATGCTGCGGCCATTATAGGTGACAGGAGCAACAACGCCTGATTCAGTGAAGCCTTCAAGTTGCGTGCGCAGGTAGGTGGCGCGCAACTGCGGTGTCAGGGTTGCGGCACCGAATTTCACATCGTAGCCGACTTCTGTTGTCGCGCTCATTGATATCGCGTTGGTGCTGCCGGTGTTCTTCAGTGGACCAACCGTGCGATACTCGTAGTTGCTGAAGCGATCGACACCAAAGCCGAGGCCAAGGTTGACGAACAGGCCCTGTGGCGAACGCCAGCGAGCCAGCGCATCCAGCGCGATCTGTGTAGCATCAGCCTCGAACTTGCGGGCAGAACCGTCAATCGTTCCGGTTGAGACGCTGGCCATGGCACCCACGGTCCAGCCGTTGCCGACATTGCGCAGACCACCAAAGCGGATACCACCGAGGCGGTAGTCATGCGACTTAGAGGTGGTGGCTCCGGCCGAGGCCAGAACGCCATTGGCAAAGGTGCCGCTGCCCTGCCCGGCCTCGCCGGTTGCATAGATGAAGTATTCCCACTTGTCCTGCGCCGGTGTCACGGCCGAAAGCTGCGCCATGCCATCGATTGTTGTGGTGCGACGCGCCGCAATCGCTGTGTTGCCGAAGGCTGCACTCACGGCAGCGGCACGGCTTGGGGCTGTCAGATATTCACCGACGGAAGCCGAGATGATCAGGTGGCCAGTGGCTGTCGGGTGCACACCATCCCAGAACAGGAAGGAGCCGCGCGCAGCTGGGTTGCCTACGCAGGCCATAACCTGAATGCACTGCTGTGTAACATTGCTAAGGCCAAAGGCACCGGGTGAAGCGAGGATGGCAGAGAAAATCTGATCAACCGGCACAGAGATGATGTTGGCACCGGGATTGGCAGCAGCCGCTGCTGCAACGCCTGTCGCCAGCGTGCTGTTGAAGAGATTTGAGACAGTCGTTGCACCAGCCGCCTGTGGCTGACCAACGTTTAAAGGCGTGCTGCCAAGCGCTGGCAGGTTCATAACAACGATGTTGCGAGCGCCGGCAGCGGCAAGCTGGCCAACCTGTGAAGCCACATTGCCCGCAGCGCCAACAGCGGCAGCTGCCTCGCCACCAGCAGGAGCCTGCAAAAGGTTGTTCGCACCAGCCCACAGGGTAACGATGTCATTGGCGGCGAAGCGTCCGCCAAGGGCTAGAAACGTTCCGATCTGCGTTGGCGTACCCGGAATAGGGCCGTTCAGGTTCGCTGCACCGTTGGAAAGCGCGCCACCGAAAGCGAGGTTCACATTGCCAGCATTGACGTTGGCGGGACCAGTGGTGGTGATGCCTGTGGCGTTGCCGAACAGATATTCTGTCCAGACACGGTCATTGGTGAAGCGGCGGTTGTAGGGAAAGGGCGGATTGCCAGTCGTTGCAAACAGGTTGCCGTTATCGGAAAGGCTGTCACCAAACGTGACCACGCGGCCATACTGCTGGGCAGATGCCGCGGATGAAAGCGCCAAAAGCGCGAGTGTTGCTGTGGCTGCCAGATACTTTTTCATGAATGCCTCCCATCGATCATTTTAGGCTGATCGTTTATGTCTGAACAATAGACACAGGTTGCAGCCACCGGCAACGGCAGGAAGAGCTAAACGAAACGCTTCAGAACGTTTCGGACAGGATTCAAGACAGGTGTTGCGAAGCCGCAACGAAAAAGGGGCAGATGCGAGATCTGCCCCTTTTTTTGTCAATGGTGGAGAGATATCAGGCCTGATGATGCTCAGGCTGCTGCCCGCGTGTTTTCCAGAGGGAGAAGATGATCCCGCCCGCAATCAGAGCCACTGTCACGCCCAGCGAGATTGCCGGATCAAGCTTGCCGACAAGCTGGTTCCAGAAGATCTTGAGGCCGATGAACACCAGCACCATCGCCAGCGCATACTTCAGATACTGGAAGCGGTGCACCATGGCAGCCAGTGCGAAGTAAAGCGCGCGCAGGCCGAGGATTGCCATGATATTGGCAGTGTAGACGATGAACGTATCCGTCGTGATGGCGAAGATCGCAGGCACTGAGTCGACCGCAAAGATCAGGTCAGCAACATTGATGACCGCCAGCGCCAGAAACAACGGCGTAGCCCAGAGCACCACCTTGCCGGTGGCAGGATCAGGCTGGCGCACGAAGAACTTCTGGTCGTGCAATTCATCCGTCACGCGCATGCGCTTCTTGAAAAACTTGACAACAGGGTTCTTGGAAACGTCCGGATCACCTTCCGGCACCACCAGCATCTTGATACCTGTACCGATAAGGAACGCACCGAAGATATAAAGCACCCAGCTGTAACGCTCCACCAGTTCAGCACCGATGGCAATCATGATACCGCGCAGAACGATGACGGCGAGAATACCCCAAACCAGCGCGCGGTACTGATATTTGCGCGGAATGGCGAAGAAGCCGAAAATCAGCGAAATGACGAAGACGTTGTCGATGGACAGGGCTTTTTCAATGAAAAAGCCGGTAAAGAACGCCACACCGGCATGCACGCCGTCTGACGTCTTGATGGCACCGGTATTATAAGCCCACCAGACTGCAGCACCGTACAAACACGAAACACCGAAATAGAACAATGAAAGCCAAAGGCTTTCGGCAATACCAAGTTCCTTGTCTTTCTTGTTGAGAATACCAAGGTCAAAGGCCAAAAGGGCCACAACAATGGACATGAAGCCGAGCCACATCCACACCGGCTTATCCAGCCACTCCATCAACATAAATTCAGGCATCGTCGCCATCCATCAAGACGGCCCGTAAAACTATCAATGCTGTCGAAGCTGATATGTCATTTGTCCGGGCCAGGTTGCACAACGTCTGTTCCGACATCGTGCAAAAGGAATTGCACCAGAGGGGCCCGGTAAGACACAGTTGGTTTCTCATTTTTCTTGACTGCTGTCAACTGTGTTTGTGAACGAGTGAACTATACTTGATAGCAGCGTGAAGGATTATAAAATACATTTAAAAAACGTGCTTTTCAATTGAGAGATAGATAGCCGCTTACACAGCGCAAAGCCGGATGAACTTCTTTTCATGTCACTGCCACTACTGTGTAACATCAAAGGCAACAGGATCATAAAGACAGCGATGGTGGGATAGCCATGGAGCGCCCCGCAGCAAGCGTCCAAAACAGGCAACCCGTCATGCACTTGCGTACATTTTTCATTCTTGTGTCCACCATAGCGCTGGGCTTTATCGCCGGATTTTTCTACACCTATGAGGTTTCAGTCATGCGCGGCTTTGCAACCGTTCGCAACTGGGCATTTGCGCCGAGTTTTTTCGGTGCCGTTCTTTTGACGGTAGTCACTGCGATTCTGCATCTTCCAAAATGGCGCGAACCAAAAACCATGCTCATCATGGCAGCTACGCTTGCCTACGGCTTGGGAGCATTCCTTCTTACCGTGCGGATCAACGTACCCATGAATGAATGGCTGGCATTGCAGGACCCAGCCGATTTGATCGCGAACCCCAATGTCATCCGCGCACAATATGAGCAGGATTGGGTATTCTGGAATCTCGTTCGCACCATCAATTCTGGTCTTGCTTTTGCGTTGATGGCATGCGCTCTCTGGCTGAACGGCAGACAGTCGTCGGCATCGCGTTAGGCAAGGGGGGGGGGGGGGGGGGCAAT
>JBOFGV010000068.1:0-3949 GCA_051649305.1 Beijerinckiaceae bacterium
TGGAGCTTCAAAGTTATGCCCAAGCAGAATGGCCTTTACCTCACTTCAGTCGATGAAGATCTGATCTTTAACGATTTAAGAAATAACGATATTATATTCACAACAATTACAGACCATAACCGCCTCAAATCATTTGATAAATTTACGACAGAAGAACAATTCTCTATTGTATATTTTTTTAAAAAATCCACTTGGGCGCAAATAGAAAATTTAAATTATTGCTTAGAGATAATATGCAAAAATTACACGTCAGTTCCAGAATATGTTAGGAGCTTCATATATGATAAAAGACTACATATTCAAGGTAGAATTTATGATAACAAAATTGAAAAAAATAAAGAAATATACAAATCTGCGACAAATAAAGTTTTTAATTCTTTCAAGAAACACACAAAATTAATTTCTTATTCTTGGAGGGAAGGTTTTGATGCCGCAGAAAAGAAATATGAACGCCGCCAATTCCTCCTAGAACGAGATATGGTTTGAATTGCGGAATTGCACGCGAAAAACGGCTCGCTCCTAAAGCGCGAAGGATGCGACATGTCCCTGCATTGAACCCAGAAGCGTGGACACTCCCCTCCAAGAATCATGCTAACTAGGCCTGCATATCTGAAAAGGGCGGACGTGACCGAGCTGGACCTATATACAATCGCCGCTCTGTTCCTTGTTGCTGTCATCGCTGGATGTTTCGATGCCATCGCAGGCGGTGGTGGCCTGCTCACATTGCCAGCCATGATGCTGGCAGGCCTTGATCCCATAATTGCGCTGGCCACCAACAAGTTGCAATCAACAGCCGGAACGCTTTCCGCCACACATGCTTTTGCGCGAAAGGGTTTGATCGACTGGAGGATAGCATGGCCCATGGCCATTGCAGCCTTTTGTGCTGCAATACTTGGCGCGCTTTGTATCAATCTCCTGCCCAGGGCCGTTGTCAGCGGGATTGTCCCCTTCATGTTGATCACAATCGCACTCTATTTCGGGTTTGGCCCCAAAATGGAGGATGGTGACAGGCAGGCCAAAATCTCCATTGGTCTTTTCACAATCCTGATGGTGCCTCTCATTGGCTTTTATGATGGTGTTTTCGGCCCTGGAGCTGGGTCATTCTACATGGCGGCTTTTGTTGGCCTGCTGGGCTTTGGCGTTGTGAAGGCAACCGCGCACACGAAACTCGCCAATGCCGCCAGCTCGATGGGAGGCCTCTGTTTCTTTGCAGCGACAGGAGCCATCTACTGGAGTCTTGGTCTTGTTATGGCTGTCGGTGCTTTCGCAGGCGCGCAGATTGGCTCGGTGCTCGCCATGCGGGTGGGCGCAAAACTCATCCGGCCACTGCTGGTCACGATATGCTGCCTGATGGCTGTTCGGTTGATGTCTGATCCAGCAAATCCGGCGCGTAGGACTCTCTCTGCCCTTGGCGCATTCATCAACCGTTTGGTTGCCGGCGGATAACATCCTTCCAAACAAACGCTTCACACAGTTTTGCACGGCATGAAACTTGCAACCGTTCTGGCAAAAGACTATCGCATCTTTTAATTGTTCCATTCAAGAACACCCAAAGGAAGGAAATTTCCCGTGTCACTCCTGTCGCGTCGCACACTCGTTGCCCTTGCTGCCAGCACCATGCTTGCCGCCCCTGCCCTTGCACAGGCACCAACCAAGGTGCGCTTTACGCTGGACTGGCGCTTTGAAGGCCCATCCGCCCTCTTCGCCCATACGCTCGACAAGGGTTACTTTGCAGCTGAAGGTCTGGATGTCACCATCGACACCGGCAACGGCTCGCGTGAGGCGATTCCGCGTGTTGCTTCCAACACCTATGACATCGGTTTTGGTGATGTGAACTCGCTCATCCGCTTCCGCGACGAGAACCCTTCTGTCGACGTCAAGGCTGTGATGATGGTCTATGACCGCCCGCCCTTCTCCATCGTTGGTCGCAAGTCTCGCGGCATTACCACCGATGTGAAGAGCCTTGAGGGCAAGAAGTTTGGTGCACCGATTGCCGACGCAGCCTTCGCGCAGTGGCCGATCTTCCGCGCCGTCAACAACCTCAACGCAGACTCCATGAAGTTCGAGAATGTTGGCTTCCCGGTGCGTGAGCCGATGCTGGCTTCAGGCGAAGTGGACGCTGTGTTCGGCTTCTCGAACTCCTCCTTCATCAACCTGAAGGCGCGCGGTGTGCCAGCCGATGACATCACACTGATCCTGATGAGCGATTACGGCGTGCAGCTCTACGGCAACGTTGTCATGGTCTCGCCGAAGTTCATGGCGGAAAATCCTGAAGGCGTGCGCAAGTTCTTGCGTGCCTTGATGAAGGGTGTTCAGGATGTGGTGAAGTCGCCTGAGACAACCGTAGACAGCGTGATCAAGCGCAACGATGTGGCTAAAAAGGAAGTTGAGGCCGAGCGTCTGAAAATGACGATCGACATGAACATCGTCACACCATGGGTGAAGGCCAACGGCTTTGGCGGCATTGATGCCACACGCTGGAACGCCGCCGTTGACCAGATTGGCCTGACCTTCCAGTTCAAGGACAAAGCCAAGGCGGGCGCAGCATTCGTTGATACGTTCCTGCCGCCTGCTGCCGACCGCAAGGTGAATTGAGCCAAGGCCAGCCAGGCACAGCATGACACCTTCTCCCGCAAGGGGAGAAGGAGAAGAGTGTGATATGTCCTTCATCGAGATAACCGATGTCACCCATACCTATGGCGGGCAGGCGGGCAGCAGTGCCACCCTGGCCGTCGAGGGCCTCACGATCCGCGTCAACGAAGGTGAGTTTTCAGCCGTTGTTGGCCCTTCAGGCTGTGGCAAATCCACCTTGATGAAACTGGCAACGGGTCTGCAGTTTCCACAAAAAGGTGTAATCTCGGTGGCGGGCGAGCGGGTGTCCCAGCCTGTCAAGATTGCGGGCATGGCCTTCCAGAACCCGGTCATGCTACCGTGGCGCACGGTGCTGGAGAACATCATGCTGCCGCTCGAAATCGTACAGCCGCACCGCAGCCAGTTCCGCGCAAAGAAAGCCGAATACACCGCCAAGGCTCAAGAGCTTTTGGCCACGGTTGGCCTCAAGGGTATGGGCGCAAAGTTCCCATGGCAACTCTCAGGCGGGATGCAGCAGCGCGCCTCGCTTTGCCGCTCGCTGATCCATGATCCAAAACTCTTGATGCTCGACGAACCTTTTGGCGCGCTCGATGCTTTCACCCGCGAGGAGCTCTGGTGCGTCATCCGTGATCTGCATGCGCTGAAGAAATTCACTGTTGTGCTGGTGACGCATGACCTGCGCGAAGCCGTTTTTCTGGCAGACCGCGTGTTCTGCATGAGCGCGCGCCCGGGTCGCATCATCGCCGAGCGGGAGATCAAGCTTGAGCGCCCGCGCGATCTGGACGTCACCTATACCCCGGCTTTTGCCGAGATTGTGCATGACCTGCGCAATCTCATCAAAGACGCCAGAACCGCAGCGTGAGGACAGCACCATGACCAAGTCCCTCTCCCTGCGTCTTGCCCCCGTGCTGTTCACCGTTGGCTTCTTTGTCATCTGGGAACTGGCATGCCGCCTGTTCAAGATATCAAGCTTTATCCTGCCCGCCCCCAGCGCGATCTTTGCCGCCATGGTGCAGTATCAGCTGCCCCTCGCCCGCAACGCCATGCACACCTTATGGATGACCTTGCTGGGCTTTGGCATCTCCATCGTTTTTGGTCTGGCCATTGGCCTGCTGGTGGGATCATCCCGCTATCTCTATGACGGGTTGAACCCGCTGCTCGTAGGCTTCAACTCCATCCCGAAAGTGGCCGTAGTGCCCATTCTGGTTATCTGGTTTGGGGTGGGCTGGCTGCCGCCGGTGCTGACTGCTTTCGTGATCTCCTTCTTCCCCATTGTCGTCAACGTGGCGACGGGCCTAGCCACCATCGAGCCGGAAACCGAGGATGTCATGAAGGCGCTCGGTGCCTCGCGGTTTGA
>JBOFGV010000069.1:0-12313 GCA_051649305.1 Beijerinckiaceae bacterium
TTTTTCAGATCCTCCGCAGCACGCGCCTGCATGCGGGCGGGGATTTCTTCAGAAAACAGTTCAAGCAGAAGATCAGACATGATTTTCGCTTAATGCGGGCGGGCTTCGGTGTCGAGAGCTAACAGGCACTTGTCGCCTCACGCAGGCGGGGTTAAAGCACAGAACAAGCAAGGAATTGGTTGATGACAGTTGCCGCCCACATGCGCCCGGAACGCTCGTTTCAGGGCCTCATCCTGACGCTCCAGAATTTCTGGGCGGACAAGGGCTGCGTCATCCTGCAGCCCTATGACATGGAGGTGGGTGCGGGCACCTTTCACCCCGGTACAACGCTGCGCGCACTTGGGCCCAAACCATGGAACGCCGCCTATGTGCAGCCCTCGCGCCGCCCCAAGGATGGCCGCTACGGCGAGAACCCCAACCGGTTGCAGCACTACTATCAGTATCAGGTGATCCTGAAGCCATCACCGCCAGACCTGCAGGAGCTTTATCTGCAATCACTCTTCGCCATTGGGCTTGATCCGAAACTCCATGACTTTCGCTTTGTCGAAGACGACTGGGAAAGCCCCACGCTCGGCGCATGGGGCCTTGGCTGGGAATGCTGGTGCGACGGCATGGAGGTGAGCCAGTTCACGTATTTTCAGCAGGTGGCAGGCGTTGAGTGCGCGCCGGTTGCGGGCGAACTCACCTATGGTCTGGAGCGCCTTGCCATGTATGTGCAGGGTGTCGACAACGTCTACGATCTCAATTTCAACGGCCGCGAGGGCGACGAAAAGGTCACCTACGGCGACGTGTTTTTGCAGGCAGAGCAGGAATACTCCCGGCATAATTTCGAGCATTCGGATGCTGCCACGCTCTTCCGTCATTTCGATGATGCAGAGAGGCTGTGCCAGTCCTATCTCGCTGCGGGATGGGACAACAAGGCTGACAGCAACCAGCCAAAGCACCTCATGGCCCTGCCCGCCTATGACCAGTGCATCAAAGCAAGCCACGCCTTCAACCTGCTTGATGCACGCGGTGTGATTTCCGTCACCGACCGTCAGGGTTACATCCTGCGGGTGCGGGAACTGGCGAAGGCTTGCGGTGGAGCATGGCTGGCGACAGAAGCGGGCGGCGCGCAATAAGTATGGCGAAGATCACCTCACAGGCAGCGGTTTTGCTGGTGAAGGACGTTCCGGCATCAATTGCCTATTGGGTGGAAAAGCTCGGTTTCGAGGCCACCGGCACATGGGGCGAACCGCCGGAGTTCGCCATTTTGAAGCGCAACGAAGCCCGCGTGATGCTGGGCAAGGCCAAGGCGGACCATGTGATTGTGCCACACTGGCAGGCACGGCCCGGCACCTGGAATGCCTATTTCTGGGTGGATGATGCCAAGGCCATGTTTGCCGAAGTTTCCGCGCGTGGCGCGATCATCGACTACGGGCTGGAGATGCAGGACTACGGCGTGCTGGAATTTGGTGTGCGCGATCTCGATGGTCAGGATGTGGGTTTTGGCGAAGTGGTGGAGTGATAGCCGCTTTTCCTTCTCCCCTTGCGGGAGAAGGTGGTCGGCGGATGCCGACCGGATGAGGGGCATTGCGAAGCAAGCTCTTTGGCGCAGTAATGGGCATCACATGAGAAGGTTCGCTTCGCGATACCCCTCATCCGACCTTCGCCAAGGCGAAGGCCACCTTCCCCCGCAAGGGGGGAAGGAAGAAGTGGATCACAAATGAAACGTGCGCTTAGGCTTCAACTCGCCGTTCTCGCCTTCCACCAGCGCTATCAATTTGCCGTTATGTGTGGTGTAGGCCTGCCCCAGCACGATGGGCGCATCGCGTCCGCGCAGGATGATGCTCTGGCCATTCTTCAACCGCTGCATCTCGTGGCTGCCAATCGGAATAGCGGTCAGTGATGTCAGGCCGCGCTCAACCGGCTGCATGACGCTGAGCAAATCAGGCGACTGCGGCCCCTCTTCGCCGTATTGGCGCAGATCATCGATTTTCACAGACTCCATCTCTGTGAAAGGCCCCACACGCGTGCGGCGCAGTGCCGTGATATGGCCGAAGCAACCGAGCAGGCGACCAAAATCCCGTGCCAGTGCGCGCACATAGGTGCCCTTGCCGCATTCCGCTTCAAAGGTTGCGGTTTCCTCATCGCGCGAAACGAGCCTGAGCGCCGTGATCTCCACCTCGCGTGGTTCCAGCTTCACAACCTCGCCTTCACGCGCCAGATCATAGGCGCGCTCGCCCTGCACTTTGAGTGCTGAAAACTGTGGCGGCATCTGCATGATCACGCCCATGAACCGCGGCAGGATGGCCAGAATTTGAGCCTCCGACGGGCGCTCGGCGGAGGAATTCACCATTTCGCCGTCACTGTCATCGGTGTTGGTTTCAACGCCCCAGGTGACCGTGAAGCGATAGGCTTTTTCGCCGTCCATGACATAAGGCACCGTCTTGGTCGCCTCGCCAAAAGCGAGGGGCAAAATGCCCGAAGCCAAAGGATCAAGCGTACCGGCATGGCCTGCCTTGTCCGCCTTGTAGAGGCGCTTGGCGATGGACAGCGCATGGGTTGAGGTGATGCCAACCGGCTTGTCGAGGATGATCCAGCCGTCAACCTTCAGGCGCTCGCGCCGTGGCTTACTCATCGTCGCTACCGTCTTTTGGCTGATCCAGATCACGCGTCACGCGCGGATCATGCAAAAGCTTGTCAATGCGGGCAGCCTCATCAAACTGCTCGTCGAAACGGAAGCGCAGGTCCGGCATGGACTTCATGCCTTTAAGCTGCTTGCCAAGCTCGCCCTTGAGATAGCGCACATTGCGGGCCAGCGCCTTGACGACAACCTTGCCGCCCACACCACCCAGCGGCATCACATAGACCGTGGCGATCTTCAGATCCGGCGACAGCCGGACCTCAGGGATGGTGATGATCTTGCCTTCGAGATCAGGGTCCATCACCTGCCCACGCGCAAGAATGCCCGCCAATGTATGGCGCAGGATTTCTCCGACACGAAGCTGGCGTTGGGAGGGACCGGAAGATGTTGTGTTTTTGACCATTGTCCATTCTCGCGGGATCGAACCGGATGAAAGGGAAAGCGACCCTCTGTTGTAACAGAGGGTCGTAAAAGCTTGGGAGTTTCAAACGGCCTTACAGCGACCGCTTGACCTCTTCGACGCGGTAGCACTCGATGACGTCGCCAGCGCGGATGTCCTCGTACTTCTCGAAGGCCATGCCACACTCCTGACCCGTCTGCACTTCCTTGACTTCGTCCTTGAAGCGCTTGAGGGTCTTGAGTGTGCCTTCGTGGATGACGACGTTATCGCGGATGAGGCGCACGCCAGCACCACGTTCCACCTTGCCATCGGTGACCATACACCCCGCGACCTTGCCGGTCTTGGTGATGTTGAACACCTCCAGAATCTTGGCATTGCCCAGCATGTGCTCGCGCAAGGTGGGGGCCAGCAGACCGGACATGGCATCCTTGATGTCATTCACGAGGTCATAGATGATGTTGTAGTAGCGGATTTCGACGCCAACCTGATCGGCAGCCTCACGGCCTTCCTTGTGCGCACGCACATTGAAGCCGAGGATGACCGCACCGGTGGTGTTGGCCAAAGTGACATCCGACTCGGTGATGCCGCCAACACCGGAATGGATGATGCGGGCCGCGACTTCATCGTTGCCAATTTTTTCAAGTGAACCGGCAATGGCTTCAACCGAGCCCTGCACGTCACCCTTGATAAGCAGCGGGAATTCCTTTTTGCCGGCAACCTTGATCTGGCTCATCATGTCAGCCAGTGAGCGGGTGGCCCCTGCGCCGCGCGCAATCGCCTTGTCACGCTTCTGACGGACACGGTAGTCCGTCACTTCGCGGGCACGGGCTTCGGTTTCAACCACGGCCATGCGGTCACCCGCTTCTGGCGCACCAGTGAAGCCGAGAATTTCAACAGGAACCGACGGCCCCGCAAACTCGACATTTTCGCCCTTGTCGTTGATGAGGGCGCGCACGCGGCCCCACTGCGAGCCGGCGACAACAATATCGCCGTGCACGAGCGTGCCGCGCTGCACGAGAACCGTGGCCACTGGGCCGCGTCCGCGATCAAGCTTGGCTTCAACAACCGTGCCTTCCGCCAGACGATCCGGATTGGCCTTCAGATCCAGCACTTCGGCCTGCAGCTGGATGGCTTCCAGCAGCTTGTCGAGGTTCTGGCCTGTCTTCGCCGAAAGCTCGATTTCCAGCGTGTCGCCGCCCATGCTTTCCACCTGCACATTGTGCTGGAGCATGTCGGTCTTCACGCGGTCGGGCTTGGCATCGGGCAGATCGATCTTGTTGATCGCCACGATCATCGGCACCTTGGCCGCCTTGGCGTGGTTGATAGCTTCGATGGTCTGCGGCATAACGGAATCGTTCGCCGCAACCACCAGAACCACGATATCCGTCACTTTGGCACCGCGCGCACGCATCGCCGTGAAGGCGGCGTGGCCCGGTGTGTCGATGAAGGTCAGCATGCCGCCCAGAGGCGATTTCACCTGATAGGCACCGATATGCTGGGTGATGCCACCGGCTTCACCAGACACCACATTGGTCTTGCGGATAGCATCGAGAAGCGATGTCTTGCCGTGGTCAACGTGGCCCATGATGGTGATCACAGGAGGACGGTGCTGCATCAGCTCATCATCATCCGGCGCATCAAACAGACCTTCTTCCACGTCACCTTCCGAAACGCGCTTGACGGTGTGCCCCATCTCTTCCGCAATCAGCTGGGCTGTGTCAGCATCGATCATATCCGTGATCTTGTGCATCTGCCCCTGCTTCATCAGCATGCGGATGATATCCACGGCCCGCTCGGACATGCGGTTGGCGAGTTCCTGAATAGTGATAGTTTCGGGCAGGACAACCTCGCGGAAGACCTTTTCCTTCTGCTCGTCCTGACCACCCTTCATGCGCTGCACACGGCGGCGATAAGCTGCCACCGAGCGTGTGCGCTCTTCACCTGATTCAAAGGCGTTGGATACAGTCAGACGACCACGGTCCTTGCCATCACCGGCTTTGGGTGTGCGCTCCGCCTTGGCAGGCACAACACCGCCCTTGGCACCACGACGGACCGGACCATCCATATCCATGGTGCTGCGCGAACGGGAACCAACGGAAGGAGGCGCGGAACGACGGTTTTCCTGAATCAGCGGCTCTGCGGGGCCAGCGGCAGGGCCACGGGCAAAACCAAAGCGCGCAGGACCACCGGCACCGCCACCAGGCGGACGTGGGCCACGATCGCCAAAGCCACCACCGGCTCCCGGTGGACGTGGACCGCGATCACCGAAACCGCCGCCACCCTCAGGGCGCGGACCACGGGGACGATCGCCAAAGCCACCACCGGCTCCGGGAGGACGCGGACCACGGTCCCCGAAGCCGCCGCCACCTTCAGGGCGCGGACCACGAGGACGATCGCCAAAGCCACCACCACCGGGGCCACCGGGTGGGCGAGGTGCGCGGTCACCAAAACCACCGCCTGTACCATAGCCACCAGCACCCTGCGGACGCGGGCCTCTGTCACCGTAGGAACCCTGTCCACCGCCTGCACCCTGACGGGGGCCGTCGTTGCGTGGTGGACGGTCACCCATTGGGCGATCCCCGGAAGGCCGTTCACCTGCAGGACGATCTCCCGATGGCCTTGGGCTATCTAGACGCTGCGGACGGTCACCGTAGCCCCGGGGTTGATCAAACCGGGGGCCGGAAGACGCAGGACGCGGCGGGCGCGGCTCTTCGCCAAGACGGCGCACTGCCTCATCCTGACCACGGCGCTTCAGATCATCATCGCGGTTGCGGCGGTCTTCCTCTTCACGCTTGCGGGCCTCGGCGGCATCACGCTCACGCTGTTCGGCTTCAGCACGTGCTGCGCGCTGGCGGGCTTCATCTTCCGAACTCTTGCGATCATCGCCTTCACGGCGGCTTGCATCCATCAGGGCAGCTTGACGGGCGGTCTGCTCGTTCTCGGACAGGGTGCGCAGAACCATGCCACCAGCGGCAGGGCGCTGCTGCAGCGTTGGCTTCAGCGACACTGTGCCCGCAGGCTTGGCATCACCGGGCGCAGCAACGGCACCTTCACGGCCAACAGGCGCACCGCCCGGGCCTGTCGTCCGGCGCTTGACGACTTCAACGGCAACAGTCTTCGACCGGCCATGCGAAAAGCTCTGGCGCACGGTTCCGGCACCGGCGTCGGCAGGTCGCTTCAGCGACAGCGTCATTTTAGGCGCGACGCTCAATTTGTTGTCGCCAGAGTCTTTCTCGTCAGTCATCCAGATCGTTGTCCTGCGGTCGTATTTCAAACACTTGTTACGGAACGGTTCTTGTCAGAATTCACTCAAGCCTCACGCACGAAAGGGCCGCTTGACGAGGCTTTAAAATCCCCATCCGGCCCGGTTTCATCGAGGGCACCAAAGCGATAGCGCAACAGCCTTTGGCACCTTCGTGTGAAGGCATCACCTGCGGGACCCGCAAGCAATGCGGCGTGTATTGCATTTTCGCGGCCCAAAGCCAAATCCAATTCGTGCCCCGGAAGCAGAGAAAACAGCGGTAATGCATCAATTTTGCTATATGTGCGCATAACGGCCTGCAATATCTTGCGCCTGCCGTCCTCACTGGCGTCGCTCGCCATGATCAAGGCTGTCGCCTTGCGCTTCTCGATCAGGGCTTCAACCTTGCTGAATCCCGTGATCAGCAGGCCAGCCTTGTTGGCCATGGCAAAGGCCTGACGCACATCAGCCGCCAGCAATTGATCGATCATGCCTGTGAGATCTGGCGGCAAGATCACCGGCGTTTTGAGGCTGCGTGCGAATGCTTTTTTCGAAAGCGCCTGCTCAACGGCAGCACGGGTGGCTGTTGCCCACACTCCGCGTCCGGGAAGCTTGCCCTTGATGTCAGGCGTCAAAACACCTGCGGGATCAAGGACAAAACGCATGAGGCCTTCGACAGGCCTTATGGCCCGTGTGGCGACACAGGTCCGGTCAGGGCCTTTTTCCTCGTCGTCCACACGCACCACAATTGGGCCTTTCGGTCAGACCGTTACATTACGCAGAGGCCGAATCGGCTTCTTCGGCAACAGGCGCTTCAATCCAGCCTGCCTTGACGCGCGCTGCCATGATCATGGCCTCGCACTCATCGCGGGAAAGCTCGAAGCCATCGAGGAAGCCGGCATGGCGGGTGTTCTGGCCATCCTTGCGCTCGTTCCAGCCCGCGAGATCATCGGTGGCGCAGCCAGCCAGATCCTCGATGCTCTTCACATCGTTTTCGCCAAGCTTGACCATCATCGCCGTGGTGACGCCCTCGACATTCCGGAGTTCATCAAGCACGCCAAGCGCCTTGCGCTTGCCGTCAAACTCAGCCTCGACGGAAGCCAGATGCTCTTCGGCACGGCGCTTGATTTCCTGTGCTGTGTCATCGTCAAAGCCGTCGATCGATGTGAGGTCACCCATATCGACGAAGGCAAGCTCCTCGACAGAGCGGAAGCCTTCCGATGCCAGCAACTGACCCACCACTTCATCGACGTTGAGTGATTCCATGAAGGTCTGTGTGCGGGCCAGGAATTCCTTCTGGCGGCGCTCGCTCTCCTCGGCTTCGGTCAGGATGTCGATATCCCAACCTGTCAGCTGCGAGGCAAGACGCACGTTCTGGCCACGACGGCCGATGGCCAGCGAAAGCTGCTCGTCGGGCACAACGACCTCGATGCGCTCGGAATCTTCGTCCAGCACCACCTTGGCCACTTCCGCCGGCTGCAGCGCGTTGACGATGAAGGTTGCCACATCTTCCGACCATGGAATGATGTCGATCTTCTCGCCCTGCAACTCGCCGACCACGGCCTGCACGCGTGAACCGCGCATACCGACGCAGGCACCGACAGGATCGATGGATGAATCGCGGCTGATAACCGCAATCTTGGCGCGTGAACCGGGATCGCGGGCAACCGCCTTGACGGTGATGATGCCATCGTAGATTTCCGGCACTTCCTGACCAAAGAGCTTGGCCATGAATTGGGGATGGGTGCGTGACAGGAACACCTGCGGACCACGCTGCTCGCGGCGGACATCGTAAACATAGCAGCGGATGCGGTCACCGGGGCGGAACATTTCGCGCGGGATCAACTCGTCACGGCGCACAACGGCTTCAGACTTGCCAAGATCAACGATGACGTTGCCGTATTCAACACGCTTGACCGTGCCGTTGACGATGTCGCCAATGCGGTCCTTGTACTCGTCGTACTGGCGGTCACGCTCGGCATCACGCACCTTCTGGACGATGACCTGCTTGGCGGACTGGGCGGCGATGCGGCCGAAATCGAAAGGAGGCAATGTTTCGGCAATCGCATCACCCACCTGAGCGGCAGGATTGCGATGGCGCGCCTCAACCAGCGTGATCTCGCGGGAATCATTCTCGATGACTTCAACCACATGCAGGTGGCGAGAGAGGCGCAACTCGCCGGTCTTCGGATCGATATGGGCGTGAACATCGGTCTCTGCGCCGTAACGCGAGCGGGCAGCCTTGGCGATGGCATCTTCCATAGCCTCGATGACAATAGAGCGCTCGATCTGCTTTTCACGGGCTACCGCATCAGCAATCTGCAGCAGTTCAAGCCTGTTGGCGCTAATAGCCATGGTCTTATCTCCTCAGTAAAACGTCACTCAAGCGGCAGCTGCTTACGACGATCCGGCTTGCGTGGCCGTGGATTGTCATTTGGCAGCTTGCCTGGTTTCTTCTGCTTGCCTCTTGGTGAAGCAGCGCTGGCCTTGGGTTGCGGCTTTTCAGGTCTTCCCAGAGCCATGTCTATCAATCGGTCGGTCAGAACCAGTCTTGCCTCTCCCATATCGGAGAAGGGCAACGGGCATTCCACCAGATCGCCTTCCTTGGCGTCTTCCCGGCGGATGGTTGCCGTTGTTGCATCTGATGCAATCAGACTGCCGCGAAAGCGCTTCCGTCCATGGGCTGGAAACGCCATATCAACGCGGGTCTCATGGCCAAGCCAACGCGCGAAATCGCTGGCGCGCACCAGAGGGCGATCAATGCCGGGAGACGAAATTTCCAGATGATAGGGCCGGTCCATAGGGTCTTCGACATCGAGAACCGGAGAGATGGCCTTGCTGACGATCTCGCAATCATCAACGCTCATCGTGCCATCGTCTTTTTCGGCCATGATCTGCACGGTGCAGCCGTTCTGGCCATTGATGCGCACGCGCACAAGACGATAACCCACATCAAGAATGGCAGGCTCGATGACAGCGGCTATACGCGCCGCCATGCCATTCTCCTTGATGAGCCTCGGCTCGTCCATTGTCTCTCCGTTTGATCGTCAAAGCCTGTGTATCGGCAATAAAAAAGAGCGGGTCCGGAGGGGCCCACTCTCATCAAGCGATACATCGCAAAATAAGTGTCTGACGCTCGTATGCACCAAACACCGCCGCTTTTCAAGCAATTTGCTTAAAACGTTCAAACTATGCGTTCTCTGGTAACCCGCTGGTCACAGTTACGGCTTATATTGCCTGGCAAGGGCTACGATCATTCTGAAAATTGGCTGGGTAACAGCAATGATCGTGCGTGTTTGAACGGAGTCTTACCTTGTCCCAGACCACACACAAATCCACTGAAGCAGCCTTGAGCAGCCTCCAGAGCGCTTTTGAGGCGAAGGATTTTGCCGAACGCGCTGATGCTGCGGAAAAGATCACTGATCTGTTTATCATGGGCGCCGCCAATTTCAGCGATACGCATGTAGCCCTGTTTGATCAGGTTATCGGTATGCTGGCCGCGGCCATCGAGATCAGGGCACGGGCGCGTCTTTCTGAAAAACTGGCCGATGTCGAGAATGCGCCGCCAGAAGTGGTGCGCAAACTCTCGCGCGACGAGATTGTTGTTGCCCGGCCTGTTCTGGCGCGCTCACCCCGCCTGACGGAAGAAGACCTTGTCGAAGCAGCACGCCATGGCGGTCGTGACCACATGCTGGCGATTTCCGAGCGTCGCAACCTGACAGAACCCGTCACCGATGTGCTGGTCAATGAAGGCGACCGGGTAGTCGTCAATTCAGTGGCAAGCAACCCGACGGCGCGTTTTTCGGCCAAGGGATACGATGCCTTGATTGCAAAATCGAAGGCTGACGAGCTTTTGCAGGCGGCCCTTGGACGGCGCAACGACATTCCGGCCCGCCACATGGCCATGCTCTTTGAGCTTGCGAAAAGGGCTGCGCGCGAAAGACTCCAGGGCGAAATCGGATCATCTGGCCGACGGACCATTTCGCAGGCTGTCAACATCAGTGCGCGCGATATTGCTGCCGAGACGGTGGCCCGTTCAGAAGCCTATCGTTTTGCTGTGCAGGAAGTGAGCGCGCTTGTGCAGGATAACGCGCTTTCAGAACTTATACTGGTCGACTACGCCCGCGCTAAACAGATGGACCATGCGATCTGTGCTGTTGCCTATCTGGCCAAGCTGCCACTCAACATGATCGAGCGCGCACTGACCACCGGTGACAATGATCTCTTGCTGATCATTTCCCGGTCCATCAACCTGAGCTGGGCAACCGTCCGCCTGATGCTCCTGATGCGGACAGATCACAAGCCTACCCCCCGACAGCTCGATACACTGTCAGAAAGCTACACAAAGCTGACATCCACCACAGCACAACGTGTCTTGCGTTTCCTGCATGCGCGGGAGACCGCCGGCAGCAACAAGGCCTGAGGTTTCAAGCGTTGCGTGTAAACGTCAGGTACGCGGGTGTGCGTCCTGCCTCGAAGGCTTTTGTTTCGTAGCGGGTTGTGACCCAGCCAGGATAGGGCTTTGTCCATTCATCCGGCCCGGTTGCAGGCCAGATCCAGTCTTTTGACTCCAGCACCCTTGTCAGGGTCCAGCCAACGTAATCATCGATATCACTGGCAAAACAGAATGTGCCGCCAGGCCTGAGCACACGCGCAAACATTGCCAGCGTCTCATCCGAGATGAAGCGGCGCTTGCGCTGTTTCCGCTTGGGCCAGGGATCAGGATAAAGCAGATCGATGGCGTCAACCCCGCCTGTCGGTAACCGCTCCAGAAGGTAGGTGGCATCGTTGTCAAAAACGCGGATATTGCGCAATCCCAACTGATCCACATCCCGCAGAAGCTTGGCCATGCCGTTCACGAACGGCTCGCAGCCGATAAATCCGGTTTCAGGAAACTCCTGCGCGCGCTTCAGGAGGTGTTCTCCGCCGCCAAAACCGATTTCGAGACGGATAGACTTTGGCTCGAAAGAAAACAGATCTTTCGGCACAAGCGGATCGGTTCCGGCAGGGATGCGTAAACGCGGCATGACATCGGCAAAGATAGCGCTTTGCTGGGCGCGCAGGGTCTTGCCCTTGCTGCGTCCGAAAAAGCGACCTGTGGTGCGGATCGGTGCTGATGGATCGGATGTATCAGTCATCGCTTTGCGAAAGGTGTCTCAACGGGAAGATCAAAAACAAGAGGCTGGCAACAGAGCGCATTACACTCTCGAGCCAGCCCCAAAGTCGACCCGCTGCAAGCAGCGGGTTCTATTCAATTCAATCAGGCAACAGCCTTCTTGATGGCGTCAACCAGATCGGTGCGCTCCCATGAGAAGCCGCCGTCCTTCATCGCCTTGCGGCCAAAGTGGCCATAGGCAGAAGTGCGGGCATAGATCGCCTTGTTGAGATCAAGGTGCGTGCGGATGCCGCGTGGGCTGAGATCCATAACTTCAGCCAGTGCCTTTTCAAGCTTGGCAGCCTCAACCTTGCCTGTGCCATGCAGATCAACATAGATCGACAATGGCTTGGCAACGCCAATGGCGTAAGCGAGCTGGATGGTGCAGCGGTCAGCAAGCTTTGATGCCACAACGTTCTTGGCAAGATAGCGGGCAGCATAAGCAGCCGAGCGGTCAACCTTTGTGGGATCCTTGCCGGAGAAAGCACCACCACCGTGCGGGGCTGCACCACCGTAGGTATCCACGATGATCTTGCGGCCTGTCAGACCACAGTCACCATCCGGACCACCAATGACGAACTTGCCGGTTGGGTTGACGTGCCAGACTGTGTCCTTGCTGATCCAGCCTTCTGGCAGGGTGGCGCGGATAACAGGCTCAACGATCTTCTGCACATCCTTCGATGTCAGCTTTGGATCAAGGTGCTGTGTCGACAGAACGATCTGTGTGACGCCTACTGGCTTGCCATCAACATACTTCACTGTGACCTGGCTCTTGGCATCAGGGCCAAGCACACCGCAACCATGCTCACCGGACTTGCGGTACTTGGTCAGCACTTCCAGAATCTTGTGTGAGTAGTAGATCGGTGCTGGCATCAATTCAGGTGTTTCGCG
>JBOFGV010000070.1:0-2884 GCA_051649305.1 Beijerinckiaceae bacterium
GGTAGCACTCACCAATCTGGTTGAAGCTGACAGCGCCTTCACAGCCGCTGTGCTGATGCTTGTTGCTGCGGCATTGTCCCGCAGTCTGGGCCTGATCGCGCTGACCGTGATGCCGCCTGCCAGACCCGGCGGTTTTTCCTCAGCTGTTGGTCGCCCCACAGGGCTGACACTGACGCTTGCGCTCGGTCTTTGCGGCCTGTTTTCAACCGTTGCTGCTTTCATGGCAGGCCTGCCTGTTGGCGGGGTTCTGCTGGCGCTTGGCGTCTCGCTCATACCCGTCGGCCTGATGTGCTGGTGGGCCTGGCGCACCATTCGGGGCCAGACAGGCGATATCGCCGGTGCGATTCAGCAACTTTCAGAGATTGCCTTCTACGCTGGCATGCTTATCTCTTTATCCGATGGCTGATGTTTCTTCCCCTTGCGTGAAAATTTGCGTGCTTGATCCGCAGCACAAGCTCTGTCTCGGCTGCGGACGCAGCATGGCGGAGATTGGCGGCTGGCTGCGCTTTTCTGATTCCGAACGCCGGGACGTGAAGAAACAGCTCGGTGCAAGACTCCGCAACATGAAGGCAGCAAGCTGATGTGGCCCGTCATCATCATAGGCATTGCCATGCTGGCAGCGGTGATTGCCGCCTTCACCGGCAGCACCAGCTTTTTCAACCTTGATCTTGATACATCCATGCGCTTTGTCGCAGCAACGCTGCTGCTGGCCACCTTTGGTGCAGGCGCGCTGCACAGCTATCGCGGGCAGATGAGCGAGGGCCTGAAAGCCATCGCCGCCTGGCTGGCCATCGCTCTGGTGCTTGTGGCGGGCTATGCCTTCCGCTTTGAACTCGCGAGTTTCGGAAACCGCGTGGTGGGGGCTGTCGTTCCCGGCCTCACGCTGTTTGGTGATGGTGGTGAGGTGACGATCTCGCGCAGTGCTGACGGCCATTTCGCCATGACCATGAAGATCAACGGGCAGGATGTGCGCACCATGTTTGACACAGGCGCATCATCCATTGTGCTGCGCTTTGAAGAAGCGGCAAAGCTTGGCATCAAGGTCAGCGACATCGATTTTTCAGTCAATGTCCGCACGGCGAATGGCGTCACGCAAGCTGCGCCTGTCATGCTGGAAGAAGTGAAGCTTGGCGGCATCAGCGAGAAGCGCGTGCGTGCTATGGTCGCCCGCCCCGGAGCGCTGGGCGAGAATCTTCTGGGCATGACGTTTCTGGAGCGGCTGTCATCCTATGAGGTCAGGGGCGAGCAGTTGATTTTGCGCGGGCGGGGGTTGTAGGGCGCTCGTCCCAATCCCTCCCCCTTGCGGGGAGGGTGTCATGCGAAGCATGACGGGTGGGGGTCCATTGTGTTTAATCCTGAATCACCCCCATCCCCGGCCCTTCCCCGCAAGGGGGAAGGAGGTGAACTACCCCTTCACATCCATCCGCATCAGCGTCGCTGTCATCATAGCCACCGTTGTGCGCTTCTCACCCTCAAGCGCCACAACCTCGCCTTGCGTGATCGTCAACGTTCGCCCTGCCTTCACCACACGGCCCTCGGCCAGAAAGCGCTCACCCTTGGCAGGGGCCATCAGGTTGATCTTGAACTCGACCGTCAGCACTTCGGAATTCTCTGGCATGGCACTGAGGCCAGCATAGCCGCAGGCGCTGTCGAGGATTGTCGAGACAACACCGGCGTGCAAAAAGCCGTGCTGCTGGCAAAGATTGGGTGCATAGGGCAGCGCGATGACCACCTTGCCGGCTTCCACACTGTCCAGCTTTGCGCCCAGTGTGGTCATGATTGTCTGGCGGGAAAAGCTATCCTGAATGCGCTGGTGAAGAGTCATGCAGCTTCCTTGTCTTCCTCGCGTCTTGCCATGGCATCGCGCACAATCGCGATGGCTGCGTCATATTCTGCGAGACCTGCACCAGGCTTCAGGCTCTCGGTGGAGTGGTAGCGTCGGTAGAGCCGTGCGCCGGGCTTTCCGGGAAAGAGGCCCAGCAGATGCTTGGTGATGCTGTGCAGGCGCACGCCTTTTTCAAGCTGCCCCGCCACATAAGGGCGATAAGCTTCGAGCGCTTCAAAGGCATCGGCCACAGGAGCCGCCTCGCCAAAGCAGAGCGGATCTATACCCAGCAGGATTTCCGGGTTCTGATAGGCGGCGCGACCCATCATCACACCGTCCATGACGTTGATCTGCACCTGCGTTTCATCCAGTGTCGCAATGCCGCCGTTGATCGCCATCGGTACATGGGGATACGCCGCTTTCAGTCGGTGCACCAGTGCGTAATCCAGCGGCGGAATTTCGCGGTTTTCCTTGGGTGAAAGCCCCTGCAACCAGGCCTTGCGGGCATGCACGAACAGGGCATCACTGCCAGCAGCCAGCACCTTTTCAGCAAAGGCGAACAGCGCTGCTTCAGGGTCCTGATCGTCCACGCCGATGCGACACTTCACCGTGACAGGCACGGCAACAGCCGCCTTCATTGCAGCCACGCAGTCCGCCACAAGATCAGGTTCGCGCATAAGGCAAGCACCGAAATGTCCGCCCTGCACACGGTCCGACGGGCAGCCGCAGTTGAGGTTGATTTCAGCGTAGCCAGAATCTGAACAAATCCGCGCGGCTTGAGCCAACTTGCCCGGTTCAGACCCGCCGAGCTGCACAGCAAGCGGATGTTCGTGCGCCCCAAAGCCGATGATGCGCTCGCGGTCACCATGGATCACAGCACCCGCCGTCACCATCTCGGTGTAAAGCCGCGCATGACGCGACAGGATGCGATGGAACGAGCGGCAATGCCGGTCCGTCCAGTCCATCATGGGAGCCACCGAAAACCGGATGTCCCTTGGGGTGAGCAGTGTGGTCATGCGGTTTCGTTAGCCGGTTGCATCCGGAATTGCAAAAACGACC
>JBOFGV010000071.1:0-17878 GCA_051649305.1 Beijerinckiaceae bacterium
CGGCTATTTCCCTGTAGGTGAAGCGGCTGTCCGCCTTCACCTTTTCCGCTGTCGCCCTGAACCCTGGGTTGGGATTATCCCGGCACTTGATGTACGTCAGTTTGACAAGGGCTTCAAACGGATCAGAAGGCACGGTCTCGGTGAAGCTTCGCGCAGCCTGAGGTGCCATGCGTGGCTCCGACCATGCAATCAACGCCGCATCGGTCATGCCCCATCGCTCGCCCCACGACGCTGGGGGAGGAACTGGAACAAGACCGTCACTCGCCGCAAGCTTTTCGAATTCGGCTTTGACTGGCGGTGGCACAAAGGTTGCGAGACCTTCTCCGCTTCGAGGTACGAACGCATCCAGATAAACAGCGTGCGCAATGCGTCCTGTCTTTTTGGCCAGAACACCGGATAGAACGCATCCCGCATACGAATGACCAATCAGGACAACGTCTCTCAGGTCTTCCATCTCCAGGTGAGTGACGATGTCCTGAACATGCGCTCCCAATCCGCTGAGTTGTGGGGGAACGTTTCGCCGCTCGCCAAGGCCTGACAAGGTCGGCGCGCTGACAGAATGCCCAGCCTCCCGCAGAAGGGGACTCGCAAGTCGCCAGGCCCAGGCGCCGTGCCAGGCACCGTGGATAAGAACGATGTGCTTTTTTGCAGAAGCTTGCGTCTGGGCCGCGACCGGGCCAGCCAGTAATCCTAATGCTGCTGTGCCTCCCACGCCAAACTTAAGAGCGTCACGCCTGCTTGCTGATGCGATGGAACCCGTCATGTTATGTCAACTCCCTATGTTTTGGCTGTTCGTCGCCATTCAAAGACGTTTTGTTTCAGGCGGAGGTGTGCCTCCCGACACGGCACGCCCCATATTCATCACAGCATCGAACCCACCCAGCCGTTCGATCAGCGCGGCTTGATCTGCTTTCGCCCGTGTATCGGTTGCATCCGGATCGCAGCGCCGACGAAGTTCAGCCTGCAGCATTTGAACAACGGTTGCAAATTGTGGGTCTTGTGCAAGGTTCTTCGTTTCTTCTGGATCGCTGGCGAGATCGAAGAGTTCCGGCTCATGCCGAACATAGTGATGATATTTCCAGCGCCTGTTGCGCAGCATGTATGCGGCGGTGTTTGAGCCGACCGCATGGTACTCGCTGAACACAAAGCGGTCAGCATTCTCTGGCTCGGCTGCGACATCAAACAGCGAGCGCCCTTCTGCATGTGGCAGGCTTTCTTTCGCATCGACACCGAGGCTATCGAGGATCGTTACCGAGAGGTCGAGCAGACTGACCGGCGTTGCGCAGGTTCCCTGCGGCACATCTGGTCCTGCGATGATCAAGGGCACGTCGACAGATTCGCGATAGAGATTCGACTTGCCCCACTGCCCACGGGCACCCAGGTTGTCACCATGGTCAGAGGCGTAGATGACCCTCGTTGTTCTGCCGAGGCCAGCCTCATCGAGAGCCCCCACCAACCGGCCAACATTGTGATCAAGCCAGGATGTGAGTCCGTAGTAGGCGGCCATGGCCGTCCGGCGCTCGTCGTCATCCTTGAGCGTCGCTTCGTGGCTCCAGAAATCCTCATGCTCTTGCAACCATGGATGAAGTTTGTAACCCGTATCCGGACGTAGCTTCGGTTCTGGCATGGATTGCGTCGGATAGAGGTCAAAGAATTCCGGAGGGGCGACAAGCGGGAAATGCGGCGCAACAAGACCAACATAGAGACACCATGGTTTAGCGCTTTTGCGGCCTCTCCCGTTGATCCAGTCAATCGCAAGATCTGTGACGGCCTGATCGTAGCGCGTGTAGTCGGACTCGCCACTGCCGATATGCTCTCCAAGCATGCGCTTTGACGTCGGGCGCTGCTCAGGCAGTGGATCGCGGATTGACGCCCACACCATGCCAACACCCTTGTAGAGATGCATCGGAATGTGTTCGACATCAAAGCCGGTTGGCAGATTTTCCTTCTGATAATGCAGCTTGCCAATAGACTCGACGGGAATGGCGGCTTCCTGCAGGGCATGGCCCCATCCGCGGATGCGCCCATCATAAGCAATGGAATTGTCCCAATAGCCAGTGCGGTGGATGGGTTGGCCAGTCGCGAAGGCTGCGCGCGCTGGCACGCATATTGGGCTGGGAGTCACGGCATTCGTGAAGCGAAGGCCCTGCCTGGCAAGGCGATCGAGGTTAGGGGTCTGAACAAACGGATGCCCGGCACAGCCAAGAGCCCGCGCCTGATGCTCGTCGGACAGAATAACGAGTGTGTTGGCGGGTTTCATTGATCTCCAGCCTCGAAAGCGTCTTTAGAAGCCGCGATTTCCCGTTTTTCGACGATATCAAGCGCCGCTCGCAACACGCCGTCCTTATCGAGGTTGGATGTGTCGAGCACCACAGCATCCGCCGCCCGTATCATGTTGGGGGCATCGCGGGCATCGCGGGCCTGCAGGTCATGCAGCAGCTGTGCCTCGCTGGCAGCGGGATCTGTTTTAATGAGTTCAAGATAGCGGCGGTTGGCCCTCACTTCGGGAGACGCCGTGATCCAGATCTTCACATCGGCATCAGGTGCAATCACGGTGCCGATATCGCGCCCGTCCAGCACAGCGCCGCCATCCTGATGGGCAAAATCTACCTGAAACTGTTTGAGTGCCGCGCGCACCGCAGGCACAACGGCCACAACCGAGGCTGCCTTGCCTGCATCGCCCGAGCGCAGGCGTTCATCCACCAGCCAGTCGATGCTGAGCTGGCTGGCGACGGTACCGGCAGCAACCCCATCCTGCATATCCAGCCCGCGATCCACCATCTGCTGGCCAACGGCGCGGTAAAGCAGGCCGGTATCGAGGTGCGGAAGCCTGAGATGCGCCGCGATGCGCTTGGCAAGGGTGCCTTTGCCGGAGGCGGCTGGCCCATCAATGGCTATAATCATGCTTTTCCCTTGATGCGGCGAGGCAATAACAGGTGCGAACAGCACCGGCTTACCACCAGATGCGCCTGTTTCAAGCCCTCACAACTCTTTTTGCAATGGACAAGGCTATTGAAGGTTGACAGCAACAGGCATTGCATCTTAGGCGAACCATCTTATCTCACACCTTTCTCGACGTAATACCAGGAGAGCCCCTTGGCCAAACCTGAGCTTGGAACCAAACGCGTTTGCCCCACCACGGGCCGCAAGTTTTATGATCTGAACAACGATCCGGTTGTTTCGCCCTATTCCGGCGAATCCTGGCCGCGTGCTTCTTTCGAGCCGTTGCTGAAGGGGCCTGCCGCGCGCGCAGCCAACAACGATGATGACGAGGATGATGATACAGGCATCGATCCTGCAGCAGCATCGGCTGAATTCGTGCCGCTGGAAGATGTGGAGGCAGATGCTGCCAAGGATGTTGTCACCGATGATATCGAAATCGATGACGAGATTGCAGCTGGCGATGATGATGACACCTTCCTGGAGCAGGAAGAAGAAGGCGACGATGATGTTGCCGGTCTCATCGACGGTGAAATCGAAGGCGACGAAGAGACCTGATCGCCTAGCGCGACATATTTTCGTCATTTACAGGGTTGCCTCAGGCGGCAGCATGTGACAAACGACACGCGAACGACTTCACAGCCGTTCGTTTCTATCCGGTGGAATGTTACCCAGAACCGGAACCCGCGTGGGGGTATAGCTCAGCTGGGAGAGCGCTTGCATGGCATGCAAGAGGTCAGCGGTTCGATCCCGCTTACCTCCACCAATTCCTCAAATTCCCCAAGGGATTTCAGGTATCTTCGCAATATCAGACACTTACGCCCTGCCACTTGGACACATCCGTGGTATACAAAAGGGCATGAAGAAGGTGGCTGACGAACAGTTCCTTCTGAAACGCGGTGACAACTGGTCGTATTAACGGCAGGTGCCGACAGACCTTATCCCTAAACTGAAGCGAAAGTTCATCAAGACGTTCCTCGTCACCTCCGACGTCAAGAAAACGTGTGTCTTAACGAGAGTGCTCAGCTCACAGCTATGTGTTTTTCAGGAAACACCTTCCACACGTCAGGCTCTCGGGCACCACTCTCAGCCGCTATATTCGAGATAGCGAGCTGTTCGTCGGGAATGCTGTGGGGCGATTTTGCAGAGTGCCCGCTATGCGCCCGTAAATTACATGTTCAATAACAATGGCATTTACACCGCTTCCACCGAAAAGTGACATTGCGCATCAAGTATCCAAACCAGACTTCTCTCTATTCCACCTCAACCTGTTCAAGGGAGGAACGATCTATCAGGTTGGCGCTGTGAAGCAAAGATGCCGGATAGTTGCGGTCTTCGATCAGACGACGGATTGAAAAATCGGGTTCAAGCTCTGTGAGTTTTTTGGCACTTCTGGCGCTTTTCTCGATCGACCCATTGCGCGCATGAAGAGCAATCAAATACCGCAACGGGGGCCGAAAATGCGGCGCGAGCGCATGAGCTGACATCCCATTGGCCAAGGCTTCATCGGTGCGCCCCAAAACCGCTGCCGTCAACGATACCTGAATATCAGTCATGTGCTTCAGCCACGTCTGACTAGCAAGGCCCTGCGCTCTCAATGCAGCATCGTATGCTTCATCATGTTGCTGAAGATACATGAAGGCATTGGAAAGCGCGAACCATCCAATTGGATTGGCATGGTTGACTGCAATGCTTTGCCGAGCCAGCAGCAGGCTGAGTTCGTGATCCTGTTCAAGGACACCTTGCACCCGAGCAGCGAATGCCAGCACATTTGAGTTTTGCGGCTCTTTTTCAAGTGCGATAGCAATGTCGTATCGCGCCCTGTCTCTTATTGCATCCAAGTCGCCGCCCTGGCGCTCCGTCTTTTGAATCAGTGCGAGTTGCGCACGCCAGGCGTGGTACAAACCTCGGGGATGAATCGAGATAGCACGGTCAAGAAAGTCACTTGCAGCTTCAATCTCACTCTTTCGCATGGAGAACATGCGTCTCATGGCTGTTGCAGCAAGGACTGAAGCGACATGTTGCTCGCTTGGAAGCAGGACAAGAGGTTCGGTTGCAACAATGTTCCAGACGGACTGAATGATGCTCTGCGAGAAGGAAAGGCAGCCCGTTATGTCGTCATAGAATGTGTCGTTGGAAATCGGGTTCGAAAGCCTTGACCAGAAGGTTCTCAATGTGGCGAATTCCTCGATAGTCGCTTTCAGGCTGAGCATCCCTTGGCCCATGTCGAACGTTCGGATATCAACAACAAGTGTCGGCACCTGTGGCAGGAAACTTTTGTTGGTTGAATCAGTGTGGATGACGGCAAGATGATGCAGCTCACTGAGGGAGCGGCCAATGAACTCGCGCATGAAAAGCAAGATATTCTGGTTGCTGCCTTGATCTGGCAATGTCGTTTGCAGAAGAATGACAACCTGCTGAGGGGCAGTGACTGGCTTGCGTCCTGTCTCGCCTGGAATTGTATCGACTGCGCCATTGTTTGTGCGCCGGGCGCGCATGTCCCTGACCCACGCGTCAAACTTCGAATCCAGAGATCCGATACCTTCCAGGAAATCTTGCCCTGCACTGGCACCATCCACAGCTACTTCGCCCGGCTCGAGCATCACCATCGACCGGCTGGTTTTCAGCACAACACTGCATTCGCAAAGCGCCCGCCTGATTTCCAGCAGGGCCTGACGAAGACTGCCAGCCGCCTGTGCGGGGGCACGCGTGCTCCAGAGTTGCTGCTGAAGCCAAAGCCGTGAACGTCGCATCCGGGGTGCCGTGGCCAGCAGCGCCAGCAGCGCACAGGCCTTCCCACTGGACGGAGTGAGGTCGCGCCCATCCTTCGCAAGCACGGTAAACTGCCCCAGCAGCACCAGCGTTACACGGTAATTCATCCAGCGAAGGCCCCAGCCCAAGTCCCAGTATCAGCAGACCGATGGATGTTCAGCAAAAGTAAGAGGATGTTTTGCTCTTTTGCCGGACCATTCTTTTGGAGCAAACAAAGCCGATAGAGCACGTTTCGTCAATGTATCGTCAAAAGAATGCTCGCGCTCTTGACCAAAAAGCCTGCCACCCCCCTAATCCGGGACTAGTCGGGTGCTATTGGGGAGCGCAAAGATGACAAGATTTGGTATTCGTTCAGCGGGTGATTCAGCTGGAGATTCCGCTGGTGATTCAGCCGGGGACTCGGCGGGAGACGGTGGTTCGGGAGCACTCAGCAGCGGCAGCATTGCGCATGCGATGACCCTGACACAGGATGGCATTGTTTCAAATTGGAAACCTGCCCCCAAAAATCCCAAATGGGACCAGCCTAAGAATCTTGACTATCTCTTCGAGGAGAGGCGCATCAACATTCTGGTTGGTGCCATGGCCAGCCGTTTTTCTGTCAGCCCGCAAATGAGCGGCAGTAAAATTTCAGGTGCCGTTGTCTCTGCAGATGGCAAGGCCATGTTTACAGTGGAGCACCCGAATACCAAATGCATCCTTGAACAGTTCCCGTATATCCGCAGCTACGCTGAATTGCGGATGGACCGGAACGCCGAGATCGTTGCGCAGGTTTCCGAACTCCTGGTTTTCTTTAACGGACTTGCACAGCTGACAACGCCTGGTCGCAGGCATACGGCAGCCTTGCTTCGGGCTGTGCATGCGCTCTGCATCGTGATCGAAATGCAGGTGAAGCATTTCTGCTTTACACCCCGGCCTGTCGAGTTCCAGCCAGAGGTTATGCCGGTTATCCAGACTCCGGACCATTCCAGCTTTCCTTCCGGTCACGCCACTGAAGCCTTCGCGATTGCGACAGTGCTTCACCGGTTGATGGCAAAAGAGAGCGCCCATACTGGTATTGCAGACTGGGCGATGCCATTTCGGCTGGCACACAGGATCGCAGTCAACCGCACGATTGCAGGCGTCCATCTTCCAGTGGATTCCATGGCTGGCGCGCAGCTTGGCTGCGCCATCGGGGATGCCCTGCACAGCTTTGTGTCTGGCGGCAAGCTGCCAACGGTGCATTTCGATACGAATAAATTCACAGGTGACTTCGAGATCAAGAAATTGATGGCTGCGATCAAGGATCCACAAGGCACCAAGGCACCGGCGTCAACTGACCTTCTGAAGACGCTCTGGGATGCGGCGGATGCTGAATGGAAGACAAAGGTCTGAGCCATGTCAAACTATTGGTGCGAATGGAAAAAATACGATGGGGATAAGCTATCTCCCTATCTGCACTGGTGGCTTGATGTGCCACCTCTGGAGTTCACGCGTGGACTCCCTTCCGAGCGCGCCAATGATCCCGCGCTCACTTACTTCTTGAAGAACATTGTCCTTGGTTTCAATCCTGTCCTGATGAGGGCTGACGGGTCTCCGTCGGATAGCAGTGAGGACGAAAGCGTCAACGAGTTAATTGGCGAAACCGCTCTGATCAACCTGCCATTGCCGGGCAATGTGAAGAACCATGACTTTAAGGGCCATATAAGCTGGATTCCTGATCCTGCTGACCTTCCGTCGGTTTCTCACGATACTGTTATTGTCGGCATAGTTGATGCGGGCATACCGGTCGGCAGCTCCCGCTACCGTGATCGTACCGGCAAGACGCGGGTTCTGGCTGCATGGCAACAAGGAGGGGCGCGTGCCGAGCCTGATGAAAGCGCAACTCCCAGACCTTTTGCGCGCTCCTATCTGCCTTCCGGCACAGAGATTTATAAAAACGACATCGACTGCCTGCTTGCTCAAAACACAATCAACGACCTTTTTCTGGCTGACAGTTTCAATAGGGAAGCCGGACTGGTTGATATCGCCAGCCCGTTGGGAGTGCGTGTGCTCGCGGGTCGATATGCCCATGGTGCATCGGTCCTGGATCTCGCAGCCGGAGTGGAGCCGCATCAGAGCAATGACCGGACCAAGATCATCGCAGTCAACCTGCCCAATCTGGCTACACTCAACAACTCGAGCACGTTTCTGGATTACTTTACAATCCTCGGCATCAAGCGAATTGCTGATCTCGCCGATGCAATTTATGAAAAAAGCAAGGCCGCTGCTCCGCCTCATGAAGCAGCGAAATGGACTGGCGCGGGTTTCCCGGTTGTCATCAATCTGTCTTTTGGAAAGAACGCAGGCGCAAAAGACGGCAACGACTTTTTCAGCGCAGCCATCACGAAAATCAACGCCCGTCGGGTCGAGAAAGGGCGACTGCCGATCCAGCTCGTTGCATCGGTTGGTAACCACAATCTCCGTCGGGTCCATGCCCAGTTTGATCTGAAGGAAAAAGAGAGTGGCACGATCGCTTTCCGGACTGCTCCGGAGGATCAGACACCGAATTTTCTTGAAGTCTGGAGCGACAGGATACCAATGCCGTCCGGAAAAAAACCGGAAGATATCAAGCCTGATCTTTATATCAGCGTTACACAGCCCGGAGCCACAACGGAAAAGCTATTGACCGGAAAGCATCATCACTTTTGCTCTGTTGTCGGCGATCCTGCCCGGATCTACTGCGCTGTAGAACCATCACCATCAGGCAAGCACTACCGGGTTTGCTATATGCTTTGTCTTGCGCCGTCGATGGAGCATACAGATCTACAAGGTCGGGCAAAAGCTCCTGCTGGAGCATGGCAAATCACGGTCAGAAACAAATCCAAAGTAACCAGGAAAGTCTTTGTAGAAGTCCAGACTGATCAGTCCGGGCGTGCTGACTCGAAGGCTGGCCGTCAGGCCCGGCTTGAGCATGCTGGGTACTCCGGCACTGATCAAACCACTGGACGCGTGCTTGACAGCTGTGACGACCCTGGTCTCTTCGAGGGAGGCAAGTCAGATACGCAGTCGGTTCTTCGACGTCATGGCACGATCAATGCCACTGCAATGGGCAATGATGTGATTGCGGTGGCAGGATACAGGCGCTCCGATGGTCAGCCTGCGCGCTACTCGTCAACGGGGCACGGCTTCAAGGTTGGTGACAACGGTCGGGAAGAGCCATCTTTTGCGGCACCTACTGATGACAGTCCGGCGCTTTTTGGAGTGCTCACGGCAGGTGCAGCTGAAGGCTCCGTTGTCGCCATGCGCGGCACAAGTTTCGCCTCTGCCCAGACAACACGGATTGCTGCTGAGTTGATGCTAGGTGGTGTCAAGCCTGGCCACCCTCTGATGAAGGCGCTCGAAAAGCGAGCCATTGCTGATGAGGCCAAGCTCAAGCCAGTTTCACCAACGCCTTGTGCAACAAAAGTTGGAAAAGGCCGCGTGATTCCAGAACCGCATCTGACTATCAACCGAAAGGGAGGATAGCAGTCTTCACGACCCTTCTCTTGTTGTTGTTCAATATTGTACCTGCAAAAATTTTCTAAAGAACACGATCCGGACCGCTGATTGGTCCGAACCTATGCTCAACCACCATTGCCCGGCTTTCACGTTCCGGTGCCATCCGTTCATGCGGTTGGTGCTGGCCGGGGAAAGCTGTGTCGAAAGACTGGAAAGATGAGTGCAATCCGCTCTGTCCCTGATTCTGCCCCTGCTGCACAGGCCGTGAACCGGCTGCGCGGCATCGGTGTATTTGTTCCTGATGACAGGATTTCAAATGACGAGCTTGCAACAACCTTCAACAAGTCTGTCACTTTTGAAAACCAGAAGCGCATTGCCCTCGGATACCCCATGCTGGAGCCATCCAGTGCAGACTTCATCCTTGAAGCCTCTGGTATTCGCAACCGCCATGTGCTCGATAAATCCGGCATTCTTGATCCTGTACGGATGGTTCCAAACCTGCCCGAAAGGCTTGATGACGCACTGTCGATTCAGGCCGAGTTCGCAGTCAAATCTGCGCACCTTGCACTTGCAGACGCAGGACTTGAGCCATCTGACATTGACCTGGTGATTTGCGCCTGTGCGCATCACCAACGGCCATATCCCGCGATTGCCATTGAGATCCAAAAGGCGCTTGGGTGCCGGGGTGCAGCGTTTGACATGAATGTTGCGTGCTCATCGGCAACCTTTGCTATGCATCTTGCAACGCAGATGGTGAATGCCGGAGGTGCAACCAATGTCCTGGTTTGCAGTCCCGAGATCATGTCAGGGCACCTCAACCACCGTGACAGGAAAACCCATTTCATCTTCGGAGATGCTTCAACATCCGTCATCATAGGCAGGTCTGATGGAAAGCCAGTCAGATCTGGTGCTCCGCAGTATGAAATTCGAAAGTCAGACATATGGACGGAATTTTCCAGCAATATCCGTAGTAATTTTGGGTTTCTCAACCGCACATCGCCGACAACAGTCAACAGTGATGACAAGCTTGTCACGCAGGTCGGCAGCAAGGTTTTCAAAGATATTGTTTTTGCAGCCAGTCGGCACATCAGGAACTTTGTCAGCGGTGCTGGCCTCGAAATTGAGCAACTCGAACGGTTGTGGTTGCATCAGGCAAACCTCAAGCTGCTCCGTTCTCTCGTCAAGCATATTGCAAACGATGAACTCATGGCTCGCGTGCCGATTGTTCTCGATGAAATCGGCAACGTTGCTTCCCCCGGATCGCTGATCGCATTTGATCGCACGCGAGGTGAAGTTCCCATCGGAGGCCACGGCATCCTGTGCTCGTTTGGAGCTGGATATTCCATCGGCTGCCTGCTGCTGAAACGTGTTTCCTAGGAGCTGACCATGCTGGACGACGCACAGAAAGAAAAGCTTGAAGACGCACTCGATGTTTTCATGATGGAGCAATCAAACTTTGAGCGCATTATCCGCAGTATCCCTATTGGCCTTGAAGAACTCATGCAGCTTGGCAAGGATATCTCTCGCTCTTCCCACGCCAGTGCACGAAAAATCATTTCAATCGCCGGAAATGACCCTGCTGAGTGGGCCGAGGCAGCCAGTCAACTGAGAGCGCATCCTGTTCACAGGGAGTATCTCATGCAGTCGGATTTCATCGCCCAGGCGCTACGCAAACCCTATGGTTATGCTGGCGACAAAGACCTCATGCTGATGATCTACAGGAATGAAGATCGCGGCATCTCGCCTTATGCCGAGTTGAAGAACCATGTTTATCAGTCACTGCCGGCAGCCGAGGCGGTGCGCCAGCGCGTAGATGGTATGGAGCGTCATCTCAGGAGCCTGCCGGATGGTGCAAGAGTTCTTTGCCTTGCCTGTGGGCCGGGCTGGGAGATCCAGCAACTTGCTCAGGAAAACAATCTTCGTATCCAGATCGATCTTCTGGATCATGATCGGCAGACCCTTAACTACACGATGAACAAGCTGGCTGTCCCCGGGGTCAATCACATCCTCTGCAATGCGTTCGACATCATCAAAGGCCAGACATCATTTGAAAAACTGAACCACGAAAAGCACAGCAGCCATTTCAGAGATGCATTCCGGTTGAAGCCTGATGAGTATGATCTGATCTACACAACAGGCCTGTACGACTACATTGCATCATTCCCGATGAATCCAAGCCGGGGAGCCACTGGGCTCACAACCCGCCTGTTTTCTTTTCTGAAGCCAAGCGGACGCCTCTATGTCGGCAACTTTTTGAAGCCCGGCGGTGCCAACCCGCACCAGATACCGCATCAGTTCATGATGGAGGCTTACTCCGACTGGAAACTGATCTACCGGACGCTAGAAGATATCCAGGGCTTTGCGGCTGGTCTTCCTGCCGAGAGTTACCGCTCGGTATTGTTCGATGAAACCATCGAGCGCGCTGCAGGACCAGAATCCGTCATCGGTTTTATCGAGTTGCAGAAAGTGGTGTGAAGGCAAAGCCCCACCGGCACAACCCGTTTGCTTGGTTTCTGGTTTTGAGTTTTTTACAGCGAAAATGGGAACTCTATACGTGGGTCAAACACCGTATAGAGTTCCCAAATAATCTCACTCAACCTGCTCGTCTTCCTTGTTCTGGATCGCGCGGGTCAGTTCGCCGGGGCCGAAGCCATCGCGGTTGTAGATGTCGTCGCGGAACTGCACCACGCCTTCGGGCGTTGCCCAGGCCGTAATATAGGCCCAGTAAGTCATGATGTTTTCCTTGAACTTGGCATCGATGCGCTGGCCGGAACGGATGGCGTTCTCGATGGCATCGCGGTCCCAGCCCGGTGTGTCCTTCAGCAGCCATTCCACGTAGGAACGCACGTTCTGGACGCGCACGCAGCCTGAGGAGACGAAGCGGAAGTCATCGCCGAAAATGCCCTTGGCTGGTGAGTCGTGCATGTAAACGCCGTGCGGCGAATGCACGTTGATGCGCATGAAGCCGAGCGAGTTGAACTCGCCGCCTTGATCCTGACGGAAGCGGTACTTTGTGGCTTCGTCCGAGCGCCAGTTGATCTGCTCTGCTGGCACTTCCTGACCAGCGCCGTTAAAGATGCGGATCTTGCTGTCGCGCAGGTAGTTCGGGTCCTGCTGCATCTTCGGGATCAGGTCCTTCCGGATGATCGAGGCAGGCACGGTCCAGAACGGGTTGAAGTTCACTTCCGAAATCTTGGCGCTCATGATTGGCGACTGACGGTCGATCTTGCCAACACCAGCGGTGTGGCGCGTGGCAACCACTCCGGCCTCAACTGTTTCCACATAGGCAGCCGGAATGTTGATCAGCACGAACTTGTTGCCAAGGTTGCCCATGGCGAGCGACTTCAGGCGGATCAGGTTGATTTCAAGCTGCTTCAGGCGCTTGTCCGCCGTCATATTCATGGCTGCGTAGGTCTGTGAGGCCACAACGCCAGTCTGGCCCAGACCATGGCGGCCCTGGAAGCGCTTGATGGCGGCCTCGACATAGGCATCGAATACAGGCGATGTTGCAAGCGAGCGGTCAAGGTCACCGCCCTGAATCAGGCGTCGGCGGATGGCGATAACGCCCTCGCTGCGCATGCCAAGGCGAAGGCGCTCGGCGCGGGGTACACCAATGAAGCCGCCCTGCGCGACAATCTGCTGATACTGCTGAATGGCGCCTTCTGTCGCCTGCACCGTGGCAGGCGAGAGGATTGGCGCGCTGGAGCGCACGTTGATAACGCGCGAACCGGAATCATATCCCTGGCTCCACTCAGCCTGGCCGCCAGCCAGCGTGTCCACCGGAGCAGCCATTGCTGCTGAAGCAAAAACCTGCGGCGCGCCAAGCGCTGCACCAAAGCCTGCCATCACCTGGCGGCGCGAAACCTTCATGGTCTTCAAACCGTTTGCATCCTGCGAACGTACAGCCATAACAAAATCCTTCTTACCCTTAGTCTTTACACAACTCAGGCGTTTCTACACTGATAACCCTAATGGAGCGTTTCGCGTGTCGCCTGAATTCTGTTTTGACTGCTGTTTGCATACATCAATTCGTCTGGTCTGGTTAGGGGGCAGTGAGGCTGAAATGTGGCATTCACCACTTTGTGAGGACAAAACAACGCCATGACTGTGCTCGCAGCTACCTTTCTGGTCACTTTTGCGATGTTTGTGACCCTGTGGGCACTGAGCATGCGCATGCGGGATGCCAGTATTGTCGACATCTACTGGGGCCCGGGTTTTGTTGTCATCGGCTGGCTGTCCTATGCCCTGTCACCGGAGCGCAGCACAGCGCTGTTCATTCTAGTGGCACTGGTGACGCTCTGGGGCCTGCGGCTTGGCTGGCACATCGGCAGCCGCCACAAGGTAGAAGATGCGCGCTATGCCGCCATGAGAGCGGAGCGCGGGGAGAGCTTTGGGCGCTGGAGCCTCACTATGGTCTTCGGCTTGCAGGCGGTCATCCAGTGGCTTGCATCATCACCTATGCTGGTGGCGGCGCTGTCGGAAGCTGATCCTATGGAGCCGCTGCTGCATCTGGGTTTTGTGCTCTTTGCTGCGGGCTTCCTGCTGGAGGTCTGGGCTGATGGGGCAGTCCGCCGGTTCAGGGCTGATCCTGCCAACAAGGGCAAGCTGCTGATGACAGGCCTGCACGCCCGCATCCGCCATCCGCAATATCTGGGCGAGATCATCCTGCAATGGGGGCTTGGTGTTATTGCCTTTGGCTTGACGCTTAACCCGCTGGCTTTCGCTGGCCCGGCGCTGATGACGGTGCTGATTATCAAGCTCTCTGGCGTGCCGATGCTTGAGAAGATGTTTTCGACGCGGGAGGGGTTTGCTGAGTGGAAGGCGAAGAGCGGGGCGGTTTGGCCAAAATTTTAGAGTGCTTGTTCTTGGATAAATAGCGCTGCCAACCCCCACCCTGACCCTCCCCCTTGCTGGGGGAGGGAACACACATCACGATGTTTCGTGTTATTTCAAACTTTGCAGTTCTAGCACTTCCCTCCCCCAGCAAGGGGGAGGGGCAGGGTGGGGGTTGGCAGCGGGATGCTCGTCGAAAACAAAAAGCCGGAGCAATGCCCCGGCTTTTGGTAGATCACTCAAACAATCCTTACAGTCGATAACGGATCTGGTCTGTCCAGAAGCGCTCCAGTCTGAGGAGGGCGTTGTTGAGGCGCGAGAAATCATCTGACATGATGCCGCCGATGTTCTCAACCGTCTTCACGTGCTTCTCGTAGAGGCCGGCAACAATGTCATGCACCTGCTGGCCCTTGTCGGTGAGGCTGATGCGCACCGAGCGACGGTCAACGCGCGAGCGGGCATGGTGCAGATAGCCCATCTCCACCAGCTTCTTGACGTTGTAGGAGACGTTGGAGCCGAGGTAGTAACCGCGGGTGCGCAGTTCGCCCGCTGTCAGTTCCTTGTCGCCGATGTTGTAGAGCAGCAGCGCCTGAACGCTGTTGACATCTGAACGTCCGCGACGATCAAATTCGTCCTTGATGACATCCAGCAAACGGCGGTGCAGACGCTCCACCAGCTTGAGGGATTCGAGGTAGTTCTCTTTCACTGCCGGTGTTGAGGCTGCTGCCTCGACGCCTGCCATTTCCGGTGCTGTCCGGACCGCATTGGTCTTGTTCATGGTTTCGCCTTTCCCTGTGAGTGGGTAGCTTTTCGCCTTCCCATTGAAACTCACTTTACAGACGACCAATGAAAGCCAGTTTAAGCGACAGGCTAAATATTTGATTTACTTTTGAAGGTGAACAAATCTTTACTTAGGGAGAGCTTATGCTGAACGAAAGATTAAAACGAACACTTGGGAATTAAGGTCTTGGACTCAAGGGTGTGCCCGTCGCTCGCGGGCGGAGAGCCATGTCAGCAGAACATAAAGCGCTGCAAGTGACAAAAGCAGGGCATCCGAGAGTGATGCATCCCGCACAGTTCCGGCGATTGTCCAGGGCAGCAAAACCTCGCAAAGCGTCACGATCAGCCACAGCACAGCGCCCCAGGCGCTGGCCAGCCACAGGCCAACGGCGGACACACAATTGAGCACAGCATAGAGCGCAATGGTCGTCTGCCAGGTGAGGGGGGCCTGTTCAAACATGTTCTCCGGCCCAACAAAACCGATGATCCTCGCCCAATCCACAAGACCGCGCACCAGCGCCAGCAAGGCCAAGGTACGCAGATAGAAAATCAGCAGCCGTGTCCAGCGGGTGCGGACGCGGGCAGCCGCATCACCTGCAATGATGTCGCGTGGGCCAGCCTGCTCAACAGGTTTGGTCTGTACGGGAACGGAATGCGAGAAAGGCCACATGGCGTTTGGCTACACCAGCTCAAGATCAGAAGGCAACAAATCGTCATGCAAGGGAGCAAAATGGCTGGCGATGCTGGCAGCATCCAGCATTTCAACGCGCGCAGGCTTCCACTTCGGCGCGTGGTCCTTGTCCACAATCACGGCGCGCACGCCTTCATAGAAGTCATGCCCTTCAGCGATACGGCAGACGATACGATATTCCATCTGCATGGCCTCGGCGAACGTCATGGCTGCACCGCGCTGCATCTGCTCCAGGGCAATGGCCATGCTGGTGGGAGATTTTGTCTCCATGGTTTCCAGCGTTTGTGTTGCAAACAGCGCGCCGCCAAAGGCCATCTGCGAAACTTTGGCGAAGACAGTTGCCAGATCAGCCTCGCTGAAAATCTCGGCAATCATAGGACCATGCTCTATCAGAGGGGCAGGTGGGGCGGAAACAGCAAAGGAGGCGAGTGTCTGGTCCACATCGCTTGGCTCGCACAGCGCTTCCAACACATCACCCATGCGCGCGCTTTCCACACCGTTTGTCACCAGTCCCAGCGCCAGCGCATCACCAAGGCCGATGCGTGCACCTGTGAGCGCGAGATAGCTGCCGATGCGGTGGGGCAGGCGGGGCAGGAAATGGCTGGCACCAACATCCGGAAAAAAGCCGATGCCAACCTCCGGCATGGCGAACATCAGTTTTTCAGAGGCCACACGGTGCGAGCCATGAAAGCTCATGCCCACGCCGCCGCCCATCACGATGCCATCCAGCAGGGCGATGATCGGCTTGGGGAAGGTCTTCAGCAGATGGTTGAGGATGTACTCCTCACGCCAGAACGGGCGAGCTTCCGCCACGCGGCCTGCCTTGCCAAGGTCATAGAGCGCGCGGATATCACCGCCGGCACAAAAGGCCTTTTCGCCCGCACCCCTAATAATGATACGTGTGACAGCAGGATCATCCCGCCATTCGAGCATACGGGGCATGATGGCCTGCACCATGCCATGGGTGAGCGCATTAAGCTGGCGGGGCCGGTTGAGCGTGATGATGGCCGCAGGGCCGCGCCGTTCAAACAGGGTTTCAGGTTCAGCGTGGATGGTGGACATCAGAAGTTATCCTCAAGTGTGGCTGGCGTAGCCTGCATGGCAGGGCGAGGTCAATCTTTCCGGTCAATCACTGCATGTTGATCCACTGCGACAGTTCGGTAGCCAGCACCGCTGTTTTCTCTCTTCCTTTGAACGTTTCCAACCTGTAAATAAGGAATAGGAACAGGGATTAGACAATGACACGCATGGAGCGCGGCAAGATGGCGGGTGTTTTGCCTGCCGGGCAACCGGAGCCGCTTGATCTCGCCACACGCCTCAGACGCAACCGCAAGGCGGATTGGTCCCGCCGTCTGGTGCGCGAGCATCAGCTGTCTGTGAATGATCTGATCTGGCCACTGTTTCTGCACGACGGACAGGAAAGCCGCTGGGCGGTGGACCATATGCCCGGTGTGGACCGCATCAACATCGATGAAGCCTGCCGCGACGCGGAACGCGCCACCAAGCTTGGCATTCCGGCGATTGCGCCTTTTCCCTATGTCGACAAGGCCTTGCGTGATCCGGCGGGCAGCGATGCTGTGAATGAGAACAATCTGATGTGCCGCGCCGTGCGGGCCATCAAGAAGGCAGTGCCCGGTATTGGCATCATCACGGATGCAGCGCTCGATCCCTACACCAGCCATGGGCACGACGGCCTGATGAGCGCTGACGGCCGCGTGCTCAATGATGCTTCCGTTGCCATCCTCTGCCGTCAGGCGCTCGCACTGGCAGACGCCGGGGCTGATGTGATTGCCCCGTCTGATATGATGGACGGACGCATTGGCGCCATCCGCAAGGCGCTGGATGCCAGCCAGTTCGAGGATGTGCAGATCATGTCCTATGCGGCGAAGTATGCTTCAGGGTTTTACGGACCCTTCCGCGATGCGATCGGCACCAACGCCACATTGGTGGGCGACAAGCGCACCTATCAGATGGACCCTGGCAACGGCGACGAGGCGATCCGCGAGGCGGCCCTTGATATAGAGGAGGGGGCAGACATGATCATGGTCAAGCCCGGCATGCCGTATCTGGATATCGCCCGCCGCCTGAAAGAAACCTTCGGCATGCCGACTTTCGCCTATCAGGTGTCTGGCGAATACGCGATGCTTGTGGCTGCTGCCCGCAACGGCTGGCTCGATCTGGATCGTGTGATGATGGAAAGCCTGCTGGCGTTCAAGCGCGCGGGTTGTGACGGTGTGCTGACGTATTTTGCGCCTATGGTGGCGGAGAGGCTGAAGCGCGAGGGGTGAGGTGGGTTGTTTGAAAGTCTAGCGGTGATAACTGTTGCTGGTCATCGCGTGGTCAACCCCCACCCTGACCCTCCCCCTTTCTGGGGGAGGGAAGTGCAATAATTGCAGAGTTTGAAAT
>JBOFGV010000072.1:0-1603 GCA_051649305.1 Beijerinckiaceae bacterium
GTGCGTTGCTGCACACGCTCGATCGCTGCTTCTGCGGTCAGGCCGCTGTCAATCGCCTCATTGATCCGCCTTGACCAGCCTTCATCATAGGCGAACATCTTGTAGGTTTCGATGATCTCATCATGCTCTTCACCGCCGCCAAATTCTGCTTGGCTTGCCATGCGGTCAATCTGTTCGCGCATCCGGTCAAAGGCGGAATAGACGCGGGCGCGCTCCGCCTCTGTGTCCTCGGCAACAGTATGTTCGATCCGGATGTTGGGCTGGTGATAAATGGCGACACCGGCGGCCATGCCCGATACAAGTGGCAGACCAGTTAAAACCACAGTGCCTGTCTGGGCACTGCCCAGCGTCATATGTTCGTCGATCAGGCCTGCATTGGCGATGAGTTCGGCCAGAACCATTGCGGTGGTCTGCAGCGCTTCTATCTCTACCTCTTCATATTTGCGCGGCTCGGCATGCTGGACAGCAACTACGCCCACCGCACGACCTGCCCGAACGATTGGAACGCCGGCAAAGCTGTGGAACCGCTCCTCACCCGTTTCCGGCATATAGCGGAACGCCGGGTGCGCCGCTGCTTCATCCAGGTTCAGCGTTTCTACCTGTTCGGCAATGGTGCCAACCAGCCCCTCACCAAAACCAAGCCTGGTCACATGCACAGCCGACTGATTAAGCCCGCGCGTCGCGTAGAGTTCAAGCGCCCCGTCGCGCAGCAAATAGATGGAGCAAACCTCACTCGATAACGCTTCGCCGATGATGTTGACGACATGATTCAGCTTTGCCTGCACCGCGGAATTGGCGGCCATGACATCATGCAAACCAGTCAATATGTTGCGGGCAGAACGGGCAGCTGTTTCCATGAAGAAAGCGCTAGCAGAAGCCACATGCCGTAGCAATTCGCACGCGCGGCATTCTTGCTATCAAAAAGCGCCGGAAGGTGCATGACCTTCCGGCGCCAAATGGTTTCGGCTGTCACCAACGCTGTGCTGTGGCAGGGCGTTGGTTGGGAGAGAGGAGAGAAAGCCGAAGCCGATATCGGTGCGAAGAATTAATCCTTTGCGATATAAACTTTTTTCTTGGCATTGCAGGTTGCCATGTCATTGGCGTCAAGCACGCGGTCGCCGGCCTTGAACATAGCGACTTCGCCAAATTCCTTGGCAACGCTTGCGCATACATTGCGTGGTGCTGAACCGGTGATGGGCGCGCGGCAGCTGGTGCCTTCGCACTTGAACATCACGCCGCGGACAATGGCTTCCTTGGCTTGAGCAGGTTGTGCCAGCTCAATGGTGTAATAACGCCCGGCAGATGCGTCTACCGGAGTAGCCGGGATGGCCATGACACCTGCGGTTACTGCAAGCGCACCAACGAACGCGCCGACGCGCGAGAAAGACTGGGAGAGGGTCATTTCAAATTCCTTCTATCTGTTCATATTTGGCGGCCTCACCCTCCCTTTGCGGGTTGATTAGCAAGGCCAAGCCAGCAACTGGAAATATCAGTTGCGAATCACTACCTATTGCATTAGGTTTTAAGTTGCAACTAAAAACTTATATTGGTCTGGTTTTTTTCAATCGGTGCGTTAGGGTAAGTGTTGGAGATGGGAAAATTA
>JBOFGV010000073.1:0-144797 GCA_051649305.1 Beijerinckiaceae bacterium
GAGAAGGAATTTCTCCCTTGATCAGTTCAAATGTCTTCTTGCGTGCATCAAGCCGAGGCACGTTGGCGAGCAACGCCTTGGTGTAGGGGTGGTTGGGCCTTGCAAAAAGCTCCTCGGTCCGCGCGGTTTCAACCACACGTCCCAGATACATGATGACGACCCTGTCAGAGATATGCTGCACCACACCAAGGTCATGGCTGATAAACAGATACGTCAGTTTGAGATCGCGCCGCAGTTCCATGAAGAGGTTCAGCACCTGCGCCTGAATCGAGACGTCAAGCGCCGCCACGCTTTCATCGCAAACCAGAAACTCAGGCTTTACTGCAAGGGCACGGGCAATGCCAATGCGGGCTCGCTGGCCGCCTGAAAACTGGTGCGCATAGCGCCGCTTGTAAGTGGGGTCGAGCCCTACCTTCGAGAGCACATCGTCGACATAGGCGTCTTTATCCGCCTTGCTGACAAGGCCATGCACCACGGGTGCTTCACCAACGATATCAGCCACACGCATACGCGGGTTGAGAGAGGACATCGGGTCCTGAAAAATCATCTGGATAGCGAGTGTCTGCGCTTTGCGCGCTGCGTCATCCAGTGAGGCAACGTCCTGCCCCTTCCAGCTCATCGCGCCTTCGCTGGCGGGATGAATTCCTGCGACAACACGGCCAAGGGTGGATTTTCCGCAGCCGGATTCTCCCACCAGTCCAACGACCTCTCCTTCAATGATGGAAAGATCAACGCCGTCGACGGCATGCACCGTGACGGCCTTGTTTTTGGCCCCGAGCATGTTGGCCACTTTTGCGGCCGCATCCAGCGGTTTGGAAAACCGCTTGGAGATATTTTTCAGTGTGAGGAGAGATGTGCTCATGCTGGCTCTAACGTCATCAGGGGATTGCAGCAGCGCGCGGTCCGTCCACCGACATAATCACGCTGGAGTGGCGCTTCGCAACAGGCATCGGTTTGGGAGGCGCAGCGCGGGCGGAAAGCACAGCCATCCGGCAGGCGTGCGAGCGATGGTGCAGAGCCCGGAATCTGGCGGAGCGGCTCACCCCGCTTGCCACGCGATGGCACGGAGCCTAGCAGGCCTGATGTATAGGGATGCACCGGCGTATCGAGCACGGAGTCAACAGGTCCGCTTTCCACAATGCGTCCGGCATACATCACCGCAACACGGTCAGCCAATCCTGCCACCACAGTGAGATCATGCGTGACCCAGATAAGAGCCGTGCCGGTCTGCGCACAGAGCTTCTGCATTTCAGCCAGAATCTGGCTCTGGATTGTCACATCAAGAGCGGTTGTCGGCTCGTCGCAAACGATGAGCGCGGGGTTGTTGAGAAGCGCAATGGCGATAGCCACGCGCTGGCGCATACCGCCGGAGAACTGATGAGGATAGGCCGAAAGCCGCTCCTCAGGTGAGGGAATGCCCACCTTGCCCAAAGCATCCCGCGCCCTAACCCGCGCCACCTCGCGGGATACCGATTCATGCGCCTGCACGGCTTCAATCATCTGCGTATCAATCCGCAGCACCGGATTGAGGGTCATCATCGGATCCTGAAAGATCATGGCGATCTCGCGCCCGCGAATGGAGCGCAATTCATGTTCCGGCAGGCCAACCAACTCGCGGTTGTTCAATTTGATCGAGCCTTCGACAATGCGGCCCGGCGCATCCACCAGACCCATGATGGAAAAGCCGGTGACGGATTTGCCGGAGCCGGATTCACCCACAAGCCCAAGCACCTCACCACGGTTGACGTGGAGCGACACGCCATCGACCGATTTGACGACACCGGCGCGGGTGAAGAAATGCGTCTTGAGGTTCGAGACAGAAAGAACAGGTGTCATTATTTTTCGAGCCTCGGATTGAGGACATCACGCAGGCGGTCACCCACCAGATTGATGGAAACAATGGTGATGAGGAGGGCAATGCCCGGGAATGTCGAAATCCAGTAACTGCCGGACATCATGTAGTTGAAGCCATTGGCAATCAGCACGCCCAGAGATGGCTCCGTTTGTGGCAGGCCAACACCAAGGAACGAAAGCGTTGCCTCCAGTGCGATAGCATGGGCTGTCTGCACCGTGGCAATGACGATGACCGGGGCCAGCACGTTGGGCAGGATGTGCCCAAACACGATGCGCGCATGGCTGAGACCAAGGGATTGTGCGGCCTCGACATATTCCTTGCGCCGTTCCACCAGTGCCGAGCCACGCACCGTTCGGGCGTAGTAGGCCCACTGGACGAAGACGAGGGCAATGATGATCTTGTCGACGCCCTTGCCCAGCATGGCCACCAGAATGAGGGCCACCAGAACGGTTGGCAGCGACAATTGCAGATCGACAATCCGCATCAGGATGCTCTCGACGCGGCCGCCTGCATAGGCCGCAATCAGGCCGATGGACATGCCCACTGTAGCCGCAATGATGCCCGAGAATGCACCTACTGCGAGTGAGATGCGCAGGCCGTATAGAATGCCTGACAAGAGGTCGCGACCTACGCCGTCTGACCCCAACCACATGGTAAAGCCGTCAGTCGCCTTGGAGCGGGGTGGCTGTTTGGAATCCATGAGATCAACGCTGGCGAGATCATAGGGGTTTTGCGGTGCAATCCATGGCGCAAGCAGGGCCAGTGTGACCACCAGCAGGAAAACAGCCAAGCCAAAGACAGCCAGACGGTCTTCGAGGAACTGATTGATGAAACGGCGCAGCGGCGTTTCTTCACGCGTTACGGTTGCTGTCTGGACGGGGGTGGAAGCAGGAGTGGCGGTCATGGTTTTCTCCTCACGCTTTCGCTTCAGACAGCCGCACGCGCGGATCGAGCAGCGAGTAGAGAATATCCACCAGAAGATTGATCGTGACGAAGAGCACCACAACAACGATGACATAGGCGACAATCACAGGGCGATCGAGACGCTGGATAGCCTCAAGCAGCAGTTTGCCCATACCGGGCCAGGCGAAGATCGTTTCGGTTACAACAGAGAAGGCGATCAGCGAGCCAAACTCAAGGCCGAGAACTGTCACAATCGGGATCATGATGTTCTTGAGGATATGCACGCCGATGATGCGGTTCTGAGACAGGCCCTTGGCGCGGGCGAACTTCACATAGTCCATCAGCGCCGCCTCACGCGCACCGGCACGGGCCAGACGCATGACAAGGCTGATCTTGAGCAGTGCAAGATTAAGCGCGGGCAGCAGGATGTGTGTCCACCCATTGAGCGTAAGCAGCGATGTCTGCCATCCAAACAGGCTGGCAGTCTGGCCTCGCCCGGTGGCGGGCAGCCAGCCCAGCATGACCGAAAACAGCATAATCATCATCAGCCCAACCCAGAAAGTTGGGAGTGAAAAACCAAGAATCGAAGCGGCCATAATACCGCGCGAAAGGCGGGAATCAGGTTTCAGGCCAGCATAGAGGCCCAGTGGGATACCGATAACGATGGCGAGGGTCAAAGCTACGAGCGCCAGCTCCAGTGTGGCCGGCATGCGATGCAGGATCAGCTTGATGGCAGGCTCACCGTGCACAAACGAGCGTCCGAGATCGCCGGACAATGCGCCTTTGAGGAAGATCCAGAATTGCTCCCAGATCGGCCGGTCAAGGCCCAGGCCTTTGGCCGTTTCCTCAATGGCTTTCTGGTCCATCTCCGGAGAGACCAGCAACCAGATCGGATCACCAATCACGTTCACGCCAAAAAAGACGATAACGATCATGGAGAAGATGACAAAAAAGGATTGGGCGGTTCGCCGGAATATAAAGGCAAGCATAACCAGTTTCCTCAAAAGCAGGGGAAGACAACAGACCGGAACAGTGAGTGGTTTTGGCTTCCCGCCTTGTGTTGAAAGCCGCCTTGCGCAAGGCAAGGCGGCTTCATGAGATCAATGCATTATCGGCGGGTGATGCCGGTTGGCAGTGTGTACTCATCCGCACGCGGTGTCATTTTCACAGTCTTGCGAATAGCCCATGTGTTGAGCTGATAGTGCGAAGGAATGATGCCAACATCGTTGAAGGCCATTTCGGACGCTTCTCCGAGAAGGGCTTCACGCTTGGCATCATCTACTGTGGCCAGTGCCAGATCAACCTTGGCATCAAACGCAGGGTTGGAATAACGCCCGCGGTTGGCAGCACCAGTACCTTTGGCGCGGTCAAAAGTGCCAAGCAGCGCACGCAACGAGCCAGAGGTTTCACCCGTACCCGCGCCCCAGCCCACGAGGATGAAGGAGAACTCAGGTGTGCTGTTGGCACCGCCCGTTGAAGCGCGGGTGAAGAAGTTTGCCGGAGGAATAGTCTCGATCTCGATCTCAAGTCCGAGACGCGTGAACATTTGCGCGGCGGCTTCGATGATCTTGGTGTCGTTGACATAGCGCCCGTTGGGACCATGCATCTTCATCTTGAAGCCATTTGGATATCCGGCTTCTGCCAGAAGTTTCCTGGCACCATCAAGATTGTAGGCTGTTGGCTGCAGTTTCTTCGATGTTCCAAAGAAGCTCTTGGCCAGCACCTGCTCGGCGGGCACAGCTTCACCTTCCATAATGCGGTCAACAATCGCCGGGCGGTTGAGCGCCATGGACAGGGCCTGACGCACACGCAGATCGCGCAGCGGGTTCTTGATCTTGGAACCATCCTTGGCAGTGATGAAAGGGCTTTCCTCACGGAAGTGGTCCATGTGGAAATAGATTACGCGGTTGGAGAGTGTCGAGACAACTTCAAGGCTGGTATCAGCCTTGAGGCGCTTGGCATCGGCTGGTGGAACAGCCTCAATGACATCAATATCGCCTGCAAGCAGTGCAGCCACACGCGTGGGGGCCGAGGTGAGGAAGCGGAATGTCACTTTATCCCAGGCGGCCTTGTCACCCCAGAAGGTATCGTTGCGCACCATAGTGATCCGGTCGCCTGGCTTGAATTCAGCAAACTTGAACGGGCCTGTGCCACCCATGCACTTGGCAGCGTTGAAGTCCTCGGTGGTTGTCTCCGCGCAAGCCTTGGAAATGATACCGAATGTCGAAAGGTTTGTTGGAACCAGCGGCGAAGGAGTTGCCGTCTTCACATGCATTGTGTGGTTGTCGATCTTTTCAAATGTCATTCCGTTGACAAAGGATGCGAAGCTCGAAGGCGATTTTGGCACGTTTGGCACGCGCTTGAAGGTGGCGATTGCATCATCAACGGTGAATTCCGAACCATCAAAAAACTTCACGCCCTTGCGCAGTTTAAATTCCCAGGTTGTATCGTTGATCGCCTTCCAGCTTTCAGCCAGCGCAGGAACCAATTTCTGGGTTGCATCCTGGTTGATCAATGGCTGAAACACCTCACGCGACAACATGTTGTTGGGGCTGAGGTTATGATAATGCGGGTCAATCGAGCTTGGTTCGGAAGCAAGTCCGATCCGCAACTCTTGCGCCTGCGCACTGACTGCCTGCATCAGCATCAGGCTGGCGGCTGCCACCAAAATTGATCGTGTTTTAGACATTCTCGTCTCCCTTGATATCTCCGGCACAACTGCAGTCCAGAAATGCGCCCGGCCAGAACTGCACTCTGCACTGCCAGCGTCCAGACGCAAGAGGCAGTTTGAGGCAGTCAGCCCAGTGCTTTCTTTTCAGGACCCTTCGTTTGCCAGAACCCGTTTCTGTTAGACCGTATTTGTAGGCGGCTTTACATCTCCCATTGACATCCCTCTATATGCAATACTAGCATTTGATAATCAAATTTTTATAACATGAAAACATAACGATATGCGCAATCTGGATGCAACCAAGGAAAAGCGCCCAACGCTGCGGGAGCTGGAAGTTCTGCATGCGATGATCCAAGGGCGTAAGACGACCTCTGCTGCCAGCATGCTGGGCATTTCCCAACCGGCCATTTCCCGCGCCATCCAAAGCCTTGAGGAACGTGTTGGAAAACCTCTTTTCCGAAGGGAAGGCGGGCGACTGCAGCCTACAGCGGATGGTGTGGAGTTCTATCAGCGCAGCCAGACTGTCTTTCATGCACTGGAGCGTCTGGGCCACCCGTCCGAGGAGAACCTGCAGGGGCAGGTGGTGCGGTTCATAGCCCCACCAACGCTGGCGCACCGGTTTTTGCCGGACATGATCGCTGCTTTTCTTGTGCTTCATCCCGATATACGCGTCCTGGTAGAAGTTGGAATTACGCCCGATGTGATCGGAAAATTAGCGGACGGGCACTACGACATTGGACTGGCCGACAGACAAATGACCCATCCCGGTGTCTTGTTCGAGCCATTCAGACGCTCCAATGCGCATGTCATCTTGCCTGCAAACCATGCATTGGCTTCACGCAAAGAGCTCACAACGCGGGACTTTGAGCAGCAGACCTTCATAGCGCTTACCAAGCGGTTTCCGGTCAGGAGCACTTTTGACCAGCTCTTCAGGGATGATGGTGTTGTCCTCAAAACCATCGTCGAGGTTGCTACCTCAGCCATTGCCTATGAGCTGGTAAGGGCGGGTGTTGGCATTTCCCTCGTCAACCCTTTCCCCCTGGCATTCCGCAACGATGACGCGATTGCCATCCGCCCCTTCGCTCATAACGTTCCGTTTGAAACATCATTTGTTCTTTCAACAGCCGCACCGCCCACCCGTGCTGCGCGTCTGTTCATGGATTTTGTGCGTCGCAGCCAGCCTGACGACGGTTATTCGACCCCCTTGCGATGAGGAAGACCATGACGACCACTGAAACAACGCTCGATATTCTGAAAAGCCTCGTGGGTTTCGATACCACCAGCCGCAACAGCAATATCCCCTGCGCTGACTGGATTGCGGACTATCTGGCGAAGTACGGCGTAACGGTGGAGCGCTTTCCCAGCCCGGAAGGCGACAAGCACAACCTTTATGCCATCATCGGCCCCAAGGATGTGCCCGGCTATGTTCTTTCAGCACATACCGATGTTGTGCCGGTGGACAGCCAGACATGGGCGACTGACCCGTTTGTGCTGACTGTGAAAGACGGCAAAGCCTACGGACGCGGGGCCTGCGACATGAAGGGCTTTCTTGCCTGCACGCTTGCAAAGGTGCCCGAGATGGTGAAAGCCGGTCTGAAGACGCCGATCCATCTCGCCTACAGCTACGATGAAGAGGTGGGCTGCACCGGCGTTCGTGGCATGCTGGAAGATATCGCCCCGCGTGAGCCAAAGCCGATCGCAGCCTTCATTGGCGAGCCAAGCTCCATGCAGGTGATCATCGGTCACAAGGGCGGACAACGCGTTGTCTGCACGGTTTCCGGCAAGGCCGCGCATTCCTCCCTTGCGCCACACGGTGTCAATGCCGTGGAATATGGCGCGCGTCTTGTCGCCAAAATCAAGGATATGGCGGAGGCGCAGGAAGCGGGTGGCAACCGCGATGCGCTCTATGACGTGCCGCACTCTACCCTGCATGTCGGCATCTTTACAGGTGGAACGTCCCCTAACATCGTGCCGCACCATGCCGAAATTTCCTTCGAGTGCCGCAACATCAGCAGCGATAACCCGATGGATTACATCAACGAAATCATGCGCTATGCCAACGAAGAGCTGACGCCGAAAATGCGCAAAATCGAGCCAACGGCCGGATTCCATTTCGAGTTCCGGCCCAATCTCCCTGCGCTCGAAACAGCACCGGAGCATGTGGCCGTGACCATGGCCAAGCGGCTTGCCGGACGCAACGACCACGCCAAGGTGGCCTACGGCACAGAGGCCAGCCTGTTTCAATCTGTTGCCGGCATCCCGTCTGTGGTCGTCGGGCCCGGTGATATTGATCAGGCCCACAAGCCGGACGAGTGGATTCTGGTATCCGATCTTGAAAAGTGCAACGCATTCCTCGACCGTTTGATTGCGGAATGCCGTCAGTGATGCGATAGCGAGTGCTGTAGCACTCACGAGAGCAGACGGATGAAGAACTGGACAAAGCGCACCTTGGCCGCACAGGCCATGGGCAAGATTGATGCTGGCACCATGGGCATTGTTCCGCCCATCCATGTCACCACCACCTTCATCCGCGACGAAGACAACCAATACCGCAACGGCAACGTCTATGGCCGCCCGGACAATGCGACGATCCGCGAGGCGGAAAGCATCATCGCTATGCTCGAAAGTGCGCCGGAAGCGCTGGTTTTCGGTTCGGGCATGGCATCAGCCATCGCCTGCTTTCTGGCGCTCGCGCCCGGTGATCATGTGGTTGCGCCAAAGGTGATGTACTGGGCCTTGCGCAACTGGCTGCTGACAGAAGGCAAACACTGGGGGTTGGTGGTTGATTTCGTTGATATGGACGATCTCACCGCTGTGAAAGCCGCCATGCAACCGAGCAAGACAAAGCTGGTCTGGATCGAGACGCCTGCCAATCCGCTCTGGAGTCAGACAGACATTGCTGCTGTTGCCGAGATTGCCCACAAGGCAGGCGCGCGCCTCGCTGTGGACAGCACCTGTGCCACGCCTGTGCTTTCACAGCCATTGGCCCTGGGCGCAGACATTGTCATGCATGCCGCCACAAAATACCTCAACGGCCACTCAGATGTGCTGGCGGGCGCTTTGGCCTGTCGCACGCAAGATGCCTATTGGGACCGCATCAAGATGGTCCGCAAGAATGTCGGCGCGATCCTTGGTCCTTTCGAGGCCTTCCTCCTGATCCGCGGCATGCGCACGCTTGATCTGCGGGTACGGGCGGCATGCGAATCCGCAATGGCGCTCGCCGAGAAATTCCAGAAGCACCCGCATGTCGAGGTGGTGCTTTATCCCGGCCTCCCGTCCTTTGCTGGCCACGCCGTCGCCAAAAAGCAGATGTCTGGCGGATTTGGCGGCATGCTGTCGATCCGCGTCAAGGGCGGCGAGGCAGGGGCCATCCGTGTGGCAAAGGAAGTGCAGCTCTGGAAACGCGCGACATCGCTGGGCGGCGTTGAAAGCCTGATCGAGCATCGCGCTTCCATCGAAGGAGCGGGTTCTCCCTGCCCGGTTGACCTGTTGCGCCTGTCAGCTGGCATCGAAAGCAGCGATGATCTCTTTGCCGATCTCGATCAGGCCTTGAAGCGAGCGCATAACTGAAACACGTTTTCGTTCAACTCCCGGTCAGGTTTCACCCTGTATCACCCTCTCACAACATTGGGAGAAGCCAACAATGGCAATGCATTTCTGGGACGCCAGCTGGGATCTGAACCTCGATCTCTGCCCCTGTGATCTTCACTTCATGGAGTGGATCAAGCAGGAAAAGATCAAGGGCAAGGTGATTTATCACTTCGGCACCGGCAGCCACCATCTCGTGGGCGTCGAGAACCTGAAGATGGGTGAGCCCAATTTCTTCATCGGCGTGACAGCCTCACCCGGCGAAACAGAAGCCTACACCCGCATGGCGATTGAAGAGCCGCGTTTTTCGCGCAGCTACACCATGCACTTCGGGGATATCTATCTGTTCAACGGCAAGTTGCTGCCAAAGTTCGATATGGCGACCATGTTCCATCTCGGAGAATTCTGGAGCGAGAAGACAGCCACCTATGGCGGCGTGACCGACGAGGAAGTGCTCCGAAAGGTCATCAAACAGATGAAAAAGGGCGGCCGCATCGTGTTCTACGAAGGCTCGGATGGCTGGGGCCGCACGAAGCCCATCGTGGCCAAGCTGGCGAAGGAAGGCCTCTTCACCAAGACTGACCAGTACAAGAAACTACCGGTCTATACCGTCGCAAAATAAACGTTACAGCAGCGGCAACCAAGCCGCTGCATCCCTCGGCAGACGCCCATCAAGGCGCGGATCATCGGCAACCTCGATGGCCCGCGCATAGGGTGTGAAGCCGGACTTTCGGTAGAAGCCAACTGCACGCGGATGATCAAGCGTGCAGGTGTGCACATGCAAGCGGTTGATGGCAGGCGTGCCGGACCATGCGCGTGCCAAGGCAAACTGCATCAGTTGCTGCCCTGCGCCTGTTCCAATGGCATCGGCTGTCAGGCCGAAGTAGGCGAGCTCACAGGCTCCTGCCTCGCGAAAATCGAGCTCCAGCAAGCCGATGTCCTTGCTGTCCTTTTTGATGGCATAAACCTCAACCAGCGGATCGTGGATGATACTCGCAAGTGTGGGATCGTCCATCGACAATCTTGAGAACCATATCCATTCTGTTCCGACAGCGCGGAAGAGATCACGATACCAGTTTAGATCAGGATTTTTGACAGACTGAACAGTCAGCGACTGATCGTTTGCTGTCCGCTGCTCTGGCCGTGCACGCATCTCCAGATATGTGACAACAGCAGCAATCTTTCCCGGCGGAAGAGGATGGTATCCGTTGGGAATATCCATAGCGCTTCTCAGATGCTGCCAACAGTTTTCAACCGTGCGCGCGGATGGATTTCACCCTGCGCCATAACAGCCGTAGAAGGACGGAAGCGCTCCACAATCGCGCGGGCATGCATGCGGACCATAGACGAAGTGACGAGTGCCGGCATTTCACCCTCGCGCGCCGCCTGATCAAAGGTGTCACGCATGGTGAGCACAAACTCCTGCAGTTTCGAGGGCTGCATGGCGAGATGGCGCGCCTCGCCTTCGCCCACCAGTGACTGGGCAAAGGCATCTTCCCAATGCGGTGAGAGCGTGATGATCGGCAGATGTCCGTTCGGGCCGGTATGCTGGGCGCAGATCTGGCGGCCCAGGCGCGAGCGCACATGCTCTGTCACCAGCCGTGGATCGCGCACAGCGCCCGCGACTTCCGAGATGGCTTCCAGAATGGTGCCGAGATCGCGGATCGAGACACGCTCGGAAAGCAGCAGTTGCAGCACGCGCTGGATGCCTGTCGTGGAAATCTGTGTCGGTGTGATTTCCTTGAGGAGCTCCTGATGCTCTTTCGAGAGGTCCTTCAGAAGCTTCTGCACCTCAACGAACGAAAGCACATCCGCCGTGTTGTTCTTGATCACCTCTGTGAGATGGGTGGAGATAACTGTCGCCGCATCCACAACGGTGTAACCCCGCAACTGTGCTTCCTCGCGCATGCCGGTGTCGATCCATGTCGCGGGCAGGCCGAAGGTTGGTTCTGTGAGATGCTGCCCCGGCAATTGCACCTGTCCACCCATGGGATCCATCGCCATGACAGCATTGGGGAAGACCTGCCCCTGACCGGCGTCCACTTCCTTCACGCGGATGATGTAGCTGTTGGAATCAAGCTGCACATTATCGAGGATGCGCACCGAAGGCATGACAAATCCAAGTTCACCGGCGAGCTGCTTGCGCAGCGCCTTGATCTGCTCCGTCAGGCGATCGTGACCGTTTTCGCCGTTAACCAGCGGCAGCAGCGCATAGCCAATCTCGATCTTGAGATCATCCATCTTGAGCGATGCCGCGATAGGCTCTTCGTTCGCAGCCTCTTTGACGGCATTCTGCGCCTTGTCGAAAGCGTCGTTGGCAGCACTTTGCTCCTGTGTCTTGCCGACGCGGTAGGCAAAGTATGCTGCACCCCCTGCCAGTGCCCAGAACGGGATGAGCGGCATGCCGGGCAGCAAGCCCATGACCACCATGACAGCTGCTGACATACCCAAAGCTTTCGGGTTGTTGGAAAGCTGACCTGTCAACGCCTTGGAAGCCTGTCCGCTGACACCGGATTTCGACACCAGCAGACCGGCAGCGGTTGAAACAATGAGGGCCGGAATCTGGGTCACCAGACCGTCGCCGACAGTGAGGATTGTGTAGACGCGGCCTGCGTCAGCAAAGGTCATGTTCTGCTGCATCACACCAATGATGATGCCGCCAATGACGTTGATGAAGGTGATCAACAAGCCGGCAATCGCGTCGCCGCGCACAAACTTTGATGCACCGTCCATGGCCCCGAAGAAGGAGGATTCATCTTCCAGAGCCTTACGGCGTGCCTTGGCCTGATCCTGATCGATCAGGCCGGTGTTGAGGTCAGCGTCGATCGCCATCTGCTTGCCGGGCATGGCATCGAGCGTGAAGCGCGCCGCGACTTCCGCGATACGGCCAGAACCCTTGGTGATGACGATGAAGTTAACGATCACAAGGATGGCAAAGACGATGATACCGATGACAAAATTGCCACCCATGGCAAACTGGCCGAAAGCCTCGATCACATGGCCCGCCGCCCCTGTTCCCGTATGACCATTGGCCAGAATAAGGCGCGTTGAGGCGATGTTGAGTGCCAGGCGCAACATGGTGGCGATCAGCAGCACTGTCGGAAAGATCGTGAATTCCAGCGGAGCAGAGATGAACAGGGCAACCATCAGGATCAGCACGGAGAGAATGATGGAAACGGCCAGAAAAATATCGAGCAGAAACGGCGGGAGCGGCACCACCATGATGGTGAGAATGGCCATCACGCCAATGGCAAGGCCGATGTCGCCTCGCCGAAGCATGGCGCCGACATCAGACAGCTGAAAGCCACCCGCCACAGCCGGCTTGCCGGTGCCCTGTCCTGCCGTCACGTCCGTCATTGTCAGCCCAACCCCGCGCCCCGCCAACCGCAAGGACGCACCCGGCAACAATTGCCGGGTTCATGGTTGAAAAAGCGTTAACAGGTTGAGTAGTATTTCAAAAAACAACTTTAAGTTGCTGTAAATCTCCAGCTGATAAAAGGGTTCTTAACCTTGTTTGCTTACCGGTCGTGAAGGCAAGAAAAGAAGCAAATCACATGCTCTCAACAAAACGCAGAATTCAGCTCATAGGTATCATAGCAGTCATTGGCGCGAGCTTCGCTGCCCTTGTGCAATATGTGGGTATCCAGAAAATTCAGGCGCTTGAAGAGCAGATCCTTGGGATAACCACATTCCGGATGATCAACCTGCAACTTGACGGTAAGGTGATCGAAACAAGATTGCTGGAAAAGGACTTTATCCACCTCAAGAGACAGCAGCTTGTTGAGGCCCATGCCAAGTCGATGGAGTCGACTGTCCAGAGGCTTAATGCCCTGCGCGACAAATCAAAAGAAATCGCCAATGGTGCCGACTTCAAGGATGAACTCGACCAGCTTGCCGGGCGTCTTGTGTCATACAACATGGCTTTTGCTCAGGTGGTACGCACGGCGACCTACCTTGGCCTTGACGAGGACAAGGGTCTGGAAGGAGTGTTCCGCAAGAGCGTCCATGATCTCGAGGCAGAGCTGAAGCATTTGGGAGAGAGTGATCTCCTGAATCATATGCTGCAAATGCGCCGACACGAGAAGGATTTCATTGTCAGGGGAGCACAAATCAATGTCGATAATTTTGGAACATCACACAAGGCCCTTCTGAAGCACCTTGACCGGATCAGCATGCCGCAAAAAATGCGGACGGACCTTGAAGCCAAGACCAATGACTACAATGCCAAATTTCAGGATTATGTTGAGAGCAGACTACGCTACCAGTTTGAGATCAGTGAACTGGCAGAATACGCAAACTCTGTCGATGTGGTCATCGAAGCCATCTTGAAGAAGCTGAATGCCCTGTATGACAAGAACTACGCTGAAATTCAGGAGAACAGCAAACTCATACAGGCCACCATTCTTGCTACCGTTCTTGTGATCCTTGCAATCATGATGATCGCAACTTTTCTTGTCTCCCGCAGCGTCGTCAATCCGCTTGAGCGCCTGCACATCGCCATGAAGAGTTTGGCGAGTGGCGATCTGAAAACAAGCATTCCCGATATCAATCGCAAGGATGAAATTGGTTCGATGGCGAAAGCAACGGATCAGTTCCGCAGCAGCTTGCTTGAGACAGAAACCCTGCGCGCCGAACGGGATCAAATGGCTGCTGCAGAACAGTTCGAACGTCAAAAACTCATGACTGACGTGGCCGCTGATTTTGAAAGCAAGGTTGGTGAAATCATCGTTGGTGTCAGCACATCGGCTGAACAGTTGAACATGTCAGTCTCCGGACTGTCATCCATGATGGAAGAAACCAGTGCACAGGCGCAGACTGTTGCAGAGGCTTCGGAAGAAGCATCCAACAGCACCGCGGCTGTTGCGACGGCAACACAGCAAGTTTCGGCTTCCATCGAATCTGTTGCCCAGTCCGTTGAAAGATCGTCCATCATCACGGACAAGGCTGCAGCAGATGCTGATCAATTGGCGCAGGGCATGCGCGAGCTCAATGAGACCATGATCAACGTGAATGCGATTATCGATCTTATCTCAAGCGTTGCAGCCCAGACAAATCTGCTCGCGCTCAATGCGACGATTGAATCGGCCCGCGCTGGCGAACATGGCAGGGGATTTGCCGTTGTTGCATCAGAGGTGAAGAATCTGGCTGCCAAGACAACACAGTCCACAGCGGATATCACGCAGCGCATTACGCAGATGCGTCAGGTCCTGAACACAGCCATGAGTGCAGCCGGAAACATTGATGGCTCCGTGAGGGAAATGCGTCATCTCTCCAGCTCCATCGCCGCTGCCATGACCGAGCAGAGTGCTGCCGCAAGGTCAATTGCCGATAACACCGGCAAAGCCTCGTTAAGCGCAGAAACAGCCCGCAACGGCGTGGTGCAGATGGCAGATGCAGCGGTTGAAACCAGCGCTTCCAGCCAGCAACTGGCGCAGACGTCTACATCCCTGCAAATGGAAGCCAGTCGCCTGCGGGATGAGGTCAACAGCTTCCTTGCCACATTGCGGGCTGCATAACTGCGAAGATAGACATCAGGCAGCTATGATTTGACATGAATCTGCCCCATTAAATTCCAGATTGAACCCGAGCGAGTGATGGCTTCGGCCTCACCGCGCCGAAAGTTCAGCTGGAGGTTACGCATGTTACGGTCTGTTTCACTTGTCCTTATGGCCAGTACGGCTCCCTTGATGGCAGCCGAGATTGCCGCCACTTCAAAAATTGATGGCGTGATTGTTTACCCTGGCGTCGCTGCCATTACCCGTCTTGTCGAGGTTGATGTTCCGGCAGGCAGCCACACGCTTGTCATATCAGGACTGCCGCAGGCACTGGATCCCAATTCCCTGCGTGTGGAGGGCTTTTCAACCGGCCAGTTGCAGATTGGATCCATTGAAATGCGCACCCAGCCTCTTGGCGGAGCCACTCAGCCGATCAATGAAGTGGCACTGCGGATGAAGAAGCTGCGCGAGGATCGTGAGCACAAGGTAACCCAGATAGCAGCCCTCAATGCCAAGCAAGCGATGATCAATGCCATCAGTCAGCAAGCGCCTGTTATTCTTGGTGGCAAGGACAAGCCGGCTGATCCTGCCGATTGGTCCAAAGCCTGGGATGCCGTCGGGCAGGGACTGGCAAAGGTTGGCGAAGAGCTGCGCGAAGTCAATTTGGCCATGCGGGCGATTGATGAAGAAATCGCGGCCCTGAGCCGTCAAGGGGGTGCAGGACCAAGGGCAGCTGTCACCCGCGCCGCTAACATCAGTGTTGAATCGGCCAATGGTGCAAAGGCAACCTTGAAACTGACCTATCAGGTCGGTGGCATCTCCTGGCGACCATCCTATGATGCGGTGATGACAACCGGTTCAGCGCAGATCAAACCAAAATTATCGATTGTCCGGCGCGCGATCATCTCACAGCGTACCGGTGAGGACTGGACTGATGTGACGCTGGCCGTTTCCACAGCGCAGGCGCGGGGCGGCACGCAAGCACCTGACGTACCGCCAGTTCGCGTTGGCTTCAACGAACCATCAGCGATTGTGCAGAATGCATCGCCGATGCGGACGCGGGCACAGTCTGCACCTGCTGGAGTGATGCCACCAAATGTAAATGATCTGAGCTTGAATCAGGCTTGGGGTTCAGCAAAAATGTCAGAAGCACCTGCAGCACCTGCCCCAATTGTCCAGCAACAGGCACAGCTCGAAGCTTCGGGCTTCTCAGCCCAGTTCATTGTTCCCGGTCGCGTGAGCATTTCAGCCGATGGCAGCACCCGCTCTTTGCGGTTGGGTGCACGAGACACAGAACCTACCCTCGGTATCAAATCAGCGCCCGGGCTGGACCCCAAGGCCTATCTTGAAGCGCGCTTTACCAACGACGAGGAAGCACCCCTGCTGGCTGGTGAAGTGTCCCTGACGCGCGACGGCGTCTTTGTTGGCCGCGGTCGCATCGCACAGGTGGCACCCGGCGAAACGGTCGATATGGGCTTTGGCGTTGATGACCGCGTGAAGGTCACGCGTGTGCCCGTGCGGCGGCGCGAAACCGAGGCCAGCTGGACACAAGGCCAGCGCGGCGATCTGAGAGAATTCAAAACCACAGTGAAGAACCTGCATGACCGCCCGATGCGGATCACGGTCCTTGACCAGATCCCCTACTCCGAGAACAATACCATCACGGTGGAGGCTCTCGCCAACATGACGCCAGCCACGGAAAAAACCGTGCAGGACAAGCGCGGTGTCATGGGCTGGACCTACGACTACAAGCCGGGCGAAGAGAAGGAAATCCGCAACGGATTCCGCATGCGTTGGCCCAATGACCGTGAACTGGTGCTGGAACCACAGCCAATTGGTAGATAAAGGAACAGACAGCACAATACCCGACCTTCCCTTCTCCCCTTGCGGGAGAAGGTGGCATGCGAAGCATGACGGATGAGGGGTTGCACCATGCTGTCCGTACGACCTACCAGATTATCGGAGACTTTAATCGGATAGCGCATACCGACCCCTCATCCGGTCGGCATCCGCCGACCACCTTCTCCCGCAAGGGGAGAAGGAGAGCTGCTGGTCCCAGTGGTTGCATCCCGGTTCAAAGGTGGACAACACAACGAATTCAACCCTGAGCCAACTTCGGACTTTACGGATCGGTCCTGATCGCGTAACCGCCCATCGGAAGAACCCGGCTCTTCGTGACCGGGTTTTTCCTTGCAGAGTGTTTGGTTCATAACAGCAGGGACAAACGACATGGGTAATGTGGTCGTGGTCGGCGCCCAGTGGGGCGACGAAGGCAAAGGCAAAATCGTCGATTGGCTGTCTGAACAGGCCGATGTTGTGGTGCGCTTTCAGGGCGGGCACAATGCAGGCCATACACTCGTCATTGACGGCGCTGTCTACAAGCTCAGCCTGCTGCCATCGGGCATTGTCCGCTCCGGCAAGCTCTCTGTCATTGGCAACGGCGTGGTGTTTGATCCCTGGCATTTCGTGGAAGAAACCACCAAGCTGCGTGCGCAGGGTGTGGCCATCAGCCGGGATAACCTCAGGGTGGCCGACAATGCAACGCTCATCCTGCCCTTGCACCGTGAGCTGGACCATTTCCGCGAGACCTCGAACAGCGGCATGAAAATCGGCACCACGAAGCGCGGCATTGGCCCGGCTTACGAGGACAAGGTAGGCCGCCGCGCCCTGCGTGTGGTTGATCTGGCTGATCCTGATTCACTGGCTCCCAAGATCGAACGGCTTCTCGCCCACCATAACGCTCTCAGACGTGGTCTGGGCATTGAGGAAGCGGATGGCGCAAAACTGCTGGAACAATTGAAGCAGGTGGCTCCCGCAGTGCTGCCCTACGTTGATACTGTCTGGAAACTGCTCGATCAGGAGCGGCGTGCCGGCAAGCGTATTCTCTTTGAAGGCGCACAGGGCGCGCTTCTCGATGTGGACCATGGCACCTATCCGTTCGTGACATCCTCCAACATTGTTGCCGCACAGGCCGCCACAGGTACAGGCCTTGGTCCTTCTGCGGTGGGTTATGTTCTGGGTATCGCAAAGGCCTACACCACCCGTGTGGGTGAAGGCCCGTTTCCAACAGAGCTTTTTGACGAGATCGGCGAAGAGATCGGCACAAAGGGCAAGGAATTTGGCACTGTTACTGGCCGCAAGCGCCGCTGTGGCTGGTTTGATGCGGTTCTGGTGCGCCAGACGATCCGCACCTCAGGCATTGATGGCATCGCCTTCACCAAGCTTGATGTGCTCGACGGCCTGAAGGAACTCAAGGTCTGCACAGGATATGAGATTGACGGGCGGCCTCTGGATCATCTGCCTGCCAGTGCGCTGGAGCAGGCCCGCGTCAAGCCTATCTATGAAACCATGGAAGGCTGGTCTGATTCGACGGCTGGTGCGCGCTCCTGGGCTGATCTTCCGGCACAAGCGGTCAAATATGTCCGCCGGGTGGAAGAATTGATCGGTGCACCTGTCACAGTGCTCTCGACCAGCCCTGAACGGCAGGATACCATCTTGATGCGTAACCCATTTGAGGGCTAAACGCAGGTAAAGATGGCAGATTATTATCCACTCCTTGTCAAAGCAGTTCAGGGTCTTGATCCAAACACTGCGGATGCCCGTCAGGGCATTTACGAGCGTGCGCGCTCTGCCCTGACACGCCAGCTTGCTTCGCTTGATCCTCCGGTTGCGCAAGCGATTCTGGATCGGGAGCTTGGCGCACTGGAAGCTGTCATCAAGCGGATTGAAACCGAGACCCGCGCTGTTGAACCTGTGCCCGCCCCTCCCCCCGTGAGCAGTGAAGCCATCACACCTGCCGCAAGCATGCCCGATGCTGTGGTTGCAATGCCGCCAGCTGTCACACGGCCAAAAGCACCACGGCGGGACGTGTCAGCCAGCAAAAAACCATTGATCGGTGTGGCTCTGGCGCTTGGCGTTGTCGCCGTTGCTGCCATTGGCACTCTCGCGTTTCTCAAGCGCAACGATCCGCCTGTAACAGCGGGACGAAACGATTCTGCAACGGCCAGAACGACACAAGCACCAGCAGCACCAACGCCACCCAAGACGAACGAACGTGTCACATCCGATCAGCCGGGAACGCCGACACCATCTGCGCCACCGCCGCTGTCAACGGCTCCTCCTGCTGCAACAACACCTCCGCCACAGGCCAATCCGCCTGCCATCGCCATTGCCAACCGCATGGCCCTTGTTCTGGAGGCACTCGACAAGTCGCAGAACGTGGTTGTGCGGCAGGGAACCGTGATCTGGCGCACCGAAATGGTGAGTGGTGGCCAAGGCCAACCTCTGCAACAGGCTATCAAGGCGATCATAGAAGTGCCCGATGCCAAGCTGCGCGCAGAAATCACCATCCAGCGCAACCGGGACAGTGCTTTTCCCGCGTCCCATACTATCCAGACACAGTTTACAGTCCTTGCTGGCTCGGAAGTCGGACCCATCCAGAATCTCAGTCTGATGGAGCTGCGTCAGTCTGAAAACCAGCAGGGCTATGCCGTTGCTGGTCAAGGCATCGCGGTGATGGAAAATGTTTTCCTTGTGGCTTTGACGCAGGTTGAACCGGCATCGAGCCGCAATGTGGAAATGCTGAAGACACGGCCACTGCTTTATGTTGAATTTGCAGCCAGCAATGGACGTCGCGGCGGCATGATCATCGAGAAAGGTGTCAGCGGCCAGCAGGCCTTTGATGACGCTTTCAAGAGCTGGCAGCAGTAAACCGTCTGTCAGTCTTCAGCCACTGTTGCGAAGACCTGCCGCAATTCCGTTGATGCTGAGATGGATGCCTGTCACCACACGCATATCCTCATCACCCGAGCGGTGCCGCTTCAAAAGCTCGATCTGCAAATGGTTGAGCGGATCAAGATAGGGGAAACGGTTGCGGATAGACCGCGCCAGCAGGGGGTTGCCCGCCAGCAATTCGGATTGCCCGGTGATAGTCAGCAATCCTGCTTTGGCCGCTTCCAGCTCCGCTTGAATGCGTCCGAAGATGCTTGCACGCAGTGTAGTATCGGACACTAGTGCCGCGTAGCGCGAGGCAATGGCAATGTTGGTCTTGGCCATCACCATATCCATGTTGGAGAGCAACGTGCGGAAGAAAGGCCAGACCGCCGCCATTTCTTGCAGAAGTGCCATGCCCGCTTCACCGTGCTTTGCCTGATAGGCGGTGACTGCGCTGCCAAAGCCATACCAGCCCGGCAGCATGAGGCGGCACTGCGCCCAGCTGAACACCCAGGGTATCGCCCGCAAATCCTCGATCTTCTGGGATTTTGTGCGCGATGACGGGCGACTGCCGATGTTGAGATTGGCGATTTCGCCGATAACGGTCGATTCCCGGAAGTAGCGTTCGAAACCATCGGTTTCATAAACCAGACTGCGGTACGCGCTGAAAGCAAGATCTGACAGTTCCTGCATTGCCGTCAGATACTCCGGCTTGGCGGCGGCTTCCTGCCCGTGCAGCAGTGTGGCCTCCAGCGTAGCAGCCGCAATCACCTCAAGGTTGCGCCGCCCCAGTTCCGGGTTGCCGTACTTGGCTGAAATGACCTCGCCCTGCTCCGTGATGCGGATGGCACCCTGCACCGCGCCGCCGGGTTGCGCCAGAATGGCGTCATAGCTTGGGCCACCGCCACGACCGACAGAGCCGCCCCGGCCATGGAACAGCTTGAGGCGAATGCCATGACGGGCAAAGACTTCGACCAGCGCTGTTTCCGCCCGGTAAAGCTCCCAACCAGACGTGAGGAAGCCGCCATCCTTGTTGCTGTCGGAATAGCCCAGCATGACTTCCTGCGTCCGCTCACGGCTTTGAAGCAGCTTCGCGTAAAGCGGCAGCGCAAACAGTGCTTCCATGATGTCAGGTGCTGCCTGAAGATCGGCGATGGTTTCAAACAGCGGCACTATATTGACATCAAGTGCCGCGGAGCCCGGACGCAGCAGGCCTGCCTCTTTCAGAAGCAGGGCGACCTCCAGCACATCGGATACCGCATTGGCTTTCGAGATGACATAATTGGGCAAGGCCTCGCGGCCAAACTTCGCATGCTTGCGCGCCATCTCACGCAGGATCGCCAGTTCCGAGGCTGTTTCCGTGCTGTACTGACCATAAGGAAGCGCCAGAAGGCGCGGTGTGGCAAGTTCAGCCAGCAGAACGGCAACGCGGTCCTTCTCCGGGAGGGACAGATAGTCCGTGCCGCTTGCGCTGACACGCAACAAATCTGCCACCACCCTTTCATGCACATCCGAGTTCTGCCGGAGATCAAGGCTTGCAAGATGGAAGCCAAAGACATCCACCGCGCGCCGGAGATGGCGCAGGCGGCCATTGGCGAGAGCGGCAGAACCATTGCTGCGCAGGGAATGGTCGAGCACATCAAGATCATCGCCAAGACTTGCAGCTGAGAGATAACAAGCGTCGGCCGATGGGGAGTCTTCGTCCACACCTCCACCGCGCAAGTGCTGCAACGTGGCTTCCAATCTTGCCAGAATGACAGCAATGCTCAGGCGATACGGTTCATCACCACCGTGCACAGCCAGATTGCCCGGTATCTGGATCAGGGAAGCCGCCAGTGCCTCAAGCGCAGGCGAAACCTTCACCAACCGTGTATCGAGAGACAGCTCCGTCGACAGACGCTCCAGCTCCCGGCGGTAGAAGCCAATCACATGGGCGCTCTGCATGGCAAAGGCCTGCCTCAGAACCGGGGCGGTCACAAACGGATTGCCGTCTCGATCCCCGCCGATCCAGCTGCCGATGCGGAAAAACGCAGGCAATCTGCCCGATGTTTGACTGGCACTGGAAGACTGCCTGTTCAAGGCTTCAAGCTCATCCTCAAGGGACGCATAGAGGCGCGGCAGCTGGCGCAGGAATGTCTGCTCGAAGCAGGCAATGCCATTGGCTATCTCATCGATGACCCGCAGTTTCGATTTGCGCAGCAAGCCGGTTTGCCAGAGCGTGAGCACGGCCCGTCCCAGCGCTTCCTCGCTCTCAAGCTCTTCTTCTGGCGTCTGCCGCAGCATGTCGCGGGCCAGGAGAAGGTCAGCGATTTCCCGCTCGCGGTCCAGTGTGCTGCGTCGCCCCACTTCTGTCGGATGGGCGGTCATGACCGGAAAGATGCTGGCATTCTGGAAAAAGGCATTGAGCGTTGTGAGATCAACGCCCGCTCCCAGCGCATCGCTTATCGCGCGCTTGAGAGTGCCCTTGCGCGGAGCGGCCTCAACACCTGAGCGCGCCCTTGTGCGGCTGATGTGATGCTGGTCTTCGGCGATGTTGGCGAGGCGCGAGAAATAACTGAAGGCGCGGATGATATGGATGGTCTGGCCACGGGAAAGACCGTCCAGCGTTGTCTCCAGCACGCGACGGGCCTCGTTGTCATCGGCCCTGTGAAAGCGGATGGAGTTCTGGCGGATGCTTTCCACCAGCGTGAAAGCCTCCTCGCCTTCCTGCGTGCGGACCGTGTCTCCCAGCAGGCGTCCGAGCAGACGGATATTGTCCCGGAGGGGCGCATCCTTGTCGATGTCTTGCATGGAAACTCCGGGCCTTTCAGGACTTTGTCATATTCAACGAAAGTCTATGAAAGGGTGGAAAGCGCCAGCGCTGTCAATGCACTGGAGCGGGCAAGTGCCATGCGCTGCATGCAAATCTTGGTTCACATCTGTCCATTGTCACGGCGCTGGCCAGAGCGCATCACTCTTGCCGGTGAGGCGATAAACCAGCAGGCCCATCCATTCCCGTGTTGCGGTGTCAGCGCGCCGCAGACCATCTGATACAGATGAGAAGCCACGAGTCTGATCCTGCCAGCCAGCTGTTCTGAAATCGACAGGATAGGCCACCACAGGCCAGTCAGCCTTGCGGAAGATGCCGACAGAGCGGGGCATGTGCCAGGCCGAAGTCACCAGCAGCCAGGTTTCACCCGGTTTTGGGTTCATCAATCTCTTGCTCAAAACAGCATTCTCGTAGGTGTTGAGGGATTGGCTCTCGATCTGCACACGGTCCGGCGCAAGGCCCAGAGTGACCAATTGCTCGCGCAGCACCTCCCCCTCCGGTTTTGGCGCGTTTGAATAAACCCCCGCGCCGCCCGTGAAAAGCACACGGGCGGCGGGAAAACGTCTGGCAAGATCTGCCATCGCTATCACCCGCTCGCCGGCATCGTTCACGGCCATGGGTCCGTGGGCGAGGGTTTGCCGCTCCTGCACGGCCCCTCCCAGCACGATGACACCATCGATCTGCCGGCCCTTCAAATCAGGCACCGGAAAGCGCGTTTCCAGCGGTATGATCAACCAGTTGGCGAGCGGTGTGAGGCCGACAAGCACAAGCATCAGGAGGCTCAAACCCATCAAGCGACGCCCAAACCTCTGAAAACGGCTCCAGCAAAGCGCCGCGCCGAGACATCCAGCGAAGACAATCAGGTTTGAAGGCTCGAGAAGAAACCAACCGACTTTGGCAACGTGGTAAAACAAAGGATACCCTCAATGGTTAATTCTGGAAGCCTTACGCAGCGTCAGAAGTGCATAACGCCGACTCCAGCATCATGACTATATTTCGTTCATATTAAAGGCATGGCCAAGTATCAATCAAACTTCTGGAATCATTGCATGATTTAAAAAAGGATCATTTTTAGCGGTTTTTCATGGCTAATGCCTGCCTAACACCAATCTCGGAAAACCGGGCTAATCATGTGAAAATTAGACTCAATTTGCCCTTCCCAACTTGTCATGATGAACATTTTTCCCTGCCAATATCCTCGTGTTTCGGGGGTTCTGTTAATCCTCTTCGGCCCACACACTGAAGACCAACGGTGAGCCCTCGAACAACAGTGCACCGGCACTCCAGGCATCCCGCACCGGATGCTTTCAATGGACCCGGTGACGGATCCGCCAGACACGGCCCCCGTCTGGCGGATCCCTTTTTTTCCAGATAATCCTCACATTGATGCGCCCGGCGCTTGCGTGATCAACCATTGCCCGTAAGATCGGAAACGCGGCCAGACATCCGTCTGGCTATCCACGGGATATCCGATTGCTTTCCTATGCCATCAAACGCCTTCTTCTGGCTGTTGCTGTTGCCATAACAGTGTCAGCCGCCAGCTTCATGCTGTTGCGGCTGTCCGGCGATGTGGCATTGGCCATTGCCGGCGAAGGGGCGCGGCAGGCGGACATCGATATCGTGCGCAAAACCTATGGTCTCGACCGGCCATTGATCGTGCAATATCTGGAGTGGCTCGGGCGCACGCTGGGCGGTGATTTTGGACAGTCGCTTTATTTTAAAACCAGTGTCGCCGGATTGATTGCCGCCAAGATTGGCACAACCCTCTGGCTCGGTTCCCTGTCGATCCTGTTTGCCCTCAGCCTCTCCATTCCGCTTGGCATCATCGCTGCCCTCAAGCCCAACTCATGGATTGACCGATTGGCGCTTTCTGTGGCGGTGGCGGGGCAGGCTTTGCCGAACTTCTTTTTTGCGCTGCTGCTGATCATGTTCTTTTCCATTCAGCTGCGCTGGTTGCCAGTATCGGGCAGCGAGACATGGGCGCATTTTGTCATGCCGACCATTGCACTGGGATACTATGTGACGCCGCCCATCATGCGACTGGTGCGGGCAGGCATGATTGAGGTGCTGAATGCTGACTACATCCGCACGGCGCGCGCCAAGGGGCTTTCTCCGTTCAGCGTCGTGATGAAGCACGCCCTTCGCAATGCGCTAGTGCCTGTGGTGGCGCTGGCCGCTGTCCAGCTCGGATTTCTGCTGGGTGGCTCGATCGTCATCGAGACGATCTTTGCGCTCGATGGTCTGGGCTATCTCGCCTACCAGTCGATCACCCACAAGGATTTTCCGGTGACGCAGGCCGTGCTGATGCTACTTGCCGTCAGCTATGTCGTGCTGACGCTCTGCGCTGATATTGTGAACGCCTGGATTGATCCTCGCCTGCGGACGGGCCGGTCATGAGCGCTGTGACTGAACCACTGACAGAAGTATCCGAAGGCCCATCGGAACGTGCGCGCCTGATGAAGCGGGTGCGTGGTCACGCTGGTCTGCTGACTGGTTTGGCCCTGCTTTCGATCATTGTTTTTGTTGCTGTGTTTGCACCGCTGCTGACAGTGCATGACCCCTACGCACAGGATCTGACCAAGCGGCTCATCCCGCCCTTCTGGCACGAGCGTGGCACATGGCTGCACCCGCTGGGCACGGATAATCTGGGGCGGGACTATGTCTCGCGGCTGTTTCATGGCGCGCGTATTTCGCTGCTGATTGGCATCTCCGTGATGATCCTTTCTGGCACAATCGGAACCGTTCTTGGTCTTCTTGCAGGCTATTTTGGTGGCCGCATCGATATGGCCATCACCTTCATCATCACGGCGCGTTTGGCGCTGCCGGTGGTGCTTGTGGCGCTTGCCGTTGTGGCCATGGTCGGCGGCTCTTTGCCCGTCGTCATTCTGGTGTTGGGCCTGTTGAAGTGGGACCGCTTTGCCGTGGTCATGCGTGCAGCCACACAGCAGGTGCGGGCGCAGGACTACGTCACAGCCGCGCAGGCCGCCGGAGCATCCACCTTCCGGATCATCTTCCGTGAAATCCTCCCCAATGTGGCGCCTCAACTCATTGTGGTGGCGACAGTGGAAGCAGCCAGCGCCATCCTGCTCGAAGCAGCCCTCTCGTTCCTGGGTCTGGGCGTCCAGCCGCCACTGCCCAGCTGGGGGCTGATGATCTCGGAAGCCAAGGCCTATATGTTTTTCTCATTCTGGCTGATTGCGATACCGGGATTTGGCCTCGCCATTCTGGTGCTTTCCATCAACCTTCTGGGAGACGGCCTGCGGGACGTCCTCTCACCGGAAGGGAGAGCGTGATGGCGCTACTCTCGGTTTCAGGATTGTCTGTTGATATTCCCACCCCCGGCGGGACGTTGCATGCCGTGCGGGACATCTCGTTTCAGGTCGCACGCGGTGAGACGCTTTGCATCGTGGGTGAATCTGGCTGTGGCAAATCCATGACTGCCCTTGCCATGATGGGACTGCTGCCCAAAGCGGCCAATCGCACAGTGGGACAACTGCATTTTGACGGGATTGACCTCACCAAGGCAACGCCGAAAACCATGAACACCTTGCGTGGCTCGCGTATGGCCATGATCTTTCAGGAGCCGATGACCAGCCTGAACCCGGCCTACACCATTGGCGAGCAAATGACCGAAGGGTTTCGCCACCACAAGGGAGCGGACAAGGCCTCTGCCGTGGCGCGCGCCACCGAGCTTTTGACCAAGGTCGGCATTGCCAATGCGGGGGACAGACTGGGGCAATATCCGCATCAGCTTTCAGGTGGCCTGCGCCAGCGCGTGATGATTGCCATGGCCTTGATGTGCGGACCTGACCTGTTGATCGCGGACGAACCAACCACAGCGCTCGATGTGACCATACAGGCGCAGATCCTGCGTCTGCTTGTCGACCTGAAGCGCGATCTTGGCATTGCGCTTATGCTGGTCACCCATGATCTCGGCGTTGTGGCCCGCGTCGCTGACCGCGTGGCCGTGATGTATGCCGGAGAGATTGTCGAGACGGGCACGGCGAAAGATGTCTTTGCAAGACCCATGCATCCCTACACACGCGGCTTGCTCGACTGCATTCCTGTGCCCGGCAAGGTGCGTCCCGGTGACAAGCTGGGCACGATTCCAGGCACCGTGCCTTCGCTTGTCGGCAACCTCTCCGGCTGCGCCTTTCAGCCACGATGTTCTCTTGCGGCTGCGGCATGCCATGAGGCCATTCCATGGCATGTCTCGCCCGAAGGCCACGGTGTGCGCTGCGTGCTGGAGGGTCAGTCATGACTTCTCACGCAAGTAAGCCGCCGCTGATGCAGCTCCGTTCCGTCAGCAAGACCTTTGCGCTGGGCGGCGGATTGTTCAGCCGCGCGCGCAAGCTTAGGGCAGTATCGGAGGTAGACCTCGATATTCGCCATGGCGAAGTGCTGGCGATTGTGGGTGAATCCGGTTGTGGCAAATCTACCCTCGCCAAACTGCTGCTCGGCTTGCTGCCGCCCTCGGCGGGCGAGATCAACCTTGATGGCAGCAACATCACATCGCTTGACCGCAAAGCTATTGCACGGCGCGTACAGCCTGTGTTTCAGGACCCCTATTCTTCGCTCAATCCACGCCAGCGCATTGTTGATCTCGTGGCCCTGCCACTGGCGATCCATGGTATTGGTGATGCCGCAGAACAGCGCACAACCGCGCTGGCCATGATGGACCGCGTAGGCCTGCCAGCGCGCTTTGCCGACCGCTATCCCAGCCAGTTGTCCGGCGGCCAGCGCCAGCGCGTTGCCATTGCCCGTGCGCTTGTTATGCGACCGGAAATCATTGTTTGCGATGAGCCGACATCTGCACTCGATGTCTCGGTACAATCGCAAATCCTGAACCTTTTGATGGAACTGCGCTCGGAGTTCCAGTCAACCTATGTCTTCATCAGCCATAACCTTGCTGTGGTGGAGCACATCGCCACACGCGTGGCCGTGATGTATCTGGGGCGCGTGGTTGAGCTGGCAGATTCCGCCACATTGTTTTCCAATCCGCAGCATCCCTACACACGCGCACTGCTTGATTCAGCACTCACGCCGGAACCGGGCAAAGGCGTGCCTGATACGGGCCTTGGTCTGTCCTTCCCTGATCCGGTCAATCCACCTCCCGGCTGCGCCTTCCACCCGCGCTGCGCATCGGCCATGGCTGTCTGCTCACAGAAGCACCCGCTGCTTGCGGCCCAAAATGGCCGGGCTGTCGCCTGCCACCTGCACAACACGCCCTCACCTTGAAAGCTGACGGATTATGACTCGCCAGACCGCCATTGACCACGCCGTCAAGACCTACACATCAGGGGCCTTTGAAGAGACCATGGCGCGGCGCATCGCGATTCCGACCGAGAGCCAGAATCCGGAGCGGGCTGCGGACCTTATGCTTTATCTCAAGCAGGAGATGATCCCTGAATTTCAGTCCATGGGGTTCACCACCCGCATCATAGATAACCCCAAAGGCAAGGGACCGTTTCTGCTGGCAGAACGGATAGAAGACCCTGCCTTGCTCACAGTGCTGGGTTACGGCCACGGTGATGTCATCCGTGGCATGGATGCGGAATGGGCGGAGGGGCTTTCCCCCTGGAAGCTGGTGAAGCGTGACGGACGCTGGTACGGGCGCGGCGTTGTCGACAACAAGGGTCAGCATGCGATCAACCTTGCCGGGTTGCGCGCTGTTCTGGAGACACGCGGCAAGCTTGGTTTCAATGCAAAATACCTGATCGAGATGGGCGAGGAGACCGGCTCGCCCGGCCTGCGCGAATTGTGCCAGCAAAACCGTGAGGCGTTGCGCGCTGACTTGCTGGTCGCGTCTGATGGTCCACGCCTGTCCGCAGCGCGGCCCACGATCTTTCTGGGCGCACGCGGCGGGTTCAATTTCGATATCTGGATCGATGCCCGCGAGGGCGGACATCATTCGGGCAACTGGGGTGGATTGATCTCCAATCCGGCGATTGAACTCGCCCATGCTATCGCCAGTCTGGTTGGACCAACGGGTCAAATCCGCGTGCCAGAGTTTGTCCCTGAAGAGATTCCCGCCAGCGTGCGCAAGGCGCTCGCCGATATTGAGGTGACGTCGAATGATGGTGGTCCGGCACTGGAGCCATGGTGGGGTGAGCCGGGATTGACGCTTGCCGAAAAGGTCTTCGGCTGGTGCAACCTCGAGGTTCTGGCCTTCGAGAGCGGCAACCCGAAAGCGCCGGTCAATGCTATTCCGCCAAGGGCCTGGGCACGCATGCAGCTGCGCTTTGTCGTGGGGGTGGATACAACGAACATGCTTGCAGTGCTGCGCCGGTTTCTGGACCGCCAGGGCTTTGCCCGCGTGCAGATTGCGCCATCACGGGAAGAGATGTTTCAGGCGACAAGACTCGATCCAGAGCATCCCTATGTGCAGTTCGCTGTGGAGTCTCTCACACAAACGTTTGGAGCAAAGCCGGCCATACTGCCGAACCTCGGCGGATCTCTGCCCAACGATATCTTTTCGGAAATTCTGGAATTGCCCACCGTCTGGGTGCCACATTCCTATCCGGCCTGCTCACAGCATGCGCCAAACGAGCATGTGCCAGTCAACATTATTGAGGAAGGCCTTGCCATCATGGCCGGGCTTTACTGGGATCTGGCGTCGATGCCGAAAGCCTAAGATCGATCAGTTGGCTTCGACGGCGAAGAGCACTTCACCAAGAAGATCGCGGTACTGGCGGCGTGCCTCTGAAAGACGGATGCGCATGGCGGCAGCCTTGATGCTCAGTTCGACAACAGACACATCAGCATCATCAAGGGGAAGATCAGCGCGTATATCGGACGCAGGCTCGTAGGCCTCGAGCCACATGATCGCTTCCTCGAAGCTGTCCGCCTCGCAAGCCGAGAAACGGTCCTTGTCATTCTCGGAGCGCGTGAACATGCGAACATTGGCAACAAAACTTTCTGTTGCCGTGCGGTAGACGTTGATCTCGTACCAGAGGGGAGCGCCTGGAATGTAGCTCATGGCGCTGCAGATCTCGACACCCTGGAACACCAGAGGGCGTTCGCCGGTGCGGCGCAGCGAAACCGAGTGACCTGAAGCCACGAGGTTGGGCATGGACATGTTCAGTGCAGCCGACATCAGTTTACCCTTTGCAGCATATCAGCCGTTGTTGTTTCTGCGGATGCAAAAAGAGCGGCTTTTGTTGTTTCAAAATCAGCACGAAGCCGTGCGGCATCGCGTTCAAGGCTCAGCGCCATGCGCGCGATAGAATATCCATCCGCCTCATCGGAAAGCTCAAGCGCGAGGGCAGCCTGACCCGAGGGATCATAACTTCTCAGCATGTCTTCAGCTTCTGCAAGAGACGCAACATCTTCAACCATGGCATGGGCGATGCAGGAATTATCAGGCGTATCAAGCGTGATCTCCAGCATGAACCGTCCGTAGTCTGTCTCATAAAGCCGAACCGTGTGTCTGCGCACACTTTCATCAGCCACAGTGTTGGTATGCTCCAGAAGCAGCATACCGTTGAACACAACAGGCCTGTGACCACTTCTGCGCAAAACGAACCGCTGAACCGGCGCATCTGACCACAGGCTGCCCAAGCCGCCACCTGACAAGGCGCGTGGCATCCGCCCGGCGCGGATTGCCTTGAGTTCAGGTGAGAGCCAGACGGAGGTCATGATGCGCTATCTGCCCAAGATCAGGTTCAGAGGCGCTTCACGAACAGCCAGCAGGTCTGGCCGTCTGGAGCGCTCTTCATGTGGATACGGACACGGACCGACTTCATCTTGTAGTCGAACTCATAGTCCAGCATCACATTGAGCTGGCCTGTGGTCGAGAACTTGAGGAATTCGCCGTAGAAGCGCTTGCCCTTGGCGCAAGGAGCGATTTCGTTGAAGAAATCACGCCCCATGACCTCAGATGGGCTGCGTCCTGCAATCAGACCTTCAGCCTGATTGTACTTCTGAATCTTGCCAGACCTGTCGAGAAGGACGGCACCGAAAGGCAGCATCTCTGCTCTTTGCGGCTCGCGCTGGAGGATGTTGTCGACATCCTTGGCGCCAAAAGGAATGATTTCCATGGGAGTTCTCCGGGATACGCTTTTGAATACCGTTCAGAACGGCGGCCAAGTGACTTATTGTTGATTGATGAGGAACGAACCGTTGCGGGTTAGGGATATGTCGTGCAGTCGCTGCATCGGCGTATCGTTGTCTGCCTTGCGGCCCACCTTTGACACCCAGCGGTAATCCATTTCGTTCATGGTAACCACGCACTGAGGCACGGTTTCAAACCGGAGTGTCTGCTCGTACTTGGCAGATTCAATCTCAAGCTCGCTGGTGCCGCTGTCGCCGAATTCCTTCAGCATCTGCATTTCCTCAACGGTGCTTTCCGCCTTGGTCAGCTCCATCTTGGAAATGATTTCGGCGGAGGCTTCCAGAACCCATTCCACATATGGTCCACGCACGGTCAAACCATATTCCGGAAACGTCAGTTCGAAGCGACGCCCATCTTTTGACAGGGTTGCAATCGCGTCCTTGCTCACGAGAGGATCTCCTCTATCGCGGGAAGCTGGCAACCAGCTTCCTGCATTAGCCCTTCGGCACTAAGTAATTTCACTGAAAACACTGGCGTAAAATTATTAAGTGCAGGTTAATGCAGTGCCTAGAACATACGTTTTTTTACGTGCCCGGCTGTGCGTGTGCGCCGGGATACCGGTGCATCGTCTTCTGCGGTGATATGGCTGGTCAGATCATGGTGGAGAGATGCGCCGATGGCGAGCAAATCGCCCGCTTCGCTGCGCAGTGCTGATGCTGCTTCATTCATGCCCATGACAAGCTCACGCAAAGACTCAGCGTTCATCGCGCCGCCTTTTTTCAGGAGTGTCAGAAGCTGGTCAGCACTGCCAACACGCTGGTCAACCAACGCGGCTGCGCGCTCCATGCTCTTCACGGCATCTGCAACCGAGAGAGAGGATTGGGATGGCGCATTGTGCTTTGGCGTGGGCGCGGATGTTTTCTGCGAGGCTTCTGCCAGCGAGGAATGCGCCAGCTTGAGGGCAGCAATGTTCTCGCCAACCGAGGCGTTCAACAAGGCCAGTGGATCAGACAGTTTCTGCTCCATCATCGAGAGCGATTCAGCGATGCCTTCTGCAATGCGCTCGGCTGTCAGATTGAGCGGTGCCAGAAGCTCTGGCTCCAGCGACGGAGAAAGCACCAGCATATCGGGCTGCTTGATCTCGGCAACCTTGGCGCGGTAAGCCCCGGTCTCGTTGCTGATTTCCTTCAGCAGCAGGCGGAAGCCGACAAGAATGCGCTGCAGGCTGTCCTTTTCATCTGACAGCTTAGGCAGCGCGGAGGCCGATTGCTGGGGCACGATGTCCGGAGCCTGCACCGACGTACCAGTTTCGCTGGCGCGTGTATCAAGCCGCTGTGCCAGATCAGCCTGCGAGCGGTTGATGTCTTCCAGAAGCGACTCGATCCTGTCCATGCAGATGGGCGGGTTGGACGCCGGAGCGGCTTGGGCAACGGTCGCCTTGCTGACGCCGTCCACCGCACCACGCAAGCGTTCTGTCTCGGAAGAGATATCCTGCAGCAGCAGGCGGAAGCCAACGGAAAGGCGCTGGAAGCTTGTTTTCTCTTCATCGAGGTTGGGAAGCTTGATTGCTGCCTCAGATGAGGAAACAGCCGTATCCTGCATTGGTGCTGGCGCAGCTTTCTGTTCTTCAAGTTTCCTGTCAAAAGCAGCGATGCTGCTCTCAAGCGCACCCACAAGGCCTTCAAGCCTTTGGCTCTCCTTGCCGACGTCGCGCATCATCATACGGTAGCCGACCGTCAGGCGCTTCATCGCCTCGCGCTCGACATTGAGTTCTGGCAGTTCAGATGCCATGATTGATGACTGCTGCGGGGCTGCGGTCTGAATGCCGGACTGGGCATCCACAAAACCATCAAGCTTCGCCAGAATGCTGACGAGATCCCGCGTGCCGGTGTTGTGGTTGTCGAGAAGGGCCACAACATTCTGCGCCATGGCCCCAGCTGCTGAATCCAACGCCTCGGTTGAAGCCGCAAGCTTGGCCTCTCCGGCATCCATCGCGGTGCGCAGGGATGCATGCGACAGATCAATCTGTCGCACAGCCTCCTCGTGCGAGCGCTGAATGTTCTCTGCGCAAACCTTGATCGGCTCAATGGCATCTGTCTCCAGCGCCATGGCGACCTGATGCATGCGCTCGGCTGTGTTGCGCATGGCGCGGTCGTGCTCCTCGGTGGCACGGCGCGCATCGTTGGTCATTTTTTCAAAGGCCGCGATCTGCGCTGCAATGCGGGCTTCCCCCATACTGATGGCGTTTGTGGCTGCCTCCATCTTCTGGTTGGCCGCTTCAAGCTGGCGCGCCATATCGTTGCGGCCCTTCGAAAAGAGCGCCGTCATTTCCTGCAACTGGCTGGCAAACAATCTGATCTCGCCGAGTGCGGCCTGAATCGGTGCAGCAGCTCGGGAAGCTGTTTCGTTGTTGTTATCACTGGAGAACATGTCTCTCTCCTTCACATCAATTTACCCAATGGCCCGAGATCAAGGGAAAGATCGTCGGGGTTGAGTTCAAACTGTTTTGCCATCTCGATAATCCGCTCTTCGGCGCGCATCAGCGTCAGTCCAAGGCGTTCTTCCTCATCTTCCGTGAGGTGATTGTTTTCCATGCGGCGCACCGCCTGCATCTCCAGAAGGCGACGCAGGAATTCCATCAGCGTCAGCACAAGCTTGGCAATGTCATGCTCGATCCTGTCAGGATCAAGCGTGATGCGCGCATCGGGATTGCCCTTGGCAATCTTGTCGCGGAAAATCTGCTGCATCGCCGTCGACACGGCTTCAGGCTCCAGCGTGAAAGCGGATGTTTTCATGCCAGCACCTGTTCCACGCCAAAGCTGTAAAGCGGCCATGGCCCGCTCACTTCAACAGCGAGATCAGGATTGGCGGCAGCCTCAATCACAGCAGCCACTTTGGCTCCGGCCTGACGTTCAACCATGAGCGCGATGCGGGTGAGCGCGCCTGAGCTGTCGATCACTCTGACATCTGCAACGCCTGTATGTGCTCTCCAGCCATCGAGAAGGGCCTGCATGCTGTCCGCCTGCTGCTGTTGCAACGAGGCGCGTTTGGCCGATGATTGCAGCCAGGCACGGCCCGAAGCACGATCTGGTTCAGCAGACACAGTGGAGGCAGAATGGTGGAGCCGCACGCCAATCTCGACATGGGTTCCAGCGAGATCAAGCGCTGCACCCAAGCCCATCTTGCTCGCCGATAACCGCTTGCAAAACGCAGCACTGTCCTGACCGAGAGATGTGCCGAATGCGACGGGCAGAAAGGCTTTGCCCGAGGCCGCCGTGACAACAGCCCTGTGGTGCTGCATGGCGTCAAAGGTTTCACGCGCAGTAACGAAAACCGGTGCGATATCACCGGCGGCATTGCGCCCGACACCGATCAGCATGGCTTCGCTCATGGGACCAGTGCCCCATCAGCGTGGGCGCTGTTCTTGTTCGAGGCGAGTCTGTAGCGGTCTGCCGTATCAACGGAAGCGAGCAGCAGTTTGAGGCCTACAAACAACAGATCGATGCCTGCCACAGAGATGCGCAGATCGCCTGAAATCAGCACGCCCTTGTCCAGCAAGCGATCCAGGAGATGCAACAGCGTCTGCTCTTCCTGAGGCTCCGGCAGCACAAACTCGACATCAGGACGGTATGTCATGCGGCGGCATCCCCGCTGACAAAACTGTAGGGCGGCAGTGGCCCGCGCGCTGTCAGGGCATAACCCTGCGCACCGGCTGAGTCCTGTGCTTCCACAACCGCATTGGCAAACTCTGTGATGCGCTGGCGCGACACAAGCAGAGCCGCATCCAGCAAACGCTTTTCCTGATCAGCCTGCGCGTTGCGCCGTGGCGGAGCAAAGACTGTGGCCTTGGCAAACTGCGTGAGCTTCTCAAGGCTCTGAGTGGCACAGGCACGGGCATGCTCTGCGGCGTCACGCTTTTCTGCCATGGTGTCGCTGCGGCGCTTCAGCCAGGCACGGCCACTGGTGCTTTCAACAGGAGCAGCGGGCGTCTTTGCGCCGGGGAGCGGCGTCAAGATAACAGAGAATTCACAGGCACCCGATATCGCCTCAAGCGCCGTTGCAAACCGCGACGCTTCGTCCTGCAGCATGGTCTGGACAGCGGCAGCATTGGCGTAGACTGCGCCAAGACGCACGGGTGCCAAATCCATGTCCTGCGACAGCGTTGTCAGCAAGGTGTGATGCGCCAGCGCAATCCGGGTGGCCGTCTCCTGCTCTGCCAGCAAATCCTCGGTTGAATGCCCAACGGGAAAGGCGCTGGCCAAAGCCAAAAGATTGCCTTCTGCCACCAGCACGAGCTCTGTGCCATCAACCACGCGCAGGCCTGCCGTCTCAGGCGCGCTGCCCGCCCTCATCACGGCATGCACCAGCATCTGGCCTGTCACGCCGCCCATGAACGACCCTTCGCTGTGATATCGCCTTCACGGCGGATATCGAGAAGGAGAGGGGCACCTTTGGCATCGCGTGGTGCACCGGCTGCCCGCAGCACGAGGCTTTGTGCCTTTGACAGTTCAGCAGTGACATCTGTTGATGCAGCAGCTGTCTGCGCATCGGGATGCACCTGGCGGATAGCATGCTTGTAAGCTTGCTTGATCTCGTCAGCACTTGCACTGGCTTGCGTTCCCAGCGTGAGATGCGCCTTGGCGAGCAGGCCGCTTTCAGGCTGTGTCACGGTGATGTTGGCAAAGGACACCGCAGGCAAGGGACCGAGATAGCGGATTGAGAGATCAGCCATTCTGGAATCAATTTGCTCGACAGCCTGATCAAGGGCGGCGCAATCCGCTTTGGACACCAGCACTGCTGCATTGAGAACCATGGTTTCATCGGATGTGGGCAACCGCACGACATCGCGGCCAGCCGTTTGCAACAGGTCAAGAAATGTGGCTGAAAGCTGCTGGCGCTCCAGCTCCATACGGGCCTGCAAGGCCTCGCCGAAGCGCTTGCGATCTGTGTTGGCCAGCGCGAGATCAACGCCGTCGAGACGGTTTTCCTGCTTCAGAACCTGTATCGCGGTCGCCATGTTCCAGCGTACCTCGATCTGGAACTGCACGAGTGCGCCAAAGGTATCCAGCGCTTCTGCGATTGCGCTGTTATGGCCTGTAACAAGCGCCATGGCCTGTTCCTGTGTTACCAGTGTGGAGCCGTAGGCAGCAGGCAAGACAGGCGCGACTGAAGAAATCGCTTCCAGCAGTTTCTGGAAATCGAGCAGGCCCTGCATTTCTGCCTTGCGGGTCTGCATCCATGCCGCAAGCGGCTTCTTGAATGGCAGCAGCAGGGCCGCGAAACCCAGTGTTTCAACGGCCACAACGCCAGCCTTCGCGACAACAGGTAATGCCAGAACCGTGGCTGCATATTCCGGGCGGCTGATGCCAACAAGACGATAGGTTGTCATGCGGCATTCCTTTGTTTGGTCTTGAGGCCGCGAATCGTACGGCCCTGCACCAGCACAGCGACAGCCTGTGCAAAATGATCCGCTGACACCACAGGATTCTGCCTGGCCTCATCAACGGCCTGCCGTGCAGCCCTAAGCGAAGCAGCCTGCACCAGGCCCTTCAGGTCAGCACCGCTGAAACCATCGGTCAGCGCATTCAGATCGGCAAGCTTCACATCATCGGCCAGCGGCAAATCGCGGGTATGAATGGCCAAAATTTCCTTGCGTGTCGATGCATTGGGCAAAGGCATTTCCAGCACGAGGTCAAACCGACCCGGACGAATGAGGGCAGGATCAACGCGGTCCACCCGGTTGGTTGCAGCCAGCAGAAACACGCCCTTGAGATCCTCGACACCATCAATCTCGGTGAGGAGCTGCGCCACGACCCGTTCCATGACTGCGCCGTCACCAGCACCACGCACAGGGGCGAGTGCGTCCATCTCATCAAAGAAGATAATGCAGGGTGCAGCCATGCGCGCCTTGGCGAATATCTGGCGGACAGCACGCTCGGATTCGCCCACGTACTGGTTGAGCAGTTGCGGTCCGCGCACGGAAATAAAGTTGACGCCAGCTTCTGTCGCCAGCGCCTTCGCCAGCAATGTCTTGCCCGTACCGGGCGGACCAGCCAGCAACACGCCCTTGGTAGGAGCAAGTTTCAGGCTGTCAAAAATTGCACCGTGCTGCAGTGGCCAGATGACGGCTTCTGTGAGGGCACGTTTCACATCATGCGCGCCACCCACATCCGACCACAGCACATCAGGCACATCGGTGAAAACTTCGCGCACTGCCGAAGGGCGAATGTCGTTGAGGGCTGAATCAAAATCAGCCGACTCAACCACCATGCCTGCCACATCGATCTGGCCGAGATCAGCCGCCGCATTGCGCACAGAGCGACGCAGTGCCGACATGCCAGCCTCGCGTGCAAGGGCTGCGAGATCAGCACCGACGAAGCCGTGGGTGACAGCTGCAATCCGATCAAGATCAACATCGGCGGACAGCGGCATGCCACGGGTGTGCACCGCCATGATTTCACGGCGACCCGGACGGTCCGGCACACCAATCGTAATTTCGCGGTCAAAGCGGCCTGGACGACGGAGTGCTGGATCAAGACTGTCCGGCAGGTTTGTCGCCGCCATCACGATCACCTGTCCGCGGGAGGTGACACCGTCAAGCAGGGTCAGCAACTGCGCAACAATCCGGCGCTCCACCTGACGGTCGCCGGTCAGGCCTTCGCGCTTGGGAGCAATCGCATCAATCTCGTCAATGAAGACAATGGATGGTGCCTTGGCTGAGGCGCGCTCAAACACATCGCGCAACTGCGCTTCGGATTCACCGTAGTGCTTGCCGACGATTTCAGGGCCGTTGATCTGGAAGAACGTGGCGTTGCATTCCTCGGCGACAGTCCGGGCAAGCAAGGTCTTGCCTGTGCCGGGTGGGCCAGAGAGCAGCACGCCCTTGGGAGCATCCACACCCAGGTGTTCAAAAATCTCGGGCCGCCGGATCGGCAGCTCGATCATCTCGCGCACCTTGGCGAGTTCGCGCGACAGACCACCCAGATCATCATAGCCGACACCGCGCGCCTTGCGCTGGCCTTCGCCCGAGGTGATTTCAATGTGGGTGTCAGCCTGCGCAAACACCACGCCATCCGGCTTTGAAGCGGAAACAGTGGCGACGAGATCACGCCCGCCCACCACCTTCAGACGGATCGCATCACCCACGCAGACAGGCAGACCTTCCAGCGCCTGCGCGACACGACGGATGAAAGCAGCACTTGCTGCCGGTGGCTGCTCAAAAGCGAGCACAAGTTTTGTAGCATCAACTGCCTCGGCGCGGCTGATGGTGATGCTGTCATCCACACCTGCGCCGAGGTTGGCGCGGGTTGCACCGTCAATCAGGATAAGGCCCTGGCCACGGTCTTCGTTGTGTGCGGGCAGCGCGCGCACATGGGTTGTGCGTTCTGCGGTCAGCGCAATCACATCGCCAATGCGGGCACCAATGCTGGTGAGGCTTGAAGGATCGATGCGCGCAATGCCGCGACCCGCATCCATGGCGCGGGCTTCCTTGATCCTGAGATTGATGGTTGAAACCTTGTCCATGGATTATGCGCCGTTGTTGTTGCTCTGGCGCAGCAGGCGGCTTGCTTCGCGCAGGCGGTCCAGCAACTCGGCTTCAAGCGCCTCGAATTCCTCTTCGCCCATTTCACCGGCATCAAGCTGCGCTTCCAGAGCAGCGAGTTTGCGCTTGATCTCGGAGGGATCATTCAACTTGGCCAAAGCCGTTTCATGGATTTTCTTGCCAACCCATTCAACGCCAGCCAGTGGGCCGGTGACAGGCAACATGAGCAGCGAGAACAGCATCAGGCAGCTCCCAGCAATGGCTCTGTGGGTGGCGCAAATTCCAGACGCAGCTTGACGAAATTATAGACGGGTGCCGGCGAGACAATCTTCAGTTTCAGCCTGTCGCCCTCTTCGGCATCAATGGCCTCAATCGCGGCAATGAGGTTGGCCTCCTGATCGCGGTCTACCAGAAGAGCAACATTCGTGACGTTCATGTCGTCGCCCTCAGGCAGGCTGACATGCTTCACGGCGAAGGGCTTGAGCCGCTCAAGCAAAATCTTGTTTTCCTCAAAGCGCTTGACCGCCATGGCGCTGTCCACCTCACGGCCCAGATCGATCCGGTCGTAATAGGCCGCTGTAGGGTTCAGCTTGGCGAGGGCTTCTGCCTTGCGGCCAATATCAGGACGGACAGCAACAATCTCGCGGTAGAGCACGGCTTCATTCCAGCTGGCACGCACGCCTGCCTCGATGCGGCCTTCAAGCGTATCGAGCAGCGCCAGCATGTCGACGGCTTTTGGATTGACCGATGCAGCGATAGCGGCTTCCGAATCGACAATGATGCCGAAGCGCATGGGGAGGATGGTTGCCTTCGCCATCGCGGCTTCCAGCACCTTGGTATGCGCCAGCATGTGACGGCGCGCCATCATCACTTCCGGTTCCTCAATCACGCTGACAAGTGCCGCAAGCCTGCCGATAGTGATGGTCTGGAGCGATGCACCAGCATTGCCGACACAGGGCAAGCCCTCAGGCATGGCCATGCCCGCGCGGCCAATGGCGTAGATGTAGAGATAGCTGCTCATGACTGGCTCGCGATCTTGGTGAGGCGTGCCTCAAGAATGCCGTTGCGCAACGCATGCTCAAGCGACAGTGCATCAACCGGTGCGGGCATCGCCATGCGCGCGCGGTATTTGCGCTGGCCTGTTGCTTCAATCAGCAGCTCATTCGCTTCCAGCGTCACAGTGATGCTGTCAGCAGAAACGCCCGGCAGTTCGGCTGTCACCAGAAAGGTTGTGCCTTCATCGAAGCAATCGACCAGAGGCTCACGCGCGCCGTCGATATCAGGTGCTGCTTTGCGCGGGCGCTCGGCACGGGTTGCAGCCGATGGGCCGCCGCGTCCAGCGGCAGGTTTCATACGATCAGACAATGAACCCACACGAAACGACATTTGCGAGACGCCGTTCACAGGCCCGTTGGGGGTGTTGATTGTGAAGACCTGCTCGCCGGTATTATTGCCAGACTGCTGCGCGCCTTGTTGCGCTGCCTGCTGGGCCTGCTCCACTGCATCCTTGATCTGGTTGCCGAGGCCACCAAGCCGCCGGGTGATTTCGGACAGGGCGCTGATGCCCGTCAGATTGTCGAAAGGTCCGCGGTTGGCCATCACTCAGGTTCCTGTTTCTTGAATGCGCCGCTCAAGAATGGCGAGGCGACCCCGCAGGCGGCGGTTTTCGTCTTCCAGTGTGTTGGTCTTGGCAGACAGCATGGGATCGGTTTCCCACCAGTTGATGCCAAGCTCGATGGCCTTGTCGACCGTCGTGACCAGCAGGCGCAGTTTGATTGTCAGCAACTCGACGCCGACCAGCGAGATCGAGATGTCCCCGGCCACGACGATGCCTTTGTCGAGCACCCTTTCCAGGATGTCCGCCAGGCCTTCACTGCGAAGGGGGCTTTCGATGCCGCGTGGGGCGTTTTGCACGGGTTCGCTCCTGCTCAGGCTGCGTCAGCCGCACCACGTTCGGTGCGGTAGTAGCGACGCAAACGCTTGTAGGAGGTCACCTCGCCCGTGGCGTCCATCAGAAGCTCATAGGTCGACATCAGGTCGTTATCACCGACGCGTGCCTTGGATTCCAGAATGTCCACAATGGCATACCAGCCACTGTCGCGCTTTTCGCAGCGGCTGACAGCATCAGATTTCAGGCCAGTAATGGCTTCAGCCGCCTCGCGGGCGGCCATCGTAACTTTCAATGTGGTAAGTGCAGCTGCGGCCATGGCGTCAGTCCTTCATGCTGGCAGTACGACGGCCACGCACAGCGGCGGGCACCGGGACATTGACAGTAACGGCCACCATCTGAGGTTTGGCGGCCGGATGCTCGACATTGGCACCATCGAGAAACGCATGCAGCCAGGCCGCGCGGGCGGTGACCTTTGCAAGCTCGCTCTCATAGAGATCATAGCGCTCGCGAGCCTCAACCATCTGACGCCCAAGCTTGTCGCGCTCATATTCAAGGCGCAGCAGTTCAGCAGAAGCATCCATGCGGGTGCGGACAGGACGGCGAATAAGGCCCTGACGCTTGGGGATGACACGGCGCGGAGCGGGGTTCATGCAGCACCTTCCTTGGCAGCAGTGCCTTCAACCGGCTTGCGGGATTTCACGGGCTTTGCTGCGCAGGCATCGGTGATGATGGCTGTCAGCGACCGGATGAAATCCTGACGCTTCACAGGATCGGCCTGATTGGCGAGTGCCTTTGATTCCAGCACGTCAAAGCACAGCTGCACAAAGGCGTTGGACCGGGCGGAAACATCGAGCGTTTCAAACCCGACGATCCGCGCAATCATGATGGCGCTGCGCAGAGACGGAGCCTGTGTCACCATGCCCGAGGAGCGGACATTGCGCACGATATCGACGATGGGGCCGCACTGCTCGACGGTGAGGCCAGCGCGCATGGCCACGATACCCACTTCGGTGTCACGGTCATGATTGGTCAGATCAAAGGTGATCATCCGGTCAATCAGCGCATCCTGCGGGACATTCACCCCGGCATAGTCCTCAGGATTCGAGGTGAAGATGGCGCGGAAATCCGGGTGGGCCTTGACGTAGCGGTCCCGCGAAGAGCCAGACTGCAGGATCAGCATCCGCTCTTCCAGCGCTGTCAGCAGCGGGTTGTTGGCGGATGGCGGCGAGCGGGTGAACTCGTCGTAGACCAGTGTGAAACCGCCTGTGATGGCATGGGTCAGAACATCATCAGACCATACAGCCTTGGTTTCGCTCTCTGTCTTCCTGACGCTGTGGACGTAGCGGTCCACCACTGCGCGGGTCTTGGTGGCGGTTTCGCGCCCCACCAGATTGCCCGCTGTCAGCCAACCATCACCAGTAACGAGAATGGCCGGGCGACCAAGCTTGGCGGCGATCTGCAGGGCCAATGTGGTTTTGCCCGTGCCGGCAGGACCGCGCAGATGCACCGGGGTGCCAGCGCGCAGATAGGATATCGCGCGGCTCTCGATCGACAGGATTTCATCGTTTTCGAAAAGATCGCCACGCGGGCGCAGCGTCACAACGTTGCTGCCCTTGGGGTCAGATGCAATCTGCTCTGCAAGAGACTGCGCCGGCGGCAGATCAACGGCCTGCACAACGGAGGCTTGCACGGCAGGTTTTTCGGATTGCGGCTTGCGCCGGTCTGCAATCATGATTGTGCCTCAGGTCAGGTTTATACCCGTCTTCACGCGGATTACGCAGATTTACGGATGTAAATCGGCATCGCGACCTTGGCTTGTCCTGGTTAACAGACTGTAAAGTTTTGGCTCCGCTATCGGTAAAATTACGATGTCAGCTCAGCTGTAGAGATTTCCATAGGTCTGGCGCAAAATGTTCTTCTGCACCTTGCCCATCGTGTTGCGTGGCAGGTCATCCACAATGATGATCTGCTTGGGCAATTTGAAGCGCGCGAGCCGCACTTCAAGGTCTTTCATCATCGCCTTGGCATCGAGCTTTGCGCCCGGCTTTTGCACCACAACCGCCGTCACGCCTTCGCCGAAATCCTTGTGGGGAACACCAATCACAGCACTTTCTACCACACCGGGCATGGCATCGATTTCGGTTTCCACTTCCTTGGGATAAACGTTGTAGCCGCCAGTGATGATCAGATCCTTGCCGCGCCCGACAATATGCACGTATCCGCGCGGATCGACCTTGCCGAGATCGCCTGTGATGAAAAACCCGTCAGCGCGAAATTCCTCGCGGGTTTTTTCCGGGTTGCGCCAATAGCCTTTGAAGACATTGGGGCCCTTCACCTCGATCATGCCGATATCATCAACGCCGAGCACCTTGCCGGTTTCAGGTTCGACAATCCGCAAGGAAACGCCGGGCAGCGGGAAGCCAACCGTGCCCGGCACACGGTCCCCGTCAAAGGGGTTCGAAGTGTTCATGTTGGTTTCGGTCATGCCGTAACGCTCAAGAATGGCGTGGCCCGTGCGCTCGCTCCAGTCGCGGTGGGTATCAGCCAGCAAAGGGGCAGAGCCTGACACAAACAGGCGCATGTGTTTGACAGCATACTTTGTCAGGCGTTGATCCTGCAAAAGGCGCACATAGAATGTCGGCACGCCCATCATGGATGTGGCGCGCGGCATCAGGCGGAACATGGCATCAGGATCAAGCTTCGGCAGGAAGAGCATGGAGGCTCCCGCCAGCAGGATGACGTTCGTGGCGACAAACAATCCGTGGGTATGGAAGATCGGCAGTGCGTGCAGCAGCACGTCCTTGCTGGTGAACTGCCAGTAATCCCGCAGGGTCAGCGCGTTGGAAAGCAGGTTATCATGGCTCAGCATCGCGCCCTTGGAACGCCCGGTTGTGCCAGATGTGTAAAGGATGGCCGCGAGATCATCCGGCCAGCTTTGGCAGGTCTCAAAGACTGTTGAGGCCTTGGCCGCCTTGTCGATCAGGCTGCCGTGGCCTTTCGCGTCCAGTGTCTCAATGGCTGCACCGCGCGCAATGCCTGCAATGGCTTCGCGCTTGGCCGGATCGCAGATAACCAGACGAGGCTCGGCGTCACCAATGAAGTAATCGAGCTCTGCTGTGGTGTAGGCTGTGTTCAGTGGCAGGAAAACAGCGCCTGCCCTGACGCAAGCGAGATAAAGCAAAATAGCCTCTGGGCTTTTTTCCACCTGTACCGCCACGCGGTCTCCCAGTGCGACACCTGACTCAACAAGCACATGCGCCATGCGCGAGGAGCCTGCCAGCACATCGCGGTAGCTGACAATGCGTCCATCACCTGTTTCCATGAACGGACGATCAGGCGCAGGCATGCTGGCATGAATGGCATCAAAAAGATGGTTTGGCATAAGAACTCTCCCGGTCACCCTCTTGATCCAATTTGAAGCCTTATTTCAAGTCAAACCTTGGTTCGGGCGGCTTGCATGCATTTTGTATTATAACTTGATGCAGACCATAATTTCTGTCAGCTTGAGCAGAAGCGGGTGTAAAACCGGCAAAAAAGAAGTCAGGGAGAAAATGATGAGCGGATTTGATACAGGCGCATCGCGTCGTCTTGTGCTGGCAGGCCTTGGCGCAACAACAGCCGCAAGCCTGGTGCCATCTTCGGCAAAAGCCCAGGCTGGCTGGCCGGGCCGATCAATCACCTTCATCAATCCCTTCCCTGCCGGAGGCGGCACGGATGCCTTTGCCCGTCCATTGGCCGCACAGCTTGACCAGCAGCTGAACCAGCGCATCGTCATCGATAACCGCGGCGGTGCCGGCGGTACAATTGGTGCAGCCGCTGCCGCCAAGATGGCACCTGATGGCTACACCTTCTTCATTGGCGCTGCCCACCACACCATTGCACCAGCGATCTATCCGAAGCTCGAATACGACCTTGAGAAGGACTTCATCCCGATGGGTCTGATCGCCCGTCCACCGCAGGTGATTGTGGTCAATCCGGCCAAGGTGAAGGCCAACACAATGGCGGAATTCATTGCCGAACTGAAGGCCAATCCCGGCAAATACAATTTTGGCTCATCCGGCAATGGCTCAACGCATCATCTCGCGGGCGAACTCTTTCAGATTGTCAGCGGCACCAAGATCACCCACGTGCCCTACAGAGGTGCTGGCCCTGCCATGCAGGATCTGATCGGCGGCCAGATAGAAATCATGTTCGATGGCCTTGGCACATCCGCCTCGCAGATCAACAGCGGCACTGTAAAAGCCATCGCTGTGGCTTCGCCCAACCGCTCACCGGCCATTCCCAATGTGCCGACAGCCAAAGAGGCCGGTCTGAATGATTTCGAGGTCTCCACCTGGTATGCCATGTGGGCCATCAAAGGTACGCCGCAAGATATCATCGACAAGATGACAGGCGAATTGGTGAAAGCGCTGGACTCAGCCCCCATCAAGGATGCCTGGGGCAAGAATGGCTCTGACATCATCAAGCTCACAGGCAAGGATTTTGGCAGCTATGTCTCGTCCGAAATTGCCCGCTGGGGCAAGATCGTCAAGGATGGCGGTGTGAAGCTTTAAGACTGCAAGACACTGAAGCGTGTAGATTCTTCTCCCCGCATGCGGGGAGAAGTCGCCCGAGTGAAACGGAGGGCGGATGAGGGGCTGGGTGGGTTTGCTCAGGCTTTGTAGGCACTCACCAGGCCCCTCACCCCAGCCCTCTCCCCGCTTGCGGGGAGAGGGAGCTACATCCCCTCAGGTGCAGGGCCGCCCATCACCCAGTCCAGCAATTCGACGGTGTGCACAATCGGGATTCCTGTGCCTTTGCCGATCTGTGTCATGCAACCGATGTTGCCTGTGGCGATAAGATCTGGCTTTGTCCGCTCGATGTTCTTCACCTTGCGGGCGCGAAGCTGCCCGGCGATTTCTGGCTGCAGGATGTTGTAGACACCCGCCGATCCGCAGCAGATATGCCCCTCCGGCACATCCTTCACGTTGAAGCCAGCAGCCTTCAAGAGTTTCTTGGGTGCATCCGTGATCTTCTGTCCGTGCTGCATCGAGCATGCGGAATGATATGCGACCGTCAGATCAACGCTGCGCACAGGCGTCATCTCCAGCCCGGACAGGAATTCCGTGATATCCTTGGCGAGCGCTGAGATACGCGCCGCTTTTTCGGCATAGACCGGATCATTGCGCAGCATGTGGCCATAGTCCTTGATGGTGGTGCCGCAGCCGGAAGCCGTGATGATGATGGCATCAAGGCCCTTGCCCTCCACTTCCGCCATCCAGGCATCAATGTTGGCTTTGGCAAAAGCCTCGCCCGCATGTTCCTTGCCCATGTGGTGCACCAACGCGCCGCAGCAGCCTTCGCCCTTTGGCAAGATAACCTCGACATCAAGGCGGTTCAGCAAGCGGATCGTCGCATCGTTGATCGAGGGCTTGAGCACAGGCTGGGCGCAGCCCGTGAGCATGGCAACGCGCTTTTTGGCAGTGCCAGCCGCCTTGAACACATCGCCCGCTTTCACAGAAGTGCGTGGCGGCACGGAAGCCGGTGCCAGGCTGAGCATAGCGCCCAGACGTTTGCCCACCACCGGCAACTGCTCCAGCAATGGCTTGAACGGACGGCCATAGAATGCGCCTGCCAGCGCCAGTCTGAACCGGTTGGGATAGGGCAGAATCCAGGACAATACATTGCGCATTAAACGATCATGCCATGGACGATTATAGGTGTTCTCGATGTGCGCGCGGGCATGATCGACGAGATGCATATAATGCACGCCGGATGGGCAGGTGGTCATGCAGGAGAGGCAGGAGAGGCAACGGTCCACATGCTTCACCACCTCGGCATTGGCGGGCTTGCCGTTTTCCAGCATGTCCTTGATCAGGTAAATGCGCCCACGCGGGCTGTCGAGTTCATCCCCCAGCAGCAGGTAGGTCGGGCAGGTCGCGGTGCAAAAGCCGCAATGCACGCAGGTGCGCAGGATTTTTTCCGACGAGGCAATTTGCGGATCAGCGAGCTGTGTGGGTGTGAAATTGGTTTGCATCTGATCAGGCCCCGGCTTGCCATGCCTTGATCCAGTCCAGTGGATACAGAAGCATGATGACGTTCAGTGTGAGATTATCGCGGATCAACCAGCCGACGAAGAGTTCAGCGGCGACCACAAGGAATACCGAGACGAGCACCGGCAGTCGTGATGCCAGCACAAAGCCAGCAACCATCGACAGCATGTCAGCGATGGAATTGACGATGCTGTCACCGTTGTAGCCAAGCGACACGGTGGCAGAGCGATAGCGCTCGATCACGGCTGGCGTGTTCTCGGCAATTTCCCATGTGCCTTCCAGCAGCAGGGCGAGTATCAGGCCGAAGCCGAAGGAAAGCGACAAGCCCGTGAAGCGATTCAGAAGTGTAAACGCGCCAAAGAAGATGAAGCCGTGGATGATGTGAGACGGCGTGTACCAGTCAAACAGGTGCTGGGAATTTTCAGCGCTGTTGACCGCGCCATGCCAGAGCTTGACCGTGCCGCAGGCGCAAATGGGGATGCGCCCCATCCAGAAGAGAACAGCGGACATCGCGACAATGATCAGTCCCGCCATCAGCCATGTGGACGGTGCGCCTGCCTTGCCTGTGCCGCTCTCAGCAAATGTCATATTAGACGCCTGCAACCATGCGGCCGGGATTGATGATGCCATCGGGATCAAAGCTGGCCTTGATGCCCGCCTGCAGTTTTTGCAAAATGGGCGTCTGGGGCTGGAAGACGGGGTTGACCGCACGGAAATCCGCCGGGGCTTTCACCAGCATGGCGTGGCCACCATGGCGGGCTGCAGCGGCGTGAATCTTGGTCGACAGCTTGGCGTCGGCCTTTATCGATCCAATCCATACCAATCCGCCCGCCCAGTCGAGTAAAAAGACATTCTCGAATTCGGATGCCAACAAAGCCCCTCGAGATGGCGGAACTGATACTCGCCAAATGCACTCGTAATATGACTCATACCCGAGGGAACAATTTCCGATGGTACTCCAAAATTCTCCGCCGAAATTAAGCTCAGCTTCGAACCCGCCTTCTTTCAGTTTTTCAATCAGCTTGGCTGAACGATATTCAGTTTGATTGCTAAACCCTTCGAGTCGAATGTGGGTTTGGTCTCTCGTTTGGTTTGTACTGCCAACGATGTGGACGGCGCCAGTCACTTCATAGGGCGAGCTCATGGCGATTGCCATGGCCTTGACTGCTTGCTCTGGTGACAACCAGTCGATGCAAACAGAGACTTCATCAGCAGGCTTTGGCTGCACCTTGAAAATCACTTCCGTGAGCACACCCAAGGTGCCATGCGCGCCCGCTTGCAGTTTCACCAGATCAAGCCCGGTGACATTCTTCATCACGCGGCCGCCGTTTTTGATGATTTCGCCCTTGCCGTTGACAAAGCGCACGCCAATCAGGCCATCGCGGCATGCTCCCGCCATCACACGGCGCGGGCCGGAGATGTTGCAGGCAGCCACAGCGCCAATCGTTGGTTCGCCTGTGGTGCCGTAAAGCTTGCGGTGGTCCATCGGCTCGAAGGCCAGCATCTGGCCACGGTCATCCAGCGTCCTTTGAACAACGGAGAGTGGCGTTCCGGCCCATGCACCGATCACCATTTCGGAAGGCTCATAAAGTGTGATGCCAGAGAGTTTTGCCATCGACAGCGTGGTTGCTGCCTGCACCGGACGGCCCAGACCATTGCGCGTTCCGCCACCCTCAACCACAAGCGGAGCCTTGGCGGCTCTCGCCTCAAGCACGATCTGTGCGACTTCAGCTTCAGTGGCGGGAGAAAGACGCATGAGATTGTTTCCAGTGACAAGCAGTTCCATACGCGCAATCCAACGCTTTGGGGAGATGACAGTTCAGCATAAAAACGCAATGCAGTTTTTTCTTCCTGGGCAATAATCCTGCCTTATCCTTGCCATATCGCGCGATGATTAGGCCCACGTTCATACCTGCAGAGTTATTGCAGTGCAGCATCAGATTCCCCCATCGACTGACATCATGCCATTAGAAACGCCCCAACCGGCTTCGAGCCGCCGTCAATTCCTGTTCTCTGCGACTGCCGCTGTGGCTTTTGGTGCGTCTGGTTGCGTGCCGGATGTTCTGGCCAGTGGCTCCGTGGCCCGCACTGCTGTTGTGCCCAATCCACCGGGATTTGATCCCTCGATTCTGGCCGTCACGACCCGCCGCCCTGCCAAGGGAGCCTTGAAAGCCCCCTGGTTTGGGCATGAGCGCAATGCCAAGCCACAGTTTGCCCAAACTGTTTTTCATGCGCCGGATGGCAGCCTGACCGGACAGGCGCAAGCCATGTGGAGCGGCAAGTGGACCGTCAAATCCGTGTCGCTTCATCAGGGCGAGATGAGCGAAGGCCTGTTGCCAGCCGTGCAGGACCGGGAAATCCTGCTCTACATCCATGGCTACAAGGAAAGTTTCGAGAGCGCAGCGACCGGCGCTGTCGAACTGGCACAGGGCATTGGCTTCAGTGGCAAGACAATGCTGTTCTCATGGCCCTCGAAAGCCGCCTTGCTTGATTATGGCTATGACCGCGAGAGTGCAATGTTCTCACGCGATGCGCTGGAAGAAACACTCACGCTTCTGCTCGCTGACGGAGGTGCTGCCAAAGTGCATATCGTCGCGCACAGCATGGGCACTTTGCTGACCATCGAGACCCTGCGACAGATCTGGGCGAGGCAAGGCGATGCGCTTGCTGGCCGTCTGGGCGCTGTTGTGCTGGCGTCCCCTGATATCGACCTCGATCTCTTCACCAACGCCCTGCAACGCCTGCGCAGCCTTTTGCCAAAGATCACGGTCATTTCCTCAACCAGCGACAAGGCACTGGAAGTCTCGCGGCGTCTGGCTGGTGGTGTGTCACGTGTAGGTGCAGCCTCCCGCGAACAGCTGGAACAGCTTGGTGTCAAGGTGGTTGATGCTTCCGATCACGGCGGCTGGGCAGTCATCAAGCACGATTTGTTCCTGACTGATCCTGATGTTCGGCAGGTTGTTCGTCGTTCCATTGACAGAAACTAGGAATTACAACCAAAAGTTGTATCATTTTCTTTACTACTCTTTGACACTGTATGCGTAAATGTACGTATCATGGTGTTCTCGATGTTAAAGAGCCTGGCCCTCCGAAAGCCATCAGCAGAGCTTTCCGCCGCTGATGAAGCCCGTGCAGCCCTTCGCCTGCCGCACCGTTTCGGGCAAAGCGATGCAGAAGATCTGGCAACTGCGGAAGCTGTGCTGGCAGCGCCATTGCAGGCCACTATCTCGCAACTTGAGCAGGACATCAGCATTGCCCTCACCTCGCTGGATGGTATCCGCGCAGAGCTTGACGGCAGCATCGCAGAGCACGTTGCCCTCTCGGATCATATCCGCTCGGAAGGGGACGGCGTTGCAGAGGTGGTGCAGCAGGTTGAGCAATCAGCATCAGTCCTGTCAGCAAAAGTGCAAAACCTTTCGCAGGCGCGCGATGTCATCCAGTCCGAGAGCCAGCGTGTTATGCAAAGCGTGGACGATGCCAGCCATCGTGCGCATGATGCCCATACAGAGCTGAAGGAGCTTGTTGAGGCCATTGCTGCCATCGCAGGTGTTGTCGGATTGATTGACCGCGTATCCAAGGACACCCGCCTGCTGGCGCTGAATGCCGCGATTGAAGCGCGTCGTGTCGGAACCCATGGCCGTGCTTTTGGCGTGATTGCTGATGAAGTGAAAACACTGGCGGAGGACACAGCCAAAGCCACAGCCGACATCACGCAAAAAATCGTGCGTCTCAACACCAGTGCCGCCTCCAGTATGACAGCAATCGCTCGCATGGTGGATGTGGCGGCTGAGTTGCGGCCATCTTTCGGCAGCATGACGAAGGCCGTTGCCACGCAGGATGAAACCATTGGTCAGATCAACGGTTCAACCGATGCGTTGGTCAAATCCACGAAGGAAGCCGCAGCGCGCGCCGACGGTTTGCGGGAGTTTACCGGCGTGGCTGTGCATGAAGCAGAAAGCATCAAGCTCGCCAGCAACAGACTGGCAGACTTCATGGGGCAATTTACCCGCCGCCTGACAACATCTGTCCGTCAGAACGAGATTCTTGGCCGTCGCAAGGAGCCGCGGACACCTGTCAGCCGCAGCACGAAAGTGACCTACAGATCGCAAACCTATACCTGCACCACGGTTGATATCTCGGAAGGTGGCATGCTGCTTTCACCGCGCCCAGACATGGATATCCCGGCGCAGGAAACGATCAAGATCGACATGGACAAGATTGGCGTTATCGAGGCGCAGGTTGTGTCTGTCAGCCCCAAAGGCCTGCATGTGGCTTTTCCGGAGCAACACGATTTGCGGACCCGCATTCATACCGTGATTGAGGAAACCGCCAAGGACAATGCCAAGCTGCTGGAAGTCGTGCGGCAGGGCGCAGCAGAAACAGCAAGAGCGCTGGAAGGTGCGCTGGACCGGGGTGAAATCCAGATTGGCGAGCTGTTTTCCAACCAGTATGATCCTGTTGCCAACACCGAGCCAAGACAGTTTATCTGCAAGGCCCTGCCGCTTTATGAGAAACTGTTTCCCGGCATTATCGCGCGGGCACTCGCAGAACGCCCTGAGCTGACTTATGCGGTGCCTCTCGATCGCAACGGCTATTGCCCGACGCATTCCGAGGAGTGCTCACAAGCCCAGCGCTGGGGTGACGCTGAATTCAACGATCGCTTCTCCCGCAACCGGCGTCTTGAACTTGATGATGATACATTGGCGATTGTGCGCAGCGAGCAGCCTTATCTCATCCAGCGCTACCGCAGACTTGTCGCGGGCGAGGTTGAAATGCTGAAGGACGTTTCAGTGCCGGTCTTCGTGAAAGGCCGCCACTGGGGAACCTTCAGAACCGGCTGGCCGCTTTGATCCTCACTCAGCCGCTACCGGCGGCTGCGCATAACCAAACTTGACGTTGAGCTTGTCGATCAGTTTGGCTGCGGCTTCGGGAATGTTGGTGCCGGGCGGAAAGACAGCCGCTGCACCCATATCAAGCAGGGTCTGCACATCTTCCGGCGGGATGACACCACCAACAACAATCATCACATCAGCCCGGCCAAGCCCCGCCAATGCATCGCGGAGCGCGGGCACGAGGGTGAGATGGCCGGCAGCAAGTGATGACACGCCCACAACATGCACATCCTTGGCAACAGCCTCAGCCGCAGCTTCCTCAGGCGTTGCGAAGAGATGGCCAATTTCCACATCAAAGCCCAGATCAGCAAAGGCCGATGAGATGACCTTCTGTCCGCGGTCGTGGCCATCCTGCCCCATCTTGGCGACGAGGATACGCGGCGCACGGTTGTCGTTTTCGCGGAAAGCGCGGGTCATGCCGCGCACGCGCTCAATGACCGGGTTATCATTACCAAAGGCCTTGGCATAGACGCCCTTGATCACCTTGATCTCGGCCTTGTGACGGCCCCAGGCGTTTTCCAGCGCCAGCGAAATCTCGCCCACAGTCGCCTTGGCACGGGCAGCTTCAACCGCGAGGCGCAAAAGGTTATGCTCCATACCAGTGGTTTTATGGTTGGCAGCATGGGTGAGTGCCGCAAGCTTCTCTGCCACCACCGCAGGATCACGCTCCGCCTTGAGCTGCGCGAGTTTGGCAAGCTGTGCCGCACGCACTGCTGCATTGTCCACCTTGAGCACGGGAATAGGTGGTTCACTCAGCGGCTGGTATTTGTTGACGCCGACGATCACCTGCTGGCCTGAGTCAATCGCGCCTTGTCTTTGGGCGGAGGCCTCTTCGATGCGCAGTTTGGGAATGCCCGCCTCAATGGCTTTTGCCATGCCGCCGAGCTTCTCCACCTCCTGAATATGCTCCCAGGCCTTGGCGGCGAGATCAGCGGTCAGGCGCTCGACATAGTAACTGCCGCCCCAGGGATCGATGATGCGGGATGTGCCGGATTCCTGCTGCAGCAGGAGCTGCGTGTTGCGGGCAATGCGGGCGGAAAAGTCCGTCGGCAGCGCCAGTGCTTCATCGAGGGAATTGGTGTGGAGAGACTGCGTGTGCCCCTGTGTCGCGGCCATCGCTTCAATGCAGGTGCGCACGGCATTGTTCATCACGTCCTGTGCCGTCAGCGACCAGCCGGAAGTCTGGCAATGCGTGCGCAGCGGAAGCGACTTCTCGGACTTCGGGTTGAAGTCTTTCACCAGCTTAGCCCAGATCAGGCGGGCGGCGCGCAGCTTGGCCACCTCCATGAAGAAGTTCATGCCAACGGCCCAGAAGAAGGAAAGGCGCGGTGCAAAGGCATCAACATCAAGACCCGCTGCAATGCCGGCGCGCAGATACTCCACGCCATCGGCCAGCGTATAGGCAAGCTCCAGATCCTGCGTCGCACCAGCCTCCTGCATGTGATAGCCGGAGATGGAAATGGAGTTGAACTTCGGCATTTCCTTTGCGGTGAAAGCAAAGATATCGGCGATGATCCGCATCGATCCCTCAGGGGGATAGATGTAGGTGTTGCGGACCATGAACTCCTTCAGAATATCGTTCTGGATGGTGCCGGATAGTTTCGCCGCAGGCACGCCCTGTTCCTCAGCTGCCACAATGAAGAGTGCCAGAATCGGCAGCACAGCGCCGTTCATGGTCATTGATACTGACATCTGATCCAGCGGGATCTTGTCGAAAAGCGTGCGCATATCGAGAATGGAATCGATGGCAACACCCGCCATGCCGACATCGCCTGATACGCGCGGATGGTCTGAGTCATAACCCCGGTGCGTGGCGAGATCGAAGGCGACGGACAGACCCTTCTGACCTGCGGCCAGATTGCGCCGGTAGAAGGCGTTCGAATCCTCAGCCGTTGAAAACCCGGCATACTGCCGGATGGTCCATGGCTGGTTCACATACATCGTCGGGTATGGTCCGCGCACATAGGGCGCGATGCCGGGGTAGCTGTCGACAAAATCAAGACCCGCGATATCAGCAGGGGAATAGGCAGGTTTGACCGCAATGCCTTCGGGCGTGAGCCATGATTCCTTCTCCCTTGGGAGAAAGTGGCTGCCGGAGGCAGACGGATGAGGGTGAACCCCTGTGCCTTGTGGTTTTCCCTCATCCGGTCGGCTCCGCCGACCACCTTCTCCCAAGGGAGAAGGAAGCGCGTCAGCTGTCGGCCACTCGATCTCGGTGAAATTTGGGATGTTCGTCATGGCCTCGAACCTTTTCGCAATATGATGCGCCGCTCAAGCTCATCATGCAAATCCATCAATTCACAGTTCAGAATGAAGACGTTCGCACCCCCGTCCCATTTGAGCAGCCAATTTGAAACGCTTGGAGAAGACGCAATCCATGCTGCAAAAACGGCATTAAGCGCTCCATCGCCGGTGCTTCCGGCAAAGAATGCGATAAAGCGATAGCAAGAAGGGTGGCGGATTGGCCCTCTTGCCATGATAATCGGGTCAGTCCAGCGCGATGTGAGCCCCAGCTTTTCACGCAATTCCGATATGGCTTCGTAGTGCTCTGCAAGCTTGCTGTCGCTCAATTCGCGAAGATCAAACCTGAAGTTCAAATGTAACTTCACCCCTTCGCCTCCAGCACCAGCTTCACCTTTGCACCCACGGCGTCCGCAAAGCGCTCCAGCGTGCGGTATGATGGCTTCGACCTTCCGCTTTCCAGTCTGGCGACCACTGATTGCGTGGTTCCCATACGTTCTGCCACCTGCTCCTGAGTCAGGTTAGCGTTTGCACGGGCGCGAATGAAAGTCTCAGCCATAGCAAACTCATCTTCCAGCGCATCATACTCACGCTGATACTCAGGATTCTTCATCCACTCCTGATGGATCTCGCTCAGTTTCCGGCCCATCACAGCACCTCTCGCAACCGGCTTCTTGCAATCTGCAATTCAGCAATCGGTGTTTTCTCAGATTTCTTCACGAAAATGCGTAGGACGACGATTCGGCGGTTAACCGCCGTCACATAGATGGCTCTTGAAATTCCATCCCTGCCAGTCATGCGCATTTCCCAAAGCTTGTCTTCCAGATGCTTGACATAGGGTTCTCTTACCGAGGCAGGGCCATTCACCGCCATGAGATTACCGATACGTGTAAACTTTGCCTGCATATCCAAAGGGAGAGCGGCCAATTCGCGATCAACGCGCTCATCCAGTGTTTCAACAACCCAGACTGTCATTGCATTGATTGCTTTATAGCAAATTTGCTATTTTTCAGCAATGACATTCTGCGCCTCCATCAAAGCCTCCACCACATCGCAGCCAGCAAACACAAAGCGCGAAACGCCAGCCTGCGTCAGCGCCGCTACCAGTTCACCTGGGCGGCCGGCCAGCCAGACCTTGTGTCCAGCGGCTATGCCTTGCGACGCATATCCCCCGGCTTCAGCAGCATAAGTCGCATCTGATCCCACAAGGCAGAGCAACGCCTTGCCCTTTGGCAGGGATGAAACCACGGATACAGCAAAGCCACCAACCTCAAAGAAATTGCGCGTGAAGGCCAGTCTGGCAGCATGATCCGCCAAGGCACCGATGGTGAGAAGCATCACTTCCGGTCGCTTGCCGGTTTCAGCTGTTACAGCATCGGCCTGGTCGCGCAGGGCTTCAAACGGTTCGGAGATTCGGCTTGAAACCAGCGGCGCAGCACGCAGGCTGCCTGCCAGTGGCGGAGCCACTTCGGCGCGGTTGGCACCGGCCAACAGGGCCGCAATGGCATCGGGCGTCGTGACGCCGTGGTTGGCTTTCAGCCGTGCTTTCGGAGGCTGAAGCGACGACGGCGCAACGTTCAGCACAGCTGGTGGCACCTCGCTCAGGTTGGCAAATTCCGAAGTGCCGGTGATCGGCTCGCGGCGCGTGGCCACGGCTTTCAGGCGCGCAGCTTTTGTGGCGGCGATGCGGCTTTGCAATGCACCTGAAACAAGCGACTGCACCAATCCACTCTCCGCCTCAATCTCCTGAAACAGGCTCCATGCCTTGGCGCAGAGTTCCTCGGCCAGGGCCTCGTAGCCACCGGCACCGGCGGCGGGATCAACCACGCGCCAGAGGTTGCTTTCCTCCATCATCACAATCGACGTGTTGCGCGCCAGTCGCCGTGCTTCCGCTTCCGGCAGGCCAAGAGACTGCGTGAAGGGCAGCACCGTGATGCTGTCCGCCCCGCCAATGGCAGCGGCAAAGGTGGCAACTGACGCCCGCAGAATGTTCACATGCGGATCGCGCTTGGTCAGCATGCGCCAGGATGTTTCGGCATTGATGCGGATGGGTTCAGGCGTCAGGCCGCAGACGGTTTCCACCTGCGCCCAGAGTTTGCGCAGCGCCCGCAATGTGGCGATGCCGAGGAACTGGTCGCCATCAACCGGCATAATAAACGAGATGGCCTTGCGCGCCGCATGCAGTGACAGTCCACCGGCTTCCAGCGCCCTGAGGTAGAGCACACCCTGCGCCATTGCCACAGCCAATTCCTGCCCTTCGCTGGCACCCGCTTCATGGTAGGGTCGGAGATCAACTGTCAGGAACGGCCCCTTGAAGCCGCGCTGCATCAAGGCCGTGACCGTCTCGCCCAGACGGGCCGCCATCGCAGACCAGTCCCATGGCACCTGTCCGTGCAGCAGGAGGGAGCCGATCGGGTCCATGCCGAAATCAATCCGCAAGCTGGCCGGATTCAGTTTGCGCTTTTCCACAAGGGCAGCGACGGACAACGCATGCACCCGGCCTGCCTGGGCAGGATCAAGGCGCAGATCAACCAGATCGAGGTGCACGCCAGCCAGTGCTGCATCAAGGTCCGCCACAGTATCGCAGGCGATGCCATAGCCCCGTGCCGAGCGCCCGCCGGGAAACACGAGCGCCAAGGCATCGGCTCCGCCTTCCAGATCATCGCGCGCCTGCGCCGCCGCCGCCTCAACCTCCGGATGATCAACCCTTGCGCAAACCTGCCATGGCTTGCCAGCATTGGCACCTGCCACCAGCGCCGCATTGGCATGACGGGAATAAAGCGGCTCTATGCGCAGACCATCATGCGTGCGGTTAACGAGCTTCTTCTCAAAATCAGCCCCTTTGAGAACCGCATGAACCTTTGCCAGCCAGTCTTCACGGGAGGCGGCAGGAAAAGGATTATCAAACGGGTTGATCAAGGAGTGGTCTGTATTGCTCATGGCTCTGTTTCATACCGCCAATGCAAAAGGATTTCCATTTGTTCGAAGGGATAAGCTCACGTCAGTCTCACGCGGGAGTGAACTGCTGTGCAAATCCGTGACGTGATCTTTTGTTAAAATTTGTTACGTTTTGTGAAGTCACAACGGGGAGCACAGCATGTCATCACTCATTCCTTCACCACGCACAATCGCCCATCTCGCAGCAGGCGGCATCGCCGGTCTCATCGTCTGGGAAATCTTCGCTCGTGTCGTCACCAAGGCAGTCCTCGGCTATCCGCTGGAACCAGCTGGTTTGATTGACGCCATTGCGCAGCATCAGCTTGGGCTCTCGATCAACTACTGGCTGCGCGAAGCGCTGCACTACGGCGTTGGCATTCTGGGCTATCCCATCGCTTTCTACATCGTCTCGCATCTGATCCCGCGCTGGAGCGCGGTGCTTGATGCCATCGTGCTGGTGACATTCACGGCAGGCGTTGGCCTCCATATGTCAAAGACCGGCTTTTCCATGGGCATTGCTGCTTTTTGGGTTGCCGTGGTGCTGCTGATCGCCAGCCGCTTCGTCAACCGCAACGCACAGTGGGTCAACGCCATCTCATGGGGCACGTTCACCTGGCTCAATGCGCTTGGTATCATGGCACCGATCGGCGGCTTGTCCTTCTATCTTCTGGGCGAAGGTGGCGATCTCTCGTTCATGAGCTTTGTCGGCCATGTGATCTACGGAGCCATCGCTGTGCTGGTGTTCTATCGCCTTCAGGGCAAAACGAGCTAACCAATTCGAATTCAGACTGACTTTTGATCATATCCAATAGCCAGACGTTGGGTAAAAACCCTCCCCCCATTTATGGTGGGGAGGGCAGGGTGGGGGGATATCCCCACGCGCAGTAGCCCCCCACCCCGACCCGCCCCACCGCAAGCGGGGGGAGGGAGAAAACAAGTACAGGCGTGTCTTCTAACTGGCAGCAAGGCGCTCCATGGCGCTGGCCATGGCGATATCGAGCCGTGTGACACCGCCCGCATCATGTGTGGACAGTGTCACATCGACTGTTTTGTAGACGTTGAACCACTCAGGGTGGTGATCCAGCTTCTCGGCTATCAGCGCAACCCGTGTCATCCAGCCGAAAGCCTGATTGAAATCCGCAAAGACAAAGCGGCGCGAGATGGCATCACGGCCTGCAACCTCCTGCCACTCTGGCAAGGCAGCCAGCGCTTTGGTGCGGTCAGCGGGCGACAGTTTTTCTTCGGGCATGATAGCTCTTCCGCATGTTCTCAATCAGGCCCGCGAAAGCATGCGCCGATCCTGCTGCAGCGGATAGGTTGTTTCCACCACATAGGGACCGCCGCCCGTGGAGGCGCGCGAGGAATAAAGCACAAAGCGCTCTGATACGAAGCGCTGGGCCGGAAAATACCCGCGCATCGAGAGATAATCTGCCACATCCAGCGACGACGTGTTGCGCAACCGCGCCAAAGTCACATGCGGCTGGAAACGGCGCTTGTCGGGATCATGCCCGCACCCCCGCACAATCCGCTCAATTTCATACTGCAACTCTATCAGGGCGCGGGTTGGCTCCACAGTTGCAAAAACAGAATGCGGCTTGTCGCCACCAAAGCTGTCGAGCCCTGTCAGCGTGATCGTCAGAGGGTTGCGCGCCACATCGCTCAGAAGATCATCAATATCATTGGCCTGACGGTCGCTGATGTCACCAATGAAACGCAGGGTGATGTGATAGTCGGATGGCTCCACCCAGCGCGCACCGGGCAGCCCGCCACGCATCAGCGCCAACCTCTGGGCAATGGAGGACGGAATTTCCAAACCTGCAAACAACCGCGGCATGTTGCCCCCCGCGTGATTCGTTATCACGAGAATAGCAGCCAATGTGACAATGCAAAGACGGCGTTGATCAGGCTGTACGAAGGCCCTCTTTCACCACCCAATCCAGTGTCCGGTCCAGCGCCCGCGTGATGCGGTCAAACAATTCATCCACCTCATGGCCCTTGATGATCAGTGGTGGACAGATGGCGATGGTGTCGCCAATGGCGCGAATAATGACGCCTTCTGCCTGACCGAAGAACACACACTTTGGAGCAACAGCCTGCTTGGGTGCAAAGGAGCGTTTTGTGGCTTTATCAGCCACAATTTCAAGGCCGCCGACAAGACCCACGCCCCGTGCCTCGCCAATCAGCGGATGATCGGCCAGCGCCTTCAACCGCTTCTGGAACTGCGGGATGACACTCTGCACATGACCAACGATGTTATCGCGCTCATAGATTTCCAGTGTCTTGACGGCCACTGCCGAAGCCACAGGATGGCCGGAATAGGTGAAGCCGTGACCGAAGACGCCGATCTTGCGGCTTTCGTCGATCATTGCCTGATACATATGCTCGGGCACCAGAACCGCTGACAGCGGCTGGTAGGCCGAGGTGATGGCCTTGGCGAGGCTCATGGTATCGGGCTTCATGCCCATGACGGGTGAGCCGAACATTTCACCCAGACGGCCAAAGCCGCAGATCACTTCATCCGAAATCAGCAGGATGTCATACTTCGTGAGCACTGCCTGAATTTTCTCAAAATAGGTTGCTGGTGGCACAATCACGCCGCCAGCACCCATTACGGGTTCCGCAATGAAAGCCGCCACCGTATCCGGGCCTTCATTCAGGATCATTTCTTCAAGCTCAGCCGCCATGCGATCGGCAAAATCCACTTCGCTCTCGCCTGCCAGTCCAAAGCGATAGTGGTGCGGGCAGGAGGTGTGGAGAATACCAGCAATCGGCAGGTCAAAATCGATGTGGTTGTTGGGCAGGCCTGTCAACGAGGCAGAGGCAATCGTTACGCCGTGATAGCCCTTGAGGCGGCTGATGATCTTCTTCTTTTTCGGGCGACCCAGCGCGTTGTTGTAGTACCAGATCAATTTGATCTGCGTGTCGTTGGCATCTGATCCCGAGCAGCCGAAGAACACCTTCGACACCTCGATGGGCGCCATTTCTTTCAGTTTTTCAGCAAGTTCAATCGCAGGGTCATGGCTGCGGCCCGAAAAGAGGTGTGTGAAGGACAATTTGCGCATCTGGCTTGCAGCGGCTTCCACCAGCTCCTCGTTGCCGTAGCCGAGGGAAGCGCACCACAGACCAGCCATGCCTTCGATATAGGGCTTGCCTTCCACATCATGCACATAAATGCCCTTGGCCTGTTCCAGCACCAATGGACCAACCGTGCGATGCGTATCGAGGTTGGTGTAGGGGTGGATCAGTGTTTCAACGTCGCGGGTTTGAAGATTGGTCAACATGGCCGTATGCCTTGAATGTGATTGCAACTGCCTTGCAAGCTAGCGCGAGATCGTCCTATCTGGAAGAGAGATAAACACATCAACGCAATCACAAAGGCTTATAACCCATGTCGCTCCACGCTGCTTCCGTACCCGTGTTTGTGCAAATGCTGCGCGCGCTCGAAACTGTCCTGAAAAAGGCGGAGGCCCATGCAGAAGCGAAAAAGATTGCGCCTGAAGTGATGCTGGGACTGCGTCTTTCACCCGATATGTTTGCGCTGACGCGTCAGGTGCAGGTGGCCTGTGATTTTGCCAAGAATACCTCGGGCCGGTTGGCGGCGGTTGAACTGCCAAAGTTTGCGGATGAAGAGAAAACCTTTGCCGAGCTATATGAGCGCATCGGTAAGACCGTAGCCTTTGTTGAAAGCCTGCCTGCGTCCGCTTTTGATGGCGCAGAGACGCGCGCCATCACATTTCCAATTGGTGGCAAGCCCTACACCATGGACGGCGCGCCTTATTTCAACGGCTTCGCCATGCCGAACTTCTATTTCCACGTTTCGGCAGCTTACATGATCCTGCGGGAGAACGGCGTTGCCCTTAACAAGCGGGATTTTCTGGGAGCTGTGCCGGGCTTGCAGCTGGGCTGATCAAACAGCTTTTTTGCCTTCCGCGATCCGCGTCAGATCTCCCATCAGACGGCGCGTTTCGCGCAGGCGGCGCGAGGGGGATTCGTAATCCCCGTTAAAGACCACGCGCATGTCAGGCCGCACCTTGGCGAAGCTTCCGCGTTCCGTGACATAACGCACCAGACCGTTGGGATTGGCGAAGGAGTTATCCCTAAAGGCAACGACGATGCCTTTAGGCCCGGCTTCCACCTTCTGGATATTGGCGCGGCGGCACAAAGTCTTGATCGCCACGATGCTCATCAGTTGCTCCACCTCTGGCGGCAACGGTCCGAAGCGATCGATCATTTCGGCTGCGAAACTTTCGATACCCTGCTCGGTTTCCAATGTCGACAGGCGGCGGTAAAGCGCCATCCGGAGATCGAGGTCCATCACATAGGCTTCCGGAATCAGCACAGGTGTGCCGGTGACGATAGTTGGCGACCAATGTTCTTCCACCTCGTCCTCGATGCCCGCCTTGAGGTTGGCAACCGCCTCTTCCAGCATCTGCTGGTAAAGCTCGTAGCCCACTTCCTTGATATGGCCGGACTGCTCGTCACCCAGCAGGTTGCCCGCACCCCGGATATCGAGATCATGCGAGGCCAATTGAAAGCCTGCGCCCAGACTGTCGAGCGACTGCAGCACCTTCAGACGCTTCTCGGCCTGCGGGGTTGGCGGCTTGTTGGCGGGCAAGGTGAACAGCGCATAGGCGCGGGTTTTGGAACGGCCAACGCGCCCCCGCAGCTGGTAGAGCTGGCCAAGGCCGAACATATCCGCACGGTGGATGATCAGCGTGTTGGCGCTTGGAATATCGAGGCCGGATTCCACGATTGTTGTCGACAGCAACACATCAAACTTGCCGTCATAGAAATTGCCCATGACCTCCTCAAGCTCGGTAGGTGCCATCTGGCCGTGGCCAACGGCGTATTTGATTTCTGGCACTTGGCTGTCGAGAAAAGCGCGGATGTCTGCCAGATCCTCGATGCGCGGTACGACATAGAAACTCTGTCCGCCGCGATAGCGCTCGCGCAGCAGCGCCTCGCGCACGATCATCGGATCAAATGGCGCGATGAAGGTGCGCACCGCCAGACGGTCCACCGGCGGTGTGGCGATGATGGAGAGTTCGCGCACGCCTGTGAGGGCCAACTGGAGCGTGCGGGGAATAGGCGTGGCGGACAATGTCAGCACATGCACCTCGGCGCGCAGTTCCTTCAGCCGCTCCTTGTGGCCCACACCAAAGTGCTGCTCTTCGTCGACAATCAGCAGGCCGAGATCGCGGAAGTTGATCGCCTTGCCAAGGAGCGCGTGCGTGCCCACGACGATATCAACCGTGCCGTCGGTGATGCCCTTTTTGGTGGCGGCGAGTTCAGCACTGCCCACCATGCGGGAGGCCTGCGCCACATTGATCGGCAGACCACGAAAACGCTCGGCGAAGGTCTTGTGGTGCTGGCGCGCAAGAAGCGTTGTGGGCACAACCACCGCCACCTGCTTGCCGGACATGGCGGCGGCATAGGCGGCGCGGAGCGCTACTTCCGTCTTGCCAAAACCAACGTCGCCGCAGATCAGGCGATCCATCGGACGGCCCGAAGCCATGTCGTCCATCACGGCATCGATAGCGTTCTGCTGGTCATCGGTTTCGTTGTAGGGGAAGCGGGCAATGAACTCGCTGTAGGCATTGTCATTGGCCACAAACTTCGGCGCTTCGCGGAGCAGACGGGCTGCCGCAATCTTGATCAATTGCTTCGCCATCTCAAGGATGCGCTTCTTCAGCTTGGCCTTGCGGGCCTGCCAGCCACCGCCGCCCAGACGATCAAGCTGAACCTCCGTGTCCTCGCCGCCGTAGCGTGAGAGAAGCTCGATGTTCTCGACCGGCAGGAACAGTTTGTCGCCGTTGGCGTAGTGCAGTTCCAGACAGTCATGCGGTGAGCCAAGCGCTGTGACTGTCTTCAGGCCGATAAAGCGGCCAATGCCGTGATCGACATGCACCACAACATCGTTGACCGACATCGTGGACAATTCCGAGATGAAGTCCTTGGCGCGCTTTGACGGCGCGCGACCGCGCACCATGCGCTCACCCAGAATATCCTGCTCCGCCACAATGGCGAGGTCAGGCAGTTCGAGACCTGACTCCAGCGGCAGGATGACCAGCCCTACCTCGTTGGCGGCAAGTGCTTTCGCGCTTGCCAGCGAGGCAACGGGTTTGGCCGCTGTCAAGCCATGGTCGCCCATGACGCCCGCGAGACGATCGCGCGAGCCGTCGGTCCAGGCGGCCAGCAGCACGCGCTTGCCGGTGGCTTGCAAGCTGCGGATATGGGCGACAGCGGCATCAAAGACATTGACGGATTCATCCGCGCGTTCCGCTGCAAAAATCCGCCCCTTGCGGCCACCGAGCTCAACCACCTTCATGCTGCCGCCGGGCGGCACAGCATAGGGCGTGAGAGTCACGGTGGATTCAGCAGAAACCATTTTCTGCAACTCATCCGCTGACCAGTAGAGCGTTTCGGGCGGCAGTGGCTTGTAAGGGGCTGACCCAGCAGCCACGGCCTCAAGACCTGTCTTGCGGTTGGTGTAATAATCCCCCGCCTGCGCGATGCGCTCCTTTGCGGCATCAACAGCGAGATGATCGAGAATGAGCGCCGCACCCGGTACATAGTCGGTGAGCCTGCTCATTTTGGCATGAAACAATGGCGTCCAGTGTTCCATGCCGGGGAAGCGTCGGCCTTCGCTGATCGCCTCGTAGAGCATATCGCCCTTGGTGGCGGCTCCAAACGACGTGACGTAACCCTGACGGAAGCGACGGATGGCATCGCTGGTCATCTGGAACTCGCTCATGGGAATGAGTTCCAGCATCGCCATAGGGCCGGTGGAACGCTGTGTCTCGGGATCAAAAGCGCGGATCGTTTCCAGCGTGTCACCGAAGAAATCCATACGGACCGGACCAACCACACCGGGCGCATAGAGATCGATGATCCCGCCGCGCACGGCATATTCCCCGGCATCGCGCACGGTGGGTGTGCGCACGAAACCGTTGTGCTCCAGCCAGCGCGTCAGATCTTCCATGTCAAGCGCATTGCCAGGAGCTGCTGCCAGTGCCTGTGCTGATACCCAGCCGACAGGTGGCACACGCTGCACCAGTGCGTTGGCTGTGGTGATGACAAGGCGCGGGCGTTCGCCACCGCGAGAGCGCACAAGGCGGGACAAGGTCGCCATGCGCCGCGCCAGAATGCCAGCATTGGGCGAGGCGCGGTCATAGGGCTGGCAATCCCATGAAGGAAAGGAGAAGACCTCGATTTCCGGCGCAAAGAACGACAGCCCGTGCTCGATGGCAGCAGCCCGCACCGCATCACGCGCCACAAACAGGCTGAGGGCCGGGAGATCAACGCCTGCTTTGAACAGCGCGCGCGCGACCTCGGCAGCCGCCAGCGCTTCCGTTCCATCCGAAACATCGCAGACGGTGAAAGGCGCTTTGGATTGCAGCAAAAGGGGTGGAATGAACATCGGGCTATTTCACACAAGGGCTGATTCAAAACGAGCACTATGCTTCATAACATCCCTCCCCCCATTTATGGTGGGAGGGAAGATCGAGCGAAGCGGAGATCAGGGTGGGGGGAATCTGTGCAGTTGATAGACCCCCCACCCCGGCCCTCCCCACCACAAGTGGGGGGAGGGAGAAAGCCAACCTCTCGCGTTCAGACCTGCACCGGCTTGTCGTGGGAAGGGAACGCCTTCCGCGCCTGAAACACCGGCGTGTCATAGTTCACGGGCGTCTCTTCCCGGTTGGTGATCCAGGCCAGCAGATCGCGGTCAGGGGCCTCAATCAGCAGTTCGAAGATATCAAGCTCGGCGTCGGTCATGGTGTCCAGACGCTCCTCGGCAAACCGGCCCATGATCAGGTCCATCTCGCGCATGCCGCGATGCCAGGCGCGGAACAGGATTTTCTTGCGGCGCGGATCAAGATCAACGGTGGAGCGGACAAGGCCAGACATCGAAAAACCTCGCTTGGTAGAATTTGGCATCATGAAAAACGAAAAGAGCTGCAGGCAGGTTTTTCAGGCCTGTCTGCAGTGCGCGAAACGTCAGTATCCCTTTACGGCGCGGAAGTCAGCCCGGATTTATGAACTGCGGCGCTTTGGCAAGCTTATACAGCCGCTGACTTCAAACGGCTTCCACGCAGAAATCCTGAGGCCTCAAGGCTGGAATAAGCAACGGATGTGATGTGGGCATTGATGCGTTTGAGGTCACGCAGGATATCGAGATGCAACGTGCTGGTTTCGATGGAAGCCAGAGTTCCCTCCCGCAGGCGGGAAAGATGGCTTTCCATGGCCTCGCGCTCGGCAACGCGAATCCTGTCCTTTTCAGTCACCAGTTCACGGGCCATGCCCATATCGCCGGTCATGAACACGGCAACCGCCAGCCGCATCTGCTCCACCACGCGGGTGTGGAGGGACTGGATTTCCGACCAGCCAGCGGGTGAGAACTCCACATTCAGCCTATGCTTCTTGGCCGCAAGCTCCAGCAGGCTCTTGTCGATGATGTCGCCCACATGCTCAAGGTTTGTGGTGAAGAGGATCAGGTCAAAGGCCTTGCGGCTGTCTGTTTCTGACAGGGGCTGGCGGGTGAGGCGCGTGAGGTAGAGCTTCACATCCTCCTGAAGCCGGTCCACCTCGTTGTCGCGAAGCTTGATAGACTGGCGACGGGCATCGCTGTCTTCCGAAAAGGCAAGAATGGTCTCGCGCAGCATCACCTCAACCTGATCAGCCATACGCATGACTTCCCGCCCCGCTGCGGCCAGCGCCACCTGCGGACGGTCAAGCAAGGCATCATCCAGATGCGCAATCGGCTTGTCTTTTGAGGCTGTTTCATCCGGATAGGATGCTTCCAGAACCCGGACAGCCAATCCTGTCAAAGGCAGAAAGATCACCGCGACTGCAACATTGAACAGCGTGTGCAGATTGGCGAGCTGGCGGGCTGTATCACTTGCCAGAAGCCGCGAAAGATCAACAATCAGGGGCAACAATATGAGGGCAAGCACGGCACCCGCTGTCCGGAATGCCAGATTGCCGATCAGGATGCGTTTGGCAGCGATGCTGGTCTGAGCCGACAGACCAAGCGGAATAAGGGCCGAGCCGATGTTGCAGCCCAGCACCAGCGCGATGGCAGGCGGCAGGCCAATGACATCTGATGCTGCCAGCGACAGAACAAGCAGGATGGCAGCCACACTCGAATGCATTAGCCAGGCAATCAGCGCACCCAGAACGATGCCCATGACAGGATCGCTGGCCAGGCGTTGCATCACGAGTTTCAGCAACTCGCTTTGCTTCAACGGGTCCGCTGCCCCCTTGATCATGCCGAGAGCCATGATCATGAGCGCCAATCCAATGATGATGCGCCCGACCTGTTTGGGCACGGGTTTATCGGTCAGCATGAAAAGGCAAACGCCTGCAATCAGCAGCAGAGGCATCAACTGGCCAAGATTGAAGGCAAGCGCCTGCACCACCAATGTCGAGCCGATGTCTGCGCCCAGCATAACGGCAAGCGCTGGCCCCAGCGTGATCAAGCCCCGCTCTGCAAAGCTTGCCACGATAAGGCCTGTCGCTGCCGAGCTTTGCACAGCGGTGGCCACGGCGGCCCCTGTGAAACAGGCCTTGATGCGATTGGAGGTTGCGCCCGCAATGGCATGGCGGAATTTTTCACCAAACGCCCGCAGCACGCCGGTTTTCACCATGCGGATGGACCAGATGAGAAGCGCGATGGCCCCCATCAGATTGATGAGAAATGTATGACCTTCCAAGATGCTTTCTCTCTTCTGGATGCAAACAGAATCCAGACAGGAAACAATGTCAATTCATTTTGTCGGCTCATTGAAGAGGGCGAAAGATATTTAATCTAAACTATTGATAAATATTGATATTAATGACTGCTACTTTTTGAGGCACATAGAAAAAGTGCTGCTTCCAGTAAAAAAAATCCCCCGCGCCTGCGCACGGGGGATCGATAACCGAACAGGCAGATGTGGTTAAACCACGTACTGGCCGCCGTTGGCGGAAAGCGTGGAGCCGGTGATGAAGCCTGCATCGTCTGACGCAAGGAACACCACAGCGCGCGCGATTTCCTCTGGCTGACCGAGACGACCGACCGGAATCAGCGGCAGGATCTTGGTCTTCAGCACCTCTTCCGGCACGGCCATCACCATTTCTGTGGCGATATAACCGGGGCAGATGGCGTTGACCGTGATGCCCTTGGCGGCACTTTCCTGCGCCAGCGCTTTCACAAAGCCGATGTCACCGGCTTTCGCCGCCGAGTAGTTGACCTGTGCGAACTGGCCCTTCTGGCCGTTGATCGACGAGATGACGATGACGCGGCCGAAATTGCGGGCGCGCATGCCTTCAATCACCGGGCGGGTCATGTTGAACAGGGAATCAAGGTTGGTGCCCAGAACGGCGCGCCACTGGTCCTTGGTCATCTTGTGGAAGAAGCCATCCTTGGTGATGCCGGCGTTGTTCACCAGCACATCCACCGGGCCAACCTCGGCTTCCACCTGCGCCACACCGGCAGCACAGGCATCAAAATCCGAGACATCCCATTTGAAAACGGCAATGCCGGTTTCCGCCTTGAATTTGGCAGCGGCTTCATCGTTGCCGGCATAACTCGCCGCAACCTTGTAACCTGCGGCCTTCAAGGCCTTTGAAATCGCAGCCCCGATTCCGCGGGTACCGCCTGTAACCAATGCAACGCGTGACATGTTTAGTCCTCCCTATGTATTTTGTTGCTCCCTCTCCCCGTTGACGGGGAGAGGGTATTCACGTCAGGCCTCCACCTGATCAGTTTTTGTTCAAGGCCACCTCGACCACCAGTACTCCCGGTTCCGGATTTTTCTCAAAGATAATCCTCCAGAGAAGAATTTGAGAAAAAAACCAAGCATGCAGATCAGTGTGACAAATCCACCAATCACACGAGTAATATCTCCAAGGGACAACAATTCAGTCAAAGACTGGATCCTTACTTTGCTTGCCGATACCCCTCATCCGTCATGCTGCGCATGACACCTTCTCCCGCAAGGGGAGAAGGAAGAATCGAGGCTTACCGCTCCACTGTCAGCGCAACGCCCATGCCGCCGCCGATGCAGAGTGTGGCAAGCCCCTTCTTCGAGCCGCGCTTTTGCATTTCATGCAACAGGGTCACCAGCACGCGTGCGCCGGATGCGCCAATCGGATGGCCGATGGCGATGGCACCGCCGTTGACGTTGACGATCGATGGGTCCCAACCCATGTCCTTGTTGACGGCGAGAGCCTGCGCCGCGAAAGCCTCGTTGGCTTCCACGAGATCAAGGTCTTTCACTTTCCAACCCGCCTTCTCAAGCGCCTTGCGCGAAGCAGGGATGGGGCCTGATCCCATGATTTCAGGCGCAACACCGGCTGTGGCCCATGAGGCGATGCGGGCGAGCGGTGTGAGGCCACGCTTGGCGGCTTCGGCTGCTGTCATCAACACGAGGGCTGCAGCACCGTCGTTAAGGCCAGAAGCATTGGCCGCCGTGACGCTGACGCCGCCGGGGAAGGCCGGCTTCAGTTTCTGCATGGCTTCGATGGTTGCGCCATCGCGGATGTATTCATCCGTATCCACCACCACATCGCCCTTGCGGGTCGCGATGGTGTAGGCGGCGATCTCATCCTTGAAGCGGCCAGATTTGCGGGCGGCTTCCGCCTTGTTCTGCGAGGCAACTGCAAAAATATCCTGCTGCTCACGGGAAATCTGCCATTTCGCCGCAACATTCTCCGCGGTGTTGCCCATGTGATAGCCGTGGAAGGCATCCCACAGGCCATCCTTGATCATGGTGTCGATGAACTTCACATCACCCATTTTGGTGCCGGCACGCATGTGGGCGGAATGGGGTGACAAGGACATCGATTCCTGACCACCAGCCACGATGATGCTGGCATCACCATTGGCAATCGCCTGCATGCCCATGGCAACGGTGCGCAGGCCGGAGCCGCAGACCTGATTGACCACAAGTGCTGTCGCTGTATCGGGAATACCGGCAGCCATGGCGGCCTGTCTTGCGGTGTTCTGACCGGCGCCGGCTGTCAGCACATGGCCGAAGATAACCTCATCGACCTCAGCACCCGAAACACCGGCGCGAGACAGGGCAGCCGTGATGGCTGCAGCGCCAAGCTTGTGCGCGGCCTGATCGGCAAAGGCTCCGTTGAACGAGCCAACCGCGGTGCGGGCTGCTCCTACGATCACGACATCTGTGGCTGCCATTGTCATCTCCTGTGTCTATTTTGAAGTCATTTGTGAAGTGTTGTCCTATCAAGGCGACCTAAACGGCTTCCGTCAAGCATATTGCATCGCAAAAGACTTGTGTTTGCAGCGCAACCGCGCATTATCGGGTCAAGGTGACCAAATAACAGGCACCAGACAGAATGGATGGTGAGGATGACGAAAGTTGCCGCGACGACAGTCATCAAGAAATACGCTAACCGGCGTCTCTATCATACCGGCACGAGCACCTATGTGACGCTGGAGGATCTCGCGGGCATGGTGAAAAAGGGCGAGGAGTTCCTCGTCACCGATGCCAAGACAGGCGAAGACATCACGCGGTCAGTGCTGACCCAGATCATATTTGAACTCGAAGGACAGGAAGGCCAGCAAACCATGCTGCCGGTGTCGTTCCTGCGGCAGTTGATTGGCCTTTACGGCGACCAGATGCAGGGGCTTGTGCCAAGCTATCTGGAGCATTCCATGCAGCATTTCGCCAAGGAACAGCAGCAGTTCAAGGATCACGTCACCAAAGCGATGTCTGGCGATGTGCTGGGGGCGATGCAGGATCAGGCGCGGGCGAACATGACCCTGTTTCAGGATGCATTCCGCATGTTCAACCCCTATGCTGCGCGCAAGGAGTCTGCAAAACAGGCTGCTCCGGATGCAGCAGAAGGCGGGGATGTAGACGAGATCAAGAAAGAGCTGGATCTGATGCGGCAGCGGCTTGATCAACTGTCAAAGAAATAGAACCGGGAGAATCCCGGCAGAACCAACATCTGTCAGAGAAACACAGAAAAATTTGCCCTTTCGCCGCTTGGCGCGAGGGCTGTTCTTCTTAGGCAAGAGACTGAAAAATCAGTCAGCTGCCTTCAGGTTGTCAGCAACCGATTTGCCTGTACGGCGATCTGCCACGACATCAAAAGAGATCTTCTGGCCTTCGATAAGACCGTTAAGCCCGCAACGCTGTACTGCGCTGATGTGGACAAAAACGTCCTGCCCACCACCATCTGGCTGGATGAAGCCAAAGCCTTTGGTTGTGTTGAACCACTTCACAGTACCCGTCTGCATAGATAAATCCTTTTGACCAGCAGATGCTCGCATTGTCCTGCCGCTTCAACGGCAGGTTGAGTGTTAGGAGCTGAAAGGACAGTTTCAGGCAGCCACACAATGTGTTGCCGGATATATTCTTGCAGCCGTAACAGAGCTTTCTTAGACACAAATCCATGAAAACACAAGATGAACCGTGGAATCAGGCAAAGCCGCAAGGGCCAGCGGAATCCACTGGCCTGATGGGATGAGCCAAACCGTTTGGGACTTTCTTTAAAGAAAGAGGAGCTATCAGCCCGGTTTCTTGCCTTCAAGCTGGGCTTTCAAGGCCGCAAGCTGTGCAAAGGGTGAATCAGGATCGGGCTGCTTCTCGCGCGGACGGTTGTCCGGGTTGAGCGCACGCTGGTCAAATCGCGGCTTGTTGAAGCCTCCTTTGTCTTGAAACGGACGCCCGCCACCCTGACGGTTGCCAAAGGAACGATCGCCGGAAGGCCTGTCTCCCGAGGGCTTGCCACCAAATTCCTGTCTTTGCGGTCTGTCTCCCTGTGGTCTTGGCGGCCTGCCGCCCTCCTGACCATCGGGACGCTTCTGCCAGGGCTTCTTGCCGCCATGACGCTGGGGACGTGGGCCAGCCTCGCCTTCAGCCGGAGGCACATTGCCTTCGCCGGAAGCAGCGACAGCAGTATTAGGTGTCTGGCGCTGGTGGCGCGCACCCTGCTGCGGGCGGCCATGGTTGCGTCTGGGAGCCTGTTCACGATCAAACCGGGCCGGACGCCAGACATCAACCAGTTCTGGCTCGGCAGGAACGGGAGTTTCTGTGACAGTTGCTTCCACAACAGCTGGTTCGGTTGTTGCTACTGCAACCTGTTCCAACACCTGCTCGGTTGGCGCTTCGTCTTGTGGAGCTTCAACGGCAACTTCTTCAACTGCCACAGGCGTTTCAGAAACAGATTCTGCAGATACTGCGTCCGCTTCAGGAGCATCCGCAACCGTCATCTCTTCGGTGACGCTTTCGGCAGCAGCCTCTGGCGCAACCGCAACTGCTGGTGCAGCAGCCGCAATCACGAGCGGAATGACCGCCACGTCTTTCAGCGGGGCCTTTTTCTCCACACGGTAGCCAAGGCTCTTCAGCACAGCGGCAAAATCATCCCCGGCACAGCCCACAAGCGAGGTCATAGGGCCAATGACCGTGAAACCATCGCCGTAATAGGCTCCGGCAGGAATTTCGCCAGGAGTTGTACCGGGGCGGAAGGCCACAGCGGGACGAATGAGGTCCGCCAATCGCTCCAGAATATCGACGCGGATGGCGCGTGGGCCACAGACGCGGAAGCCCGCTGCCCGGTAAAGCGCCACAGGAATCTCGGCATCAACAGGGATCGACGTGCGGCCAGATGACGAGAGATGCACAATGTCATCAAGGCCCTTGGTGTCCATGCTGCCATGCTTGAGCACCCAGAGCTGGGCCGCCAGCGCACGCGGTGCGGGCTTGAGCAGAAGGGGCGTTGTGATGCTGTAGGCACCAAAGCGCACACCAAGCTTGCGCAGTGTGGAGCGCGATTCCTGATCCAGCGACTTCACATCGTTCTGCACCTGCGTGCGCTCCAGCACACCCAGATGCTCGGCGAGTTGATAGGCAATGCCACGGCTGATGCCTTCCAGTCCCTCGCCGCTTTCCAGCACCAGCAGAGGGCCAAGCAGCTTTTTCAGGTGCGCTTTCAGCCACATTGCAAGGCGCGCTTCGACGCTTTCGCGGGCGGATCCTGCCAATTGATCATCTGCGAGCACCAGAAACCGCGGCTCCAGAACACGTTCACCGGCCTGCAAACGCGCCACAGGTTCGCCAATCCAGCGCAGGGTGCCATCCAGCGACAGAACAAAGGTTTCATCCGCTGCTGCCGAGAGTCGTGCAGCGCGCGCCTCGATCTCTGTAACAAGTGCCTTGCTGGCAGCCGCCAGAAGCGCCTTGGCTTCAGGGCCGGAGGCATTGGCATCCGGCGTGAAACGGAAGCCCTGCAGGCGACCCACAGGCTGACCCTCGACGGTCACATCTCCAACGGCAGTTACTTCAGATTCCAGCATCGCATTCTCTCTCAGGCGGCGCATCAATACACTGGTTCGCCGATCTACAAAACGCGCCGTCAATTTCTCGTGCAGCGCATCTGACAACTTGTCCTCTATCGCGCGCGTGACGCCCTGCCAATGGAGAGGTTGCCTCAACCAGTCGCGATTTGCACAAAATGTCCAGGTTCTGATCTGTGCAATGCGGGCTGAGAGCGTATCGATGTCGCCATCCACACGGTCACACATGTTGATCTGGCGCTGGAACCAGTCATCCGGGATGTGCCCCTTGTCGCTCAGAAAGCTGAAAATCTGGCCTACCAGTTCAGCATGGGCATGGGGTGCCACTTTGCGATAATCCGGCAGGGCGCACATGTCCCAGAGCCGCATGATGCTGTCCCGACCACCAATGCGGGCGGTGATATCGGGATCAGCCGCCAGAATATCCAGCACCACCTCATCCTCGGCGCGCGGCACCCGCGAAACGCCGGGATCAACTGGTGTGACGGCCAGACTGCGGCGCAAGGCTTCGATGGAGCCAAATTCCAGATCAGGATTGCGCCAGTTGATGACCCTGACAGGATCAAAGATGTGGTTTTCAAGATGATCTATCGTGTCAGGATCAAACGGCCTGCACCGCCCTGATGTGCCAAAGGTGCCGTCGCGCAAGTGACGGCCCGCGCGTCCCGCGATCTGGCCGAGTTCCGCTGCTGTCAGGCGACGATGCGAGCGGCCATCAAACTTGCTGTCTCCGGCAAAGGCCACGTGGTGGATATCGAGGTTCAGGCCCATGCCGATGGCATCAGTCGCGATGATGTGGTCCACATCGCCTGACTGGAACAACTCGACCTGCGCATTCCTTGTGCGCGGGCTGAGCGCGCCCATCACAACGGCTGCCCCGCCCCGCTGGCGGCGGATGAGTTCTGCGATGGTGTAAACTTCTTCTGCCGAAAACGCGACAATCGCCGAGCGCGGCGGCAGGCGCGTCAATTTCTTTTCGCCCGCGTAAGTCAAGTTGGAGAGGCGGGGCCGCGAGACGATGTTGGCATCCGGCAGCAGCATTTCCACAAGCGGACGCATGGTGGCCGAGCCGATGACCAATGTTTCCTCGCGCCCCCGGCGGTTGAGCAGGTGGTCGGTAAAGACATGGCCGCGATCAAAATCCTGCGCCAATTGAATTTCATCAATGGCAACAAAGGCCACATCGAGATCACGCGGCATGGCCTCCACGGTTGCCACCCAGTAGCGCGGCTTGGCAGGCTTGATCTTCTCTTCGCCGGTGATCAGCGCCACCTGATCAGCACCCACGCGCTCGACCACACGCCCGTAGACCTCGCGTGCCAGAAGCCGCAGCGGCAGACCAATGAGCCCCGAGGAATGCCCCAGCATCCGCTCGATGGCAAGATGTGTTTTGCCGGTGTTTGTTGGCCCCAGAACGGCGGTTAAGCCGCGTGAACGCACATGTGGAGAGAGAGAATACGAGGCCATATTAACTTTCTGGTCCGGAAATACACCGAGAGTTGTGCCTGTCCGGGACAGTTTCCTTAGCACCAGCCAAAGGCCGGTTCACGCCTTTTTGTTACATGGATTGCGCTGGTCCCGCTCTGATGCAGAAATATGACGGTTTCACCTTCCGGTGTTAACACTTCTCCCAAACACAGAACAGAGTGGCGACGAATCAGCACAACCCGCGCGTGCGCCGTGGTTGATGGATGTTTTTCCCGTATTGTTGAAAGAGTTGGTTTGAAACGGATTCATTCTGCAGGTCGCAGCCGACACTTCATTGACTTGTGTCATGCCTTCGGTAAGCCGGCAAATATTAAACCGTGATGAGTGCAATCAGCAAAAGATTGCCCTATGATCTTAACCACAGGAACCTGGATGAAACAAAGCATGCCCGAATCGGCATCAGCGTGATTCGCACCCATTTTGGGCATCAATAGGCTTGATCAACGCTTTGTGTGTGACGTCCGCCCAAAACTGTCATAAAGCAAAAGAAGCCACCCTGAAGGAGTTTTCATGCGCCGGATTTTCACCAGACGGAACGTCGCCCACCTCGCAGCAGTTGCCTTGGCCTTTGCTGGCACAGCAGGCGTTGCGCAGGCACAGACCTCAGCCCAGAAAACCCTGCGCATCGTGCCTTTTGCCGATCTGCAGGTGATTGACCCGATCAACACAACTGCAGGTAATGTCCAGAGCCATGCCATGCATGTCTATGACTTCCTGTTTGGCCGCGATGAAAAGCAGGTTCCCCAACCGCAAATGGTGCAGAGCTATTCTGTCAGCGCAGATGGTCTTGTCTGGACCTTCACCCTGCGCGATGGTCTGAAATTCCACGATGGTGCTGCTGTCACCACCGAGGACGTTATCCAGTCATTGAAGCGCTGGGGCGCGCGTGATCCCTATGGTCGCCAGCTCGTTGCACTGACCAAGGACATGACGGCGACCGATGCCAAGAGCTTTACCTGGACATTGACCAAGCCTTTCTCGCTGATGCTGGAAGCGCTGTCGAAATCCACCAGCAACGTGCCTGCCATCATGCCAAAGCGCATTGCTGAAACCGATCCGATGAAGAACATCACCGAGACCATCGGGTCCGGCCCGTTCATCTTTGTGCGGGAAGAATGGGTTCCCGGTGCGAAGGTGGTTTACCGCAAGAACCCGGACTACATCCCGCGCTCGGAGCCTTCTTCAGGTTCTGCCGGTGCCAAGATCGCCAAGGTGGACCGCATTGAGTGGCGGATCATTTCTGATCCCCAGTCAGCAGTCTTTGCGCTGATCAACGGCGAGGTGGATTTCCTCGAAAACCCGCCAACAGACCTGATCCCGGAACTGAAAGCACGTGGCGCGAAGTTCACCACCACCAACGCGCTCGGTTTTCAGGGTATGCTGCGCATGAACCACCTGCATGCGCCCTTCAACGATGCCCGCGCCCGCCGCGCCCTGCTCTATCTGATGGATCAGGAGCAGTATCTGCGCGCAATGTTCGGTGATCCCGAGAACTGGCGCGTCTGCCGGGCCTATTTCAACTGCGGCGGGCCTTTTGCCACCGATGCCGGTGCTGAGGCTGATTTCGGCAAGAACAGGGACAAGGCAAAAGCCTTGCTGGCTGAGGCAGGATACAAGGGTGAACCGGTTGTTCTGTTGCACCCAACCGATATCTCCTTCCTGTCCGCAGCAACGCAGTTGCTGGCACAAGATCTGAAGTCGATTGGCGTCAATGTGCAGATGATTTCGATGGATTTCGCCACCATGGCGCAGCGTCGTGCCAACAAGTCTGCGCCTGATCAGGGCGGCTGGCATCTCGGTATGACATGGTGGAACGGTGCTGGTTCCATGGATCCTGTTGGCAACGTGCCAATGCAGGCCTCCTGCGAGCGGGCATGGCCGGGCTGGCCGTGCGATGCAGCGCATCAGGCGCTGATCACGGATTTTGCCGCTGCCAAGAACAGTGATGAACGCATGAAAGGCGCGATCGCCGTGCAGGAAAGCGCCTACAAGTTCGTGCCTTATGTGCCGTTTGGCCAGTGGTTCCAGCCTGTGGCACATTCGCCCAAGCTCAAGGGCCTGCCGATTGTTCCCGGTGTCATGGCCTTCTGGAACGTCGAGAAAGAATAAAAGATACCGTGCAAACGATGCGGGGTCAGAAGATTGCGCATCGTTTAACCGAACAGCAACCTTAACCAGCTATGTCTATCCACAGTTAATCCATTGGCATGTCGCCTGTGGCCGTTCATGTTGCGTACGAGTGCGTTGTTATGCGTTTGCGTCATCGTTCTTCCAAGGTGTCTTTCAAGACCGGGCCTTTCATGGTGCGCCCGTTGAAGCCCTGGATCCTCGCGGCAGGCGTCCTGGTTTCTGCCACAGCGACAGCCAACTATCGCTCTACCGTTGACCCCAACACACCGGGCCTGCGGTTTATGGAAGATCCTGCCAACGTCAGCCTCGCATGGCCAACATTGACAGCACCTGATCTCGCGATGGCAGTAGAGGATTTTATCGCACCACGCCCGCAGTTGCCTGTTGAAGACATGGCAGAAAATGACGAGGAGCCGCAGCTGCAGCCGGGATTGTGGCGCAACGCCCAGCAGACTGATGGTTCGGAACCATTGTTTGAAGCCACACCGGAAATCTCGGTGCTGTTCCGCCTTGGCAGCGATCTCCTGCCACGCTCGCGCACCTTTGAATCGGATGATGGTGGCGTGATCGTTGGCGCATTCAGCGGACTTGTGGATGCGCCCAAGGGGCTGGCTCTTGCCGCCCTGCCTCCGGAAGCGGAAAAGGCCAAGCCGGCTTTGCCAGCAGCCGCCAAACCAAAGACGGCGGTGGTTGTGCCTCTTCCTGCAAAAGCGCCTGAAGCGCAGTTTACGGTTCTCCAGCCGCCTGTCGTCAAGGTTTCGCTGGCACCCATGCGCCCTGTGCCGCCCCGTTCTCCGCTGGTTGGAACAGTGACCTCTGAAAAAGAAATGAAGTGTCTGGCGGAAGCCATCTATTTCGAGGCGCGCTCGGAACCTGAACGCGGTCAGGCCGGTGTCGCGCAGGTTGTGCTCAACCGCGCCCGCTCCGGCGTTTACCCCTCAACCGTCTGTGGTGTGGTGTATCAGAACCGCCATCGCTATCTCGCCTGCCAGTTCACCTTTGCCTGCGAAGGCAAGTCGCTGCGCATCACAGAGCCCGGCGCATGGAGCACCGCGACCCGCATCGCGCGTGATGTAGCGGAAGGGCGCACTTACCTTGCAGGTGTCGGCAATGCGACGCACTACCATGCCAACTATGTGCGGCCATGGTGGGCGCGTCACATGGACCGGCGTGAAAAGGTAGGCAAGCACATCTTCTATTACGAAACAGCCGAAAACTGAGACCGGAACAGCGTGACGTCCCATCCGGTTTCCTCTAGGAAGCCTCGGTATGTGTGGACGCTACGCCCTGACCAATCCTCCTGATGCCGTGCGGGCGCTCTTTAACTATTCTGACCAGCCCAATTTCCCACCGCGCTACAACATTGCCCCCACACAGCCAGTGCCTGTGGTGCATGATCTTGACGGGCAAAGACGCTTCACCCTGATGCGCTGGGGTTTTGTTCCCTCATGGGTGAAGGATCTGAAAGACTTCCCGCTCGTCATCAACATCCGCTCGGAAACAGCACGGGAAAAAGCCTCGTTCCGCGCGGCCTTCATGCGCCGGCGGGCGCTTATGCCTGCCGATGGTTTTTACGAATGGCAGCGCCTTGATAAAACCAGCCGGCCCTTTCTGCTCAGGCGGCCAGACCGGGGCGTCTTTGCCTTTGCCGCTCTTTATGAAACCTGGTGCACGGCTGATGGCAGCGAGCTTGATACGGTTGCCTTGCTCAACACCCATGCCAACGGCGTTATATCAGCCATCCATGAGCGCTCCCCTGTCATCCTGCCGGAGAAGCATTTCGATCAGTGGCTGGACCCCATGACCGAGCCAGAGCGCGCCCATGCCCTGCTCAGACCACCGGCAGATGATTTGCTGGAAATGATCGCCATTGGAACGGGCATCAACCGCGTGATCAATGATGGCCCTGAGGTGCAGGAACAACTGGCGGCTGGCGGCGCGAAAGAAGACGTGATGGTCAAGCCTGTGAAAATACGAGCCAAACGAGACGAGGCACAAGGTAGGCTTTTCTGATCTCCTAGACCCAGCTTGAAGGTAATCCTGATCGTCCCTCTGCCAGACCGCGCCAGAACGCCTCATACTTGTTGACGCATTGCTCCAGCGAGAACTGCGCAAGGGCCTTTTGCCTTGAGGCTTCTCCCAATTGTGCACGCAGGGCTGGACCATGCGCCAGTTTGAGAATGGCTTCCGCAAGCTCTAATGGATTCTTTGGAGCGACTAGAAAGCCGGTTTCACCATCATCAACTGCATCAATATTGCCGCCTACACGGGTAGCAATCATGGGAAGGCCAGCCGCCATGCCCTCGATCAGGCTGTTGGAAAATCCTTCTGTGTGGCTGATCAGAAGGCCAACGTCAGCAGCAGCGTAGGGCTGGCGGGAACCTTTCCACTCGCCGGTGAAAACAACATTGCCCGCTATGTTCAAACGGTTGATTTCAGACTGAAGCTTCTCCCGAATTCCCTCGTCTCGGCCCGCAAGCAGCATATGCCAGGGTTGGGGAAGTTGCGGTGCAATCATGCCAAGGGTTGCAACAAGATCGCTGTGGCCCTTGTAGGCGTGAAGATTGGCCACAAGAGTCATTACAAAGGCATCTGGCGACAAGCCAAAGATTTGCCGCGCAGCCAAACGTTCGGCTTGAGACACAGAACCAGCAATGGGAATGCCGTTATGGATAACGCAAACCTTGTCTGCTGTACCCGCCTCAGTAACCAGCTCACTGGCCACAGCACTGGAATTGCCGACAAGGGCTGTACTCATGCGGTGCGCCTTTCGCTCGAAGAGACGCGCTATCGGATGGTAATCCGAATAAAATGCCAGACTGCGCCGGCCATGAACAAGGTGCGATGCCTTGCCGATAGGTGAAAGATGCGCCAGCGCAGCTGCCAGATAAGGCTCGCTCAGGTAAGCATGGACAATGCGTGCGCCAGTTCTGTTCACGGCACGATGTACAAGCGCCGACTGGATGAGCGTTCTGATTGGCCGTGGAGATCTGAAAGGGGGCACCACAACCGTTACTCCGGCCTCTCTCAGGGGTGATTCCAGAGCGCCGCCCTGCTCCAGCAGAACAGCCGTGATATCAAAGCCGCGTTGCACCAGAAGTGGCAGAATATACAGCAGATGCTGTTCAGTTCCGCCGGTCCGCATGGGCGGAGCCGCAACGACAACAGGAATCCGGTCAGCCGCCATGCATAGGCTCCGGCTGTGACGAAGCAATGCTCCAGGATTGCAACATCAGGATGGACCACAGAACCGGAGCATGATCTTCGGTTCCGGACTGATGCGCTTTCCAGAGCGCGTGAACAGATGCGCTGTTCACGCCACGATCTTCCAGCGCCCTCGGTGAAAGAAGCGCCTCGGCCCAGTCCCGCAAATCCGTGCGTAGCCAGCGTGCGAGGGGCACGGCAAAGCCGGTTTTCGGCCGCTCAAACAATGCAGGGGGTACATGACGCGCAAGGATAGCGCGCAACAGCCGCTTGCCATTGCCGCCATCACGACGATACTGCACCGGCAGGCGCATGGCCCATTCCCAAATGCGATGATCAAGCAGTGGCACGCGCACCTCGAGCCCAACAGACATGCTGGCGCGATCCACCTTCACCAGAATATCATCGGGCAGATAAGACATCACATCCATCATCTGCATGCGACTGAGTGGATTGTCCAGACCAGCCGTTGACGCGGCGCTGAATCCAATCGGTTTATGCTCGTTGGCGAGATGCAGCAGACCGGCAGGATCAACCGTGAGGGATGTCATCTGCCGGTATCCATCCGAAAAGTTGTTCGCAGCACCCATGCGAAGCACACGCTTGATCTTGTGTCCGGCGTGTGAGTTTCCATGCCCGATCAACCCGGCGGCCTTGTCCAGAAGCGCTGTTGGAAGGGCATTGACCGAGGATGACAGGCTCTGACGGAGGCGTTGCGGAACTGCGGCCTGATAGCGCGCCAGTTTGAGGCCCCAGCCGTGGCGCGCGTAGCCAGCGAATGTCTCGTCACCGCCATCACCCGACAGCGCAACAGTCACATGTTTCCTGACCATTCGGGACAGAAGCAAGGTTGGCAATTGCGAGGAATCAGCAAAGGGCTCGTCGTAAATTCCACCTATTTCATCAACAAGCGCCAGCGCCTCGCGGCCCGATGTCTGCAAGGTGTGGTGATTGGTTCCAAGATGCTTGGCCACCGCCTGTGCGTGGGGCGCTTCATCCCATTCAGGCTCTTCAAAACCAATGGTGAATGTATCAACCTTGCGGGCAGACTGTTTCTGCATGAGCGCAGCAACAAGGGATGAATCAATGCCGCCTGACAGAAAGGCACCCAGAGGCACATCCGCCACCATTTGCCGCTGAACGGCATCGCTGATCAGCGTTTCGCCTTGATCAACGGCCTCTTCGAATGACAGCCTGTCCGAAGCAGTCTGACCCGCCCGCGCAGCTTCAAGCGGCGACCACCAGCTGCGCACTTCAGGCTCTTCACCAGCGCGCCAACGCAGCACTGTCCCCGGCATCAACTTGTGGACACCCTGGTATATTGTCCATGGTGCAGGCACATTGCCGTTTCGCAGAAGTGCGGCAACAGATGCACTGTCCACCTGCTTTGGGCATGCCTTATCCACGGCAAGGGCTTTTAGCTCTGATCCGAAGAAGAAGCCTTCTCCGGTTTGAAACCAGAGCAATGGCTTTATGCCAAAAGCATCACGCACCAGCGTCAGTTGACGCTCATCGCGATCCCAGACCGCAAAGGCAAACATGCCGTTGAGGCGCGGCAGAAGGGCGTCTGCACCCCACTGCGCCCAGCCCTCCAGCAGCACTTCGGTATCGGAGGTGCCGCGAAACTGTACGCCTTTTTGCTCCAGCTCAGCGCGCAATTCCTGAAAATTGTAGATCTCGCCATTATAGGTGATGACGAAGCGGCCTGATGCAGAGATCATGGGCTGCGCGCCGGTTTCCGACAGATCGACAATGGCCAGACGTCTCTGGGCCAATGCAACGCCCGCAGCCTCATCCACCCAGATGCCGTCACCATCAGGTCCGCGATGCGCAATGGCCGTGTTCATTGCAAGAGCACGGCGTGTGAGCGCCTGCCGGTTGCCGCCATTTGTGAGCGCAAAGCCCGCTATGCCACACATGGCGCGATCACATCCCTGTCAGGTGGGTTCAGTTGATGCCATGATAATGTTTGAACCAGGCAATAAAGCGCGGCAGACCCTCGCTGATCGGCGTGCGGGGCACGAAACCCAGTTCGCGTGTGCTGATGCTGATGTCGGCTGATGTCTCGGGCACATCACCCACCTGCATCGGTTCATAGATTTTCTCGGCTGTCCGGCCCAGTTCCTGCTCGATCACGCCAATGAAATCCAGCAGCTTTTCAGGCTTGTTGTTGCCCAGATTATAGACCTTGTGGAGTGAACCCCCTTCCTGTCGGACAGGAGGATGATCAAGGGCTGCCACAACGCCAGCAGCAATATCATCCACATAGGTGAAATCGCGCTTCATGTTGCCGTGGTTGAACACCCTGATGGGGTTACCCTTGACGATGGCGTCAGCAAAAAGATAAGCCGCCATATCCGGCCTGCCCCAGGGGCCATAAACCGTGAAAAAGCGCAGGCCCGTGGCTGGAATGCCGAAGCTCCAGGAATAGGCTTCTGCCAGATGCTCTCCCGCCAGTTTGGTGGCGGCATAGATTGACGCTGGCAGGCGGACCGTGTGGTCTGTTGAAAACGGCTGCACGGTGTTGCGTCCATAAACCGATGACGAGGATGCATAGACCAGATTGCGGCACAGCTTCATGCGCTTGGCCAGTTCAAACATCACCACCTGCCCCATGACATTGGAATCGACATAGGTGTAGGGATCAATCAACGAATGACGCACGCCAGCCTGTGCCGCGAGATGAATGATCGCCTCGGCATCAGGGTGTGCATCCAGCAGGGCAAACATGGCATCGCGGTCTGCAATGTTGGCTTCCAGAAATGTGAAGTTCTTCTCAGGCAGCAACGAAGCAAGACGGTCGCGCTTGAGCTTTGGATCATAGTAGGTGTTCATGCTGTCGATGCCGACAACCTGATCGCCGCGGGCCAGAAGCACCTTTGATACGTGCGAGCCGATAAATCCGGCTGCTCCTGTTACGATAACCTTCACGCAGGTTTCCTTTGGCTTTTGCAGGCTTCTTCTAATGTGGCTGTTGCCTAGCATTGCATACGAAGTGCGGCAACTCTCAGTTTACTGGCAGCTGCAGAGACATCGGTTTGTAACCTTGGATGAGGCAGGAAAGGATGGCTGGCGGGGTCAACACGTTGACGATGTCCTTGCGGTCAAAACGCTCCGGTGTTGTGTACCCTGTGAAAGTCCAGCGAAAGCGAGTCTCCCCTATGACGAGCCATGGTGACCCCTGATGCACAATCATGGTACCTGAAGGCAAAGTGTCTGCAGGCAAGGTATGCAGGCGCTTTTTCCGATCTTCAAGACGCTCTGCGTGCAACTGTACGTCCATAACAGGCGCACGTGGAGATGGCTGGTTGCAAGCCCGCCCCCACGCAGCGGCAAAGGCATTGGCATCGTCCCGGCGGCATTCAAAACAGGGGCGATGCCCGGCAGCGAGTGCTGCATATTCATCCGAAAAGAACAGCTCCGTGTAGCCCTTGCCCCAGACGGTCCTGCGGCGATTCTTGAAGGCGAGACGACAGCATATCCATTGTTTTGAAGCGTAGGAGCGCCCCCGCACAGTGTGGCTCTCAACACAGTGGAATCGCCCGCCCCTGTTGCCAAAGAGCGTACCGCGATCAGGTGTCGCAAAAAGACTGCCGAAAGGATCAACCCGGTTGGGAAGGGACACGGTTTAGCCGCGCGCAGTACGACCGCGCCCCTCGCGCAGCCATGTCAGTACGACACTGCCGAGCAGGAGCAGAAGCCCCAGGAAACCCAGCGCCATGGGCAAGAGCGAAGCACCCTTGACGCGGTAGGCCTCAGCCGGGCTGAGGCCTATGAAATCCGAGCCTGCAAAGCGGGTTGAGCCGCGCACATCGACAATGCGTGGAACGACAAAACTGCCCCGCTCTTCCAGACGCCGCACGCTGCCGCCGGTTTGTTCGAGCAGAGGACGCAAAGGCTCCTCGGTGCTTGTCACCTCGCGAAACTCACGCGGATTGGCAGGGCCCACATTGGCAAAGGCAACACGGTCTCCGTCCACCACACGGTGCAGACCAGAGCGGCGGGCTGTCATGGTGGTGCGCCACAGGCCGGGCTGCGCCTGCGAAAGCGAGAGTTTCATTTCCTCGCCGTCAGGACCAATCAGGCGCACATCGCTGACGGTTTCAGCCAATGTCTGGCGCTCGATGGTAAGGACACGACCACGTGCACTCGCCCGCAGCGCTTCCTCATCCAGCTCAGGTTCTTTCATCAGCCAGTGGGCGGTGCGGCGCAGGAGATCGATATACGGGCCGCCCTCGCCAAAGCCCCGCGCCCAGAGCCATGCATGGTCTGACATCAACTGCGCCACGCGGCCTTTCTGCACCCGGTTGAGCACCAGCAAGGGCATAGAATCAGCGCCCGACATGATGGTGGCTCCGCTGGTTGCCTGCGAGTTGATGGTGCGGAACCATGGCGACCATTGCGGCTGCTGGGCATCCCAGCCCGGAAGCGCGCGTGTCACGGGGTGGCGTTCTCCCAATGCCGAAATACGCGGCAGGTAAGGCCGTTCAATCTGTCCGCCGGTTGGCCTTGCAGGCAAAATCTGCATCAGAGGCGTGGTAGCCAGACTGTCAGGCCCGGCAAACTCGCTGCCCGATGCCAGTAGCACAGCTCCGCCTTCACGCACATAGCGCGCTATGTTTTCAAAATAGGTCGATGGCAGAATGCGCTGGTTGGCATAGCGATCAAAAATGATCAGGTCGAACTCCGCGATTTTCTGGATGAACAACTCGCGGGTTGGAAAGGCGATCAGCGCCAGTTCGGTGATCGGCGTGCCGTCCTGTTTTTCAGGCGGGCGCAAAATGGTGAAATGCACCAGCTCCACGTTGCCATCGGACTTCAGAAGGTTGCGCCATGTGCGCTCACCGGCATGGGGTTCGCCTGAAACGAGCAACACCTTCAGTTTGTCGCGCACACCTTCGATAGGCAGCACCGCGATGTTGTTGAGCGTTGTCATCTCATCGGGAACAGATTCAACCTCGACCTCGACAAGATTGGCACCGGCATTCTCGATACGGACTGGCAGACGCACGATCTGGCCCGGAGCCACGGCACGGCGCGCGATCACCTGTCCACCACGGCGAACAACCAGTGACGCAGGCGGGCCAGCCGTGATACCGGCATCCACCACGCGGAAGGCCAGTTGTACATCCTTGCCGACAATACCGAAGCGCGGACTTTCCACGACCTCCAAACGGCGATCCCGCTCTGACGCACGTCCCGTGATCAGTGCATGCATGGGAACCTGAAAGCCCAGCGCCCGGGTGTTGGCAGGGATATCATGCACGCGCCCGTCGGTGATGGCGATGACGCCAGCCATGCGCTCGGGCGGCACATCGCCCAGGCGGGTCTGCAGTGTTTCAAAGAGCCGCGTTCCATCCTGATCGGTGCCTGATTCCTCAACCTCAATGATACGGACATCCGTGCCGGGTCGCGATGCCAATTGGCGCTGCACATCGGCCAAAGCACGGTCTGTTTGCTCCTTGCGGTCGGACAGGAGCTGGCTGCCGCTTCTGTCGACAACAACAGCCACCACATCGTTCAGTTTGTCGCGGTCCAGCGTCACGAGTGCGGGATTGGCGAGCGCCAGCAGCAGAAGCGCAAAGGCGAGCAAGCGCAACCAGCTGCCACGCCGACGTGCCATCAGTGCAAAGACGACGAGCAGTGCAGCGATAACCGCCAGCGCGATAATCACAGGCCAGGGCACAAAGGGAGAGAACGACAGATTGAACTTGTCCATCGCTATTGCCCCAGCCGTTCAAGCAGCGCAGGCACATGCACCTGATCCGCCTTGTAGTTGCCGGTCATGGCATACATCACGATGTTGATGCCGCCGCGCAGCGCCATCTCGCGCTGGCGGGCGTCACCGGGCACCAGCGGGAAGCGTGGCTGGCCGCTGCGGTCCACCGCCCATGCGGCGGCCAGATCATTGCCAGTGATGATGATGGGAGACACGCGGTCTCCCGCTTGCGCGGGGCGTGTGCGGTCCTGATCCTGATTGCGTTGCAGCACCTCGATCCAGACACGGCCACTGGCATAGCGCCCAACAAAGTTCTCGAGAATATAGAAGGTTTTGGTGATCACATGATCCCGCGGCAAGGGCTCAAGGTCCGGCACATCAATGGACGCAAGGATGCGGCGCATCAGCTGCGTTTCAGGCGTCACAGTGTTGCCCCCGGCATTGTTGAGCGCATCGCGCGTATCAAAAATCACCGTGCCGCCGTTCTTCATATAGGTGTCGATGCGGCGGATGGCGGCTTCGGAAGGTGGTGCGCGACCGGCGACCATCGGCCAGTAAAGAAGCGGATAAAACGCCATCTCGTCGCGCGATGGATCAATGCCAATGGGTTCACCGGGATCAAAGGCCGTGCGCGTGGACAAGGCACGCGACAGGCCCTGCAGGCCCTGACGGCTGACCTCATCCACCGCGCGATCCCCCGTGATCACATAGGCGAGACGGGCGGAAAGCGCTGATTCAATATCATCCGCCCGGAACGAGGGGATTTTGTCGGCAGGCGCGGCAGCCGCAGGTGGCGTTGCCGTCTGCGCTGATGCCTCAGGTGTGAAGCCGCCGATCATAACAACAGCCAGAAGAGCGGCCGTTGCGGCGGCTTTCGCTCTGCTGCCAAAGCGCGAGAATGCGCCGGACATCAGCAGCGACACAAATGCATCCACAATGAACAGGATGACGATCATCACCAGCAGCGAGGGCCGCAGATCAAACGGCGGGCGGGTTTGCAAAGGCCGGGTTGCCACGCCCTGAAGCTGCAGCGGCGCAAGCACTGTTTCCGCCGTGGTGGCGTTCACGGATACGGGCGCATCCACATTGCCATAAAGGCCGGGGGGATGGCGCTGCGTTGCCGCACCCACAAAATTGCGCGGCAGGGATTCCGCCTCGGGCGTTGGCTTCTGGAACACCCCAAAGCCATCCAGAATGGTGACAGGAGCCAGCAAGGTATCCTCGCGTTTTTGTCCGTCTTTTGCAGCATCTGTTTGCTCGCCGCCCACATTTGCCAGATTGGAAAGGCGGAACAATGTTTCAACAAAGCTGCCGGAAAGCGGCATCGAGGACCATGCCGTATCCGCTGTTACATGAACAAGAGCAACGACGCCCTTGCCGCGCCGCTCGCCGGTGATGAGGGGTGTGCCGTCTTCAAGCGCTGCCCAGGTCTTTTCAGCAAGACCGGCATCAGGCTCGGCCAGCACCTGCTGTGTCACAGTCACATCGGCTGGCACGCGCATGCCGCTGAAAGGACCGTTCTCGGCAAAGCTCGCCAGTTTCTTGGGCGTATCCCACGAGAGAGCCCCACCCATGACACGCTCGCTTCGGCGCAGGCGCACCGGCAGCAGCGTATCGGTTGGGGCTGCAACCCGGCGGCTGGCAAAGCGGATAAGCACGCCGCCATTATCGACAAAGGCGCGCACACGGTCGAGTGTTGGTCCGGTCAGATTGCCGATATCAGTCATGACAAGCACCGCAGCGCCATCATCCAGAAGGCGCGCCACGGGATTGGCCGTACCACGGGGAACCTCGCGCACATCGGCCAGAGGCCCAAGGGCGCGCAAGATGAAATAAGAGGGTGCCAGCAGCGGTTGCGCATTGTCCGGGCTTTCGCCAGTCACGATGCCCACACGGCGGCGCTTGTTGCGGCCATCAAGCAGCGACACAGCGCCAGCGGAAGCAACTTGCGGCATATCGATGCGCGCGATTTCATTGCGCATCTCGAGGGGAACTTCAAAGCGGGCGGTGGTGGTTTTTGCGGCTGATTCAAACTGGAAGCGGCTTTCCGCCAAAGGACGGCCACGGCTATCAAGGGCGCGCAACACGCCGTTGGAAACCGGGTTGGAGCCGTCAGCCGTCGCCGCGCGCAGGACCTGAATGGTCATCGCATCAGGCAGATTGCGGGGTGCTGCCAAGGCCACAGCATTGGGAGAATCGGCCACAAAAACCGCGATCCTGTCAGCGCGGCCACTCGCCAGACGCGGCAGGATATCGGCATCATCCAGCACGGAAATGCCGTCGCTCACCCATGCAACGGAGCCCTCGGCATTGCGCTCCAGAAAGCTCGTGACAGCCGCTTCATGCCGCTTGCGGTCAATGGAATGCGGATGCGGCCTCAGGCTGCGCAACTGATCAATGGCCCGCACCGATGTGGTCGGGATAATCTCGGATGGTTCCTCTGCCGTGGTTCTGAGCGCAACGGGACGCCCAGCGGCTCCCGCTGTTTCCATGAGGGATTGCGCCCGCTCGCTCATCAGTTTCCACTGCGGCGCAGCCGACCAGCTGTTGTCGATCATCACCAGCAGAGGACCGCGCCCTGTGCGGCTTTCAGGGTCCGGATTCCACAACGGCCCAGCCATGGCGAGGATGACGAGCGCTGCCAGAAGCAGGCGCAGCAGAAGCAGCCACCATGGCGTGTGCGCCGGTGTTTCTTCCTTGCGCTCCATATCACGCACGATGGCTAGCGTCGGCAAAACCGCGCGCGCAGGCGGTGGCGGCGTCATCTTCAGGAGCCAGTAGAGTACTGGTAGTGCTGCCAGCGCGGTCAGCACCAGAGGAATGGTGAACGCAAGTGGAAAGGCCGGGATCATGCCGTTCCTCCCGCTGCTGTGCCTTGGGAGATGGCCATGCTCAGGTGCAGAAGACAGGCGCTTGCCGGCTTGTCGGTGGCGTGGCTTGTCACGCTCCAGCCGATGCTGGCGGCCAGTCGCCGCACGCCTTCGCGGTGCGCTTCCATGCGCGTCTGGTAGGAGGTCGCGAGCTCGCTGGCTTCACCCGCCCGCAAGCGAAAGCCATCTTCAGGATCAATGAATTCTGTCTGGCCGGAGAACGGAAAACTATCTTCAGCTGGATCGCTGATGACGACGAGATGCCCCCGCGCGCCGCGCCCGGCCAGTGCCTTGAGCTGCGCATCAAGGGTTACCAGCGGTGTGATGAAATCGCTGATCACAACGGCCTCGCTGCGTGGCGGCAAACCTTCCTGCGGCAGTGCCTGCCCAAAATCGGGACGCATGACCATCGCCTCGGCCAGTCGCTCGATGATGCGGCGGGAGGCGATGGGCGGTGTTGCTCCCATCAGGCCCACACGTTCACCGCCCCGCACCAGCATGTCCGCCGCTGCAAGGCCAATGACAACGGCGCGGTCGCCCTTGGATTCCATCGCTAGCGACGAACGATAGTCCATGGAGAGCGAGCGATCGACGTAGAGCCAGACGGATTGTGCCGCTTCCCACTCGCGTTCGCGCACATAAAGCCTGTCATCACGGGCCGAGCGCCGCCAGTCTACCCGGTGGGCGGCTTCCCCGCTCATGAAGGGCCTGAACTGCCAGAAGGTTTCGCCCTGTCCGGCCCTGCGCCGTCCGTGCACGCCCGCCGTTACGCTGGCGGCCGCCCGGCGTGCATCAGCGGAAAGCCGCGCCATGGAAGCGGCCAGCCCCTGCGCAGACTGGCGCTGGCCTGATCCTCCCAGACGTTCCTTGCTTTCCGTGAGCCGGGTGCCGAACACTGTGCGGATTATCCCAGACGCTCGGTCAAACGGGAGATGACAGCCTTGACGCTGTCGCCTTCCGCGCGCGCAGCAAAGGTCAGCGCCATGCGGTGCTTGAGGATGGGTTCCGCCAGCGCCTTCACGTCATCAACCGAAGGGGCCAACCGCCCATCGAGCAAGGCCCGCGCACGGGTGGCCAGCATAAGCGACTGGCTGGCGCGCGGGCCGGGACCCCAGGCCAGTTTCTCGCCAATGGCCTTGTCGCCGGTTCCAGGGCGGGCAGCGCGGACCAGATCGAGAATGGCATCGACCACCTTTTCGCCCACCGGCAAGCGGCGGACAAGACGCTGGGCTGTCAGCAGTTCATCTGTCGTCAGCACAGCCTTGGCCTTGGTCTCGGTTGTACCTGTGGTTTCCAGCATCATGCGCTTTTCAGCATCACGACCGGGAAAATCCACATCGATCTGCATCAGAAAGCGGTCAAGCTGCGCCTCGGGCAGGGGATAGGTGCCTTCCTGCTCGATGGGGTTTTGCGTCGCCAGCACATGAAACGGCTTGGGCAGATCATAACGCTCGCCAGCCACCGTGACGTGATATTCCTGCATGGCCTGCAACAGGGCAGACTGCGTGCGCGGGCTGGCGCGGTTGATTTCATCGGCCATCAAGAGCTGCGCGAAGATTGGCCCCTTGATGAAGCGGAAAGAGCGCTTGCCACCGGCGTTTTCATCCAGAATTTCTGTGCCAAGAATATCAGACGGCATCAAATCCGGTGTGAACTGCACGCGCCGCGCATCAAGCCCCAGCACTGTGCCCAGTGTTTCCACCAGCTTGGTCTTGGCAAGGCCGGGAACACCGACGAGCAATCCATGGCCGCCTGCCAGAATCGTGACCAGAACCCGCTCGACCACCGCCTCCTGACCAAAAATCACGGAACCAATGGCGGCCTTGGCTTTTGTCAGGTTTTCTGCGGCGGTTTCCGCAGCTTTTTCTGCAAAAGCGGCCAGATCGTCGGTCTGTTTGTCGACTGCGCTCACATCATGCTCCGTATCAATTAAACCGCGCGGGCGCATCCGCATGCGTCGCTCTGAATGGCAGTGTGACGCAATCCACAGCAATGACAACCACATGCTTCAATAAAATAATTCAGCTGATCCCACTTTCATGTGATCAACTGTTTTCAGAACGGGAAATGATGGTTTCTTCGTGGCAAGGGAAAGGTCATTTCCCTTTGACTGCCAGCTATTCACGGCCACCGGCATGCAGCGCCACCGTGTTCTTGCGGCGATCAGTTGTGAGACAGAGTACCGTTCCATGTATTCCGACATGATGAGCTGCACCGCCCTTTGACACTCTCGCGAAACCTCGAATATTGTACAGTCCATCGCTGGAGAATGTAGTCGTATGCGGGCGGTTGTTGCATTCATTGTGCTTCTTGCGGGTGGGGCAGCGGCCTGCGCCCAGCAAGCACCGCAACCAAAACCGCAGCCCATGCAAATCATGGTCGTTCGTGGTGCCGGGGAAGCCTGCGAACCCAATTGTCCTGAGTGGATATCCGCGCAGGGCGCAATCACGCGTGATACACCTGCCCAGTTGCAACGGGTTCTGGCCACGCTCCGCGGGCGCAAGCTTCCCGTCATCATCCAGTCCACCGGGGGTCACGTCGATGCAGGCCTCAGAATGGGCCGCATGATCCGCGCAGCTGGACTAACAGCTGCTGTTGGAAGCAGCACGTTGCCTGAGCCCTGCAAGGCAAACGACAGTGCCTGCTTACGGGAGCGGCGGGCAAAACCTGTGCGCGGCAACTTTAAACTGCGCCGCGCCTATTGCGCCTCGGCCTGCACCTACATGCTCGCAGGTGGTATCCGCCGTATCGTCCATCCTGATGCACTGCTCGGTGTTCATCGCGTCAAACACACGAGGACCCACCACAAGATCTATCGACGCTACTTCGTGCAGAAGCGCATGGTCAACGGACGCATGGTGGAGGTGAGCCGCCGGTTGATTTCAGAGAAGACGATCACAGGAAAGACTGTCACCGTAGACACAGGGCCAGAGGCTGCGGTCAACAAGACTCTGGAGCGCCATTTTCAGACCATGGGACTTGCTCCGGAATTTCATGCGCTTACGGTGGCTACACCGGCCGATACCCTCCGGTACCTGACACCGGGCGAAAGCCGTAGTCACCGGATTGCGACGGACATGACCGAATTTTTCAGCGCCCTGGGCTTTGATAGCACCAATCCATTCTTCAGCACGCCATCTCGTCCAACGGCCTATCTCGGCTACAAGCCGATGGGGACCTACGATGGCGGCAACACCATGATGGAGTTTTTCTTCGATCCGACCCGGGGTGACCATATCACAATCAACCTGATGCAAGGCACGAAGCGGTTGAATAGCAGTCATCTCCGCCTCTCGGCATTCTCGCGCCCCGACTTTGTCGCCATAGCAGTAGCAGAGGAGCAATCACCCTCTGGGCCTTTGCAGTTTCACCTGCCCCATAATGCCTTCTGCAACCTCAGGCCGATGCACTCGCTCACAGTCACCATCATGGCCAAGGAAGCCGGGCCAACGGTCGCCCCCCTCTGGACGCGTTCCGGCACCAGCGCTGATCTTCTGCCGTTAGCCGGTCTGCAAAGCGCAATCTGCACAAGGAAGAACTGGGAACCCTAAAGTGTTGCCCGCGGGAAGTGATCAGTTCAGCGCCACCCCCGGCGGGCGAGCCTCGGCACCCACCGTGACATCGCCGATCATCAGGCCGCCAGCACCTGATGTAACCGGCACTGTCTCACCGTCCTTCACCTTGCCGGCAAGGATCATCTCGGCGAGCGGGTCCTGCACATGCTTCTGGATAACGCGTTTCAGGGGGCGCGCACCGTAGGCGGGTTCATAGCCCTTGCCAGCCAGCCACTCGCGGCCACCGGCATCCAGCGCCAATGTGATCTTGCGGTCCGTCAGCAGTTTTGCCAACCGGCCCATCTGGATATCGACAATCGCGCCCATATCGCTGCGCTGCAGGCGGTGGAACAGGATGATCTCATCGACACGGTTGAGGAACTCCGGCCGGAAATGACCACGCACCACGCCCATCACGTCGTCGCGTACCACATCTGAATCCTGCCCCTCCGGCTGGTTGACCAGATAATCTGCACCAAGGTTCGAGGTCATGATGATCAGCACGTTGCGGAAATCGACCGTGCGGCCCTGCCCGTCGGTCAGGCGGCCATCATCCAGCACCTGCAAAAGCACGTTGAACACATCGGGATGCGCCTTTTCGATCTCGTCAAAGAGCACGACCTGATAGGGCCTGCGGCGCACGGCTTCGGTCAGCGCGCCGCCCTCCTCATAGCCGACATAGCCGGGAGGTGCGCCGATGAGGCGGGCGACGGAATGCTTCTCCATGTATTCCGACATGTCGATGCGCACGAGCGCCTGATCATCATCAAACAGGAAAGACGCCAGCGCCTTGGTGAGCTCGGTTTTGCCGACACCCGTTGGCCCCAGGAACATGAACGAACCAATGGGGCGGTTGGGGTCCTGCAGGCCAGCGCGTGCACGGCGCACAGCGGTGGAAACAGCCGAAACAGCTTCCGCCTGACCCACCACGCGCCTGCCGATGGCTTCTTCCATGCGCAGCAACTTGTCTTTCTCGCCTTCCAGCATCCGGTCCACCGGAACGCCGGTCCAGCGCGAGACAACCTGCGCCACGTGGTCCGGTGTCACGGCTTCTTCCATCATGCCGTCGCCCGCTTCCTCGGTGATCTTCAGATCTTTCTCGAGATCCGGGATCACACCGTAGGCAAGCTCTCCGGCGCGCTGGAACAATCCTTCGCGCTGGGCCCGGGCGAGCTCACCGCGTGCGTCATCGAGCTTGATTTTCAGATCAGCGGCGCGGCCAAGCTTGTCCTTTTCCGCCTGCCAGCGGGCAGACATGGCAGCGGACTGCTCTTCGAGTGTTGCAAGCTCTTTCTGCAACTTGACAAGGCGGTCTTTGGACGCCGCATCGCTTTCCTTTTTCAAGGCTTCCGATTCAATCTTGAGGCGGATGACCTCACGGTCGATGGAATCCAGCTCCTCGGGTTTGGAATCAATCTGCATGCGCAGGCGCGCCGAGGCCTCGTCCACAAGGTCGATGGCCTTGTCCGGCAAAAAGCGATCCGTGATGTAGCGGTTGGAGAGCGTGGTGGCGGCCACCAGTGCTGAATCCTGAATGCGCACGCGGTGGTGCTGCTCGTACTTTTCCTTGAGGCCACGCAGGATAGACACCGTGTCTTCCACCGTTGGTTCTGCCACGAACACAGGTTGGAAACGGCGGGCAAGGGCCGCGTCCTTTTCCACATGCTTGCGGTATTCATCAAGCGTTGTCGCACCCACACAGTGGAGTTCACCACGCGCCAGAGCAGGCTTGAGGAGGTTCGATGCATCCATCGCACCGTCCGCCTTGCCCGCACCCACCAGCGTGTGCATTTCATCGATGAAGAGGATGATGCCACCATCCGAAGACGTGACTTCACTGAGCACGGCCTTTAAGCGCTCCTCGAATTCACCGCGGTATTTTGCACCGGCAATCAAGGACCCCATGTCGAGCGACAGGAGCTTCTTGTCCTTCAGGCTTTCGGGCACATCGCCGTTGACGATGCGCAGCGCCAGGCCTTCCGCAATCGCGGTTTTGCCCACGCCGGGTTCTCCGATCAGCACAGGGTTGTTCTTGGTGCGGCGCGAGAGAACCTGAATGGTGCGGCGGATTTCCTCATCCCGACCAATCACCGGATCAAGCTTGCCCTCGCGCGCAGCACCCGTGAGGTCGCGGGCATATTTCTTCAAGGCGTCATAGGCGTTTTCCGCTGTAGCACTGTCGGCCTTGCGGCCCTTGCGGATGGCGACAATCGCTGCATTCAGGCTTTGCGCCGTGACGCCTGCCTGAGCGAGCGCCTTGCCTGCCTCGGTTTCCTTTTCCAGCGCCAGCGCCAGCAGCAACAATTCTGCGGTGACATAACTGTCTCCTGATTTTTCCGCAGCCTTTTCGGCGCTGGCAAAAACCCGCGCCAGACCAGGCGCAAGGTACACTTGCCCGGCGGCAGAGCCCGTCACCTTCGCCTGTTTCGAAACGGCAATTTCAACGGCTGTCAAAGCGCGGCGTGAATCGCCTCCCGCCTGCGCAATGAGGCCAGCGGCCAGGCCTTCTGGATCATCCAGAAGCACCTTCAGAAGATGCTCCGGTGCAAACTGCTGATGGCTCTCACGCGTGGCGAGAGACTGCGCCGACTGGACAAAGCCACGGGCGCGTTCGGTGTATTTTTCAAAGTTCATGTCTGGCTTCCCTCATGCGGCGAAGAATGGACACCGGATCCCTGAAAGGCAATCTGGCTGGAGACGAATGTAGGTTCGCCCTTTCGATTGTGAAAGGGGTATGTGACATTGCTTATCATCGAGACTTTCCGCCAGATTGATTCATGTCAGCACCCACCCGCCGCCACACCGAACTGCGCAAGGGACTGCGCGTCCTCGCGCCGCTCATTCCCTATGCGGACAGCGAACCCGTGCTGGAACGTGCGGCCAAACTGACCAAGGCTGATCTCACCGTCAACGCTGCGCTTTGGCTGGCGCTGGTGGCGCACGTCCGCCACCGGTTTACGGACTATGATTCCCTGCTGGACGAGGGATATGACCGCGATGCGGCGCGGCACTTTGTGGTGGATGCGACTGAGGAGATGTTGACGCGCTGGGGATGCACGAAGCGGATTGATACCGAGGCGGAGGACTGACGGCCACCTCACGCCGCCGGGATAGGTGATTGCGATACCTCATCGCTGCCGCAGCGCAAACTGGCGAGCAGTGCTTCATCAAGAGCGATGCCAAGGCCCGGTCCATCCGGAAGCCTGGACACGCCGCCAACAATATCTGGCAGAGCTGGCGTCGCCAGTTCAGTAAAAAGCGCTGATTCATCGAGCTGGATCTCCAGCATGGTGCCCGGCATCGTGGCGCAAAGATGCAGACTGCCGACATGGCAGATGGGTCCGGTGGGATTGTGCGGGGAAAACTCAACGCCATTTTTCTGAAGCATTTTGGCCGTGCGCAGCATTTCATCCGGGCCACCGACGTACTTCATGTCTGGCATCATCACATCGTAAGCGCCACGCTGCGCAAAAGCTTGGAAGCTCCCGGCACCCACGAACTCCTCCAGTCCGGCCAGTCTCATGCCGGACTTGTTGCACAGACCACGCAGCCCAACGAGACTGTCGATATGGCTTTCCGTCTCGGCAATCGGACATTCGAGCCAGTAGAGTCCGAAAGCGGCAACATCTGATACGAGTGACCGTGCAGCCTCAGGCGTAAAGCGCCAGTGGCAATCCACCATCAGCCGTGCGTCTGCACCAATTTCTTCGCGCACGGCGGCGATGCGCTCAAGCCCTGCCTTGATCATCGATCCCGCTTCGCCTTTGGCACAAAGCGAAGGGGTGACGCCATCAAAGGGTGCAATCTTGAAAGCACTGAAGCCTCTGCCTAACGCGTAGCCTGCGCTGTCAGCAAAGCCTTGCGGCGATCGATCATTGGTTCGCCGGTTGATATTGGCATAGAGTGGAATACTGGCATCCGGGTCACCGCCATGAAGCACAGTCAACGGCTTGCCCTTGCGCTGTCCAGCCAGATCATCCCTTGCCAGCTGAAAGGCAGACCAGAGCGAAGCAACCGGCAGCGAAAGAACTTCGAGAGGCCCTTGCGGGTAATCGTCGCCATTCTTCCATGCAGGGAGGCATTGTTGCGCGGCTGCTTCAAGCAGCGCCTCGCGGCCAGCCAGCGTTGCTTCCCCTGTCCCGATCCGGCCTTCGTGATCTTCAAGGCGAAGGAATGTCCAGATTGTCTTCGGGCTGATGCGGGCATAATCAAGTTTGATAGAGCGAAAACCCTTTGTCACGACCCTGCCCTTCCATCGTTGGTTTGCAAGCTTTGGCGATCTCATGAATCGATCTTGCAATCGATCCTGACTGGAATACGCTGTCCGCAAAAGAACGAATAGCTGAGCAAGGGCAAAAGGGAAACGCATGGGCAAGCTGGCAGAGGGTGTATGGGGCAACAGGTTGCGGGGCCCGGTGCTTGCCGCCGCAGTATCAATCACAGCAGCGCTGACATCTGTCTCATCAGCCAATGCGCAGGCTTGGCCGTCACAACCTGTCACCATTATTGTTCCCAGTGCCCCCGGCGATGGATCAGACGTGACAGCACGGCTTCTCGGCGAGAAACTGCGCGAAGCCCTGGGACAGCCCTTCATTGTTGAAAACCGTGTGGGCGCAGGCGGCGTTGTGGGTTCAACGGCAGCCGCGCGTGCAGCACCTGACGGCTATACTTTCATCATGGGCAATGCCGGATCACACGGCATCAACGCTGCGATCTATGCCGACATTCCCTATGATGCCCTCAAGGATTTTACGCCTGTTTCGCTGGTCTACCGCGCCCCGAACATCTTCGTTGCCAGCCCAAAGTTTCCCATCAAGACCATGGGCGAACTGGTCACCTATGCGAAGGCCAATGCCGGCAAGGTGAGCTATGCCTCGGGCGGCAACGGCTCGTCTGCCCATATGAATGCTGAATATTTGAAACTGCTGACCGGGATTGAGGCTACCCATGTGCCCTACCGTGGAGCCAGCCCCGCACTCAACGATATCGTCTCCGGACAAATGCAGTTCATGTCGGTGAACCTCCCACCGGCTATCGGTCTGGTGAAGTCGGGTCAGATAACACCGCTGGCCGTTACCTCGCGCAAGCGTGCGCCGGGATTGCCCGATGTCCCGACAATGGAAGAGGCCGGTTTTGCTGGCTATGAAACGGTCGCCTGGTTTGGGCTTCTGGCCCCCAAGGGGATATCACAGGATATCGTTACGAAGCTGCATCAGGAAATTGCCAAGGTTTGCACAGACAAGGCATTTACAGAGCGGTTGGTGGCACTCGGCGGTGAAACCGTCTGCAACAACCCCACCGAGTTCGGGCAGTTCCTGCAGGCGGACATCACGCGCTGGAAAGAAGTTGCAGCAAAAGGCAATATCAAGCTGACGCCTTAGCCGTGGGCTCATAAACAGAGGGTGTTTGATGGGTTGAGAGGCAAACTGGACTCAAGCAGCTGTTGCCTTTCGGACCCTCTGCAGGCGCGGTAAATTTCTACCCTCTTTTCCTGCCCCTTCCTTCCAATCCCGACTGTTTGCTGCGGAAAGGCCAGAGAAGCCTGAACACCAAATTCCCTTTAGCCAAATATCGCTCTGTTTATGAGCTCACGGCTTAGTTTTTCTTGGTTCAATACGAACTGTCTTTGAATCAAAAGTCACCTTGAAGCGCGAAAGAAAGCTCATGCCCAAAAGCCCGTCAACGCCATCACCATAGGTGCCTTTGACATCTGCCTGAACCAGAACCGCAACATTCTTGGCTTCAATTGTCTTGAGCATAATGGTTTCTGCCCGGCCCCGATTCGCTTCCGTTATTCCATTGGCCGTCCCCATGCGAACAGTCGCAGCAGGATCAAACTGAACCTTTGCCTTTTGTGCAAAGCTCTTCTTCATGGTGACAAAGGTGGCCCCAGTATCCAGCATGAATGTGCCACGCACGCCATTCACCATCAGACTTGCAGTGATGACATTGTTCTTACGTGCAATTGGGATGATGACAGGCGCGGAAAGATTGACTGAATTGCACCGGCCTTTGGCGGCATAGTCAGCCAAAATTGCCCGTGTTTGACTGGTATCATTCTTGCCAGGGTTGATGCCAACCCAGGCTTCAATTGGTCCAACGGCATCACAGAACTGACCCAGTTTCTCATAGCTTCGAGCCAATGCAAAATATCCAACACTTGAAATGCGCTCCTTGTTCCCAAAGAGCTCAATGGCGGTGATATAATCTCCAATGGCCTTCTCAGGCTTGCCTGCCCGATCATTGGATAGGGCACGCAGATAATAACCATTGTCACCAAACGGTTCGAGACCAATCAGGTCTTCGGACTTTTGCGCGGCAGCGTCAAAATCACGGATCGTGAGCAAGATATTGATGGCACGCCGCATGGAGGGGGCGTGCCCCTTACAATGCATGGAGAAGCCAGTGTAGGAATTGGCAGCTTCACGCCTGTATCCAACCTTCTCCAAGGCATCACCCAGTTCAAGAATGGCGGCTTCGTCACATGCTTCACGTGCAAGTGTATCGATGGCTTTTCTCACTGCCAAAGTATTCATGGCCTGTCGCGGGAGCGTTACACCCAATCTTTTCATGGCTTCAACACGCGGGATATCATCCTCATCCGCTGTCGATTGAGCCAAAACAAGTGTTGGAACAATAAGAAGGGCAATCCAGCAATGGAAAACCAATTTCGTCAAGCAAGGCAGTAATTTTGAGTGCATAATCATACCCCAGGCCGCAGAAGTATATTGAAGTGTCTCTGCACATCAAGGCGGAGTTAGCTGAAAAATTACGATTGCCCTTGGCTCATATCCCGGCGCAGGGTTGGCAGGCCAATGCCACTGGCTTCAAAGCCGCCATCCACCGCCAGCGCCTGTCCTGTGATGTACTGCGCCTGATCTGAACACAGGAAATAGATCGAGGCCGCCAGTTCCTCTTCAAGTCCGTAGCGGTTGAGCGGAATGTGATCGTGATAATCCTTGCGGATTTCAGCCGTATGCACCTGCTTTGCCATCGCGGTATCCACCGGGCCGGGGCAGACACAGTTGGCGCGAATGCCCAGTTCTCCAAGCTCAACGGTCTGCTGTTTGGTCAGATGGATGAGAGCTGCCTTGCTGGTGCCGTAGGCAACACGCAGTGTGGAAGCGCGTACACCTGATATCGACGCCACATTGACGATGGCACCCGTTCCACGCTCCGCCATGATGCGCGTGGCGGCCTGCGCGCAATAGAACGGGCCATTGAGATTGACCGCCATGACGCGCGTCCAGTCCTCTGGCGAGGTTTCCTGAATGGGGCGGAAAACCGCTGTTCCGGCATTGTTGACGAGCGCATCCACTCGCCCGAAGCGCGCGCGGACAGCCTCAAAAGCCTGATTGACGGCGCTGACATCGGAGACATCACAGCGGATGGTCATAATCCTGTCAGGCGCATGCAGCGCCTCGGCTTCTGACACCATCAGGTCATCCAGCACATCGAGCATGACGATGCTCCAGCCTTCAGCGAGAAAACGCTTCGCTGTAGCCAGACCGATGCCCCGCGCTGCGCCGGTGACAACAGCAACCTTGGTTGAATGCTGGGTCATGATCCGCCCTTCCTCATCGACCCTTGGCGATGGCTTCCTTGCGGATGTCCGTCAGGCTTCGGCTGGGCGTAATCGCCTCGCTGTCCACGATGCAATGGATGATTGCGGGCTTGCCTGAAGCGACACAACGCTCGAAGGCAGGCGCGAATTCCGCCGTCTTGCGCACGGTTTCACCGTAACCGCCGAAAGCGACGGCATAGGCTGCAAAGTCAGGGTTTTTAAGGGCTGTCGCCGAAACGCGGCCGGGATATTCCCGCTCCTGATGCATGCGGATGGTGCCATACATGCCGTTGTCGACCACGACGACGACCATCGGCAGATCATACTGCACGGCGGTGGCGAACTCCTGCCCGTTCATCAGGAAGCAGCCATCGCCCGCAAAGCACACCACCGGCGTTTCCGGCTGCAGGCGCTTGGCGGCAATGGCTGCCGGAACGCCATAGCCCATCGAGCCGGAGGTTGGCGAAAGCTGCGTACCGTATTTGCGGAAATGGTAAAACCGGTGAATCCAGATGGCGTAATTGCCAGCACCGTTGGTGATGATGGCGTCTTCCGGCAAATAGTTGCGCAGCCAGATCATCGCTTCGCTCATCTGCAGATCACCAGGCGAGCGCGTTGGTTGCGCACCCCAGGCGACAGCCGCTGTGTTGATCTCGCGCGTCCAGTCTTTCCATGGAATGGTGTTGGGTGGCTGCTGGCCTTCCATCGCCGCCGTGAAGGCTTCCGGCGACGCGTTGATCGCAAGCTCTGTCGCATAGACGCGGTTCAGTTCCTCGGGATCAGGGTGGACATGGATGAGTTTCTTGCCGTCGCCGGGGATATCAAACAGCGTGTAGGAAATGGTGGAGGCTTCGGACAGTTGATCGCCGATGCAGAGTACCAGATCAGCCTCCTTGATGCTTTTCGTCAGCGCAGGGCTGATGCCAAGGCCTGCATCACCGGCAAAGTTTGGGTGCGTTGCCGGGAAGTAGGACTGTCTGCGAAAAGTGGTGGCCACCGGCAGGTCAAAACGCTCGGCAAAGCGGATCAACCGCTGCACGGCGACTTCGCTCCAGCGGCTACCCCCCACCAGCACGAAGGGGCGCTTGGCGGCCCAGAGCCGCTTTTGCAGATCAGCCATCACGGTCAGGCCCGGATGTGTTTCCACCTGCTTGAAGGCGGGCGCATCAGGCACTTCGGCCAGTTCCACCAGCATGTCTTCAGGCAGGGCGATCACGACAGGGCCGGGGCGTCCGCTGGTAGCAACATGAAAGGCGCGCGACAGCAATTCCGGAATGCGGGCTGCATCGTCAATTTCTGTTGCCCATTTGGCGATGCCGCCGAAGGCTGCGCGGTAGTCGAGTTCCTGAAAGGCATCACGCTCGCGCATGCCTTTTTCGATCTGGCCCACGAACATGATCATGGGTGTTGAATCCTGCATGGCCACATGAATGCCGTGGGCGGCGTTGGTGGCTCCGGGTCCACGTGTCACCATGCAGATGCCAGGCTTGCCCGTGAGCTTGCCAACGGCCTCTGCCGCCATGCTGGCCCCTGCCTCCTGACGGCAAACCGTGATGCGCACATCAGCATCATGCAGCGCATCAAGCACGGCGAGATAGCTTTCTCCCGGTACGCAAAAAATATCGGTGACACCGTGGACCAGCAACTGGTCCACCAGAATTTGTCCGCCCGTGCGTGATTTCAGCGCCATGGTTTCCCCCGTCGTTTTTATCTTCTTCAAGCTGTCGCCATGTCCACCACGACACGGCCCCGCACCTTGCCATCGATGATAGCTGTGCCGGTTTCCATCAACTGATCAAAGCCGATGTTTGTTGTCATGCTGTCAAGCTTGGCCATATCGAGATCGATGCCCAGTCTTCGCCAGACTTCCAACCGGAGAGGGCGCGGACAGCCGACGGAATCAACACCCAGCAGCGCCACATTGCGCAGGATGAAAGGCGCTACACTGGTGGGCAGATCCATGCCGCCCGCCAGTCCGCAGGCTGCCACAGCGCCGCTGTGTTTTGTCATGGAAATCACATTGGCCAGTGTGGTGGAACCCACGGTATCAACCGCCGCTGCCCAACGCTCCTTGCCCATGGCGCGGGGCGGGACAGCAAGCTCGGCACGATCAATGATCTCTGCCGCTCCAAGACCTTTCAGGTAATCCGCTTCAGCTGGCCGCCCGGTGGAGGCAATCACATGCCACCCGAGTTTGGCGAGAATGGCGACAGCAACGGAGCCAACGCCGCCGGATGCGCCGGTGACAACAACAGGACCATGCGCAGGCGTGAGGCCATGGCGTTCCAATGCGATGATGCACTGCATGGCCGTGAAGCCTGCTGTGCCCACGGCCATGGCTTGTGCGGGCGTCAAGCTTTTGGGAAGCGGCACCAGCCATTCCGATTTCAACCGCGCCATGCCGGCATAGGCACCCCAGTGCCCTTCGCCGACACCGCAGCCTGTCAGCACAACATGATCGCCCGTTTTAAAATCAACGCTGGTCGAATTTGTTACCTCACCCGCGAGATCAATGCCCGGCACCATCGGAAACTTCCGCACCACAGGAGCCTTGCCGGAGAGGGCCAAACCATCCTTGTAGTTGACTGTCGATTTCAGCACCTTGATCGTGACATCGCCCTCAGGAAGGTCTGCCTCGGATAACGTGCGGATGCCAACGGTGTATTGGCCATCGGGCTTGTCGACCACCAGTGCGCGAAACGTGTTCATGTCATCTTCCAGATCGTTAAGAAGACAACACTATGCCGGTTGTGGCACCGTTCGGGAAGGGGCTGCTTTCTCGACAATCGGCAGGTTGATCAGTGCCGAGGCAAAGCCGAGGGCAATCGAGCCGTACCAGACGAGATCGTAGTTGCCGTAGATTTCATAGAACACGCCGCCGAGCCAGCCGCCCAAAAAGCCGCCGACCTGATGGCTGAAGAAGGCAAAGCCATAGAGCATCGCCATGTCCCGTGTGCCGAACATGGTCATCACCAGTGATGAAGTGGGCGGCACTGTGGACAGCCAGAACAGACCCATGGCTGCACCAAAAGCCAGCACGAGGGCTGGTGATGGTGGCAACATCAGAAGCGCAATGATGGCAAGGGACCTCCCGGTATAGATGAGCGCCAGCAGATAGCGGCGCGGAAAGCGCGTCATGATCCAGCCAGCAGAGATGGAACCGACGATGTTGAAAAGGCCAATCAATGCGAGCACCCAAGGCCCGATGCTGGCGGCAATGCCAATGTCTTTCAGGTAGGCAGGCAGGTGCGTGGTGATGAACGCCAGCTGGAAACCGCAGGTGAAGAAGCCCAAAACCAGCAGGATATAGCTGGTGTGCCCGAATGCATGGGCGAGGGTCTGCATGAGGGTGCGTTTGTCGCCTTCCGGTTCAGCAGCAAGACTGCCGCGCGGCGCTGTCGCGAGATAGATCGTCAGAGGAATGGTCAGAATCAACAGCGAGGCGAAAACCAGCAACGCGCCCTGCCAGCCTGCCATATCAATGAGACCCACAGCCAATGGCGAGAACAGGAACTGGCCGAAGGAGCCTGCTGCGGTACCAAAACCAAGGGCCATGGCGCGCTTTTCAGGCGGCAGCAGCTTGCCGAAGGCTGCGAGCACGAGGTTGAACGAGCAGCCCGACAGGCCAAAGCCGATCAGCACGCCTGAAGTGAGCGTGAAAACCGCCGGCGTGGTTGACACCGTCATCAGCGCCAAACCGGCAGCATAAAGCACAAGGCCGCCGATCATCACCCGCATGACACCAAAACGGTCTGCCACAGCGCCCGCGAAGGGCTGGCCGATGCCCCAGAACAGGTTCTGGACAGCGATTGCCAGACCAAAGACATCCCGGCCCCAGCCGTTCTGCTGGATGATGGGCAATTGAAAGAAGCCCATGGTGGCGCGCGGCCCAAAACCGACCATCGCGATGGCACAACCTGCCGCAATGATAATGGAGGCGGTGTAGGTTTTTTGCGTGGAGGACATGGTGGTTGTCATGGTCGTTCTCTCAATCTGCAATCAAGGATAGCCTTGTTTGCATCGGTCTAACAATCAAACTCTCATGTTGAACCAATCACACATGCTGATTGCCCGATTGCCTTCTGATTGTTTGCAATGGTAGGTTGCACAGGTTGCAAGCGCCGTTTTCATAAGGAGACTATGTGATGATTGACGCTGATAAAACCGTTTCAAGACGCCGCCTGTTTCAGGCTGCCCTGGCTGCTGTTGCAGCGGTTGTTGCGCTCAAACCAGAGAGTGCGGAAGCCAAGCCAAAATGGGGCAATCCACCCGGCTGGTCCCGCGGTCGCAAGCGCGGATGGCGCAAAAAGGGCGGCCCCAAGTGGCGCTGGTAATTTGGCGGTGGTAATCGGGATCTAATCTTCTCTCGGCAATCCCAAACGATAGACACCGCGAAAATCATCGGGATCGACGGGTTTTCCCTTGCGGGTAATGACCAGACGTCCCTCCTTTGCAAGACGCACTGCGACGCGCCTGATGGGCTGCATCAGCGGGCCCCAGCCATCGGGGTGCGGGCCGCCAAGGGCGCGTGCGACATCAGACGGGCACAGTGTTTTGTCCGGGCCGCGCTCTGCTGCGAGCGCAAGCATGGATTGTTCAAGGGTTTCAGGTGCAACAGTGGAAGACATACTGCGCGTTCGCCCTGTTCGGCGATGGGGTCAAGAGATTTGTGCCGCTGTTTGTCTCTGAACAGGCTTCCCACAGCGGTTGTAAATCTCCAGCAAGCTTTCCCGTTGAATGCAGTTCTGCTAAAATAATACTGTTCTGGGGAGAATCATCTTTGAAAATACCTGCGTTGCCCTTCACGGTCACAGACTGGTCTGCGGTTGCACCAACACTGCATCCGGGCGAATCGGGCGAGGCGCAATGGCGCATGCAGACCGTGGGTGATATCCGCATCCGCCATGTTACCTACACACCGGGCTATTTGGCTGACCACTGGTGTGACCGCGGCCATATCCTTTATGTGCTCGAAGGCGAGATCATCAGCGAATTGAAAGACGGCAGAAGCTTCACTCTGTCCGCTGGCATGAGCTATCAGGTTTCGGATTTTGGCGATGCCGCCCACCGATCCTTTGCGCCCAAAGGGGCGAAACTCTTCATTGTTGACTGAGCCGGAGCAGCAGACATGCCGCAAACGATCACCAAAGGTTACAAGACCCTGCTTGCCGAGGCAGAGGCTGCAATCGAGACATTGGATGTGACAGCTGTCAAAGCCCTGCTTGGGCGCGATGATGTTGTGCTTGTCGATCTCCGGGACCCACGCGAACTGGAGCGCGAGGGTAAGATGCCCGGTGCTTTTCATTGCACAAGGGGCATGCTGGAGTTCTGGATTGATCCGGAAAGCCCCTATGCCAAACCGATTTTTCAGGAAGACAAGAAATTCGTTTTCTTCTGTGCCGGTGGCTGGCGCTCGGCGCTTGCTGCCAAGACGGCCCATGACATGGGGCTGAAACCGGTTGCCCATATGGCAGGCGGCTTTGGTGCCTGGAAAAAAGAGGGTGGTCTTGTCGAATTGATCCAGCCAAAAACCTGAGACGTAGCACCGATATGAGCACCAATACAGTTTCCGAGAACCGTCCCTTTCGGCGCTGGCATGATGAGACAAGTCCGATTGTCTATATTGTCGTGCGATTGAACACTGATGGCGGTGATATCCGCCGCAACTCCCTGCGTGCACTCGGAGCCATGGCTGTGGCAGAGCATGGTTCCAAGCTGGGCAGCTGCACGTTGACGATGTCTGCGCTTGATGGTTCTGCGGGTGATTCCAAAACACTGGATCTGTTTCGCAAGCATCCGGAGGCGTGGCGCAACACCACAACCAATCCCCAGCGGCCGGCGCTGGCCATGCCTGCCTTTGCCTCATGGGTGAAGAACTTTCCGGGGCAGCCGGTTCTGGTCGCCTCGCCACTTTCCCAAACGGCTGTATGGCTGGACTACTACCTCAGGCGATTTACGACCCACGGCGTTTACCACGGGCCTTACAAGATTGACCCATTGTTCTATGGTCCGGGCGTCGATCTCTCGACTTTCGTCATGGGCCTGACGCGCCGCCATTACCGCGAGAGCGTCGAGTTTCTGCTGCCGCCCGAGTGGCGCGCCAACCGGGAGGAAACCCTTGATGTGCGCCAGGATGTGGAGATGCAGGCAGAACTGCTGATCTCCATGCTCAAATTGCACAACGTGCAAGGCTGATCGGTTCAATCAGTTTTCATCATTGGCGCTGTTTCCTGCTTTGTGAAATTTATCAAGCAGGAGGGTTTCTTTCATGGGTGAAACAATCATTCGCGCGGCAACAGCTGCTGATGAAGCGGCCTGGCGCAAGCTTTGGGCGGGATACATCGCGTTTTACCGGGGCAGTGTATCGGAAGATGTCACTGCCGCCACATGGAAGCGCCTGCTTGATCCCGTGACAACGCTGCATGCGCTGGTGGCCGAGCGGGACGGCGAAGTGATTGGCATGACCAATTTTGTCTTCCACGAATCGACCTGGGACACGCGGCCCATCTGCTATCTGCAGGATCTCTACGTTGATCCACAGGCGCGCGGAGGCGAAGCCGCAAAAAAGCTCATTCTCGCCTGCGAGGAAGCGGCCAAGGCCAAGGGGGCCTTCCGCGTTTACTGGCAGACGCAGGAATACAACGCACCGGCCCGCTCGCTTTATGATACGATCACGCCGCGCTCGTCCTTCATCGTTTATCGCAAGAACATCTGAGAGATTTCCATGAAACTTGTCATCGGCAACAAGAACTATTCCTCATGGTCCCTGCGGCCATGGATCGCGATGAAGCAGATTGGCCTCAGCTTTGAGGAAGTCGTCATCCCCATGAACATGCCCAGCACGCGTGCAGACATGCTGGCGCATTCGCCGACTGGTCTTGTACCCACGCTGATTGATGGCGATGTGACGATTTTCGAGACCATCGCCATTCTTGAATATCTCAACGACAAATTTCCCAACGCCGGTCTCTGGCCAAAGGACATGGCGGCCCGCGCCCATGCCCGCGCCATTTCGGCTGAAATGCATGCAGGCTTTGCGGCACTACGCCGTGATTGCCCGATGAACATGCGGCGGCAGGTTAAAAAGCACATCGTCAGCCCGGAGGCGCAAAAGCATGTGGAGCGCATCGATGCCATCTGGTCTGATGCGCGCCAACGCTTCGGGGCTGGTGGCGCATTCCTCTTCGGCTCTTTCACCAATGCCGACGCGATGTTTGCCCCCGTCATCAACCGTTTCCATGTCTATGATCTGCCACGCTCAAAAACGGCGCAGGAATACATGGACACCATGATGGCGCTGCCCAGCTGGAAAGACTGGGAGAGCGCGTCACGCGCTGAAAGCTGGGTGATTGAAAAGAGTGAAGTGGCGTGAGCTACCCCATCCGGTAATCACTTTAAAATCTCCGCGATCAGCCCCCTTTCCTTCTGCCCGAAGCCGCGCCATAAACATGCGCAATAAAATTTCGTGGTGAGGAAACAAACATGCCCGTCATCAAATCGAAAGTGGATACGGCTTCAGCTGAATTTGCCGCCAACAAGACGGCATGGGCGGGCCTGACCACCGAGTTGCAGGAGCGGCGAGCCACTGCCGCAGCCGGCGGTAACGAGAAAGCGCGCGCGCGCCACACCGCGCGCGGAAAACTGCTGCCACGTGAACGCGTGATGCGCCTGCTCGATCCCGGATCACCCTTTCTCGAAATCGGCAATCTCGCGGCCTACGGTATGTATGACGATGATATCCACGGCGCAGGCATGATCGCGGGCATTGGCCGTGTTGAGGGCCGCGAAGTGATGATTGTCTGCAACGACGCCACCATCAAGGGCGGCACCTACTATCCCATGACGGTGAAGAAGCATCTCAGAGCGCAGGAGATTGCGCGCGAAAACCGCCTGCCTTGCGTCTACCTCGTCGACAGCGGCGGGGCGAACCTGCCGCACCAGACAGAGGTCTTTCCGGACCGGGAGCATTTTGGCCGCATCTTCTACAATCAGGCCAATCTTTCGTCGCTCGCCATTCCGCAGATCGCGGTGGTGATGGGTTCCTGCACCGCAGGCGGGGCCTATGTTCCCGCCATGTCCGATGAAACCGTGATTGTGCGTAGACAAGGCACGATCTTTCTGGCGGGGCCACCCCTCGTGAAAGCCGCCACCGGCGAGGTGGTGTCGGCCGAAGATCTCGGTGGCGGTGATGTCCACACCCGCGTCTCCGGCGTAGCCGATCATCTGGCGGCGGACGATGTGCATGCGCTGGCGATTGCCCGCAACATTGTCGGCAATCTCAACACACGCAAATCCATCGATATAGCCCTCGCCGAGCCTGCCGAGCCTAAATACGATGCCGAGGAACTGCTGGGCCTCGTGCCAACCGATCTGAAGCAGCAGTATGACATCCGCGAGGTGATCGCGCGTCTGGTTGATGGTTCGGACTTCGATGAATTCAAGGCGCTTTACGGCAAATCGCTGGTGACGGGCTTTGCCCGCATCCACGGCATTCCCGTCGGCATCATCGGCAACAACGGCATCCTGTTTGCGGAAAGTGCGCGCAAGGGCGCGCATTTCGTCGAGCTCTGCTGCCAGCGGCGGATACCGCTGCTGTTCCTGCAGAACATCTCCGGCTTCATGGTGGGCCAGCAGCATGAAGCTGGCGGAATCGCCAAGGATGGTGCCAAGCTCGTCACTGCCGTTGCCTGCGCCAAAGTCCCCAAGATCACGCTGTTGCTGGGCGGCAGCTTTGGTGCCGGCAACTACGGCATGTGCGGCCGCGCCTACAGCCCTCGCTTCCTGTTCAGCTGGCCCAACAGCCGCATTTCGGTGATGGGCGGCGAGCAGGCCGCCTCCGTGCTGGCCACCGTCAAGCGCGACAACATCGAGATGGAAGGCAAGGCCTGGAGTGCTGAGGAAGAAGCCACGTTCAAGGCGCCGATCCGGGCGAAATACGAAGAGGAAGGCTCCCCTTACTATGCCACTGCGCGCCTTTGGGATGACGGCATCATCCTGCCAACCGAAACCCGCCGCGTGCTGGCACTGGCGTTCAGCGCGTGTCTGAATGCACCGGTGGAAGAGACGAAGTTTGGTGTGTTCCGGATGTGAGGGGGATGTCTTTATTGAACACCCCAAAATGTATCTTTTAAAGTACATCAATTGGTGCTATTTTGAGTAAAGACAAAGAGCCGTTGATACGGGTCATCTTCTATCGGACGGCAGGCGGCTCTGAACCTGTTCGGGATTGGCTGCGTACCCTTGATGCGGAGGATAGACATATCATCGGGCTTGATCTCATGCGCGTGCAGACACAATGGCCAATCGGCATGCCTGTTTGTCGTGCGCTTGGTCAGGGCCTTTGGGAAGTACGATCAAGTCTGACTGGAGGCCGCATTGCACGCGTCCTGTTTTTCATTTCGGGGCATCGTATCGGTGCTGTCCATGGGTTTATCAAGAAAACGCAAGGTACGCCTGATGATGATCTCGCATTGGCCCGCAAACGCATGAAGGAGATGCTGACATGAGCAACAATCCGCATTGGGGCACAAGCCTTGATGATCTTCTGGGTGAGGAGGGCGTTTATGCACCCTTTAAGGCCATTGCCGAAAAGGAAGCGATTGCATGGCAATTGCAGGAGGCCATGAAGACGCAGAAAATAACCAAGAAGCGCATGGCTGAATTGATGCAGACCAGCCGTTCTCAGGTAGACAAACTGCTGAGCCCACGGGATGGCAATATCACGCTTGAAACACTGCACCGTGCCGCAGGTGTTGTTGGCAAGCGGATAGAATGTCGGTTGGTTTGAGGCGACGAAGTTCGGTGTGTTCCGGATGTGAGAGGCTACTCCACTGTCATTGCAATGAGGCGTAGCCGACGCGGCAATCCAGTCAGACTTCCGGACTTAAAAAATGTTAGCATTTTAGGCTAGATTGCTTCGCTGCGCTCGCAATGACGTTTTAAAGCCCATAAACCCGCGCCAGTATAATCAGCGGTGGCATCGAAATGTTGAAAAACACCAGCGCCAGACAAGCGGCCTGAACAAGTTCAAAACGCGCGCGGGCCCCTGTCAGCGGCAAGGTATCTCCACGCTCGGCGGCAGCCTGCAAACGGGGGATCAGCCAATGTTCGGCAATCTGGAACGATATCGCCACACAGACAAAAGCGGCGAATGTACCGACACTGAAGCGATAGGACAGCAGCGCGCCAATGCTGGCGAGGATCGAGGCGATCAGATAGGTTTTGTCTGTGAAGGCGATATCATAGACAGCACCCTCCTGTCCGGCGGCACGGGTGTTGCCACGCACCAGCATCATGGTCAGCAGCACACCAAAAGCAGCTGCTGCGCACAATGCAGAGCCGAGCAATTGCATCACCGCAAAGTGGTTTGACAAGCCCATTGTCTTTACTCCTGATTAACCATCAGAAGCACGATCCGGCGCGTAACGGAACGTTAACCTTGCCGAATGGTTAACCCCGTGCGAGTTCATCCATATGATGTCAGGAGACGAGATTGAGCGCTATGCACGCCACATTGTGCTGCGCGGTGTGGGAGGGCCGGGTCAGGCCCGGCTGAAAGCCGCGCGCGTGCTGGTGATTGGCGCTGGCGGGCTTGGTTCGCCGCTGATCCAGTATCTCGCTGCCGCCGGTGTTGGCACCCTGGGCGTGGTGGATGATGACACGGTGTCGCTCTCCAACCTGCAGCGGCAAGTGCTGCATCCCACGTCTTCGATTGGGCAGGCGAAGACCGACAGCGCCAAGGCAGCCGTGACTGCGCTCAACCCGCATGTCGCTTTCGAGGCGCATGCCTTCCGCATCACAGCAGAGAACGCGCGGGATTTGATAGCACACTATGATATCGTGGCGGATGGCTCGGATAATTTCGACACGCGCTACGCCGTGGCTGACGCCTGCTTTCATGCCAGACGCCCGTTGGTGACAGCCAGCGTCAACGAGTTTGACGGCTCGCTCACCACTATCCGCGCTCATGAAACAGATGCAAGCGGCAAACCCAACCCCACATACCGCTGTTTGTTTCCTGTGAAACCCGCAGCGGGCGTTGTGCCAACGTGCTCGGAAGCCGGTGTTCTGGGCGCGCTCACAGGCGTTGTTGGCACCATGCAGGCGATGGAGGTGATCCGCGAGATCGTTGGTTTCGGTGAAGGGCTTGTGGGCAAGCTCCTGTTGATCGACGCGCTCTACATGCGCTTTGAAACTGTGGCGTACTCCTGGGACCCGGCGAATCCGCTGAGTGGTAAAATCTAGGCCTTCATCACTGCGCGGCGGATGAGGTCCAGCGCTACCAGCGTCAGCAGCACTTTCAGTGTCTTTTCAAACACCCCCTGCGGGATTTTATCGAGCAATCGCGTGCCGAACCACGTGCCGAGAAAGCCCGATGCGATCATCGCGATCATCAGGGGCAACCAGTCCTGAAAGGCAAAGCCCAGAAAACCAAAGGCCACCACTTTCAACCCGTGCTGGATGGTCATGCACATGGCATGGCTGGCAACCAGCACACGCTTTTCCAGATCCATGGGCAAAAACAGGGCCTGCACAAAGGGGCCAGTAGCCCCCACAAACATGGTGAGAAAGGTGGCAATAAACCCGCCGATCAGCATGCCGGTGGAGGCAAGACCAGGAATGCGCGGCTTTGGTATCCAGGTCATGATCAGGATAAAGACGCCGAGCAGGATCAGCAGCAGGCGCTCCGGCAGATTGACGAAGAGTGCAGCCCCCGCCAGTGCGCCAACAAGGCTGCCGACAGAGAAGATCAATGTGGGCCGCCACAGCACATGCGTGCGTTGCAGAATGGCCCGCCCCGTGTTGGAGCCGAGCTGAACGATGCCATGCACGGCCACCACCATAGCTGGCGGCACTGAGCCCGCCAATGCTCCGAGCATCGCCACGCCGCCACCGATGCCGAAGGCAGCCGTCAGTGCAGAGGTGAGAAAGCTGATGCCGATGAGCAGCAGAACGACAGTCAGCGAAACATTGGCGGGCAGAAGCGTTTCGAGCATGATGTTGAATGCCAGTTCTTTGGGAGCCGATCGTTAGCCATAGATAGACCACAGCGGCATGCCGCGAAAAGCGAAAATCCCTTTGCGAGAGATTGCAATCCGATTGTCCTTGACCACAGAGGTGCAACGCGTCTTATATAAGACCTGATAATATCTGAAGATAATAAAGAAATCGGGAGGAGTTGGTTTGGCTGCGCTCGATATATCAGCGGTTACCAAGGATTTCGGCACCATCAAGGTTCTGCATGGAATCGATATTGCCGTAAGCGATGGTGAGTTTCTGGTGCTTGTGGGCCCGTCAGGCTGCGGAAAATCCACCCTTCTGCGCATGATCGCAGGGCTTGAGTCCGTCTCTTCGGGCAACATCAGAATTGCAGGCAATACAGTCAATGATCTGGCACCGCGCGATCGTGATATCGCCATGGTGTTTCAGGACTACGCACTTTATCCCCACAAGACAGTCCGGGAGAATATCGGGTTTGGCCTTCGCATGCGCGGTGCCAAGCCGGACGCTGTCAGCGCGAAGGTCAGCGAGGCTGCAAAGGTTCTTCAAATCGAGCATCTTCTGGACAGGCGCCCGGGCCAGCTTTCAGGAGGGCAGCGTCAGCGGGTCGCCATGGGCCGCGCCATCGTGCGTGATCCCAAGGTATTCCTGTTTGATGAACCACTGTCCAATCTTGATGCGCAATTGCGGGCAGAGATGCGTGTTGAAATCAAGAAGCTGCACCAGCGCTTTGGCAACACCGTTGTTTACGTCACCCACGATCAGGTGGAGGCGATGACGCTGGCAGACCGGATTGCCGTGATGAAGGGTGGCCATGTTGAACAGCTTGGCTCTCCCGATGAGATCTACAACCGGCCTCGTACGTTATTTGTGGCAGGCTTTACCGGCTCACCGCCCATGAATTTTGCCAAATGCCAGATCGATGCCAACGGCAAAGAACTTGTGCTTGATGGCGGTGCCCGGCTGGAGATACCAGCGGCGCAACGCGCTGTTGTTGCTGCCTACAACGGCAAATCGATGCAGTTTGGCATCCGGCCGGAGCATATCATTCTGGCGGATGGGAAGGATAAAACGGCCCTTTCAGCTGACATCCTTCTGACAGAGCCATTGGGATCCGACACGCTGGCTTTGCTGCGGATCGGCAATATTGAAGTCACCGGGCGGTTTCCACCGGATGCTGCCCTCAAAACAGGCGCGACAACCAGGGTACAATTCGCCCTGAACAAATTTCATCTTTTTGATCTGGATACGGGACTGGCCGTTCGATAACCGGCGCAAACACATAACCTTGGGGAGAAAACCATGAAAAGACGTCATATCCTGGCTGCATTTGCTGCCACACTGGCCTTCGGAGCCTCATCAGTCGCCATGGCGCAGACGACACTGCGCATTTTTACAGGCGGACAGCAGCGGCCTGATGTGATGCGCAAGATTGCCGACGAATATGAAAAGCGCGCACCGGGCGTCAAGATCGAGGTTGAAGTCGGGGGTGCAACATCCGAGCAGCAACAGCAGTATCTCAACACTGTTCTCGCTTCAAAGGACGCAGCGCTGGATGTGATCCTCATTGACGTCATCCGCCCTGCCCAATGGGCAGCTGCAAACTGGGCCGAGCCGCTGGATGGCTATCTTGGTGCTGAAAAAGATGCGGTTATGTCGAAGTATCTTGCCGCCTACCGCGAAGCCAATATCGTCAACGGCAAGGTTATTGCGCTGCCCTATTTTGCGGATGCGCAGTTCCTCTACTACCGGAAAGACCTGCTTGAGAAGCATGGCGTACAGCCACCCAAAACATGGGATGAGCTGAAAGCCAGCGCAGAAAAAATCATGAAAGCGGAAGGCAATCCCAACCTTTCAGGATTCCAGACAGCCGGTGCGCCCATTGAAGGAACGGTTTGCACCTATCTTGTGCCACTGTGGGGAGCGGGTGGCTCGCTTACTGATGCTGGCGGCAAGCTCAATCTTTCAAACGATGCTGCCAAGAAACCTTTCGAGCTCTGGGCTGGCCTGAAGGCCGCGAACGTGACACCACCAAACCTTGCGGAGATTCCCACAGATCGCATTCGTCAGAACCTGCAGGCAGGTAACCTCCTTTACGGGATGTCCTGGGGTTATGTCTGGAACCGCTCGCAGGGTGATGCTGACAGCCTGGTGAAAGACAAGATCGGCGTCGTGCCGCTGCCCGGCTTCACCCCCAATGCAGCCGCTACCTGCATCGGTGGATGGCAATTGGCCATATCTTCCTTCTCGAAGAACAAGGCGGAAGCCTACAAGCTGATCCGCTATCTCTCGTCACCGGAGGTATCGAAGATGCAGGCCATTGCCGCTTCACACATGCCGGTGTTTCCTGAGGTCTATGCCGATGCCGATGTGCTGAAGGCCAACCCATGGTTTGCGCAGGCACTGCCGGTTGTGCAAACCGCACGTTCGCGGCCTGTGTCAGCCTCCTATCCACGTGTGTCGGAAGTGATGCGCACCAACATGAACGCCTATCTTGCAGGGGCCAAGACGGCTGATGCAGCCTTGGCCGACATGCAGAAGGATCTTGCCACGATCTTCCGTTGATCCTGACACCTGTGAGACGGACGTAGCTATGGCAAAACTTTCACCGATGGAGGCATCAGAGCGGAGGCTTGGCTTTGCCATGCTGATGCCAGCTGTTGTTCTTCTGGTGGTGACGGTGCTTTATCCGATTGCCGATCTCATACGCGGCTCGTTCAGTGAAAACAAACTGACCGAGCCGTGGATGGCAAAACCCTGGATAGGCTTTGAAAACTACATCAAGGCCATGGGTGACAACCGCTTCTGGGAGGCGACATGGCACACTTTGCTCTACGTGCTGGTCACGGTTCCCGGTGCTGTCGCATTGGGATTGGGGCTTGCCTTGCTTGCCAACAAACCCTTCAGGGTCAAGTGGCCTGTGCGTCTGGGCCTGCTGCTGCCATGGGCCCTGCCGCTGGTTTTTGCAGGATTGATTTTCCGCTGGTTCTTTGAATATAAGCAGGGGCTCGTCAACAACCTGCTGATATGGGTGGGCATGCAACCCGTGAACTGGCTGACACAGGAAGGCCCGGCTTTCTTTGCCATCTGCCTTGCCATCATCTGGAAATCATCAAGCTTCGCAGCCCTCGTTCTGCTGGCCGGATTACAGACCATTCCCAAATCGCTCTATGAAGCCGCAGAGGTTGATGGTGCATCAACCTGGCGACAATTTATCGAAATCACCCTTCCGATGCTTCGGCCCGCTATTGTTGTGGCCCTTATTTTCCGCACGATCACGGCCATCCAGACGTTCGATATCCCTCATGCGATGACCAATGGCGGTCCCGGCACAGCCACCGAAACATTGGCGATGTATATCCACAAGACAACCATTGATGTGCTGGACCTTGGCTATGGCTCAGCGCTTGCCGTGCTGATGTTCATTGCTTCGGCCATGCTCACGAGTTTCTATCTGCGCCACACAAGGCGCGATCCATCAGCGGGACGCAACTGATGAGCACAAGACCAATGGGGCGTTTCCCTTCCACGAAAGCCATCACACTGATTGCAGGTGCAGTTGTTGCCATCAATGGCTTCTTCCCGGCTGTGTGGATTCTCTTCACCTCGCTGAAAACCGAGAGCGAGTTGATGCGCCTGCCAATCACAATCTGGCCATCAGCCCCGACACTGGCCAATTACACGCGCGTCTTTGTTGACCAGCCAATCATGACGTTCATGTGGAACAGCTTTGCCGTGGCCACCCTGTCCACGCTGCTTTGTGTCACCGTATCCGCTCTGGCGGCCTATGCCCTTGTGCGTTTGCGGTTGCCAGCGCCCAATCTCATTCTCTCAGCATTGCTGGCCGTATCGATGTTCCCGTTGATTTCGCTCATGGTGCCCTTGTTCAGCGTCATGCGGGATCTCTCCATCCTCAACACATGGTGGGCGCTGATTTTCCCCTATGCGGTTTTGTCGATGCCGGTGTGCACTCTGGTCCTGATCTCATTCTTTCAGGATATCCCGCGAGATCTTGAAAATGCCGCCATGATTGATGGCTGCACACGGGTTGGCGCGCTGTGGCATGTGGTTATTCCTCTCACAGCACCGGGTGTGTTCACGGCAGGCATTCTGGCCTTTGTGAATGCCTGGGATGAGTTTCTTCTGGCGCTGACACTTTCACCACGGGTGGCGAGCCGCACCTTGCCGGTCGGTATCACACTCTATCAGGGTGAATTCTCGTTTCCCTGGCCGATCATTTCAGCCGCACTCATTGTTGCAATCGTGCCTATCTGCATCCTGATCGCGATTTTTCAGGAGCGCGTTGTGGGTGGTCTGACCAGCGGTGGCATGAAAGGGTGATGCGTCACTGGTGACCTCTTTTTGCATCACTGCATGAGGTGACATCGCCCGATCCCGCATTATGATGCACCAATGACTCGCATTTCAGCCATTGCAGGCATCCAGCGGCGCTACCTCCATGATGAGGTGGCGGATCGTTTGCGTGAACTGATCCTTTCTGGAGAGCTGGAACCAAAGGCCCGCGTCAACGAATTGGAACTGTGTGAGCGGTTCGGCACCTCGCGCACGCCGCTGAGAGAGGCGATCAAGATCCTTTCCAGCGAAGGGCTTGTGGAGCTTCTGCCCAACCGGGGCGCGCGAGTCGCTACGCTCAATGCCGCCGAGATCGATGACATGGTGCAGGTGGTGGCGGGGCTTGAGGCGACAGCGGCGGAACTTGCCTGCCAGCGCGCAACCCCGGAAGAGATCGACGAGATTGCCCGCCAGACTGACGCGATGATGCTCAGCTGGAAGGCGGAGGACGAGAACGGCTATCTCACCACCAACCGCGCCATCCACGAAGCGATTATGAAAGCCAGCCGCAACGGCGCCTTGCAGGCGATCTATCTCAGCCTCTCCAGCCGCATCCAGCGCATGCGTTACACCGCGCACAAGACGCCAGAACAGTGGCGGCGCGCCATGGACGAGCATGTGCTGATGGTGACGCATCTCAGGGCCCGCGACGGCGTGAAGCTGGCGCAGGTGATGAAAGACCATATTCGCGGCAAGGCGGAGGTTATTGCCGCCAACTACGGTGCAGAGGACTGACGGCGTGACAGCCCTGACCGTTTTCTACGATGGCAGCTGCCCGCTCTGTGCAAAGGAGATTGCGTTGTATCAGCGGGCGCGCGGCGCACAGGCTGTTCACTGGCATGATCTCGCCAAACCGGGCAACCACGATTTGCCTGCTGGCCTCACGCTGGATGCAGCACTGGCGCGTTTTCATGTCATGCAGGCTGACGGTGTGCTGAAGAGCGGTGCGCGGGGCTTCATCCAGCTCTGGCTTGTGTTGCCCGGCTGGCGCTGGCTGGGGTTGATCGCGTCAGTCCCGCCTCTGCCCTGGCTGGCAGAGGGGTTGTACCGGGGATTTTTGCCGGTGAGGCCGAGGATTCAGAGGTGGATGCGGGGGTGAGGCTTGCTTTTCTGTCTTTCACAAGAAAGGCTTGGCAATGACTGTTGAGACATCTCAACAGCAGATGTGAGGAGATATTTCTTGCATGCTATTGAATTAATTTCCGTAGACTTCAATCCGAGCAATAAATCTGTCAAACTCCTCAAGGCTCATATTATATTTTGGATCAAGATCAAATTCAATAAAACTGCCTTTGTGAGTCACAATTATTTGGTAACGTTCATCATTCACTCGCAAAACCTGATTTTTTTGCAATGATTTAAGAGAATTTATAAATTGATTAAAATCTATCTTACTTAATTTAATTGTGCCTTTTTCATGATTGCTATAAATATAAACCTCTTCTCTAAATAAATAAAATGTGTGATCAAAAAATACAGATCCATTTTTCCATGATAAGCGCGAATCTAAATAGTATTTTTTCATATTAAAAAATAGATTTTTAAATTTTTTAAAAACAAATCGAAAGAAAATGCGAAAGAAAATTACAATTTTCATTTTAATCGGCACGCAGAATTCACATGAGACAATTGAATTTGCACCAGTATATTAACTGAATAAAAAATTTTAGCCAATGTGACTCTCACCCACCATCAGGCTTTTTCGGCGCTTCACTCTCAGCCGCCTTCGGCTCGTCCATGCCCTTGTCGATCTTCTTCAGAATCTTCTCAAGATCATCCGGCTCCGGCTTCAAATCCCGCGCATGGTTCCACTGGAAGCGTGCTTCGATGAGGCGGCCAACTTTCCAGTAGGCATCGCCCAGATGGTCGTTGAGAACGGGGTCGGCAGGCTTGATGTCCACCGCGCGCTCCAGTTCGCGCACGGCGTCTTCATATTTGCCGAGCTTGTAATAGGCCCAGCCAAGGCTGTCGATGATGTAGCCATCCTTGGGCTGCAACTCGACCGCCTTTTTCAGCATCACGAATGACTCGTCGATGTGCATGCCCATATCGACCCAGCTGTAGGCGATGTGGTTAAGCACATGGGCACGGCCCGCCTTGTCTTCCTCTGTCTTCGGGTCTTCTGGCAACAGGGACAGCGCGTGCTTCAAGTCTACTTCGGCGAGCGGCCATTGCTTGTCGCGCTCGTAGGAAATGCCCCTGCCATAAAACAGGCTCCAGTAATTCTTGTTGGTGCGGTCCACAAGCGCAATCGCCTTGGTGGAGGCTTCAATTGCCTCTTTCCACTTTTTCTCGGTGCGATGGATGGCGGCCACGGTTTCGTGCAGGTTCACCTCGAAGGGGGATTTGGCAATCCGCTCTTCAAGCAACTTGATCGCCTGCGCCTGCTGTTTCATTTCCGTATAGGCATAGGCGGCGCGGATGACCGCGCGGGTCTTGAGGCCGGAATCCTCGGTCACGCGGCCATAAAGCTCAATCGCGCGCTCGTATTGCTTCAGGGACTCAAAGTTCTCGGCGAGCGCGATGGTGGTCATATCGTGCTCGTCATTCAGGAAACCAGCGAGCTGGAGATAAACCACTGCAATGAGTTCTGCGCCGCGCCGCCCGCCTGTGTCTGACGAGGTGTAGAGCACCTCAGCCGCACCCTGCACCACGTTCAGCACTATTGGGTCTGGCACAAGGCCGTCGTCCATCGCTTTCTTGGGCTTGGCGATGAAAGGCAGTTGTACAGGCCGCTCGGCCAGTTTGTCGTAGATAGCCTTGGCCTTGGCTTTGTCACCATGGCGTGCCTCGAACCGGGCATAGGTGTCTGCAAGGCGGATCACGCCGGGATCGGACGCATAGGCTGCGCCAAGACGCTTCGCCGCTTCCTTCTTGTCACCGGCGACATCCGCCATCAGCCCGCCGTAGAGATTGCGGTAGACCGCGAGCTGCGGCTCGGCAAAGCGATCAACAATCTCGAGTGCCTTCTTCAACTCGCCGCTGCCGACATGGGTCCAGGCCACCAGCAGCGCAGCGCTCAGATCAGCGTTGCGGCCACGTCCGCCTGCCTTTTGGAAGCTGCTGCGGGCGGTCACGAACTGGCGTTGTTTCAATGCGCGCACGCCAATGACGAGATGCGCCAATGCATTCTGCGGATCGCGCTGGATCACGCGTTCGGCCAGACGGAAGGCATCGGTCATCGAGCCATCCTGCACAGAGGCAACAAAGGCGCGCTCCAGCAATTCTGCATTGCGCGGATCAGCCCTCAAAGCCTCGCGAAAGAAGTGGGCTGCCGCGCGGGCATCACGCTTGCTGTCAGCTGCAATGGCCGCCAGAAAATTGCCATAGGAAGTTTCCGCTGCGCCGAATGTCTGGGCAGGATTGCGGGCCTGTGCAGCCACCGGCGTGGCAAGCGCCACAGCAAGCATGCCAGCGAGAGACCATTGATGTGCGCGTTTGCGAAAATTCACGTCCAGAACCTCAATCAGCATCGACCAAAACTGAAATGACAACGAACCAAGCTGTCACAAAGAAAACCGGCAGGCAGCGAACCGTTTGGCACAACCCGCTTCGTTGCCAAACATGGACAGATTGAGGCGAAACAGCAAGCTTTCTCGTTGCGTCTGTTGCCGCAGCCCAGATTCTGACCCTATGCGCCGAGATGCCGGAAGGCCAGAACCACCTTCTCGTAAACCGGGCGTTTGAACGGAATGATCAATTCTACCAACCGGTCCATTTTCTCCCAGCGCCAGTTTGAAAACTCCGGCTTGTGGCCGGGTCCCGGGTTGAGGACATTGATTTCGCTGTCCTCCCCCTCAAAACGCAGGGCAAACCACTTTTGCGTCTGCCCGCGGTATTTGCCCTTCCATGATTTCTGCGCCACATCGTTGGGCAGATCATAGGCATACCAGTCCGGCGCTTCCGCGAGAAATGACGTTGATGTGACGGCGGTTTCCTCAGCCAGTTCGCGTAAGGCAGCGTGGTAGGGGTCTTCCCCCTTGTCGAGACCGCCCTGTGGCATCTGCCAGGAAAAACCACCGCCCACATGCTCGGGCGTTGCGTCCTTGCGGCGATCACCAATCCAGACCAATCCATCCCGGTTGATTAGCATGACGCCAACACAGGGGCGATAAGGCCCGCCTTTCGTGGCTTTTGCGTTTCCAGAGGTTGCTTTTCCTGCCATATCAGCTCCTCTTCGGAGAGGTGACAACCGCACTCAACGGCACCAATGTGATGCCCTTGGCCTCGGCGGCGCGCGACCAGCGGGCGATGCGTTCCAGTGTCACGGGCAAGGCTGCCGCATAGCCGATGGCGCTGCCCTTTTCGCGTGCGATCTTTTCAAGCCGCGTCAGAGCGATATCGATGTCAGCACCGCGCTGGATGGCGTCAATCACCACGTCTGCTCTGGCTGAAGAAGCTCCGGCTCCGGCAGCCACCTGTGCTGCCATACTGCGCCCAGAGGAGCCGTCATCCAGATAAAGCAGGCCGCGACTGGCAATCTCTTTCATCACAGGCGCGAGCGCAGCGTCAGTCGATGTAAAGCGGCCACCCATATAGTTGACCACGCCGATGTAGCCCGAGAACCGGCTCATCAGCCATTGCAGGCGGTCGAGGTTTTGTTCCGCCGAGAGTGTGCTGACCAATGTCTGCGGGCCGGGATCGTTGTCGGGATAGTCAAACGGCTCCATCGGCGTCTGCAGCAGGACCTCATGGCCATCGTCGCGCGCCCGCGTCACCTGCCGCTCCAGATCAGCCCCGTAGGGCGCAAAGGCGAGGCTGACGGGTCCGGGCAGGCGCTGGATAGCGTCCTGCGTGATGTTGTTGCTGATGCCCAGACCACCAATGACGATGGCGACGCGCACTGCGGCCACCTTCTGCAATTGCGTCACAGGACGGGCATAGACATCGGAAGCGCGCAGGGCATCTGGCCCAATTTTTGGCAGATTGCCGTGGCGATTTTTCTCGATCAGGCGGCGATCAGGGGCTGGTGCCAGACGGATGCTTGGCTGTGCATCAGGCACGCGGATGATGACAGAACCCGGCGCTTGTCCGTTGGTGCGCAGCACCTTTACGCCAGCGTCGTTTTCAAGCTCGGCTGCTCCACGCTGGCTGCGGTTCTGCTGGGGCACTTCGCGCACATTGGGGGATTCAGGCTGGGCTGAAACAGGGGCCTGTGGCGCAGGCCCGGTTTCGCGTTTCGGCATCTTGTCAATGGAAGCAACCACCATCGGCTCGCCGCCAAGCGGATCATTGGTAAAGGCAGCAAAACCGGCAACGCTGGCGAGCAAAGCGCCACAAAGCATGGCGGTGATGCGCGCAACCGGCAGGCTTTTGCGTGACGCCTTCTTCGCATCACGGTCCATGCCCAGAGGTTTGGTCAGATCGTCATCCGACATTGGCAGTGCCACATCATCCCGGTTGGTATCAAATTGGTTGGTATCAAATTGGTTGACCTGCACTGCCAGCGAATCACCGGCAGAAAAGGCCTGTCATACCCAATCGCCCCAACGTTAAGACCGCGTTAATGCAGGTAAACAAAGTGTCAGATGTCGCTGATGGCAGCCCATCTTCCCATTGTCATAAAAAGTGCCATTATAAGTACTGGACACAGGCGATGACAGGAGAGCTCCATGAATGACGTTTCGCAGACACATGACGTTCAGGGAAACACCAAGACCTCCGACACCTATTCAGGTGCGGCTCGCCAGTTCCACTGGATCACGGCGGCTTTCGTTTTCGCGCTTATTCCGATTGGTCTCTACATGACCTACCGTGGCGAGGTGACAAAGTTCGATGCCTTGACCAACATTCTCTATGATAACCACAAGCTTGGTGGCTTCATCCTGCTGTTTATCGTTGTAGCCCGCCTTGCCTATCGCTTCATGAAGGGCGCACCTGCTGATGAGCCAACACTGGAACCATGGCAGCGCGGCGTGGCCCATCTCACCCACTGGGGTCTTTACGGATTGCTGCTTGCTGTGCCGCTGCTGGGCTGGATTGGTGTCTCGCTCTATCCGGCCCTCAGCATCCATGGCTGGTTCAGCTTGCCGGGCCTGACAACGCCAGACCAATCTCGGGCTGCAACCGTGTTCTTTCTGCACAAATGGGGCGCGATCCTGCTCGGGTTGATGGTCTCAGCCCACATCGGCGCGGCGCTGTTCCATCATTTCATCCGCAAAGACAATGTGCTCAGGCGCATGATGCCGAAGATCAAGGTGCGGTGAGAATTATTACCGTCACCCCATCGCCAGCAGGTCTTCGTGACCAATCACAGTGACACCCGCCTTGGATGAGCGGCGCAGTTTCAGCCAGTCTTCCACGACGGCTGCTTCCACTGTGCCTGTCTCGCTGACAGCACCGGCAAAGCCTGTGTCAAGCTCGCGCCGGAGCGAGCCAAAGCTCTTGTCCACCACCCATGGGCTGGTGCCGCGCAGCACGCGGTAGCCGCGCCCGTAGAAGGCCTTGGCGAGCGCTGTTGTGCCGCCGGGACCTGCCGCCGGGCCAAAGCCCTTGTCACCACGCTGGTGGGCGTTGAAAGCCTCGCACATCGCGGCATCAGCGGCATGCGGTGGTGTCCAGCGCGAATGGCCGTCGTAGGTCAAAACGGTGAAGAACACCTGCTGGTTGTGCACCACGGCCTCCGCCAGTTTCTCAATGCTGGGCACAGAGACGAGATCAAACAAGGCAGCCGCCGTGATCAGATCAGCGCCGGCAACAACCTCGCCGAATTCACCGCCTGACAGGTCTGCTTCCTGGAACATCACACGCAGGGTTTTGCCAGCCTTGGTCAATTCGATGCCCTCGCCTTTGGCTTGCGCCGTATCCGCCCACTGTGCCAGACGCAGGCGAGCGGCATCGAGCAATTTGGGATCATAATCGACGAGTGTCCATGTCTGGTCATCAGGCAGGATGGACCATGTGCCACGCAGGTTGGAGCCAGCTCCGCTGCCCAGATCAACCACGTTGACGGACGTCTTGCCAGCGAAACGCGCTGCAAGGGCCGCCCGCACTTCGGGGTTCACGGCAGCGTGGTCAGCAGGTTCACGCAGGGCGAGCCATTCGGCGCTGAATGTCATTTATAAAATCCTTGTTATCATGTCAGTGTTTTGAGCGTATCGGCGATGTCGCGCGCCGTGTCATCCCATGTGGGCAGGAGGGCGGCAGCGGCCCAGGCTGTATCGGCCATGCGTATACGCTTGGCAGGGTCGGTGATGAGTGTTTGCAGCGCGTGCGAAATAAGCATGGTATCCCCCGCAGGCACTTTCATGGCGGCAGCATCAGGCACGGTATCAGCAGCAGCGCCGCCATCCGAGGTGATGATGGGCAGGCCGCGCGCCAGCGCTTCGGTCAGCGCCATGCCATAGCCTTCAAACAGGGAGGCGCTGACGAAAAGATCGCTCCTGGCATAAAGCGCTTCCAGCGTTGCATCATCCACATTGCCCGCCAGGGTCACGCGCGCGGCAAGGTCACATCCAGCGATCACGTCACACAGGGTGCTGACAGCCTCCGGTGAGCGGTCCAGCGAACCAGCTATGGTCAGGTGCCAGTCATGATCTGTGAGGGGTGCAAGGGCAGCCACCAGACGGTCGTAGGCCTTGCGCTCGGATACAGCACCAACAGCCAGCATGTGTAACGAGCCGCCACCGCCAGCAGCACGCGTTGCCCTTGCAGTGCCCGGCTCCGCCACGGTGATCTGCTGACGGGTCAAATCAAAATCTGCGATCAAAATTGTCTTCGTCGTTTCGCTTGTGACAATCGTGTGCCGCACCTGTTTCAGCACGGCCTTTTCATTGGCCATGAGCCAGCTCGCACGAGCAGGATCAAGCCCTGCCTCAAGCCCCAGCGGATGATGCACCAGCGCAACGGTTCTGGCAGGCAGACTTGCGATCATCTCGGGCGGCATGGCGCCCAGCGCAAGCCCATCAATCAGCACGATTGTCTTGCGGGGAATAGCGGCAAGCAGCCGCTCGCTTTCCGCCAATGCATCAGTTGTTGGCGCAGGAAAACTGGCTGGCAAAACGAGATGCGAGGCGTTGACACCGTGCTGCTGCAGGCGTGCCAGCACCTCGCGGTCATATTTGTATCCGCCGGTCGGAAGGGTGATATCGCCCGGAATGCAAAACGCGACGTCAATCACCCAACAGTGCCTTCGTAGGCAGCGCGCGCCAGATCGGTTTCATGCAGGGTCACGCGGATCTTGGCGAGGCCCTTGCCATCGTCACCCAATGCGCCGGACTTGGCTGCTGCAACCATGGCATCGAAGATGTGCTTGCACAGAAACTCTGTCGTGGTGAGGATTCCCTTGAAGGCGGGAATGGTATCCAGATCCTTGTATGCCAGTGGCTTCAGGGTCTTGTTCAGCACCTCAAGCGCCGCGCCGATATCCACGACAACATTCTGCTTCGTCATTGTCTCGCGGAAGAAAGCGACATCCACAACGAACGTTGCCCCGTGCTTGGCCTGCGCCGGGCCAAAGAACGGATCAGGCAGGGAATGCGCGATCATGATGCGGTCACGGACTTCGACGGAAAACATGGGCTGCTTCAACTCCATTGATCAGACGGTTGCTTTGGCAGTTTCCAGATGAACACGCAATGACGATGGTTACCCTCCTCGTTTACGGGGAGGGTGGACCGGTGCGCAGCGACGGGCCGGGTGGGGCCGCGATGTCAGCAGGAAGCACTGAGGCCCCACCCCCAGCCCCTCCCCGTATATGAGGAGAGGAGAAGAGAGGGTCTCAGCCCATTTCTTACAAAATGAACCGGCTGAGATCGACATTCTTGGCGAGTTCACCCACGTATTTACGCACATAGTCGCCATCAACGGTGACGGTCTCGCCTGTGCGGTCAGGTGCTGTGAAGCTGATCTCATCGAGAATGCGTTCCATCACGGTTTGCAACCGGCGTGCACCAATGTTCTCGACGCTGCTGTTGACCTCGACAGCCACTTTGGCAACGGCCTCAATGGCATCGTCCGAGAAACTGAGCTTGACGCCCTCTGTGCCCATCAGGGCCACATACTGCTTGCTGAGCGCAGCCTCTGTCTCGGTCAGGATGCGGCGGAAATCTTCTTCGTTCAGCGGCTGCAGTTCCACACGGATCGGCAGGCGGCCCTGCAATTCTGGCAACAGGTCTGACGGTCTGGCGATGTGAAATGCGCCTGATGCAATGAACAGGATGTGGTCTGTCTTCACCACGCCGTGCTTGGTGGAAACATTGGTGCCTTCAATCAGCGGCAATAGATCGCGCTGCACACCTTCGCGCGATACTTCCCCGCCACCGCTGCGGCCTTCACGCACGCAGATCTTGTCGATCTCATCAAGGAAGACGATGCCGTTGTCTTCCACCTGACGGATGGCTTCCTTGATCACGGCATCCTGATCCAGCAGTTTGTCGCTTTCCTCGGCCACCAATGGCTCATGCGCCTCTTTCACCGTGGTTTTGCGCGGCTTGGTGCGCCCGCCCATCTTGCCGAAGATATCGCCGATGGAGATGGCCCCCATCTGCGCGCCGGGCATGCCGGGAAGCTCGAGCATGGGCATGCCACCACCGCCCTGCTGCATCTCGATCTCGATTTCCTTGTCATCAAGTTCGCCCAACCGCAACTTGCGGCGAAAGCTGTCACGCGTCGCTTCGCTGGCGTTGGCACCCACAATGACATCCAGCACACGGTCTTCGGCCGCAATTTCGGCGCGCGCCGTCACTTCCTTGCGTTTTGCCTCTTTCACCTGGGCAATGCCGATATCGAGAAGATCACGGACGATCTGTTCAACGTCGCGCCCGACATAACCGACTTCAGTGAATTTGGTGGCCTCCACTTTCAGGAACGGCGCGTTGGCGAGCTTGGCCAAACGGCGGGAAATCTCTGTCTTGCCGCAGCCGGTCGGTCCAATCATCAGGATGTTCTTGGGCATCACCTCGTCCCGCATGGTGCCTGTGAGCTGCTGACGCCGCCAGCGGTTGCGCAATGCAATAGCGACAGCGCGCTTCGCATCTTTCTGGCCAACGATGTAGCGGTCAAGCTCGGAAACGATTTCGCGCGGAGAAAAGGTGGTCATTGGGATATTCCGGTCAGGCTGGCATTGTTCGAATGCCGGAAGGTAAGGCCAAGGCCGCCAGAAAACCAGTGGTACACTCGATTTTCCGCAATCGACATAGCGGTTTGTATACCTTGGGGTCTGGGTGAGCCCAATACCTTGGGCATTATCTGTACACTTTCACTAAACATTAAATGAAAAGGTCCATTTCTTTAGGTCAGCCAGCAAGAGCAAAGTCAGTAAAAGTCGATTGTAATGCAATCGGGTATTTCCTGGCGAAAAGCGGGGTCAATCGCAAAGCTGAAACCAAACCTGTCACTTCTGCGGATTTCGGGGGCGAAACCGCATGTCACTGTCCAAAACGTCCATTGATGGGCGTGTTATCGGCCAACGCCGTTTCGGCCTTGACCGCATCAGCCATCGCATTGCGCTTCTTGGTGCTGTCGGTCTCGTTGGGCTTCTGGTTGTTGCCCTCACCTATGTGAACGGAGAGCGCCGCTTCGCTGCTGTCAAAGAGCAGTATGCCTATGCCGAATTGCTGGACGACCAGAAAAACAAGGTGGCTTTTTCCGTCCTGATGATGCGCCGCCTTGAGAAGGATTTTCTCCAGAACAAAGATGAAAAATTTTCTACCCGCCACGATGAGATGGCCGTGCAAACGCGCCAGACTCTGGCCGCTATTGGCGAGTCTTCCACCAAGCGCTCGCTTTCCAGTATTTCGGACACTGTCAAGCCGGCGGAAGATGCGCTGTCACGATACCTCAGACAGTTCAACATTGCGCGCGCTCACCAGATCAAGCTTGGCCTGAAAGAGACATTGGGCCTTGAAGGCGAGTTGCGCAAGGCAGTGCACGAGGTGGAAACACCGTTGTTCAAATTCGACCAGCCCCATCTTTCCGTGCTGATGCTGATGATGCGGCGGCATGAGAAAGACTTCATGCTGCGCCGTGAATCGCAGTATCTCGACAGACTGGATGCGCGGGTCAAGGAATTTGGCCCTGCTGTTGAAGGCACTGCTATTCCAGACTCCTCCAAGGAAACCATACGCAACAATCTCGTGGTCTACCAGAATGCCGTGAAAGCCTGGGCATCCACAGCGATCGACCTCAGTCTTGCCATGGACAGTGGTGACGCGGCCTATGGCATTTTCGAGCCTTTGCTGAACGATGTCGACAAGGCGATTGAAGCCTTCAGGGCAGAGACGGACAAAGCTTTGGTCGCGGAACAGCAGGCCATTGCCACCATGATCTGGACTGTGTTCGGCCTTTGCTTTGTCATCGTTACCATTCTTGTCCTGATCATCGGGAGCTCGATCAGCAAACCGATCAACGCGATGACCAGCGCTATCCAGAGCATGGGCAACGGCGAACTGGACGTCAGATTGCCTTCCACCGGCGAGGCGAATGAGCTTGGCCAGATGGCTGACGCCATCGATAGCTTCAAGACAAAGCTTGTTGCGCGGGCGGTTGAAGAGACGCAGCGCGATGTCGCCCGCAACCTTGAGCAGGCTGCCCAGCGCAAGGCGGATGCCAACCGTCTGGCTGACACCTTTGAAAACTCGGTGGGGCAGATTGTTGCGCAGGTATCAGCGCTTTCCGGCCTGATTTCAGCGGCCTCCATACAATTGACCGGCAGCGCCGAAGTCACGCAAACCGCCTCGGAGCAGGTGGTTTCGGCTTCCGAAGAAGCCTCGGCCAATGCGCTGTCTGTCGCCAACGCGTCGGAAGAAATGTCCGTCGCGATTAATGACATCAACATGCAGATCATCGACACCAACACATTGGCAGCAGAGGCCAGCGAGGTTGCTCATCATGCCGAAGGCGTTGGCAGCGATCTGGTCCGCGCTTCGGCGCAGATTTCAGAAGCTGTCGAGCTGATCCGCAAGATTGCCGCACAAACCAATCTTCTGGCCCTCAACGCCACAATTGAAGCGGCCCGCGCCGGCGATGCCGGGCGTGGTTTCGCGGTTGTCGCCAGCGAGGTGAAAATGCTCGCAAACCAGACCGCAGCCGCCACAGACACAATCAGCAATTACATTGCCGATGTCCGCAAGGCCGCTGATAGTTCCGTCTCCAGCATCGATCAGGTGAGCACGAAAGTGACGCGCCTGTCCGAGGTGTCGATGGCCATTGCCTCGGCGGTTTCGCAGCAGAGCGCTGTCACCCTCACCATTGCCCGCGATGTGCAATATGTTGCGAAGGCTTCCGAACTTGTCAGCAGCAAGATTGCGCAGGTGAGCGCGCAGGCCAGCGAAACCGGTGTGTCCGCCCGCGAACTGGCGCAGACATCCGAGAGCCTGCTGGAGAACAGCGAGAAGCTGAACAAGGATGTAGCCGAATTCCTGAAGGTGGTGCGCGCCGCCTGAGGCAGGTTTGGGGCGAGATCGGCAAACAGCTGTATCCCCGCGCCACACGGGCCGAGGGTTCACGGGGAATTTCGAAGAAACCATCACCGGGGCTTCCCCTTGCCGCCCTTTCAGGCATAGGGGGAGTGTGGGTGGGGTGGTTCAGCTTGAAAAGGCTTTGAGGAAAGCCCCGGCTGTTTTGGTGTTGAATATGATCCCTTTTGAGGATCATATCAGTCTATCCCCCGGCGGGACCGGGCCATGGAAGAACAGTGTTTTGCCGGTCCCTTCAGGAGCCCCGGCAAAATCAACCGTTCCTTCCATCTCCGCGACAGCGGCTTTGCGCAAAGTCCGCTCCCGTCAGGGACCAACCGGTGGGATGGAAACAGAAACGCTGCCATCCCCGCCGGTTGATGCCGAGGGGAGATATAGGAATTTATTCAGGATGTCAAGTGCGGCAATATCTTAGAAGCAACGCGCTTCGTTTGCTTCATGGTTCAGGGAAGCTAACAATTCCACCTACTTTATCTTCAATTGCGGTCCGGCAGTTAGCCCTAAAGGCATCATCCTCAGGATTATCGAGGAGATAAACCGCGATCTTATATAAATCAGCAGTTCGGATGAGCGCCGAGCCGAGCCGCTTAGCATTTGTCAGGCTTTTCTGGGTGAACTGTTCCGCCCGTACTGCGGGAGTGGAAAGACGATATCCATTTCCAAACAGAATGCCCTTTGCAGGCTGCTCTACTTCGTCACGCTCAAAATCCTCTCCGATGTTTGACTCCAGCTGCCGAAATTTGGAAATATCGATGGCACTCGAGTCTTTACCTTCGGACTCCCCGATCATCCGTCTTCCACTGGGACCTATGATCACGTGATCAATTTCAAGATCGCCAATGCTCAGTGTCTGTACCGTGTAGCCCAGTAGACGAAGCACTTTCTCTATTGCTCGCTCAAGTGGCTTACCCGTCTCATATAAGAGATGCGAGTATTCGAGGATGTCGGCCCTTTTGAGCTCCTGCTCTTCTCGCTTCCGATGGAGCTCATTTATTTGCGCATCAATCTCGACGGTCTTGCCTTCAATCTGTTTTACAGCTTTCGGGCTTGTTATACCATTTAGCCAATCCGGTGGCGGAGTTAGATCAGATGAACTTCTCAACGATCGATCAATCGCGACCAACTGACTGACGAGCGAATGAAAAGAGCTGAGTGCTTTTTTGCTCCAAACCCGCTGGCCTTCGTCAGAGTTTTCGATGAAATCATCGCGCTGGAAGCCAAAGTACGGAAGAAGCACTAATGAGCCTGATAATTCCTTGAAGCTCATAACCCCACCGACTGCGGTTCCATCCTTAGCAGTGAAGACCGTACGCATTGTTGTTGAAGATTCAAAGATTACACGGTACTCTAAAATCTCTTTGGTGGCATCGTAAAGGCTTTTAAACATGGGGTCTTTTACTACGACATGTCGACCTCGTGCATTTCTAACACGAAGATTCCCTGGGATAAGCCGGTAGTTGTTGATGATCGTTGTACTATAGTTCCTACTTTTGCTCGAATGCATTGTGCTGCCCGTAGCGGCCTGATCCTCCTCATAAGCATTAAGGACAACAAAAACAGTCTTTCCAGCTGCAAGAGCACCGGTAAGCTCTCTGCCCCAATGCAATGACGCCTTGTTGATTTCGTTTGTACTCTCAATGGATATGCAAGACCCACCTCCAGTAAATTCAATTCGACTACAGTAGGGCAGCTCTGGATCAAAAACGATAATATCGTAGTCGCGCAGGGAATCTTCAGCTTCATAGCTTATGTGATTTTCATCATTTGGGAATTCTGTATTTATCCACGCAATTGATTTCATTAAATTCTCACATTTTATAAGTGAGCGACTCAGTTATTAGAATCGCGGCTTGAACGTTTATCACGTTTGAACTATTATGGATTCATAATTTCAGAACTAAACGGCGTTAGTCAACACGACGTAAGTGGTCTTGGTCGAGATGCTGCATGCTATAATGGGCGGAACGACATGAAACAGCCCATTTAGTCAATTGCCATCACCCGCTAACAGAAAACGGAATAAACTGCCCCTTCACCCCCGGAGCACAACCCCCAGTTTTCTCCACACTTCGTGCCCAACCGCCGCTAGCCCCCCGCACTTCTGACCGCCCAAGGATCAATCACCCCCAGCCCTGCCGCCATGAACGCGCTGGTATCACGGGACGCAACGGTGAACCCGTGGGTTGCAGCGATGGCAGCGATATAGCCATCGGGGGTGGGAAAACCCTTGGCCGCCGCGCGCGCCTTGACGGCACGATCGCCGTAGCGGCGGGCGGCTTCAACATCGAAGGTTAAAATCCGGGTGGCGAACAGCGCGAGCACGCCGTCAAGTGCTGCTGTCAATTTCTCCCTCCGCTTGCCGGAGGGCAAGGCACCAATGCCAAACGTCAGTTCTGCAATGGTGACACTCGAGAGATAAAGCGTCTCGGCAGCTTGTGCGTCCAGCCAATCACGCACCGCCGGATGCGGCTCTGGTTTCATGGCCTCGGAGATGACATTGGTATCAAGCAGGATCATCTGAATTGCATGGGCTCGGCGGGCCGCTTTACAGAAGCTTGCTCAAGCGCTTCTATGTCAGCGTTCGTCAATCCGATGATCTGGCTTCGCTCCGCAAGGGCCGTTCCAATCCGCAACCGGTTGTCTGGTCTCACGGCGGATTCCAGAATGGCGCGCATTTCGGATTCGGTGCTGCGGTTGTGCTGCGCCGCACGCACTTTCAGGGCGCGGTGCACTTCATCAGAGATATTTCGGATCGTGACAGCAGCCATGACAGCAAGACCTCCTGTTGATAGCAGTGCTATCAATTTAAGGCATTTGATATCATTTTTCAATCGTGTTTTGCGGTGCTGACTTGGTCAGTTTATTGACTCGATGACTGGGAACAACCCTCCCCCCATTTATGGTGGGGAGGGAAGATCGAGCAAAGCGGAGATCAGGGTGGGGGGAGTTTCCGGATGGCTTGAAGCCCCCCACCCCAGCCCTCCCCACCGCAAGCGGGGGGAGGGAGTAGAGACGGCGACAGCTTCAAAATAACCCCCTCACCCCCTGAGTGCAGCCCCAAGTTTCTTCGCAGCTTCCGCCACCAGCTTCTGCGCCACGGCGTCGATCTCGGCATCGGTCAGGGTCTTGTCCTTCGGCTGGATGGTGAGTTCCAGGCCCAATGACTTCTTGCCCGGCTCGATGCCCTTGCCGTCGTAGACATCAAACAGCACGACATCGCTGACGAGGGTGCGGTCAATGCCGCGTGCGATCTTGAGGAGGTCATCGGCGCGGGTGGCCGCATCCACGATGAAGGCGAAGTCGCGGGTGACATGCTGGAAGTCTGACATCTCCAGTTTCGGCTTCACCTTGGTGGGCTTGATCTTGGGTGCCGGAATGGCATCGAGCAGGATCTCGAAGGCGACATGCGGGCCGGAGATATCCAGCTCCTTCAGCAGGCGCGGGTGGAGTTCGCCCACACAGCCGATCTGGTTTTGCGGTCCGAACTGCAATGTCGCCGAGCGGCCGGGATGCAGCCAGCTCGGGCCGCCCTGCACAACCTGAAGGCCCTGCAGGGAAACACCGAGGCCAGCCAGCAGCGCCATCACATCCGCCTTGGCATCGAAAAAATCGACATCCTTCGCGGCGTCAGACCAGTGACGGCCTGTGCCTGATGCGCGGGCCTGACCACGCCGCACGCCGGTGGCGGCAATCTTCTGCTCCGTTTCGCCGTCGCCCATGAAAATCTGGCCGACTTCAAACAGCGCGACATCACTGGCACCGCGGTCCGCATTGCGCTGGGCGGAGGACAGAAGCCCCGGCAGCAGCGAGGGGCGCATGTCGGACAATTCTGCCGCAATCGGGTTGATCAGGCGCAGCTTGGGCGCCATCGCCGCACTACGGCCAAAGAGCGTCGCCTGTTTTTCCGAAACGAAAGACCATGTCACGGCTTCCACCATGCCACGGGCCGCCAGCAGGCGCTTGGCCGCGCGGGTGCGCTTTTGCAACAGTGTCAGCACGGGGGCATTGACAGCGGTTTGCGGCGGGAAAGGCTCCGGCTTTATCTTCTCAAAGCCGACGATACGGATGACCTCTTCGGCCAGATCCGCCTTGCCTTCCACATCCGGCCGCCATGAGGGGGCCGCCACCTTCACGCGGTCGCCTGTGCCCGACACCCAGAAGCCAAGGCTTTGCAGGATGACCTTCTGCTCGACAGGATGCACGTCCACGCCGGTCAGGCGCTTGGTCTCGCTCCAGGGGAAATCGATGATCTTGCCGTGGACCGGCACTTCACCAGCAACCAGCATGTCTGATGGCGTACCGCCGCAGATGTCCATCACCCACTGTGTAGCCAACTCGCAGCCAGGAAGGGCAAAAGCGGGGTCAACGCCGCGCTCGAAGCGATAGCGTGCATCGGTGATGATGCCGAGCTTGCGGCCGGTTTGCGCGATGTTCAGCGGGTCCCATAGCGCTGATTCAATCAGCACGTTCACGGTGTTCTCGTCGCAGCCCGAATGCTCGCCGCCCATGATACCGGCGATGGATTCCACACCGTTATCATCGGCGATGACGACCATGCCTTCATCGAGCTTATAAGTGCGGCCATCAAGCGCCATCACCTGCTCGCCGTTGTGCGCGCGGCGCACAGCGAGGTGCCCCTTCACCTTGTCCGCATCAAAGACGTGCAACGGGCGGCCACGGTCAAAGGTCATGTAGTTGGTGATATCTACCAGCGCATTGATGGGGCGGAGACCGATGGCTTTCAGGCGGTTCTGCATCCACGCGGGCGAGGGGCCGTTCTTGACTCCGCGCACAAGGCGGAGCGCAAAGACCGGGCAGAGCATGGCGTGGTTTTCGGTGAAATCGAGCTTCACCTGAACCGGGCAGGGAAACTGCCCTTTGATGCCCTTGGGTTCGAGGCCTTTCAACTTGCCAAGACCAGCGGCTGCAAGATCGCGCGCGATACCGTGGATCGAGGTGCAATCCGGGCGGTTGGGTGTGAGATTGATCTCGATCACCGGATCAGCCGTGCCCAGCCAGTCGATATAGACAGCGCCAACGGGCGCGTCAGCAGGAAGCTCGATGATGCCGTCGCTGTCTGATGATAATTCAAGCTCTGCGTCCGAACACAGCATGCCGGCGGATTCAACGCCGCGGATTATGCCCTTGGAGATCGTGATGTCCTTGCCGGGGATGTAGGTTCCGGGAGGCGAGAACACTGATTTCATGCCCGTGCGGGCATTGGGCGCACCGCAGACAACCTGCAACGGTGGCTCGCCATTGCCAAGGTCAACCTTGCAGACGCGCAAACGGTCCGCATTGGGGTGCTGCACAGCCTCCACAACATGGGCAATGACAAAATCTTTCAGGCGCGCTGCTGGATCGACCAGTCCCTCCACCTCAAGACCGATCTTGGTGAGGGTGGTGCAAATGGTCTCGACAGTGGCATCCGTGTCGAGATGTTCCCTGAGCCAGGAGAGTGTGAACTTCATAGCATGGTTCCAGATTGAGAAATTCGCATAGCGCTACAGCATGGCTTTCCACAAGAGGGTTGGTGATGGCAACCCGATTTGCGGGCGTATGCAACCATAGCGCTTTTAGTCTGGATGGCTCATCCCGTCAGGGTTGTAACTCTTGTTATTTGGTGCCGCAAAAACACTAATGAGCCATAGAGTTAATCCCAAATTAGGACTTCCATTGCAATTTTGCAGGGCGAATTGACGGATGTTTCAATGTTTCCTTCATCATTCAAAGATAAGTAAAAACACGCAATCCAATAAGACCAATGAAGAGCAGTATCAGCCACAAACTCATTTTGCCTTTTGCGATGTTTCTGGCGCCGCTTGTGTTTCTGCTTTTTGCGCTTGTCCAAACCCACCAGAGCGGCATCTCAACGGCAAAGAACGAGTTGCGTGGCGTACCAACGGTTCTGTCTGCCCTTCGCCTTTCCCAGACACTTGTGACAATTGAACTCGAGGCTTCTGAAAAGCAGCGTCGTCAGATCAGAACAGCACTGCAAGACTTGCGTCAGCACTCTGAAATCTGGAAATCACACCCGCTGGTGACTGCCCCGATGCAGCGTTCAGTGGATTCCCTTGAAACCCTGATCAATCAATTCAGTCTCTCGATCGCCGATGTCGGCGAGCCTCTTGAGGCCCTCAAGAGCCTGATCCGCGCTGTCGCTGACAGTTCGGAACTCATTCTCGATCCGGATCTCGACAGTTACTATCTCATGGATACGCTGGTTGTGCAGTATCCGGTGATGCTGACGACTCTGCTTGAAATCAAGCGCGATGCCTATTCAGATCAGCTCAATAAATCCATGAGCAATGGCTTTCGTGATCGCAAGCTTGCTCATGCACAAATTCTCTCGGCAATAACAGCGCGCCTCACGGCCACTTTCACGAGTGTCCTGCAACATGCGAAAGACCCGGATGCCATCCGCCCTTTCCGGATGGAAGCGATGCGCCATGAGATCGCACTTGGTGCAGCCATCCAGCACCTGTCCCAGCCGCACAGGGAAGAATGGTTGCAGCAGCTGCTGCACGACACGGTCATCTCTGGGGAAATGGCGCGTGAAACCGCTGCAGAAGAGCTTACGCGTGTGCTGGAAATGCGCATCGACAAATTCACGAAGGAGCGCAACAAACAGCTTTTCATTTCCCTTTTCCTGTTTCTGCTGGCTGCAACCGTTCTGCTCTATCTGACAAACAACCACATCGCGCAGCCCGTGAGAAAACTGACTACAGCCATGCTGGCTCTGGCTGATGGCAACCTTGGTGCTCGAATACCCAAAAGTCGCGAGAATGATGAAATTGGTGCGATGAGCCGTGCTGTTCGTGTCTTCAAGGAAAGTGCTTTGCAGAAGCAGCTTCTAGAGGTTGAAAAACTGGAGGCCAGCGCAGCGCTGATCAAATCCACCACAGCTCTCCAGCGTGCCGAGGTGATTGCAGAACTGGGACACTGGCGGTTTGAAGTGGGCATTGAAGACCTCTTCTGGTCATCCAACATGTTTGCACTCGCAGGATTTGATCCCACGAAAGGCCCGCCGTCTTTCAAGGCAGTGTTGCAAAGAGTTATCAAAACAGACCGAAACGCCTTCAAAAACGCCTATCGCTTCGGTGGGCGTTTCCTTAACCTTGGCAATCTGACCTTCAGGTATATCCATCCTGAATTTGGTGAGCGGCATTTCCTCGCCGTCACTGCGATTGAACGACAAGGAGGCAAGGAAGCAAGCGCCATTATGGGTGTCGTTCAGGACATAACCGTTGCAAAGACCACCGAGCTGAGTCTTGTTGCCCGTTCTGCTGCCCTTGCAGATGCGCAGGAAATGGGCCGGATCGGAGACTGGTCATACAAACTGGGTGCAACCCATATTCACTGGTCTCCAGAAATCTACAAACTGCTGAACTGCAATGCGGAGAGCTTTGAAACCACACGTGAAGCAGTGATGGCATTGTATCAGGATGACGGGGCCGAGCGGGTTCTGCAGTCGCAGGCTGAAGTCATGCGCACTGGCAAGCCAACATCTGTGGATGTCACGGCGAGGCTGCTGGATGGCACATTCGGAGACTTCATTGTCACGACACGCGGCGAGTTCGATGATCGTGGCCGCCTGACAGGATTTGTGGGGACCATTCAGGACATCTCGGAACGCAAGCTGGCTGAACGGGAACTTGAGAAGCTTGCCTATTATGATCCGTTGACCGGCCTTGCCAACCGCGCACTATTCCAGCGCGCCCTGCGGCGCCAGCTGATGGAGTGTCAGGAAATTTTCCAGACATCGGCCCTGCTGTTGCTTGATCTAGACCGATTCAAGGAGGTCAATGACAGTCTCGGCCATGCAGCAGGCGATGAGTTGCTGGTCAAGGTCGCTGAAATTCTGCGCCGGGAACTGCCCAACGACGCCCATCTTGCCCGTTTGGGCGGAGATGAATTTGCAATCATTCTGGCCAATGTTTCGGCGGATGAAGCGGCCCGTATGGCAGAAATCATTATCTCCCGCCTTGCCCTGCCAGTGCACCTTCGCCTTGGCGAAGTGCAGATTGGCACATCTATCGGCATTGCCATGATGCCAAGCGATGGCGCGCAACGCGATGTGTTGCTGCGCCATGCCGATCTGGCGCTTTATAACGCCAAGGATGCAGGGCGCATGTGCTACCGTTTCTTCACCAACGCCCTCTCCGCAGTTGTGCAGGAAAAAACCGCACTGGCGCGTGACTTGCGCCGTGCGCTGATGCGTGATGATGAACTTTTTGTCGTCTTTCAGCCACAGGTGGATGTCCAGCAAGGGCGCGTCACCGGATTTGAAGCGCTGCTGCGCTGGCGTCATCCCGAGCGCGGATTGGTTCCTCCTTCTGATTTCATTCCGATTGCCGAGAGCTCGTCTCTCATTGGCGAAGTCGGCCTCTACGTCCTGACTGCAAGCTGCCGCCAGCTCAAGATGTGGCTGGATCTGGGCCATCCGCGCCGGGATGTTGCCGTCAACGTTTCTGCTTCACAGATATGGCACTCGGATTTCGAACACGATGTGAAGCGTATCCTGCAGGAAACAGGATTGCCGCCAGAGCTTCTGACGCTGGAAGTGACAGAAAGCGTCTTCCTGCGTGAAGCTGAGGGACGCGTGCGTCAGGCGCTCGTGGCGCTCAAATCCCTTGGTGTTAAACTGGCGCTTGATGACTTTGGCACCGGATATTCGTCCCTTGGCTATCTCAACCGCCTGCCGTTTGACAAACTGAAGATCGATCGCTGCTTCATCACCAACGTGCATCTCAATCCTGAAAGACTGAAGCTTCTGAAAGGTATCATTGAGCTTGGTCAGGGTCTTGGCATGACCACAGTTGCCGAAGGCGCTGAGGTCATGGAAGAGGTGCGCGTGCTGCGCAATCTCAACTGTGACACCGTGCAAGGTTATGTTTTTGCCCGCCCGCAGGAGGGCGAAGCGGTCCTCCAGACATCGGCGATGCTCGATTTGATGGTGCCGTCAAAGGCTATCTGGTCAGCCGTATCGCAAAAGGAAGCGGCGTAATCCTACTCAGCAGCCCGTGTAACCGGCAGCGCTGCCCTTGTTTCCTCGAACTCCAGCGATTCAATCCGTTGTCCGCGCTTGCCGATCTTCTCAGAGGACGTGCTGATATCCGCCACATCTTTCTGCGCCATGCGAAAGTGGTCATCGAGCTTTGATGTGCGCTCCTGCAGGCGGCGCACATCATCCAGCAGAAGGCCCACTTCCTTTTGCAACACGCCGGCCTGCTCGCGCATGCGGGCGTCGCGCACAATCGCCTGCATCACCTGAATGGCCATCATCAGCAATGAGGGCGAGACGATGATGATCTTGGCCCTGTGGGATTTCTGGATCAAATCCTCGAATTTATCGGCGATGGTGGCATAGAGCGATTCTGATGGAATGAAGAGAAACGCCATATCCTGCGTTTCGCCGGGGATGAGATAGCGATCCGCAATATCGTTGATGTGCTTCAGAATATCGGTGCGCACCTGCCGCTCCGCACCAACAATCCTGAGATCATCGCCTTTGGCGATCTCAAGCGCCTGAAACGCCTCCAGCGGAAATTTAGCATCGACAACCAGCACACGGTTGTCTCCGGGCAGGCGGATGGCGCAATCCGGTCGTTTGCCGTTGGAAAGGGTCGCCTGAAATTCATAGGCTGAGGGCGGCAGGCCATCGCGCACGATGGCTTCCATGCGGCCTTGACCAAAAGCGCCGCGCGATTGCTTGTTGGCGAGAATATCCTTCAGGGCCAGCACTTCGCCTGTCAGATCAGCCAGATTCTTCTGGGCGGAATCAATCACCGCCAGACGCTCATTGAGCTTGCCAAGACTTTCGGCTGTCTTCTCGCTCTGCTGCATCAGGCCCTGTCCCATGGCCGAGCGCATCGAATCCAGTCGCTCCACCATGGTGCGGGACATGTCGTTCTGAACCCCACCGAAGATATCGGACATGGTGGAGAGCCGCACGGTGAGCTCCGCCTGCAAGAGATTCATGGCAGCCACCTTGTCGTCCATCTCACGCTGGCGTTCGGCAGAAACGGCGGCTTCGATGGCGCGCTGCTGGTTGGCTTTCACAGCCATCCACACCAGCACAATCAACAGCAGCATGGCGAGAGCCGCAGCCGCCAGCAACAGATCTCGCAGGGTGACGGGCGTCTGGCCCAGAATCAGGACTACATCTTCCATCTGTCCAGAATAGACAGATTTTCAAAAAAGATCGAACGAAAGTGGAACGCGTTTGACCAAAAGCTGTGAAACACTTATGGGCACGGTCTGAATTCAACAGGCAAAGCGTCCATGGCCATTCTTCCTATCATCAGCATACCAGACGCGCAGTTGCGCCTCATCTCGAAACCGGTCGCAGCAATCGACAAATCAGTGTTGCAACTGGCCGACGATATGCTGGAAACCATGTACGACGCTCCGGGCATTGGCCTGGCCGCCATCCAGATCGGTGTGCCCCAGCGCCTTGTGGTGGTGGATCTTGCCAAGAAGGACGAGCCGCCTGCGCCCATGGTGCTGATCAATCCTGAAATCATTTCTGTATCCGAAGAGCGCTCTGTCTACGAAGAGGGCTGCCTTTCCATTCCGGAGTTCTATGAGGAGGTTGAGCGGCCTGCCAGCATTCGCTTCCGCTTCACCACGGCCAAGGGCGTGATTGAGGAAATGGATGCCGATGGATTGCTGGCCACCTGCGTCCAGCACGAGATTGACCATCTCGATGGCAAACTGTTCATCGACTATATTTCCAAACTGAAACGCGACCGCGTGATGAAGAAGTTCACCAAAATCGCCAAGCGCGACTGAGCGACCGTCATACGGCAACGCTTGACTCAAAACGCCGCTGCGCCAAAAGCACTGTTACCCAATCCAGAAAGAGCACCCCATGACCCTGCAATCACTCAGCTCCACCATCGACAAAGCCTGGGATAACCGCGCCGACATCAACGGTGCCACCAAGGGCGAAGCACGCGATGCCGTGAACGAGGCTTTGGCTGGACTGGACGCAGGCCGCCTGCGCGTGGCCGAGAAGCTTCCGGGCAAGGTGGGCAAGGACAGCTGGGCCGTGCATCAATGGCTGAAGAAAGCCGTGCTGCTTTCCTTCCGCCTGAATGACATGGAAATCATCAAGGGTGGTCCCGGCAATTCTGTCTGGTGGGACAAGGTGCCATCGAAGTTTGACGGCTGGACCGCTGACCAGTTCAATGCGGCAGGCTTCCGTGCGGTGCCAAACTGTGTTGTCCGCCGCTCGGCCTTCATCGCGAAAAGCGTTGTCTTGATGCCATCCTTCGTCAACGTTGGTGCCTATGTGGACGAGAACTCCATGGTCGACACATGGGTCACCGTCGGTTCCTGCGCGCAGATCGGCAAGAACGTGCATCTTTCGGGCGGCGTTGGCATCGGCGGCGTGCTGGAGCCGTTGCAGGCCAATCCTGTGATCATCGAGGACAACTGCTTCATCGGTGCACGTTCAGAAGTGGTGGAAGGCGTGATCATCGGCGAGGGCGCTGTTCTCTCCATGGGCGTGTTTATCTCGGCTTCAACCAAGATCATCGACCGCGCCACAGGCGAAACCCACATCGGTTATGTGCCGCCTTACTCAGTGGTGGTGCCCGGCAGCCTGCCCGGCAAGCCGCGTGCTGATGGACAGCCTGTGCCGTCGCTATACTGTGCCGTGATTGTCAAAACCGTTGATGCGCAGACACGCGCCAAGACGGCGATCAACGAATTGCTGCGCGACTGAGCGGCCTTCAAAGCGCCAAACATTGAAGAAAGGGATGCGTGATGCGTGAACACCTTTCCCTCTATATGCCTGCCGTTGTCGGCTTCGTGCTTGCAGTGATACTGTGGGTCTTTCTAAGCCGGAAACTCGCAGCAGCCAACCGTTCACGCTGGCGCGCGGTGCTGCTTTGCCTGCCGCTGGTGTTAGGAGCTTTGGTCTACGGATTGTTCTGGTTCGGTTTCTTCTCATCGCCTGCGATGGCAGTGCAAATGCACGCCGTGCGGTTGACGCTCCAGCATTTCGTCATGCCGTTCCTTCCGTGGATTGCTGGCGTTTGGTTGCTGATCAGCGGCTTGTTGTTGTTGCCTTTGTTGAAGCGGAACTGACGGGATGTTTTTCCCTCCCCCTTGAAGACAAGCCTGCGCAGTCTTCGCAAGCTTGACTGCTGGGGAGGGTGGACGGCGCAGCCGGACGGGTGGGGTCCATCGCGCCTTGTTCGGTACCACCCCCATCCCCGGCCCTTCCCCGCAAGGGGGAAGGGAGAAGATTACTGCTGATGCAAAAATCGTATTCAACTTGCTGATCTTGTTTCAGCCAAACCTCTGACCTGCTTGCCATCCGCTGTGAAGTTATCCGGCGACAACCATGTTCTGAACCCAGCTGCAACCACCGGCCACTCACCGTCCGTGATCGAGTACCAGGCCGTATCGCGGTTCTTGCCCTTGATCACCATGTGCTGACGGAACAGGCCCTCATAGGTGAAACCATAGCGCAGGGCCGCGCGTTTGGATGGCGCGTTCAGATCGTTGCACTTCCACTCATAGCGCCTGTAGCCGAGGGAAAAGCCATAATCTCCCACAAGATAAATCGCCTCTGTCGCCGCCCGGGTTTTCTGCATCGCTGGCGCATACATGATGGAACCCACTTCGAACACGCCGTGGGCCGGGCGGATTTCCATGATCCAGAGATGGCCTTTGGCCTTGCCATCTGCCTTGTCGATGACAGCGAAGGGCACAATGCCAGCCTGTTTTTCCATGCCAGCCAATAGCGCGTGATAGTCACTTTCGCTTTGGGGGGCAGGCGGGAACATATAGTCCCACAAATGATCCTGCCCTTGCATCACCTGCCAGATATCAGCGGCATGGCGATCCGCTGACAATGGCTCCAGACGACACCACTCTCCCTCCAAAACACGGGAGGGCGGAAAGGGCGGTGGTGTCCAGTGTGCCAGATCAACCATCAGGTCATACCCCGTTCGCTCAGATCCTTGCTGAAAAAATTGTCGAGCCGCGAACCCGGAAAGTTCTTGGGCAGGCCAGTGAAGTCACCGTCTTTCATGAGCGTTGTGGCTTCAATGAAACCGCGCCATGCGGCCTTGGCGAGGGCCGAGCCGATGGAGATGCGCCTGCCGCCCATGCGTTCGACATCACTGCGGGTGAAGCCAAGATCAGTGTAGAGCAGGATATTGACCGGCTTGCCGCCCGCCGCCGCAATGACGGCACGCATATCTGCCTCTGTTGTGGGGCCGGGCGCATAGAGCACATCAGCGCCTGCCTCGGCAAAAGCGGCGATGCGCCTGCACACCTCCGCCAGGGGATCAGCATGGCCGTGCAGATAAGCCTCGGCGCGGGCAGTCAACATCACGCCAGTGCCGGTTTCATCCACCGCCTTGCGGGCCGCTTTTATGCGGCGCACTGCTGTATCAAAATCATAAAGCGGGTTGGCTTTGTTGCCCGTTGCATCCTCGATGGAAAGGCCAGCCACGCCGGTGGCGATGCAGAGCTTGATGTTGCGCGCCAAGGTTTCCTCATCGTCAGCATAGCCGTTCTCGAAGTCCGCATTGACCGGCAGGTCAGGCACCGCTTCCACAATCTCGGCGATGTAGCCCAGCATCATATCGAGCGGCACTTCCATGTCAGAGCGCCCTCTGGTCCAGGCCAACCCGGCGCTGGTGGTGGCAAGGGCCGGAAATCCCTCGGCACGCAGCCAGCGGGCGGTGCCCACATCCCATGGGTTGGGCTGCATGAAGCAGCCGGTTTCATGAAGCTTGCGATAGGCCGCGCGGCGGGCCGCAAAATGATCCTGTGTCATGGGTGATTTCCTTTTTTCACCAAGGTGTTTGGTCATCATAACGGCGATGCGACCACTGAAATGCTTCCGCCCTGTCTCATGATATCCCAGGCGGGCATAAAGGGCGCGGTTTGAAACCATCTTGATATTCGTGAAGAGATTGATTGCAGAGTAACCCAAGTCTCTTGCGCGCTGCTCGGCAAAATCCATGAGCTGCCTGCCGATGCCTCGTCCAGTCAAAGCAGGATCAACGGCGATGCTCCAGAGTTCAAAATTGCCGGGCTCGACATGAAAAAGCAATGTTGCTTCTGTTTCGCCATTTGGACCTGACAGAACCCAGCCTTCCCAGTTATCGGTGTTGGCAAGAAATGCTGCGTAGTCCACGACAACGGGTGCCGGAGCAATGCCCATAACCTCAGTCCAGCGCGCATAGGCTGCCTGGGCCAGTGTGACAAAGGCTGGCGCATCCTCAACAGTGGCAGGTCTCAGGTTCATGAGGAGCAGCAGAGCATCTATTGCCGCGCATCACCAATGCAAAAACCTGATCTGCATGATCAGTCTTTCTGCAGCGTTCGACTCTCGGTCACGCGGTGCGCAACGCCCCGGTAGTCCTCAACCACCAGACCATCGTCTGTGTGCGTTACATAGCCTATTGCCAGAGGCGATTTGCCATGGCCGCCGGGTATATCCAGCACATACTCCGGTTGGCAAAGACCGGAAAGCGTGCCGCGCAACTGTTTCACCAGTGCCTGCCCCTCGGCGACAGTCAGGCGGAAATGCGATGTGCCAGGCGCGAGATCAGGATGGTGCAGATAGTAGGGCTTGATGCGGTTGGCGACAAAACTGCGCATCAGGTCGGCAAGCGTCTCAACGTTATCGTTCACGCCCTTCAGCAAAACGCTTTGCGACAGAAGCACAATGCCGGCATCAGCCATGCGTGCGATGGCCTGTTGTGCCTGCTCTGTAAACTCACGCGGATGGTTGGCATGGATCGCCACATAGGTGGCCTTACCCGGCACTTTCAACGCCTTGACGAACGCAGCTGTCACACGCTCGGGATCAACCACCGGCACGCGGGTGTGCCAGCGCACAACCTTCACATGCGGGATTTTGCCCAGTCGCTGCATCAGTTCCTGCACCCGCCGTGCATTCAGAATGAAAGGATCGCCGCCGGTCAGGATCACCTCCCAGATTTCGGGATGGGCAGCGATGTAATCGAGTGCCGCCTCAAGCTTGTCACCCGTCAGGCTGTCACCGCCAGGCCCCACCATTTCGCGCCGAAAACAGAAGCGGCAATAGACCGGACAGGCATGCACGATCTTCAGCAACACCCTGTCAGGATAACGGTGCACAACGCCCTCGACAGGCATGTGCGCATTGTCACCGATGGGGTCGCTCAACTCGATGGGCAGTTTCACCAGCTCATGTTCCGATGGCAGGAACTGTCTGGCGATGGGATCAGTGGGATCAAGCGGATTGATCAGCTTCAGCAAAGCGGGTGTTACAGCAACAGCGTATTCCTTCGATACCACTTCCAACGCAGCGGCATCTCTCACGGGGATGTACCCCGCTTCAGCAAGGGCGCTGACAGACCGCAGTGTTTTCGAAGGGCTCATGGTGGGCTATCCATGAACGGATCAACCACCGGTGTCCAGAGCACCTTGTCGATGTGATCTGCCCCCACAGCCAACATGACCAACCGGTCAAACCCAAGGGCGGCACCGCAGGCCGGTGGCATGTGGTTGAGCGCCGAGAGAAAATCCTCGTCAATTGGGTATTGCTCACCGTAGATGGCTTGTTTCAGCGCCATATCGGTTTCAAAGCGCTGGCGCTGCTCCGCCGGATCGGTCAATTCGCCGAAAGCATTGGCAAGCTCGATGCCGCAGGCGAAAATCTCGAAGCGCTCGGACACCTTGTCTGATCCGGGCGAGCGCCGGGCGAGCGCCGCCTCAGGTATGGGATATTCCATCAGCACGGTGGCGCGCCCGTTGCCGATGTTGGGCTCGATCTTTTCCACCATGACACGGCTGAAAACATCGGACCAGCTGTCATCGTCCGCAATGCGAATACCTGCAGCTTTCGCCTGCGCTGTGAGTGCAGCAAGGTCCGTTTCCACACCATCCACCGTTGCCAGCAGATCGATCCCGGCAAAGCGCCGGAAGGCATCCGCCACCGTGATCCAGTTTGGAGCCAGCATGGGATCGATTGCACGCCCGCGATACTGCCACTGGCGGTTGCCGGTGGTCTCGGCTGCCAGACGCAGAAACGCGGCGCAGTCATGCATCAGGGCTTCGTAGGTCTCGTGCGCACGATACCATTCCAGCATGGTGAACTCAGGGCTGTGGAGGCGGCCCCGCTCGCGGTTGCGGAACACGCGGGCGAAATCGAAGATGCGGGTTTCACCGGCGGCCAGCAGTTTCTTGCAGGCAAACTCTGGCGATGTGTGGAGATGCAGACGCGCGCTGCGCCCGTCATAGCGGGTCATCTCGGTGGCAAAACCATGCAGGTGGGTCTCGTTGCCGGGAGACAGCTGGAGCTGGGCAGCCTCCACTTCTGTAAAGCCATTGCCTTCCAGATGCTGGCGGATAGCGCTGCGGATTTTACCGCGCAGGACGAGGCCATTGCGGCGTGCCGCATGGTGCTCAACGTCCCACCAGCGAGGATTTATCGTCATTTCAGCGCAAATACCTCAAATCAGCACGCAACAGGGCTTTTCTTGGCAAGCCGAACCTGTCACAGCAGCGCAACAATTCATTTCAAGGCCTGCTCTTCAACGTTGGCCGCTGCAAGTCAAGGAAACACCATGGTCAGAGTCATTGCCAGCTCGTTGCGCAAGGGAAATGTCGTCGAGATGGACGGCCGCCTGCACACCGTCATCGCGGCTGAGAACATCCATCCCGGCAAGGGCACGCCCGTGACCCAGCTCGACATGCGCCGCATTGGCGATGGCATCAAGGTTGCTGTCCGTTTCCGCACGACAGAATCCGTTGAAAAGGCAGAGCTTGATACGCGTGACTACCAGTATCTCTACCGCGAGGAAGACACCTTCCATTTCATGAACCAGGAGAACTTCGATCAGGTGCAGGTGCCTGCCGAAGTGATCGGCGATGTATCGCCTTACCTTCAGGAAAACATGATCGTGCAATTGTCGCTGTTTGGCGAGAATGCCGTATCAATTGAAATACCTTCAAAGGTCATTCTGGAAATCGTCGAAACCGAGCCTGTCACCAAGGGCCAGACAGCCTCCTCGTCCTACAAGCCTGCCATTCTGTCGAACGGCGTGCGCACCACCGTGCCTCCTCATGTTGGCGCGGGCACCCGCATCGTGGTGCTGACCGAGGATGGCTCCTACGTGGAACGCGCCAAGGATTGAGGCAGGCCTATAAATAAGCTGGACGAGATTCCCCAAATAGGGGACATTGTGAACATGCTTGTTTTGGCAAAAAAAAATCCTGTTTCTGCTCTAGGTCGCGGCGTTTACGGCGCGGCAGAGGCTGTTCGGCTGATCAATTTCCAAAAAAACGACACCGCGCGCCGCAAGATAGGCATTCCAACCATAAGACGATGGATCGGTGTAAACAACGGAGCATCGCAGAAGAACTCTCCGCTGTGGCAGCCTGATTATAAAAATCAGGGCCCAGAGCTGGAAGTCAGTTTTAGAGATTTGATTGAACTGCGCTTCATCAAGGCATTCAGGGACGCTGGCGTTAGTCTACAAACTATACGCGCCTGTATCGATGGAGCCGTTGAATTGGTCGGTAGCGAGCGTCCTTTTTCAACCGCCAAGTTTAGAACAGACGGGAAAACAATCTTCGAACAGGCCACAAGCAAGGTTCACGAAGGATCGATGACTGATCTGAGAACGCGTCAAAATGTATTCAGGACAATGATCGAGCCCAGTCTCAAAGACCTTGAATTTGAGGGAGATGAACTCGTTCGTTGGCGTCCTCTTGGGAAGGGAAGCAATCTTGTCGTCGATCCTGCAAAAGCCTTTGGGCGCCCTGTCATTTTAGGATTCGGTGTTACTGCAGAAACCTTGGCAAATGCTGTACCGGTTGAGGGTTCAAAGGAAGCTGTGGCACGCCTTTATGAAGTGCCAATCTCTGCTGTACGCGACGCTATCACGCTTCAACAGCGGCTTGCTGCTTGAAGTTGATGCTTGACCACAACTTGAGTCCTCGCACGGCGCGTGCACTCAGTGCGTTGTTTGATCATACTCACGAGATCATATCCTTGCGGGAAAAGTTCCCAGTGGATGTCGATGACGTTGATTGGATCAATGCTCTTAACAAAGAAGGTGGCTGGTCCGTTCTGACGCAAGATCTTCGGATCAGAACAAAGCCTCATGAACGCAGGGCTATGGACAACTCGCGCATTGTGTTCTTTTTCATTGATGGGGCATGGAAAAAATACGGCGTTGAAGAAACAACGGCACGACTTATTCGGTTGATCCCGAATATGTCAAAACTGGTTGATCTTCAGGACAGAGGCCGCATTGATCTGCCCATCAATGCAGGGTCAATGTTAAGACCACACAGGGACTAAGTATTTAATCCATCCGACGGGCATCACTTTTTAGCCGACTCATCGAGAATCTTCACATAGCCCCTTGTAAAAAGCGCGTGTTTCAGCCATAGGCACACGCTTGATCGCCCGGCCAGTAAAGGGCTGCCGTGGCGGTCTTTGTCGTTCTTTCGGGAACTTCGGCCTTCTGGCCACAACTGTAAGAGAGCAAAATGCCCAAACTGAAGACCCACTCGGGCGCCAAAAAGCGCTTCAAAGTGACGGC
>JBOFGV010000074.1:0-80711 GCA_051649305.1 Beijerinckiaceae bacterium
TACCTCCTGAGCGGCAATGCATTGCAGAACAAGCAACCGGCGATCCCTTTTGGGGTTGACGGGTCAACGGAAAGGGCTCCCTCGCGGGAGCCCTTTCTTTATTGTCAGGACGAATGCTGAAGCCCTCACCGCTTGGCGCGGGCTTCCTTGCGGTACCAGCCTTCAGCCGCCTGTGTGTGCCGCAGGATCTTTGTGCGTGCGGCAACTTCAGCATCGGTTTCGGCGCGGATTTCGCAGTCAATTGTCGCGGCATCACGCCGGAAGGGAATGACCTGCGCCAGCGGCGTGCCTTTCTCCAGGGTGTAGACTCCATCTTCAGCCTTTGGAATGAACGGGAAGTGGATGAGTGACTGATAGCTGTCGGTATCAACCACACCGGCCAGAAGTTCAATCACAGGCTGGTTCCGGTTAAGCGGCGAGACAAACAGGCAGCTCCAGCCCGGCGGCGTGGCGATGGTCCAGTAGTTGTGCAGCTTGCAGGGCGGGCGCGGCTCATGCGGATTGCCCGCAATCTGGTAGGGGTGGTGGTTGCTGACCATGACCTTGTCGAACTCCCAGCCTGCATTGACCGTGCGTCCGCCATCCGAAATTTCAAGACGGACCGTCGCGGCCACAGGCAATATCCAGCCGGTTGTCATGGCATCCAGAAACGGCATGCAGCGTTTGATTGTCAGGCCATTGTCGGTTGCGCTGACCCGCTCCGGATCGGACGGCGGCAGCTTGCGAAACCAGTCCGGCAAAACTGTTTTTGCCGCTACAGGCGGTGCGATGATGCCCTCATCCTCCGGAGCGCAGCGAAAGGTGATCAGAGGGGTGGGCTTTTTTGCGAATGTGAATGGAAACACCATGGCGCTCTCCTGACGGGTTTGACAGGAGAAACAACGGATCAGGCGCATGCCTTATTCCATAACCAGCCCGGAATAGAGATCGCCGGGCTGATTTTCCTTATTTCCACTCGTTGGCAATGCGCTCGGCGACTGCTGCCTGAGACAGCGGGTCTTCCGCATCTGCCGCATCCAGAAAAGCTTCAATAGCCTTTGCCATGCCAGAAGCAGGCGCATAGCCACCGATATTCTGCCCCTCGGCGGTCAAAACCTCCGTTCGCCAGACATTGCCGACACGGCAGGAAACACCACCAAAGTCAGCGCCTTTGCTGTCTGTGATGCCATAGGTGCGGCAATAACCAGCGCGTGTCCTGTGGGTGGCACGCATGGTGATTTCACCGCCATAACCGCGCGCCTTGTCACCCCAGCTGGCCTTGCTGCCGTCGGTTCTGGTCGCCAACATCGTGCCAAGCTGCTGATCGGCTGTGGCCAGAACAAGCATGGGGCCACCACCGGTCTGCGGTATATTGGCTGCACCAAGCAGATATCCAATACCACCTGCAACAACGCCCAAAATGGCAGCAGCCATGGACATTGGCCTCCAGCGGGAGGGAACATTGTCCTGCGTCACTTTGGTTGCAGGCATTGCTTTCGCGGCCTGCATTTCGCCGCCTGACATGACAAACTTTGTCAGGTGATCAGGCACCGGCTCGCGGGCAATGTCGTTGAATTCCTTCTTCAGGATATGCCGTGTTGCCATGAAGACCTCCAGCCTTTCGGCCAGCGTCTCATCCTTTTCGAGCGCGTCCTCGACAAGCAGCATCGTTGCTTCGTCAGCTTCGCCATCCGCAAAAGCCATCAGCATTTCGTCACTGATAACACTGTTGTTGCCAGCACTCATGACACGCCCCCAAAGCGCATTGCTTCCCCAATTGTTTCTGCACCCAGCGCCTCAGCCAGTGTTCTGCGCGCCCGCGAAAGACGGCTCATGACCGTTCCGATAGGAACATCCAGAATTTCAGATGCCTCGCGATAGCTCAGGTCCTCAACGCAGACCAGCGTAACAATGATCCTTTGTTCTTCCGGCAATTTGCCAAGTGCAATCATCACCTCGCTTGCAGCAAGGCTGGCCTCGGCATTGCGTTGTCCGTCGTCACCTATCAGCTCATAGGCCTCTTCAACCGGCTGCTCTGCCCCTCGTGTCTTTGTTCTGCGCATCTCGTCGATCCATAAATTCTGCATGATACGATAGAGCCAGCTGTCGAGGCGTGTTCCGGGCTGCCAGCTTTCAGCACTTTTCAGTGCTCGCTCGCAGGTTGCCTGAACAAGATCGTCAGCTCTGTCACGATTGCCAGACAGCGACACGGCAAAGCGCCGGAGCCGCGGCAGCATGGTGACCAGCTGCAAACGGATATCGACACCCATGCATGACCCTTTCCAACAGCCGTGGCTGCTCTATGTACCAAAACGAAGAAAGTATGGAATTATTCCGCAGTCCTGACGTTATTAAACTGCAAGTGGAAACAAAGAGTCAAAAAGGAGTTAAAACAATGGCCATGTTACCGGAACCAGCTGGTTTTTCCCGTTTTGACGAACGTCTGCTCCAGTCAATGAGATGTTGCGCTGCCTTTTGTATCGTCTGGCTTGGGCTCCTCTGTGGCGGCATGCTGGCTGTTTCAACCGTTGTTCTGTTCTCAAGCACCTCTGCTATGGCTGATGATGACGGCGATGATGGAGGCTCAGGTGGTGGCTCGGGAGGCGGTGGTTCGGGAGGCGGTGGCTCAGGCTCTTCGGGCGGAAGTGGCGAGGCTAGCGGCGGTGGCGGAGGCTCGAATGCACTGGCATTCTGGCGCACCAACCGGCACCGCTCCCTCTGGTCCGGGCGCTGGACCCGTGTTCAGCAAAGACGCGGTCGCGTGGTGCGGCAGGCTCGCCAGAGACGGCCAGTGGTGGTTCAGCAGGTCCGCCAGAGACGACCGGTCGTGGTTCAGCAGGTCCGCCAGAGACCACAGCCAGTTCCCGTTCAGGTCACACAAGCCCCGCGCCGGGAATACGTCATCCGCATTGAGCAAGGCAGAAGCCTTGATCCGGCCATTCAGGCAGGCTTTGCTGTTGTCGCCCGCTCCAGCCTGTCATCCCTGAACATTGATATCGCACGCCTGCGCGCGACAAGAGGCGGCAGCAACCGCGCAATTCTCGACAGACTGCGCGGCGCCATGCCCGGTGCAGCCGTTGATCGCAATACGCTCTACCGTACATCCGCGCTCGATTGCTCGGCCTCGAATTGCCCCAAATTCGCGATGATCGACTGGCCGATGCCACCAGGTTCATGCCAGATCAAGGCGGTTATCGGACTGATCGACACTGGCGTGAAGGCAGACCATCCGGCCCTCAAGGACCGGAGTGTCACAACACTTACGTCTCGGTCTGAAGATCGTCGCGCCTCCTCTGACCGGCACGGCACAGCGGTCGCAGCCCTGCTTGTTGGCGATGCTGTGTTCAGCAATGAAGGAAAAAGTTACGCTGGCCTGCTTCCTGCTGCCAGCCTTGTTGCGGTCGATGCCTTCCATCGCAACAGCGAAGGCAATGATGCTGCCGACAGCTACGATCTTGTCCGGGCAATCGACATGCTGGTGGAACGTCGCGTGACGCTCATCAACATGAGCCTTGCTGGCGAAGACAACGAGGTGGTCAAGGAAGTTGTCAATGCCATCACAGGCAAAGGCACAGTGCTGGTTGCGGCGGCAGGCAATGGCGGACCGCAGGCACCATCAGCCTATCCAGCAGCCTACGACCCGGTTATCGCCGTGACAGCACTGGACAAGGACCGCAAGATCTTCCGGCGGGCCAACCGGGGTGACTACATCGACTTCGCCGCACCCGGCGTGAATGTCTCGCTGGCAGATACGCGGCAAGCATCAGGTCGATCCCAGTCAGGAACATCGTTTGCAGCACCCTTTGCAACGGCCATTCTCGCAGCACGCATGAACGGCACAGGCAAATTCGAAGGCACGGCGGAAGAAGCGCTGCGCAAATCAGTGATGGACCTTGGCGCTCCTGGCCGCGACCGGGAGTTTGGCTGGGGATTGCTGCAAGCGACAGACATCTGCCGCTGATACCAGCGGCAGTGGTTTATAACGGTGGCTTTTAAAGAGATTGCTTGCCGACTGCGGCAGGCAATCAATCCCCCTCGCCGGGCTCTGGCGAAAACAGCTTCAGCTTGTCAGGCTTGCCGTCCCAGTCCTTCGCATCTGCGGGCTGTTCGCGCTTGATGGTGATATTGGGCCAGGTTTTCGAGAAATCAGCATTCAGTTTAAGCCAGGAATCCAGCCCCGGCTCAGTGTCTGGCTTGATGGCTTCCGCCGGGCATTCCGGTTCGCAAACGCCGCAATCGATGCATTCATCGGGATGGATGATCAGCATATTTTCGCCCTCGTAGAAGCAATCCACGGGGCAGACTTCAACGCAGTCCATATACTTGCACTTGATGCAATTCTCGGTGACCACATAGGTCATGTTTCATTCTCCAGCGGCAGTCTTTCTGGCCGTGAGGCCAGAGTCATGACAGTTACGGGTGTACCGATAGCCTATTCTGCGGCCATGGCCAAAGGTTTCGGCTTCTGCTGGTTGAATTTTTCCATCAGATCAGCCCGCTCTGCCAAAGCCGCCTTTAGATGTCGCTCCTTCACATGGCCAAAACCACGGATTTTCTCGGGCACTGAGGCCAGAGCGACAGCTACGGCGTGGTTGTCGGCATTGAGGCGGGATGCGACGAAGTCAATCATGCCTTCGTATTCACCGATGAGCTGACGCTCCATCTTGCGCTCATGGGTGTAGCCGAAGACATCAAGCTTCGTGCCGCGCAGGCCTTTCATTTTGGCCAGCATGCCAAAGGCCTTGAACATCCATGGCCCGAAGGTGGTCTTGGCGGGATTGCCCTGCGCGTCTTTCTTGCTGAGCAGTGGCGGGGCGAGATGGAACTCCAGCTTCACATCGCCGTCGAATTCCGCCTGCAACTGCTTGAGGAAAGCACCATCCGTATAGAGTCTGGCCACCTCATACTCATCCTTGTAGGCCATGAGCTTGAAGAAATAACGCGCTACGGAATCAGCCAGCGCTGTCTTGCCGGGCGTGCGCTCCATTTCGGCCTTCTGGATGCGGGCAACAGCCGCCTGATAGCGGCGGGCATAGGCCTCGTTTTGATAGTCCGTAAGGAAAGCCACACGACGCGTGACCATCTCGCTCAGGGATTCAGAAATCTGGCGGGTTTCGGTTGATTTCTTTTTCTCGGCCACCAGCGCTTCCACGGCCTTCTGGTCATGCGCCGCGCGCCTGCCCCAGCGGAAAGCCTCTGTGTTCATGGGCACAGCCTCGCCGTTAAGGGCGATGGCTTTTTCAAGCGCAGCTGACGAGAGCGGCACGCCGCCCTTTTGCTGCGCATAGCCGAGGAGGAACATGTTGGCGGCAATGGAGTTGCCAAAGAGCGCAACAGCCAGACCCGTGGCATCGATGAAGCTGACAGCATCACGCCCCGCAGTGCTGACAATGGCACGCTTCAGGCGTTCCACCGGCAGGGAGAAATCCGCATTGCGGGTGAACTCACCGCCAAACACTTCCGCCGTGTTGGCCACAAAAAGCGTCTTGCCCTGCTTGACGGCGGCCAGCACTTTCTTGGTGCCGGAAACCACGAGATCACCACCCAGAATGAGGCTGGCTTTCTCGGCGCTCACGCGGATCGCGTTGATTGCATCAGGATTGCGGCCAACCTTTACGTGGGAATAAACACTGCCGCCCTTTTGCGCGAGGCCGGCCATGTCAATCATGCCACAGCCTTTGCCTTCAAGATGCGCCGCCATGCCGATGATCGCGCCGATGGTGACAACACCTGTGCCGCCCACACCAGTGACGATGCAGGCCCAGTTTTCTTTTTCAACCGAGGGAATTTTCGCTTCTGGCGGCAAGGCCAATGCTGGATCAGCCGATTTCGCCAACCCTTCCGCCTTCTTGATCTTCGCGCCGTGAACGGTGACGAAGGACGGGCAGAAGCCATCCTGACAGGAGAAATCCTTGTTGCAGGAGGATTGGTCAATACGCCGCTTGCGGCCGAACTCTGTTTCAATCGGCTGCACGGATACGCAGTTGGACTTCTGGCCGCAATCGCCGCAGCCTTCGCACACCAACTCGTTGATCAGCACGCGCTTGTCAGGATCAGGGAAGAGGCCACGCTTGCGGCGGCGGCGCTTTTCGGCCGCACAGGTCTGGTCGTAGATGACGACAGTCACGCCGTCCATTTCGCGCAACTCGCGCTGCACGGCATCAAGCTCCGTGCGGTGATGCACGGTAGCGCCTGTCGGGAACACCACGTTGCCGCTGTATTTCTCAGGCTCATCCGTGACGATGGCTATGCGCTGCACGCCTTCCGCCCGCACCTGAGCCGCAATCATATCCACCGTCAGGCTGCCCTCGTGGGCCTGCCCGCCGGTCATCGCCACGGCATCGTTGAACAGGATTTTGTAGGTGACGTTTGTCTTGGCCGAGAGCGCAAAACGCAGGGCCAGCACACCCGAATGGTTGTAGGTGCCGTCGCCCAAATTCTGGAAGACATGGTTGCGTTTCGAGAAAGGTGCCTCACCCACCCAGTTGGCACCCTCGCCGCCCATGGCCGTGAAACCCACCGTTTCGCGGTCCATCCACAGCGACATGTAATGGCAACCGATGCCAGCCGAAGCGCGGGAGCCTTCCGGCACACGCGTGGAGGTGTTGTGCGGGCAGCCCGAGCAGAAATACGGTGTGCGCGTGCCGACAGCGGTTGTCTCAGCAAGCCGTGCCTGCGCCTGGCGCAGCGCAGATACGCGCGAGGCAATCTCGTTATTCTTGTGCAGACGCAGCACCCGCTCACCGATGGAAATGGCGATATCGTTGGGGTCCAGCGCGCCCTTCACCGGGAAAAGCCATTCGCCGCGCTCATCGCGCTTGCCGACGACCACAGGCTGCATGCCGGAGCCATACAGCTCTTCCTTCACCTGCACCTCGATCAGCGAACGCTTCTCTTCCACCACCACGATGGTGTCGAGGCCACGGGCGAATTCCGTGATCTCCTCAGGCACCATCGGCCATGGGCAGGCCACCTTGAAAACACGGATGCCAAGCTTGTTGGCCAGCGCCTCATCAATGCCCAGATCATCCATGGCCTGACGCACATCGAGATAGCTCTTGCCCACGCTGATGATGCCGAGCTTTGGGTTCTTGCCGCCAGAAATGACGGTGCGGTTCAATTTGTTGGCCTTGATGAAAGCAACAGCCGCCGCCCGCTTGTATTCATGCAGGCGCGCTTCCTGCGCAATGAAATCCAGCTCATGCCTGATGTTCACGCCGTCAAGCGGCATGACAAAATCCTGCGGGATAACGATCTTCACCCGGTCGAGGGAGCCATCCACCGAAGCGGTCGATTCGATGTTTTCCTTCACGCATTTCATCGCCGTCCAGGTGCCGGCAAAGCGCGACAGCGCGTAGGCATAAATCCCGTAGTCCATCAACTCCTGCACACCGGCAGGGTTGAGAATGGGGATCATGGTATCAACGAAATTGAACTCGGTCTGGTGCGCAACGGTCGAGCTTTCCGCCGTATGATCATCGCCCATCAGGGCAATGACACCACCGTTTTTGGACGAGCCTGCGAGGTTGGCATGGCGGAACACATCCGATGTGCGGTCAACGCCGGGGCCCTTGCCATACCAGAGGCCGAAGACGCCATCATATTTGCCTTCGCCGGTGAGTTCCGCCTGTTGCGAACCCCAGCAGGCGGTGGCAGCGAGTTCTTCGTTCAGACCGGCCTGAAAAACGATCTCGGCCTTTTGCAGGTTTTTTTTCGAGCGGAACAGCTGCTGGTCCAGACCACCAAGGGGAGAACCTCTATAACCGGAGATGAAGCCCGCTGTGTTGAGGCCCGCCTGCTGGTCCCGGTGCTTCTGCACCAGCAGCATGCGCACGATCGCTTGCGTGCCATTAAGAAATATCTGTTTCTTGGACAGGTCAAACTTGTCGTCGAGCGTGACCTCGCGCAGCGGAAACGGCTCACCCATGTCGGACCCTCCTTTTGACCGGTTGCCCGGTCAGCCCGTCAACGCTTCATCAGAAGCGCCTAAATTATGTCAGCAATACTGACATATCTTTGTGTTCCGGTCAAACCTTGGCCACAAAGATAATTTGCATCAGTGTGCATGCCGCCTTAATTTGCTGCAAGTTTGTCCTATCATGAAATTGTTTGCTAGAAGGCATTTATGCTGCTTCGACTTTTCGCACTTTGCACTGTCCTGTGGGCTTTCGCCATGCCAGCCCAGGCGCATCCCCATGTCTTTGTCGCGGCCAAGGCCGAGGTGATTTACGATGGTGAGGGCAACCTGCTCGGCGTCAACCACGTCTGGACCTTCGACGAGCAGTATTCCGCCTTTGCCACCATGGGTTTTCCCAAAACTGCCGATGGCAAGTTTGAACCTGCCAAGCTTGCTGAACTCGCCAAGGTGAACGTCGAATCACTCGTGGATTTTGGTTATTTCACTGCGGGCCGTGCAGCAGGCAAAAAGCTCGAATTCGCTGAACCTCAGAACTACCGCATTGAGGTGCACGGCAATGCGCTGGTGCTGTTTCTCTCGCTGCCGTTGAAAAAGCCTGTCGTTGGCCGCACCGTGACGCTGGATGTCAGTGATCCCAGCTTCTTTGTGGCGTTCACCTTCGATGATGCGAAAGACGCTGTTGTGCTTTCGCGCGCGCCGCAAGGGTGCAGCCTGAGCGTCAAGCGCCCGAAGGAAGCGGACCTCTCCAACTATGCCAAACTGTCTGACCAGATGTTCCAGGCGCTGACGAACAGGAGCGAGGTGTCAGAATCCTTTGGCAACAAGGCGATTATTGCGTGCCCATAAGACTGCGTGCTGATACAGCTGCTTGGCTGGCGATCATCGTTCTCGCTTGCCTGTTTGTTGCACTTCCAGCTCTTGCGCAGGCACCACAGAACCCTTTCTCCATGGGCGGACTGGAAGGCACAGGCGGACGGCCAACATCGGGCATGGCCGCATTCATTCTCGGGAAGCAGGCAGAGTTCACCCGCGCGATGACAGCCGCTGCGCGCGCGCTCAAAACGGACTGGACAGCGGTTTGGTCGCTGCTTGGTCTGGCGCTGGCCTACGGTGTGTTTCATGCCGCTGGCCCCGGCCATGGCAAGGCGATTGTGGCGTCTTATGTTGTGGCCAACGAAAACGCGCTGGCACGTGGCGCGCTGGTGGCAGCGCTTGCCGCCCTGCTGCAGGGCATTGTCGCGGTAGCGCTTGTCGGCATCATCACCCTTGTGCTGGGCGGCACGCGGCAGATGATGACATCGGCTGTGAACACGATAGAAACCGTGAGCTATGCCGCCATCGCTCTCTTCGGCTTCTGGCTGCTCATACGCAAGTTGCGCAGCCTGTGGATGGTGGCCAGCAACCAGCCGGAGGCCTGTGATCACGTCCATATGCCGGGTCCGGATCAGGTCATGCGCTGGTCCTTCCGTGACGGCGCTGCGGCAGTGTTTGCTGCTGGCCTCAGGCCATGCTCCGGGGCAATCCTGATCCTCGTGTTCACAGCATCGCAAGGCGTGCTTTGGGCAGGCATTGCCGCGGTTGCTGCTATGTCAGCAGGTACGGCGATAACCACGGCGACGATTGCGGCGTTAGCTGTCTACTTCAAGGCGACAGCTGTTCGCTTTGCATCAGGCAGCGGCAACTGGGGCGTGTGGCTGGTGCGTGGCCTTGAGGTGCTGGCGGCACTCGCTGTCACTGCGCTTGGCGTGCTTTTGCTGATGGGTCACTGGGCCAGCGTTGGCGGAGCCTGACGCAGCACCGGCTCACCGTGCGGGGTGTTTCGCGCCGCTTCATCCCACTGGTCTTTCAGAATACCCAGCAGGCCAGCGCTGGCCACACCCTTTCGGATAACGAGCTTTTCAAGGGCATTCAGCCAATGATTGTAGTAAGTGCGGCCATTGTCAGCATCGCCCAGTTTCTGCGCCTGCCGGATTTCAGCTGACAGCGTTTCGGCCCATTCGTTCCAGGTGAACAGACCCTTCTCGTGCAGCACCACAGCCATGGCGAAGGCTTGCGCCTCCCATGGGGCTGAAAAGGTGGCAGGGTTTGCTTCTCCCTGACCTGCGAGTTCAGGGATATCGGAGGGCAGTTCACACCCGCTCAAGGTATGGCTCCCAGCAGTCCACCATCACCTCGGACGTGGGATCTGCGCCTGCGCCCCAAAGCTCCGTAGCATCAAACCGCACGCTGTAGCACCATGTAGGGCTTTCGCCTTTGCCATGGGCGTTGGTATCGGGAAACACAAAGGCACCGTTGTTGGCGACAATCTCGCCCACAGCTCCGCGGATGTAGCGCGGCAGGCGTGTGTGCGTCGTCACATGGTCCTTGTGGCAGCGGATTTTATCACCCGGCTGGAAGCGCGCCGGCGTATCGCAAGGCCTGTCACAGGGGCCGCCTTTTGCGAGAGCCGCAGGAACATCTGCTGCCTTCAGAACGCGTTTGACCGGTGCAGGCGGCTGAAGCATCTTGCCGCCGTCCAGTTCCGCGTCTGTCACCAGACCATGCGCAACCATCAATTTGGCAAGGCCGCGCATCCAGATTTCATAATAGCTGCTGGCGAGATAGACCACCGGTGGCAGGGTCTCGCGGGCATGACGCGAGGTGTCGATATTCCACGTGCCTGTCGCACCCATGGCCAGCGTGAGAGCCAGCGCGCGTGCCTCCCAGGGCGTATGAAACCATGGCTCATCAAGCTCGTTGACAACAGGACCAAAGCCCATTTGACCGCCAAAATCCTGCGCGCCGTTCATGACGTTGATCCGAGGTTCAGGGCGAGGCCGGTGCCAATCATAGAGTCGCGGGTAACGAGATCAGCAAGGGCTGATTCATCCATGCCTTGCGTCCCCTCAGGGCGATTGGGAATGACGAGGTAACGCAGTTCAGCTGTCGAATCCCAGATGCGGATTTTGGTTTCGGCTGGCAGCGTGACGCCGAAATCCGCCAGCACACCGCGCGGATCAATCACGGCGCGGGAACGATAGGGTGCTGACTTGTACCAGACAGGCGGCAGGCCCAGCACGCTCCACGGATAGCACGAGCACAGCGTGCAGACGACGAGGTTGTGCAGCGCGGGCGTGTTCTCGACGATCCGCATATGCTCACCCTGCCGACCGGAAAACCCAAGCTCGGCGATGGCAGCGGTAGCATCAGCACGCAGGCGGGCGAGATAGGCGGGATCACTCCAGGCCTTCGCCACCACCATCGCGCCGTTGCGCGGGCCGATCTTGTGCTCGTAGGTTTCAATCAGCACATCAAGCGCGGCGGGGTCGACATAGCCCTTTTCGACCAGCACTGTTTCCAGCGCCTTTACGCGCAGTTCCATGTTGTTCCAGGGGCCTTCCGGACCGTGGGAATGATTGTGTGATGTTGCACCCATGCCCCATGATTAGCGCCGGGAAGGCGCCATGCGCAAGACCAAATGCGCCCTACTGCACCCTTACCGTCACGCTGTCGGTTTCGCCGCTGCCATCCATCACCGAGATGCGCATGAAACCGACACCGGGCGGTGCGAAGCTGAGTGTGCGACGCAGCGCCGATGAGGCCACGGGCTGACCATTCACGAAGGCTGTGAAGGGGGGAGTGCCGCCGGTGATCTTAAGCGCCATATCAGCCCTCTCAGCATCGGCCTCAAGCCTTGCGCCATCCGGCGGAAAGGCAAGGCGCAGGCTGGCCGAGGTTATGGCCTGCGCTGTCTTCGCCACATCCTTGCGCAGATGACGCAGCGGCGGCGGAAGCTCTGCATTGCGCGCCACGATGGCATGGGCGGGGCGCAGGCCAACGCCTGCATCGATACCGATGCGGCTAAAGGCATCAAACAGGATGGGGGCTGCCACAATACGCCCGACCAGACCGGAAACCGCTGCATTGTCCGCCCTGCCAACCCAGACACCGATGGTGTGCTTTCGGTCAAACCCCACAGACCATGCATCCCGGTAGCCGTAGGATGTGCCCGTCTTGTAGGCGATGCGGCCCCCTTGAGCATTGAGCGGCGGCGGTGCGCCCAGCAACGTGTCGGCCACATACCAGGCAGGCACAGGATCAACGAGGCGCGCCGGATTTTCGCGGCTCAACAACTCCCTGCGGAAAGCGAGATCAACCATCTCGCCACCCCGTGCCAGACCGGCATAAAGGCGCGTCAGATCACGCAAGGTTGTACCGACACCACCCAGACCGATAGCAAGCCCCGGTGCGCCATCAGGCGGCAACACAAGCCCCGCGCCCGCCTGTTTCATGCGGGACAAAAACCGCTGCGGACCGACAGCGGATAGCAGATCAACCGTCGGCACATTCAGTGACATCTGCAGCGCCTTGCGCGCACTCAACGTGCCCTGATAGCTCTGGTCAAAGTTCTCGGGCGCGTAGAGACCAAAGCGCTGCGGCCTGTCCTCTAGCATCGTTTCGGGGTGCGCAATGCCCTCCTCGAACGCCATGGCATAGATGAAAGGCTTGAGCGCCGAACCGGGGGAGCGCAGCGCAAGGGTCAGGTCCATGGCCCCTGCCCTGTCATCGGCAAAGTAATCCGCCCCGCCGACTGAGGCGCGTACGGCACCCGTTGCATGCTCCACCACAACCATGGCGACCGCGACCTTCGGCCCTGCTGCAACCGCCCGCTCACGCGCCAGTTGCTCCAGCTGCGCCTGCCACCCTGCATCCAGCGTCAGACGATGCACGCGCTCATCAGGCTTGGCCCGCAAGGCCGCCTCCGCCGCATGGGCCGCCAGCATCGGGAATGGCTTGCGCGCCTTTGGCATCACCTCATTGGCGGCATGCTTACCTTCACCTTCCGGCAAAATCCCAGCCTTCACTGCAGTTAGCAGAACACGGGCGCGGGCGTGGGTGGCGCGCTCTGCAAAGCGATCCGGACGGCGTGTTTCAGGCGCTTGCGGCAGGGCGACCAGAAGCGCTGCCTCCCCATGGGACAGACGGCGCGCATCCTTGCCGAAATAGGCGAAACTGGCCGCGCGAATGCCTTCGATGTTGCCGCCAAAAGGTGCCAGCGAAAGATAGAGCGACAGGATTTCATCCTTGGAAAACGTGCGCTCCAGATCAATCGCGCGCGCCATCTGCTGCAGCTTTGCGCCGAAGCTGCGCTCATGCCGTGGCTCGATCAGACGGGCTACCTGCATAGTGAGCGTGGAACCACCTGACACAACCCGCCCTGCCCTGAGGCTTTGTCCAGCCGCCCGCAGCAAGGCCAATGGATCGACGCCCACATGCTGGCGAAAGCGCCTGTCCTCAAAGGCCAGCAACATGCTGACATAACGCGGATCAACATCGCTGACGGTCGTCGGCATGCGCCAGCGTCCATCCGCCATGGTGAAAGCCCGCAGCGGCTGATCATTGCGGTCAATTACAATGGGTGAGCGCTCGATCACGGCTGCTTTGTCAAGCGGCGCAAGGCGCAGCCAGCTCACCAGCAAGGCAAGCGGCAGGGCAAGCAGCAAGAGGCCAGCCGCCATCCACCAGCTGAGATGCAGGCGTTTGTTCATCGTGCGGCCTGCACCTCAACCACGCCGGATGCGCCACGGCCAAAACGGTCCGGACGGTACATGTCCTCCACCGCTGCTGCAGGATGCACATAGCGCCCCGGCGTCACAGCGCGCACAACATAGGCCGCGCTGAACTCGGTTTTCTGGGTGGGGTTGCGATCAAAGGCGGCCACAAATCGATCGTCCCGCGCTTCGGTATGCACCGGCGCAATCTCGCTCTTGGTAACGGCGAGCCCCTCCACCTGCGCCCCTTCGGTCAAGGCCGGGTTCTCGATTTCGAGACCAGCCGGCAGCGGGTCCACCAGCATGATGCGGCCATAGCTTGCCTTGGGTTCTGTCACCTTGAGGTGCACGACATAGCGCTCGTTCTGGCGGATCGCCGTCCAGTTCACAGGCTGGCCCTTCATCGAGTAGAGTGTGCGCTCCACCTTGAAGCCCTGCTCCAGCGCTGGCAGCGGCTGCATGGATGCACCCGACACTGTGATGACAGCGCGCGCTGCCGCCTGCCCCGGATTGTTGATGACAACAGATTTCGCCTCCAGCTGCTCCTCGCTGAAGGTGCGGTAGTAAGCCCCGCTGCGGCTTGCGCCATCGACGACGAGCTGGAAGTTTTCAACCTCCTTCGCCAGCGCCTGCGCCGCCATCACCATCCATGTCTGCTCCTGCGTGGAGGAGAACCGGACCTCGCCGCGCGCGCGCTCTACGGCTGTCGACACACGCATCAGTTCAGCCCGTTCGCCACCGGCTTCCGCAAGCAGGGTCAAGAGGCCACTGCCATCGCGCAGCAGGGAGCCATAATCCGGACGCGAGAGGCTATCGCTGCGGGCAGAAGCCAGTGTTGTGACGGCCTGATCGAAGGCAGTCTTCGCACGCCCCCGATCTCCCAGTAGGGCAAGGGCCGCGCCGATCTGACCCTTGGCCATTGGTGTGGCGAAGTCACGCAGTTTGTTATCAGCAAGATAGCGCAGGTCGCCCATCACCGGGCGGCCGTTGCGGGCCAGAACATAAAGCGCATAGGCCATGCCAGCCGCTTCTTCCGCGCGCACCTCACTGGTGTTGACCACCTGATTGCGCAGGCGGTCCAGCGCCAGATTGAAGCCAATGACAGGCACCGGCTTGCCCTGCTCGCGGGCGCGGGTGAGGAAGTCCGTCACGAAGGCATCCAGCCAGAGATCATCGCCCCCCACACTCCAGAGGCCGAAGGAACCGTTGGCTCCCTGCCGCGAAAGCACCTTGTCGATGGCGGAAGCAACACGCGCCTCAGCCGTTTCATCCATCGCGAGCTGCTCGATGGAAGCGAGTTTGTTGACATAAAGCAGAGGCATGGCGCGGCTGATTGTCTGCTCTGTGCAGCCGTAGGGATAGCGATCCAGCGCCTTCAGCAAGGCTGGCACATCAAGCGCTGCAAAGGGTGAGACCGAGACAGCGACACGGCCTGAACCGGGCACCATATCCGCCAGCAAATCCGGGCTGATGGTAATGCTGCCGCCGGCAGGCAATGGCCGCACTGTGCGGTTCGCCAGCGCCTGCGCGGATGGCAGAACCTTGACGCGCACTTCCTGCGAAAGATCCTGTCCACCGCCAGATAACCTGAGGCCAAAGCTGGCTGTGCCAAGCCCGGCTGACAGCACCGGAATTGTCACTTGTGTCTTCTGGCCCTTGTTAAGCAGGAAGGTGCGGCGCGCCGCTTCCGCTGCAACCGTCACCGGCCCCTTCACATCGACTTCAAGCTGATACTCGGCGGCATCTGCTTCCACATTGTTGACCTCGACATGGAAGCGTGACTGATCACCAATGGCGAGGAAGCGCGGCAGGGTGGCCTGCACCACCACAGGATCACGGATGAAGACATCGCTTGCAGCCTGCCCCACCTGAGACTTGCTCCAGGCCACGGCCATCACCTTCACCGCACCGTTGAAGGCGGGAAGATCAAAGCTGACATTGGCCATGCCGTCAGCGCCCACCTTGACCACGCCAGAGTATCGCGCCAGCGGCTCCTGTGTTGGCTTGTCGCCTGCCGTGGTCTGCTGGTTGGCATCGCCACCGGAGCGGAACGCCCCGCGTGTGCCCTGCATGCCGTCAATCAGATAGCCGTAGAGATCACGCAATTCCCCCGCGAGTTGCCGCTGGCCAAAGTAGTGCTCCACAGGATTGGGAGCGCCGTAGCGCGTGAGATTCAGAATGCCGATATCAACAGCAGCCACGCTGACGAAGGCCTCCTCGCCAGCAGCAATACCGCTGACCTTGATGGGCAAATCCAGCTTGCCACGCGGGCGCACCATCTGCGGCGCGCCGGTTTCGACGCTCAACGTGCGCTGCGCCTTGCCGATGGAAAACCACGAGAGGCCAATGGCGCGCCCCGGCATGCGCTGCGCCTGCTGGTCGAGCGGGCGATGCGCCAGCACGACGACATAGGCGCTGGCGCCCCAGGTTCCATCAATGCGGACGGGGACGGTTGTGCCACCCGCAGGCAGATCCAGCGTCTGGATGGCGTGCACCCTGTCGCTGACAATCGCCAATGTGGCCTTGCCGGCAAAGCGCGGCGCAAGCCGCACCTGCATGGTTTCGCCACCGGCATAGGCGGATTTATCCAGCGCAACATCCAGCACATCCGGCGTGTCGGCCTTCGCCTGCGCAACATAACCGACATCGAAGCTCACGGAGGTTTCCGTGCCATCCGTGCCTTCAGCGCGCACATCCAGTCGGTAGCTGCCCCAGCTGACAGGCGTTTCGATACGACCTGCAGTGGCAGTAGCAAGGTTCAGTTCACCGTCTGAAACCCGGCGCGAACTCTTCACCGCCTCGAAATTCCAGCTGCCATCCTTGAAGAACCACTTATAATTGCGGGTGATGCGCGAGAGCGTCCATTTGACACCGGTGCGGGCCAGCCGCCGCCCTTCGCCCGTGCCCATGATCACATCGAATGTCGCCGTCTGACCCTCACCCAAAGTGCCGTCTTCAAACAGCGGCTTCACGCCCAGCACATTGCCCTTGGGCAGGATGGGAAGCGTGACCGTGCGGGTGATGCCGCGCCCGCCGTTCTCGGAAATCGTGAGCGCAATTTCAGCTTCCAGCGGCAGGGTGGTGGCAGGCTCGGACAATGTCAGAGCAAGACGCGCGCGCCCTTGTGCATTGGTGGTCTGCTTTTCCTCTATGTCGTTTTTAACGGCCTCCACCGTCTCGTCGGTCAGGCCGATGCGGTAGCCCTTGAATCCGGGAATGGCATGGTCCGTTGCGGCACGCACCGTCACCTGTCCACCGACTTCAAGATCAGCGCCTGGTGCACCATAGAGATAGCGTGCATCCACATTGATCTCGGCAGGCTCGCCGGAACGCAGCGCCGGGCGAACCGGCTTCACGTCGGCATCAAGCCGCTCCGGCACATAGTCTTCCACCAGAAACGTCACTTCGCCAATCGTGCTGCCCTTGGGGTCCGCATAGGCCTGCACACGCCATGTGCCAGTGGAGGCTCCGCCGACGAGCGGGATGGACCATGACCGGCCACCGCCCCCCTGATCTGTCACGGCCTGTCGGCGGTATTCCACACCATCAGGCCGCTTCACAACCACTGTCAGCGGCAAGCCCGTGACCGCGACACCTTTGGCATCGCGCGTCAGTGCCGTGAGATGCACGGTTTCGCCGGACCGATAAACACCCCGCTCTGTGAAGAGAAAGGCATCCAGACCTTCGGGCGCAACGCGGCCCTTGACGCCGCGATCTGTCAGATCAAACGAGGATTGTTTCAGGTCCAGAAAGCCGTAGTCTTCACCCACGCGGGCCGTGACCAGACCCGGTGCAAGACCGCCCTTGCCGCGAGCAAGGCCTGCATCAAAGCGGGCATGACCGATAGCATCCGTGACGGTCGTTCCCAGCACCTCGTTGTTGCGGGCAATCAGCTGCACCTCGACACCGCGCAAGACGCTGGCATCCGCAAGCGAGCGCACCAGCACATGCAGGCCATCGTTGCCGGAAAAACTGGTGAGGCCGAGATCAGACACCACGAACCATTGGGCCGCACTGTTGGCGCTGTCGGAGGAATCATCCGCGTCATCCGGACGCGCTGAAGGGTCCGGCTCGTTGCCGCTGACTGTTGAAGCAACCAGCAGATAGACGCCGGGCTGCAACCGGCCCAAAGCCTCGCTGACAGGGAAAGCTGTTGTCACATCCTTGTTGAGTTCTGATTTCACGTCCATTGTGCCGGACCAGACTTTCTGGCCCCGGTTCTCGGCAATCTCGTTCAACTCGCTGCGCGACATCTGGTTGAGAAAATCAGAACCGTGCACAGTGTTGACGAGGTTCCGGTCCCCAACCCGCACCACATTCAACGCTACCTTGGTAGCATTGACCGAGACCAGCGGCAGGCCCTGCTGGCCTGTGCGGGGCAGCACATAGTTTTTGCCGCTGAACCGCACGGTGGGTGAACGGTCACGCACATAGATGTCATAGTCGGCATTCTTCGCCAGCACCTCACCAGGAATGGACGATGGCAGGCCTTGGCGCAGCACGATGCCGTAGCGTTCGCCGTGGCGCAGACCTTCAATGCAGATCTGTGAATCCTCGGCTATGACAGCGGTGTCGCTGCGCGCACCGGTGATGGCGACATAGGGCGCGAAATCAACGCGTCCGCGCGCCAGAGGCTCCGAGAATGTAAAGCAGGCACGCGGCGTGGCGGAATCCGAATCTGTCTTGTTGTCCGTCAAACGAAACCCGCGTTGCGCCCGCAATTCCTCATAGAGCTTGCGCACTTCGGCATTGTCTTCCGCCTCAAGGCTCAAACGGTAAGTCGTCAGCGCTGGCCGCCACATTTCCCTCGTACGAAACACCAGCGCCAGCGTGCGCAGGGACAGCGCCTCATTCACTTTGCTGTCAGAGCGCAGGTACGCGATATAGGCCGCCGCCAGCGCCTGCTCCTGCAACTCGTACTTCTCGCGGTAGCCATTGGCCTCCATCAGGATCGCCGCGCGCGCCATGGAGCGCCAGACTTCGGGATCGCGCGGGGCAGCCATAGCCGCCTGATTATAAAGTGGCAGCGCCCGGCGGTGGTCCTTGCGCTCCATCAGCGCATCGCCCTGCCGCATCAGCGCGCGGGCATCCGCACCGGCAGTGACAGCAACCTGCCGCTTCAGGCGCTCTTCAAGGGCAGTGCCGCTGGTCGCCAGATCATCGCGGACAAAGGCCTTTTGGGCCAAAGCCTCGCCGCTGCTCAAAAGCGGAAGGCTCAGGATGATGATCAAAAGAAAGGAAAACGACCTTAAAAAACAGCGCATGGCAATCTCCGTCAGCCAATCCGAAATCTGTTGTTGCCCAGTTCACGGCAACATCACGGCAGGATCATGACAAAGGCAGGCTATCAGGACAGGCAAGGAGTGCAATGGAGCTGTGGGTTTTCTCCCCTCCTCGTTTACGGGGAGGGTGGATCATTGCGCAGCAATGAGCCGGGTGGGGCCGCGATGACAGCAGGAAATACTGAGGTCCAACCCCCGACCCCTCCCCGTAAACGAGGAGGGGTGAAGACTTAATTCACCAGGCCTCGCGCTTCGTGGGGTCAAACCGGCGCTTCAGGCCGGTCCAGCAATCGATGTAATCTTTCTGCAGACCAACGAGACCAGCGGCATGCTTGGTGACGCGCTGGGGAAAGCGTGTTTCAAACATGAAAGCCATGGTTCCGGTCAACTTATGCGGCTTCAGGTCCACGGTGCTCGCCATCTCATAGGCAGGCACATCCGGCCCATGCGGCAGCATCATGTTGTGCAGGCTGAAACCACCGGGCACAAAGCCCTCGGGCTTGGCATCGTAAATGCCGTAGATCAGGCCCATGAACTCGCTCATGATGTTGCGGTGATACCAGGGCGGTCGGAAGGTGTTTTCCGCCACAGACCAGCGCTCCGGGAAGATCACGAAATCGATGTTGGCTGTGCCTGCCGTTTCCGACGGGGATGTCATCACCGTGAAGATCGAGGGATCGGGATGGTCAAAGGCAATGGCGCCCACGGGCGAAAAGGTGCGCAGATCGTATTTATAAGGCGCATAGTTGCCATGCCAGGCCACCACATCCAGCGGTGACTGGTCAATATCGGTTGCATAGAGCAACCCGCCCCATTTCATCTGCAGCAGCGCCTTGCCGGGCTTGTCCTCATAGGTAGCGATGGGCGTAAGAAAATCACGCGGGTTGGCGAGGCAGTTTGCGCCGATAGGGCCGCGATCCGGCAGCGTGAAGCCACCCCCGTAATTCTCGCAGACATAGGCGCGCGCAGGGCCACCCAGCAATTCAACACGGAAGATCACACCACGGGGAATGATCACCACCTCACCGGGGGTGATATCAATCATACCGAACTCTGTGGCAAAGCGAAGGCCGCCTTCCTGTGCTACAACCAGAAACTCGCCATCAGCGTTGAAGAAATACTCGTCCACCATGGACCGCGTGACGAGAGCGATATGCGCGGCCATACCGTTTTGCGCGTCGACATCGCCAGCGACCGTGATGGTGGCGAGCCCCTCAACGAAGCTTTGCTTTGTCTTGGGAAATGGCATCGGGTCCCAGCGCATCTGGCCAATGGCCATCTCCTGCATCACCTCATCGGTTTCGCCACGGTCCAGCCCTGCACTGCGGATGAGCCCGCGCTCAGCCTTGCGGAAACGGCGGGTGTGCTTGACTGTGGGATTGATGCGGTAAAGCCAGGAGCGCTGGTTTGTCGCTTGCGGAGCGGTGAAGGGCGAACCGGAGAGCTGTTCGGCATAAAGACCATAGGCAGGCTTTTGCGGCGAGTTGCGCCCAACCGGCAAAGCGCCGGGCAGGCTTTCGGTTTCAAAGCTGTTGCCAAAACCGGACATGTAACCGGCATGTGCCACCGAAAGGGCTTCAGGGCCAGCGCGCAAGGCGGATACCGCATGCTTGTTCATACTGTCTCTCCCGTTGAAATTTCAAATTAGTTTCATTTGTAACTAATTTTTGGCTCTTTGGAAAGAGCATTCGTTTCTTTGCCTGTTCATACCCGGTTCAAAGCGTGTCTGCCACAATGTGATCACGGTTTGTTGTCAACAGCAAATCAGTGTAGAGACCTGAAACCATGATGCTTTCCCGCCTGAAAACGTTGCTCGCCACCGGAACCGCCCTGATGGTTCTAGCTCTGCCCTTGCCTGCCGGTGCGCAGGATGCGGCGGAACTGATGCTGCGGATCGACCGATTGGAAAATCTGGTGCGCCAGCTTAACGGACAGGTTGAACAGGTGCAGAACCAGAATCGACGACTGGAAGAACAGAACCGGCGTTTCCAGAGCGACACGGATTTCCGCTTCAAAGAGCTTGAAGGCGGACGCGGCGCGCGACCAACCGGTGGCGCACCTGCCCCGGCACAACCCGGCAGACGCAGCGATGCCTTCAACCCTGATGCTAACCCGTCAGCGGCGGGCTCGCCTCAGCCGCTTGGCTCGCCCAATTCCGGCACCGCACCGCGCCCCACGCGCCCGGCAGGCACTGCAGCGGTTGCCAACCCTGGCCAGATGATTGCCGGAGAGGACAACGCTCTGGGGCGTGATCCGCGCCAGCCAACAGAATTGACACCTCGCCAACAGACCGCCAGCATTGCGCCCCAACCTGGCACAGCCAAGGGTGAGATTGATCTGGGCAAGCAGCAGCTGAAAGATGGGCAGTACGAGGCGGCGGAAGGAACTTTCCGCGAGTTCACCCGCGCACGCCCCAAGGACCGTCTGATGACGGAAGCCGTCATGGGCCTTGGTGACAGCTTCTTCCAGCGCCAGAGATGGCGTGAAGCCGCCGAGCAGTTTGTGGACATGACCACCAAGTTTCCAAAGTCTGGTCGCGCACCGGAAGCTGAACTCAAGCTTGGCATTTCCCTGCGCGGCCTTGGCGCATCGAAGGAAGCCTGCGATGTGCTGAACAACCATGGGCAGAAATACCCCGCTGCATCAGCCTCGATCAAGCAAGGTGTCGCCCGCGAGCTGCAGCGCGCCCGCTGCAGCTGACGGCGCGTGGCTAAAGTTTCACAGCCCGATCCGCAGGCGTTCTTTGCACCGCACTTCAGCAATGCCACCGGCATAGTGGTCGCTGTCTCCGGTGGACCGGATTCCATGGCGCTGCTGCATATGCTGGCACAGTGGAAAAAGCATCCGCGCCTTGAGGTTGCGACGGTGGATCATGGCCTCAGGGCAGACTCTGCAATCGAGGCGGAAAAGGTGGCAGCCTATGCGCGCGGTCTGGGATTGAACCACACCACTCTGCACTGGCGCGGGGCAAAGCCAGCAGCTGGCATTCAGGAAGCGGCCCGTGAGGCACGCTACCGCCTGCTTTGCCTGCATGCACTGGAGACAGGCTGCTCACACATGGTCACGGCGCATCACGCCGATGATCAGGCAGAAACGGTGCTGCAGCGCCTGCTGGCAGGCAGCGGCATTGCTGGATTGTCGGGCATGGATGTGATGGTTATCCGTGATTTTGCGAAACATTTCAGACCGCTGCTTGCTGTCCCAAAGGCAGCACTGGTTGAGTATTGCGCTCAAAACAATGTGCCCTTCGTGACAGACCCCAGCAACACAGACAGCCGCTACGGCCGCACCCGCATGCGCACATTGATGGCCATGCTGGCTGATGACGGCCTGACCAGCCAGCGCCTGTGCAAGCTGGCGGAACGGGCGAACCGGGCGGATCTAGCGCTTGATGAAAGCGCTGGCCTCGCGCTGATGTCTGCTGTGATCAGCCCTGTTCAATCGGGCCCTGCACTTATTGACTGGAACAAGGTTTCAAAACACGCCGCTGAAATCCGATTGCGTATCCTGATGCTCAAACTTGAGGAAACCAGAAGCAATAGCGAGCCGATGCGGCTGGAGCGGCTGGAAGCGCTGGAAGCTCAGCTCAGCTCAGCGCATCGCACGGGCACCACCCTGCGCCGCAGCATCGCTGACCGCATCGTTTCACTGGATAGAAAAGGCGTGCTGAGCATCACCGCTGCCCCGCCCCGCAAACGCGGCGTCACATAAACGCCCGCACTGAGTCAAACAGCAGTTTGGTTCCGCAGATTGCAAGCAGCACATAGGACCAGAAGAACAATTGCTGCTGGTTGATGCGGTCGTGAAGGTATTTGCCCGCCCAGACCCCGAAGGGCACGATGAGCGACAACACCAGCGCCCCGGCAAGGGTTGAAGGCTGGTCCAGCCCCATCTTGATGAAGGGACCAAGCTTGAGAAAATTGCCCAGCATGAAAATGGCAATGGTCGTCCCGGCATAAACGGACTTATCGAGATTGCGTGCCAGCAGATACATGGCGATGGGCGGACCTCCGGAATGCGCGATGAAAGTGGTGAAGCCACTGAATGTGGCGAGGCCCACAGCTCGGGCTGGCAGCACACCGTGGGGAGCGGGCGGATTGAGCCTGTCTTTCAGGAACCAGCGCAGGGTGAAACCAAGCGTGACAACGGCAATGATCAGCACAACAATCCGCTTGTCGACCCACTCGAATGTCAGCCAGCCAATGGCGAGACCAGCAACCAGACCGACTGAAAGCCATTTCAGATCAGGCCGCGACCAGGTGCTGGGTGGAAAAGCCCGCAGCGCAAACACATCCATGAAGGCAACGAGCGGCGCTACAATGATGGTTGCCGCAATCGGATCAACCACAAGAGACAGCAACGGCACGCCGATGATAGCAAGCCCACCGCCAAAAGCGCCTTTGGCAGCGGCCATCAGGAAAGTGGCGAAAAAACCGATAATGTAGAAAGCGGGAGATTGCGGCAGAAGCGCGAAGAAGTCAGATAAGGTCATCGTTCTTGCAAGCTGCCAGACTCAACTGAATATGGCAAACCGGCCTTGCTGACGGCCATCAATCAAACAGGGCGTCGATGTCATCCTGGCCGACATGGCCTTCCGCACCCACCATGGCAGGACCGGCAGCCAGCGCATGGGTGCCAAGCGCGTTGTGCTCTTCCTTCAAGGCTTCCAACTCATTGGTCATGATGTTGGACAGGGCATCAAGGCCGCCCCAGATATCGGCCATCTTGGCGACACGGGATTCCACAAAGTTCAGTGTTTCACAAACGCGGCTGATGCGCTGTCCGGTCAAGTCCTGAAAGTTGCAGGCCTCGTAGATGGTCATGACCATGCCTGCGATTTCTCCGGCGCGCTTTTTCATGCCGTCCTTTGTTGTCTCGCTCTGGATGACACCGGCCATGATCTCGATTCGCTCGGCAGCAGCCAGAATGTTGTTGGTTGCGCCTTCGGTATCCATGACAACTGCGCCAAGTTCACCTGACGCATGGTTGACTGTCACCGCACGCATGTTGCCGGTGTGCAGCGAAACGACATGGCGCTTGGTTTCCGAAATCGTATCCTGAATCAGCTGCATTTCCTCGCGCAACTTCAGGGCCTCCACCACTTCGCGGCGATAGGCTTCCGCAATGTTGGTGACAATGGTCTGTGCAGGCTGGATCATCGCACCCAGCTCTTCAAGCTTGGCCAGAACCTTTCTGGTGCCTTGCGACCCGCCCATATCCTCGGCGGAATCAACCGCAATAGATGCTGTTTCGAGAGAAGCTGGCACAGCAGCAGCAGCATTTTTCTCAATTGTGAAAGGTTTACGCGCAGGTTGCATGAGGCCTCAGGTGGTGTTTTGACCATCCTTAGCTGCGTCATGGTTAAAATACCGTTCAAGAAAAGCCACTTTAACCAGACCTCAACCACGTCTGTTGAGAGCGGCTAAACCATGTGGGTCTGATATTCAGAAACTGGCAAGCATAACAATAATCAACCGCGATATCAGTGATTTAAACGATCGGTTTTTGAATTCGTTAACGATTGAAAATCAGTTGGCCTGTACTTTGGCAAGGTCGATGCTGAATGTCCTGCCAGTGTATTTTCCTGACAGGCCTGCGGGCACCGATTCCTTCGTGTTGCGTATTGAAGGTTTAACCCATGAAACAACTTGCCTCTCTGGCGAGCGCGGCTTCTGCTGCCGTGCTGCTGACGACTTTTGCTGCCTCGGCTGATCCAGCCAGACGCGGCGACATCACCCATTCCACCGGTGGCTCAGCCATGGGTGGCGGCTTTATCGAAATGCTGATGACCGGGCGCAATCCCGGCCCGGGCAGGCCTGCACCGACCTATCACGCTGCTCCTGCGCAGACTTTGCCACCCCAGTCTGGATACGGGTATTCGCCACAGCGCCAAGGTGCGCTGCCTGTGGTTGGCTATGGTGGCGATATTCCCATGGAGCCGCGCCCGCAGCAGCGCCCCATGCAGCAGCAGGCGGCCCTTAACCCGGATTTCCGGCAGGTGGAGCGCACGCTTGATCCGAAGTATCTGCCGCAGACAGTCGACTATCCCGGCCCGCACAGGCCCGGAACGGTCGTCATCGATACCACAACGCGCTTCCTCTACCACGTTGAGGCAGGCGGCAAAGCCAAGCGCTACGGCATCGGCGTGGGTCGTCCCGGCTTTGAATGGGCAGGCGCAAAGTCCATCACCCGCAAGGCGGAATGGCCTGACTGGCGCCCACCGGCTGAAATGCTGAAGCGTCGTCCTGATCTGCCACGCTATATGGCTGGGGGTCCGGAAAACCCCATGGGTGCGCGCGGCCTTTATCTCGGCTCGTCGCTATATCGCATTCACGGCACCAACGAGCCGCATACCATCGGACAGGCCGTATCGTCCGGCTGCATCCGCATGCGCAATGAAGATGTGACTGACCTCTACGAACGCGTCCGTGTCGGCACGCGCGTGATCGTGATGTGAGGTTTTACGAGAATGGTGTTGCGGGCAGAGGCTGCCTGACAACACCGCGTCAGCCGGATCAGCGATGATCCGGAACTGGACAGGAGCGAGGCCGCCGTGGGTTAACCACTGCGGCCTCAGCTGTTTTTCAGATCAGTGTGATATCAGACGAACTGGCCAAGGCCGGGGATGGAGCCGACAATTGCGCCCATCGCATCTTCGCCAGCCTTTTCGCGGCCGAAAGCAAAGACTTCCTTGCCCAGATCGCCCATCTGACCCATCGACAGGCCAGCACCCATCAATTTCTGGCCAAGGCCCATGACGCCGCCGCCACCCATCATACCCATCAGGCCGCCCATGAGGCCACCACCGCCAGCTTCGGAGTGCTCAGCAGCAAGATCAGCTGCGCCCGGCATGGCTTCAAACATCTGGCCCACTTCCGCAGCAGGACCTTCCTTCTGCAGGAAGCCAAGGATAATCCCAACGCATTTCTGGGCAAGACCAGCGTCAATGCCAACGTTGGAAACGATGCGGTTAATCAGTTCGTCCATGAGAGCCTCCAAAACAGCTGCTGCAAATCCTGTGGCAGCAATGCGAACGCCCTATGACAGGGCCTGTATGTACCGCAAGTGAATTCGGTTGAGGCGTGAACCTTTTGTTCCAAAGTAAGGATGGCATCCTGATTTGCGCCATTGTATAGGCAGCAAAACGAGGGAATAAATTCAATGGCCAAACTTCCTGAAGGCACCATTCTTGTCGGCAAAAGCCAGACAAAACTGGAGTTTCTGACGCTCAAGCTGGCCAACCGCCATGGTCTGGTCACCGGTGCAACCGGTACAGGCAAAACCGTGACGCTGCAGACGCTGGCTGAAGGCTTTTCCAGTCAGGGTGTTCCTGTCTTTGCCGCTGACATCAAGGGCGACCTTTCCGGCATTGGCGCTGTCGGGCGCGGCGAACCGCATTTCGTCAAGCGCGCTGATGAAATTGGTGTGAAATATCAGGCAGACCAGTTTCCGGTCGTCTTCTGGGATCTCTTTGGCGAACAGGGCCACCCCATCCGCGCCACCATTGCCGAAATGGGTCCTTTGCTGCTGTCGCGCCTGTTGGAACTTAACGCCACGCAGGAAGGCGCGCTGAATATCGTCTTCCGTTACGCTGATGACAACGGTCTGGCGCTGCTGGATCTCAAGGATCTGCGCGCGCTGATTGCTGAAATCGCGCAGGACAATGCGCTGCAAAGCCAGTTGATGGCGACCTATGGCAACATCTCGGATATGACCATTGGCGCTATCCAGCGACAGTTGCTGGTGCTCGAAAATCAGGGTGCAGCCAACTTCTTTGCCGAGCCGGCGCTTGATATCATGGACTTCATCAAGACCGACCGGGATGGCCGCGGCGTGGTCAACATCCTGTCCGCTGACAAACTGATGAAATCCCCCAAGCTTTACGCCACCTTCCTGCTCTGGATGCTTTCCGAGCTCTTCGAAAACCTGCCGGAAGTGGGTGATCCCGAGAAACCCAAGCTGGTCTTCTTCGTTGATGAAGCGCATCTCCTCTTTAATGATGCGCCGAAGCCCCTGCTGGAAGCGATCGAGACCGTCGTCCGCCTCATCCGCTCCAAGGGTGTGGGCGTCTATTTCGTCACGCAGAACCCGCTTGATGTGCCAAACACAGTTCTCGCCCAGCTCGGCAACCGTGTGCAGCATGCCCTGCGTGCCTTCACCCCGCGTGACCAGAAGGCTGTGAAAGCGGCAGCTGAGACCTTCCGTCAGAACCCGAAGTTCAAGACAGAAACCGTGATCACGGAACTCGCCGTGGGCGAAGCGCTGATCTCGACACTGGAAGGCAAGGGCACGCCCTCCATGGTGGAGCGCACCTTCATTGCGCCGCCATCCGGTCAGGTGGGGCCGATCTCCGAATCCGAGCGCAGGCGCGCTCTGCAGAACTCCGGCTTTTCCGGCAAGTATGACACCACCATCGACCGCGAAAGCGCCTACGAATTGCTGCTCAAGAAGCATCAGGCCCCGCCGCAACAGGAAGGCGGCGGCGGCATGCTCGGTGGCATCCTCGGCGGCATCTTTGGTGGTGGCGCGCCTGCACAAACCGGCCCACGTGGTGGTCAGGTGAGAGCACCGCAGAGCCTTGGCGAGAAGGTGATCAACTCAGCCGCACGCTCCGTCGCTTCGTCTGTAGGGCGCCAAGTTGGTGCAGCCATCGTGCGTGGCGTTCTGGGCAGCCTGCTCGGCGGGCGGCGGTAGTTTGGTGTTGCACTGGCCGGGTGCGTCCTTCGAGGCTTTGCTGCGCAAAGCACCTCAGAATGAGAGAGATTGAGGATTGCAGGAACGTCCGGGCTTCAGCTTCCTGATATTGGTGCCAAACACAACGCCCCTCATCCTGAGGTGCTCGCCAAAGACGAGCCTAGAAGGACGCACAACGCCCGTGCAACCCTCAGATTAACCCACGCTTCGCAAGATTGCGCATCAACGCTCCCGTGCCAAAGGTCCAGGGTGCGCATTCCGTTGAATGGCGCATGCGGTTGGTCAACCCGCCAAGCTTGTCGGAACTGATGGTGACGATATCACCAAGCTTGTGGGTGAAGCCCTGCCCTTTCGCGCCACGGTCCTCAACTGGCGCAAACATAGTGCCGCAGTAAAGCACTGCCCCATCGGGATATTGATGGTGCGGCCCGAGCAACTGGCCTGCGAGTTCGGTCGGATCACGCGCAATCATCGCCATGTTGGAGCGGCCATCGAGCACAAAGCCATCATCGCCTGTTACGCGCAGACGCACTTCCATTTTGCGCACATCATCCAGCGTGAAGGTGCTGTCAAAGAAGCGAATAAACGGTCCAAGGCTCGCCGCCGCGTTGTTGTCCTTCGCTTTACCCAGCAGAAGCGCTGACCGCCCCTCGACATCCCGCAGGTTCACATCGTTGCCCAGCATGGCACCGGTGATTGTGCCATTGGAAGCCACCAGCAGCACCACCTCCGGCTCCGGGTTGTTCCATGTCGACACCGGATGCAGGCCAGCATCAGCGCCGGTGCCAACAGCGGCCATCGGCGGAGCCTTCGTAAAAATCTCGGCATCCGGACCGATGCCAACCTCGAGATACTGGCTCCATGCGCCTGCCTTGATCAGCGCGGCTTTCAACGCCATGGCCTCTTCCGAGCCTGGCTTCAGCTTCGCAAGATCACCACCCACCAGCCGGTTGATTTCTGCGCGAATGCCATGGGCTGCATCTGCATTGCCCCGTGCTTTTTCCTCAATCACACGCTCGATCATCGAGACAGGAAACGTGACACCGGCGGCCTTTACGGCATGGAGATCAACGGGGGCCAGCAGCCAAGGTTTTGCTGGATCACGGTGGCTTTCAACAGAGATGGCCAGCAGCTCATCCAGACTGCACAGCCGCTCGCCAGTTGCGGTAGCGAGAGCTGCAGCAGGGTCGCTCTGCTCGCACAGGTCCCGCATCGTTGCATAGTCCCGCGTGACATCGAAAACACCGGTTTCGCGTATGGCGACTACCGATGGTCCTGATACATCCGGCCGCCAGACACGGCCTGCCAGAGTGCCGGCATAGCCATCAGCGGGCAGTGTGTTTTTCGCATCCAGCGTGATCTTCTGGGACATCGTACTTCTCGCTCATCCTGCCATTGAACAACCCGGTGCATGGCGCTACCTTGCTGCATAAGACAGGCTAACCGGTGCCAGGCGCAAGAGCTTGAAGGACATTTTCGATGAATATTCAAAAGCCAGCCCCTTCCGCCCGCCGTCACCTGCGGCTGAACGCTGCTGACAATGTGGTGATTGCGGTTGACGGAATTGATGCAGGCGCAACGGTGGAAGGCATTGTGGCCAGCGCGCGAATCCCGCGCGGTCACAAGATGGCGACCCTCAAATTCGAGAAGGGCCAGCCGATCATCAAGTTTGGTCAGATCATCGGCTTTGCCCATGCCGAGATTGCGCCGGGCGAGCATATCCACACCCACAACTGTGATTTTGCCGCCTTCGAGCGCGACTATTGCCATGCACAGGATGCACGCCCTGAAGATGTTTTACCGGTTGCCAAGCAGGCGACCTTCGAAGGGTATCGTCGCGCTTCTGGCCGCGCAGGTACACGCAACTACATCGGCATTCTCACCTCGGTGAACTGCTCAGCGACCGTTGCCAAGTTCATGGCGGAGGAGATCAACCGCTCCGGCGTTCTGGCTGATTATCCCAACATCGACGGCGTGATTCCGCTGGTCCATGGCGGTGGCTGTGCGCTGGATGTGAACGGTGAAGGCTACGAGGTTCTGAAGCGCACCCAATGGGGCTATGCCACCAACCCCAATATGGGCGGCGTGGTAATGGTGGGCCTTGGCTGCGAGGGCTTCCAGATTGGTCGCTGGAAAGAGGCTTACGGCATCGCCGAAAGCGAGACCTTCCGCAGCATGACGATCCAGGAGGTGGGCGGCACGAAGAAAACCGTGCTGGCGGGTGTTGAGGCGATCAAGGCGATGCTCCCAACAGTCAATGCCGCGCGACGCGAAACAGTGCCTGCTTCCGAGCTCTGTCTGGCACTCCAATGCGGCGGATCGGATGGGTATTCCGGCATCACCGCCAACCCGGCGCTGGGCATGGCGGTGGATCTGCTGGTGAAGCATGGCGGCACGGCGATCCTGTCTGAAACGCCAGAAATCTATGGTGCGGAACACCTGCTGACCCGCCGCGCGGCCACACGCGAGATTGGCGAGAAGCTCGTCGGCATCATCAAGTGGTGGGAGGACTACACCGCGCGCAACCGCATGAGCATGGACAACAACCCCTCCCCCGGCAACAAGGCCGGTGGCCTCACCACCATTCTGGAAAAATCCCTTGGGGCAGCGGCCAAGGGTGGCTCCACCACCTTGCGCGGGGTTTATCACTACGCAGAAAAGGTGGAGACGCGTGGCTTCGTTTATATGGACACGCCGGGTTATGATCCTGTTGCCGCCACCGGTCAGGTCGCAGGCGGGGCCAATATGCTGGCCTTCACCACCGGTCGCGGCTCCGCCTATGGCTGCAAGCCCACTCCGTCATTCAAGCTTGCCACAAACACGGCTGTCTATAACCACATGCTCGATGATATGGACATCAACTGTGGCGATGTGCTGGACGGCATAACGCTGGAAGCGAAGGGGCAGGAGATTTTCGACCTGATCTTGCGTCTGGCATCCGGTGAACGCAGCAAATCCGAGGTGATGGGCTACGGCGATGTGGAGTTCGTGCCTTGGCAGATTGGCGCGACAATGTGAGGGGTGGCCCCTCATGTCGAGGTGCGAGGAAGCGAAGCGACTGAGCCTCGAGACATTCTATCAAGGTAAAGCACCCCTCGTTTCTCGAGGCTCGCTTTGCTCGCACCTCGAAATGAGGGCATCGCATTCTTTCCCCATTGGCAACAATGTTTGAATTTAATGCCATCTATGGCATAAACCCTCCCTGCCCTATAATTCTCCTATGCTCAGCCAACAGGAGGGTTCCATGGCCAACACAGACAACGCCGTCATCTCAGTCAAAGGCAAACTTGCCCCGCGTTTTGAGGAAATTCTGACAACGGAAGCCCTGCTGTTTGTGGCAGACCTGCACAAGCGCTTTGACGCCACCCGCAAGCGCCTGCTGGCGGTGCGCGCCGAGCGCCAGAAACTGTTCAATGCCGGCGAGACACCAGATTTCCTGAAAGAAACCAAGCACGTTCGTGATGGCAACTGGAAAGTTGGCAAGATTCCGGCTGACCTGATGGACCGCCGCGTCGAGATCACCGGCCCAACCGACCGCAAGATGGTGATCAATGCGCTGAACTGCGGCGCCAAGGTCTTCATGACCGATTTCGAAGATGCCAACTCCCCAACCTGGACCAACTGCATCGAGGGACAGCTGAACCTCAAGGACCGCTGGAACGGCACAATCGACTTCACCGATGCCACCACCGGCAAGGCCTACAAGCTTGGCGCAAACCCTGCTGTTCTCATTGTGCGCCCGCGCGGCTGGCACCTGATGGAAGAGCACATCACGGTTGATGGCGAGGCGATGTCCGGTTCGTTGTTCGATTTCGGCATGTACCTCTTCCACAACGCGAAGAAAGCCATCGCTGCCGGTTCTGGCCCCTACTACTACCTGCCAAAGATGGAGAGCCATCTGGAAGCGCGCCTGTGGAACGACGTGATGGTCCATGCACAGGAAAAGCTCGGCCTCAAGGTCGGCACGATCAAGGCGACTGTCCTGATCGAGACATTGCCAGCCGCTTTCGAGATGGACGAAATCCTGTTCGAGTTGAAGGACCACATCGTTGGCCTGAACTGCGGACGCTGGGACTACATCTTCTCCTTCATCAAGAAACTGGCGAAGAACACCAACTTCGTGCTGCCGGACCGTTCACAGGTGGTCATGAGCAAGGCCTTCCTGCAGGCCTATTCGCTGCTGCTGATCAAGACCTGCCACAAGCGCGGTGCTTTCGCGATGGGCGGCATGGCGGCTCAGATCCCGATCAAGAACAACCCGGAAGCCAACGCGGCTGCTTTCGCCAAGGTGAAGGCGGACAAGGAGCGCGAAGCTGGCAACGGCCATGACGGCACATGGGTGGCGCACCCGGACCTCGTGCCGGTTGCCATGGAAGTGTTCAACCGCATGATGCCGCAGGCCAACCAGCTGACCAAAATGCGCGAAGACGTGACTGTGACCGCCAAGGACCTCGTGGAAGTGCACACCGGCACACGCACAGAGGAAGGCTTCCGCGAGAACATCCGCATCGGCGTGCAGTACATGGAAGCCTGGCTGCGCGGCAAGGGAGCCGTGCCGATCTACAACATGATGGAAGATGCTGCGACCGCCGAGATCAGCCGTGCGCAGATCTGGCAGTTCGTGCGCAACGGCGTGACGCTCGAAGGCGGCATCAAGGTGACGCCGGAGTGGTTCAACAAGGTCTATGACGAGGAAATGCTGAAGGTGAAAGGCGAGATCGGCGAGGCTGCTTTCAACGGCGGACGCTTCCCTGATGCGACCAAGCTGTTCAAGCAGATGTCGGTAGCACCTGATTTCGCTGACTTCCTGACCCTGCCAGCTTATCAGATGATCAAGGGCTGATTGCCGCTGTCATCCCGGACCGCATGGTGCGTCAACTACCATGCGTGATCCGGGACCTTGCGCAGAGTTTGTGCGCGGCTTACTCCTGTGGTTACTGGATTCCCGCCCGCCTTCGGCGTCGGGAATGACATAAGGGAACAGGAACAGCACCATGCTTACGATCTACGGTCGCATCAACTCCATCAATGTCCAGAAGCCGGTTCTCGCCTGCGAAGAGCTGAGGCTTCCCTACAAGCGCATTGATGCCGGTGGAGCCTTCGGCATGGTGAAGTCGCCAGAATACATGGCGATGAACCCGAACAGCCTTGTGCCGGTTTTGGTGGATGGTGATGTGGTGCTATGGGAGAGCAACGCCATCGTGCGCTATCTCGGTGCCAAGTATGGTGACGGTAAAATCTGGCCGCGTGATCCTGTTGTGCGCGCCCATTCCGACCGCTGGATGGACTGGCAGACAACCGCTTTCTATCCCGCCTATGCAGCCGCTTTCAAAGGCATCGTGCGCACGCCGCCAGAGCAGCAGAACGCCGCCGAGATCGAGGCTTCCCGCAAGGCCACAGAGCCGATGACGGCCATTCTGGATGCCGCTCTTGCAGGCAGGAGTTATCTCGCAACCGATCATCCAACCATTGGCGATATTGCGCTGGCACCATCGGTTTTCCGCTGGCTTCATATGCCCATCGCGCGGGAATCCCGCCCCAATGTCGAAGCCTGGTGCGCCCGCATGGCGGCACGCCCCGGTTATGGCAACGCACTGGTGTTGCCGATTACTTGAGCAAAAAGAAAGGCCGGCGCTCCCAACGGAACACCGGCCATTTCATTGTCCCATCCCTTGGACTGGTAAGCCCCGGGATGTCATCGGACACCCACACCCAAGTTACCTCCATTGACCATGCCTGGCACAGTCAATGGCAAGGGTATCACGGCCAACCCCATGAACCTGCTATGCGGATGGCATTTCCGCGGAGTCATAGAGGGGAAGACCGGATTTCGAAATTTCTTACGATCCCGCGCCACCGCCAAGGACAGTCACCGAGCGGCGGTTTTGGGACCAGCAGCTGATGTTGTCGCAGACAGCCACAGGACGCTCCTTACCGTAGGAGATGGTGCGGATACGACCCGCAGACACACCCTTGGCAGAGAGGTAATTTTTCACGGCTTCGGCGCGGCGTGCGCCAAGCGCAAAGTTGTATTCCCGCGTGCCGCGCTCATCAGCATGGCCTTCAACGGTGAAGTTGTAGCGGGTGTACTGGTTCAGCCAGTTCGACTGTTTGTCCAGAGTGGCCACAGCGGTGGAATTGAGTTCCGAAGAGTCGGATTCAAAGAACACACGGTCGCCCACATTGACCACGAAATCCTGCTGGGAGCCAGGAACAGCAGCACCACCGGCACCAAAGCCCGGACCTCCTGCACCTGCTTCATTGGGGTTCTTGGCGCAGGCAGCCAATGCAAGAGCAAGGCTCAGTGCCGCACCAAGCTTGAAACCACGCCGTGAAATGTCACGCGAAAACATCATCTTCTCCTGTCAGGTCATCATCTGGTTAAGCCAGCCGCCCTGCCGTCGTTGACAAGAACACTAAACTTCTGGCGGTTAACGAAACCTGTCGTCAACCTTTCCAAAGGCTTCCAAAATGGCGCTGAAATGGCTGTATTGCGGCGAATGGTTAACCATTGGCTGAAAACACTGGTTAACAAAGTTTGATGACAGCTATTCCGCTGCCACGCGTTTCACACCGATCTGCGAAAGCCAGGCACGCAGGGCCGCTGGCTTCAGTGGCTTGTTGAAAACCTGCACATCAATGGCCTGTGCCCGCTCGCGCAGTTCGGCTGTTCTGTCCGCTGTCAAAAGGATTGTGTTCAGGTTGGAGCCAAGTGTTTTACGCACGGCCCTGATCGCTGAAAGGCCGTCGCCCTTATCAAGGTGATAGTCGGCAATCAGAGCATCAGGCTTCAGGTGCTTGCCTTTCAGCAGTGCAACAGCGGCCTTCTCGCTGCTTGCAGTGGACACGCTGCATCCCCAGCCTTCCAGCAGAATCCGCATGCCGTCCAGAATGGCGGGTTCGTTGTCGATGCACAGCACATTCAACCCGGAAAGAACCGAGGATTGAACCGGCTGCTGGCTTGGCACAGCGACGGCGGCAGGGGCAGCTGTTTGCGGAAGGTCGATGGTGAACATCGTTCCCTTGCCAGGGTAAGAGTTTAGCACCAGTTTGTGATCCAGCGCGCGGGCAATACGGTCCACAATCGATAGACCAAGCCCAAGACCGCGCGCAATCATGGCGCCATCATCCAGCCGCTGGAATTCCTGGAACACCTGCTTTTGCCGGTTGGCTGGAATGCCGATGCCAGTATCACGCACCTCGATCCGCAGGCGGCCCTTGCGGCGGCGGCAGCCCACCAGAACGCGCCCCTTGGGGGTGTATTTGATGGCGTTGGAAATAAGGTTCTGCAGAAGGCGACGCAGCAGGCGTCGGTCCGTTTTCACCGCCAGAGAACAAGGCATGAATGTGAGCGGCAGGCCCTTTTCGCGGGCCACTGGCCCAAACTCGATCGCCAGCTGCCGGAAAAGATCATCCACACGCACCACGCTGATTTCCGGTTTCATCGCGCCGGAATCCAGTCTTGAAATATCAAGCAGGGCCGTGATGATCTCCTCCACCGCATCGAGCGAGGCATCGGCATTGCGGGCGAGAGACGTCACCTCATCACCCGAAATCCGCTCTACCAGCGACGAGGTGTAAAGCCGCGCAGCGTTCAGCGGTTGGAGAATATCGTGCGATGCCGCGGCCAGAAATTTGGTCTTCGAGATATTCGCCTCATCCGCCAGAGCCTTGGCGCGGCTCAACTCGATGTTGACTTTGGTGAGTTCCTCAGTGCGTTCACGCACACGTTGCTCAAGGGTTTCGTTGGACTTCTCCAACTCCTCCTCGGCTGCCACCGTTGCTGTGATGTCCGTGTAAGTCGTCACGCGTCCGCCGTCCGGAAGATGGTTGGAGCGGATATCGACAACAATGCCGCGAGCGGGCAATTTCAGGCGCACCGGCTCGGTTTCCGAGATGTAGCTCTGGATACGCGAGGCCACCACTTCATCGTCGGCGACAGAGCCATAAAGGCCGCGCTTGGAATTGTATTTGATGATATCCTCCAGCCGTGTTCCCGGTTCCACCAGCTCCTTTGGCAGATCGAAGATGGACTGAAAGGAATGGTTGCTGGCCAGCAGCTGCAGTTCCTTGTCAAACACTGTCACGCCTTGCTGGGCATGGTCCAGCGCGTGCTGCAACAGCGCGCGGTTTTGCTGGATGACGGCAGAGGCTTCATCGAGCACCTGCAAGGCAGCATCCGATGACAAGTTGCGGCGACGCAGCAACAGTGAAAGCACCAGCCGCGATGATGACGCACCAATCGCGGATGCCAGCAAGTGCTCGGCAAAGCGCATGGTGTTGGCATCGGCTGGCATCTTGCCATCAACATTGAGGCCATTGCTGGCAGCAAAGCTCTGGAAGGCTGCATGGGTGCGGTCCTCTCCCAGATAGCGGGAGACTGTCTGGCGCAACTCATCCATAGTCGTGGCGGCACGCCAGAACCTGAGGCTGGAAGCAACCGCCGGATCAGAATCCACAAAGACACGCGCCTGAAGACGCTCCACCGGTGTGGCTGAGCGGGTCATCGAGACAAGCACAAACATCAGCGTATTGGCCAGCAGACTGACCATGACGCCGTTGATGAGCGTATGCTTTGAAATGCCGAGCAAGGTCTCTGGCCGTAGAGCCGCAATGCCAAACAACCCGTCGCGTATCAATGGCCCAAACCATATGTTCGCACTGCCGAAACTGGGGATCAGCAGGGTGTAGCACCACATGCCAAGGCCAACCAGCAAACCCGCCATGGCACCACGCGCATTGGCCTTGCTCCAATAAAGGCCGCCAATGAAAGCCGGGCCGATTTGCGCGATGGCGGCGAAGGCCAGCAGGCCGATGGACGAGAGCGCTGCGTCACCTGCCGTGCGATAATAGGCATAACCCAGCAACAGCACGAGCACGATGGCAAAGCGGCGCACCAGCAGGATTGTGCCGCTCATGTCCTTCAGCGTCACGCCTTCGCGGCGGCGCAGCACCAGCGGCATGAACAGCTCGTTGGACATCATGATGGCGAGCGCCACGCATTCCACGATGACCATGGCGGTGGCGGCGGACAAGCCGCCAATCAGCACGACAAGCGCAACGATGCCCGCGCCGTTCTGCAACGGCAGTGTCAGCATCGTCATGTCGCGGTCAATTGCACCACCGGGAAACAGAAGCAGGCCCGCAAGGGCGATGGGAACCACAAAGATGTTGATGGCGATGAGATAGACCGGAAACAGCACCGCGGCGCGGCGCACATCTGACGGGTTGCGGTTCTCGATAACCGTGACATGGAACTGGCGCGGCAGCATGATGATCGCGCCGGCGGACAGGAGCGTCATGGTGAACCACAGGCCCCAGTCCGGCGGGCGCACAAAGGCAGCGGAAACCTCAGGCTGCTGCATGGCCTGTTTCCACAAATCCAGCGGCCCGCCGAAAAGACCCCAGGTGACGAACAGACCCGCAATCAGAAAGGCCACCAGCTTGATGATGGACTCCACCGCAACAGCAATCATCAGGCCGTCCTGATGTTCCGTTGTGTCCACCTGACGTGTACCGAAGATGATGGCAAAGAACGCGAGAATAAGCGCTACAAAAAGCGAGATATCGCCAAAAATGGGCGCGACCGAGGTGTTGGCCTGTGTGCCGCCACCATGAGCTAGAAACACCTCCAGTGACGCAGAAATCGCCTTCAGCTGCAGCGCGATGTAGGGAAGCACGCCGATGACCGCGATGAGTGTGACCACCGCTGCAACGCCCTGACTCTTGCCATATCGCGAGGCCACGAAGTCAGCGATGGAGGCGATGTTGTTTTCCTTCGCCAGTGTGACAATGCGCGAGATGAAAAACGCCCCGAAGCTCATCACCAGAATGGGACCGAGATAGATCGGGATGAAGTCATATCCCGTGCGTGACGACAGACCAACAGAGCCCAGAAAGGTCCAGGAGGTGCAGTAGACGCCGAGGGTCAGGGCATAGATGATCGGGCGCAGCCGTCCGCTCATCAGCGCGCGGCCGCGGCTTTCACCGACATGGGCAATGGCAAAAAGCGCGGTCAAATAGACCAGCGCTGCCAGCACCACCATCCAGTTCTGAAGCAAGGCACATCCTCACGAAAAGAGAAGGCACGATAGCGCCAGTGCACACTGCTTGCAAAGCGCAACTAAGGTGTCAGACCACCTTGACCCGCAGTTTGGGCAGAGTGCCGATGGTGGCCTCCATCAAGTCGCCGCGTGCCACCGGGTTCACACCCTCTGGCGTGCCGGTCATGATGATATCGCCGGGAGCAAGCGTGTAGAACCGCGACAGGGTGGATATCTGCTCGGCCAGCGACCAGATCATGTCGGCGGTTGTCGCCTGTTGCCTGACCGCACCGTTGACCATCAGCAGCAGCGGCGCAGACAGGATGTCCCCTGCCTTGGCCGCACGCACCAGCGGGCCAATGATGGCGGAGTTATCGCCCGACTTGCCAACCTCCCACGGACGGCCCATTTTCTTCGCCTCGCCCTGCCGATCGCGCCGCGTCATATCAAGGCCGGTGGCATAGCCAAAGACGCAAGAAAGCGCGTCCGCCACAGCAATATCCCGCCCGCCCCGGTTGAGGGCAGCCACAAGTTCCAGCTCGTGATGATAATCAGCCGTCTCAGGCGGATAGGCATGCTTGCCCAGCTTGCCCTCGGCGACAGCCTGCACACCATCACCGGGTTTCATGAAGAAAAAAGGCGGTTCGCGGTCCGGGTCCCCACCCATCTCGCGGGTGTGGGCGGCGTAGTTGCGCCCGATGCAATAGACCCGGCGAACAGGAAAAAGACGGGTGGAGCCAACAACGGGAAGGCCAGCAGGCGGTTTGGGAGCGAAGATGTAGGATGCCATGGGACTCTGATGTGGGACGAGTTATCGGAATAATAACTTTCACGCCGCAACACGGTCTACGTCAAGGCAAAGTTGCAGCTCTCTCACTTTGTGCCAACCCGAATTTCCTCATGCTGAGGAGGCGCAAAGCGCCGTCTCGAAGCACGCATAATGACAATGCAGCAATATTTTTTTCAGGAGAGTGAACGCTGATTGCGCGTGCTTCGAGACGCGCCTGCGGCGCTCCTCAGCATGAGGTCGATTATAAATATTCAAACCAAAATTTTTAAGGATTTTCCCTAATCGCATTTAAAGAAAAACTAGCTTTATTGTTCATATCACAATCTTCAACTATTCGATAAAAATAGCCATTAAATTGCCTTATGCACTTTTGTTTAGAAGAATTTGGAACATCGGGAAAGTGAACAGAAATTTCCTCAGTCCATTGAAATACCTTCCATATTGAGTCTGTTTTTAGTATTTTTATAGGATCATAAAGCAGAAACGATCTTCCCTGTTGTTTAGCAAATCCAGTGTGTCCTAAATCCCAAGATGCCGGTTTTATAGGGTCTCGAACAAGCGCTTGATGGTGCTCAGTGAGCGCAATCAATGAATCGATCGCAGCATCACGTTGTTGCACGCGCTTATGATGAACCACAAAGGGGAGTGCCAGCAATACAAGGAGAAAAAACACTCCGCCCCATAGAAGGGTTCTCGTATAAGCCAGTATTCCAGCATATGCCCTTCGTTTCGCCACCCCTCACATCCCCGGATAGTTCGGTCCACCGCCACCTTCCGGGGCCACCCAGGTGATGTTCTGGCTGGGGTCTTTGATATCGCATGTCTTGCAATGCACGCAGTTCTGCGCGTTGATGACGAACCTTGGGTTCAGCTTGAGATCGGCATTCTCATAGACGATCTCATAAACACCCGCAGGGCAGTAGAGCCGCGCGGGCTCGCCGTAGAGCGGCAGGTTATGGCCTACTGGAATCGACGGATCAGTCAGCTTCAGATGCGCAGGCTGGTCTTCCTCGTGGTTGGTGTTGGAGATGAACACCGAGGAAAGCTTGTCGAAGGTCAGCACGCCATCGGGCTTGGCGTAGGTGATGGGCTTGCATTCGGCGGCCGGTTTCAGGGTCTGATGATCCGCCTTGCCGTGCTTCAACGTGCCGAAGGGCGACCAGCCCGTAAGCTCGTTGATCCACATGTCAATGCCACCCAGCGGCACGCCGATCCATGTACCAAGCTTCGACCACAGCGGCTTGACGTTGCGCACGGGCTTCAGATCCTTGCCGATGGCGGAAGAGCGCCATGCGTCCTCGTAGCTCTTCACCTCGTCGTTGGCGCGGCCAGCCTTGAGGGCAGCATTGACATGCTCGGCGCAGAGCATGCCCGACAGCACAGCATTGTGGCTGCCCTTGATGCGCGGCACATTCACAAAGCCTGCAGCACAACCGACCAGCGCACCGCCGGGGAAGGAGAGCTTGGGCACAGACTGCCAGCCGCCTTCGGTGATGGCGCGCGCGCCGTAGGACAAGCGCTTGCCGCCCGCAAAGGTTTCGGCAATCGCCGGATGAGTCTTGAAGCGCTGGAACTCGTCAAACGGCGAGAGATGTGGGTTTTCGTAGTTGAGGTGCACCACGAAACCGACCGACACCAGGCCATCACCGAAGTGATAGAGGAAGGAGCCACCGCCGGTTTTGCTATCCAGCGGCCAGCCGAAGGAATGCTGCACGAGGCCGGGCTTGTGATGCTCCGGCTTCACCTGCCAGAGTTCTTTGAGGCCGATGCCATACTTTTGCGGATCGCGGCCTTCATCCAGTTTGAAGCGCTTGATGATCTGCTTGGAAAGCTGGCCGCGTGCACCTTCGGCAAAGATGACATACTTGCCGCGCAGCTCCATGCCGCGTGTGTAGCGGTCGGACATCTCGCCGGATTTCGCAATGCCGACATCGCCGGTTGCAATGCCCGTTACTGCACCCTTGTCATCATAAAGCACTTCGGAGGCTGAAAAGCCGGGATAGATCTCGATGCCCATGCCTTCCGCCTGCTGGCCCAGCCAGCGTGTGACAGCGCCCAGCGAGCCAATGAAATTACCGTGGTTGCCCATCAGCTTCGGCATCAGAATGTTGGGCAGTCGCACAGCGCCCGCTGGCCCCAGCAGCATGAACTGATCATCGGTGACTTCAGTCGTCAGTGGGCAATCCGCCGCCTTGCGCCATTCCGGAAGCAGGGCATCAAGACCTGAGGGATCAATGACTGCGCCTGAGAGAATATGCGCGCCGATCTCGGAGCCTTTTTCGACCACGACAACAGCGAGGGAGTCATCCAGCTGTTTCAGACGAATGGCTGTCGCAAGGCCAGCGGGACCGCCGCCCACAACCACGACGTCATAGTCCATACCTTCGCGCTCTGGTAATTCCATTTTCCCGCTCCCGTGTCCGGTTCAAAGCCAATTAGTTCACATATAAACCAATTGGCTTTTCCACTCAACAACTTTGACTCTTGTCTCGCATCTCGCGGGCGCGCCGTCTATATTGCAGCCATGGTTCAGATTGAGAAAACTGCGGATGAGGCCGCGCTGGAAGCCCTGCTGACATGGTATTCCGAAGCCGGTGTTGATCTGGCGCTTGAGGAATTGCCGCAGGACAGGTTCGCGCCGCCGCCCGCAGCAATGCCTGAGGAGAGGCGCAGCCAACAGACAGCAGACACCCAACGCGGCGAGAACCGGGTGCAGCCGCGCCCTGCCCTCACTCTAGCCACCAGCGCACCGCCCGCCCCCGATGAAGCTGTGCGCGATGCCCGACAACGCGCCGCCAGCGCATCGTCATTGCAAGAGTTGCGCGCCCTGCTGAAGGAGTTTAACGGCTGCCAGTTGAAGCACACGGCCAACCAGCTGGTGTTTGCCGATGGCAACCCGCAGGCCAAGATCATGCTGGTGGGCGAAGCACCGGGCGCTGAGGAGGACCGCGAGGGCAGGCCTTTTGTAGGTCGTTCGGGTCAGCTGCTGAACAAGATGCTGGCTTCCATCGGCCTCGACAGAACAACGGTTTACATCGCCAATATCGTGCCCTGGCGCCCGCCCGGCAACCGCACGCCAACACCGCAGGAAACCGCGATGTGCCTGCCCTTTGTGCAAAGGCAGATCGAGCTTTGCGCGCCGGATATCCTCGTTTGTCTCGGCGGCCCGTCCTCGCAAACTTTGCTGCAGCAGAAAGACGGGATTTTGAAATTGCGCGGCAACTGGTTTGACTATGCTTGCGGCGAGCGCAGCATCAAAGCGATGCCGACGTTGCACCCGGCCTATCTGTTGCGTCAGCCCCTGGCCAAGCGGCTGGTCTGGCGGGATTTGCTGATGCTGAAAGTGGCTCTGGCGAAGGGTTAGGTTAAATTGCCCCGCTTTGCTCGCAATGACGGTGCAAACATCACCAAGGTATGAACGAAGCTGGTTTTGGCCTGTGCCAAACTGACCGGACAACACAGCCTTCTGCCCCAAACACGGAACGAAGCATCGACGAATCGGCAATTCTGTCAGTGATTGAGCGTGTCGACGAATGAGCGAGCTGATTTCCCATTCGTTGCCAACTCATGAATTTTGCCCCCTGCTGGCTGTACCAGAATGACCGGCTGAAACCACCCAAAGCATCAAAGCGCGAACGAAACACAGACGAATCGGGAGATGCACTTGCGTCACGATTGTTGACCCATTAGGCAAGCGCTTATCAATGCGCGTCACAAACGTGGTTAACGAAGGGATAATGCCATGGCGACTTTCAATGTTCTCCTCCTCCCCGGTGATGGCATCGGCCCTGAAGTGGCCAAGGAAGTCCAGAAGGTTGCGGGCTGGTTCAGCAAGGCTGGCATTGCCACGTTCAATACCGAGAATGATCTCGTCGGTGGTGCTGCCTATGACGCCCACAAGGTGGCGATCAGCGATGCAGCCATGGTGCGGGCGCAAGCGGCTGATGCTGTGCTTTTCGGTGCTGTTGGTGGACCAAAGTGGGCGGATGTGCCCTACAATGCGCGGCCCGAAGCTGGCCTTCTGCGCCTGCGCAAGGATATGGCGCTGTTCGCCAATCTCCGCCCCGCTGTCTGCTATCCTGCGCTGGCTTCAGAATCTTCACTGAAGCCTGAAATCGTTGAAGGCCTCGACATCATGATCGTGCGTGAACTCACGGGTGGCGTTTACTTCGGTGAGCCAAAGGAAATCGTCACGCTTGAAAACGGCGAGCAGCGCGCTGTCGATACGCAGGTCTACACCACCCACGAAATCGAGCGCATTGCCCGTGTCGCCTTTGATCTGGCCCGCGTGCGCAACAACAAGGTGACCTCCACCGAAAAGCATAACGTCATGCGTTCCGGCGTGTTGTGGAAGAAGGTTGTGACTGAGCTGCATGCTCGCGAGTACAAGGACGTGACCCTTGAGCATCATCTGGCGGATGCCTGCGGCATGCAGCTGGTGCGCTGGCCCAAGCAGTATGATGTCATCGTCTGCGACAATCTTTTCGGGGATATGCTGTCAGATGTCGCTGCGATGCTGACTGGCTCACTGGGCATGCTGCCTTCCGCCTCTCTGGGCGCACCTGATCCTGTCACCGGCAAGCGCAAAGCGCTTTATGAGCCCGTGCATGGCTCGGCACCCGATATCGCAGGCAAGGGCCTCGCCAACCCGCTGGCGATGATCGGCTCCTTCGCCATGGCGCTGCGCTATTCCTTCGGTCTGGGTGAAGCCGCTGATCTGCTCGACAAGGCGATGGCGGATGTTCTGGCATCAGGCGTGCGCACAGCTGATATCGCCGCCAAGGGGCAGAATTCTGTCGGCACAACCGATATGGGCGATGCAGTCGTGAAAGCGCTGTCCAGACTGAACTGAAAAACGTCAGTTGATGCGGAACACCCGTCGCAGAATGGACAATGCTACGAGGTGGATCATCACAGACCCGATGGCGAAAGCTGAAACAACCGCGATGTCGGGCGACGTCATGCGCCCGTAGAACTTGTTATAGGCAAAAACGCCCACAAAAATGCCCAGCATGCAGATGAAGGCATTGCCGAACAGGCCAAAGCCGATGCGTTGCATGATCATGTCGAATAGCCAGCCGACAAGCAGGGATGCACAGATTGCAATCAGCAAAAGCAAGGCAAATTCATTGTTGCTGAGATGAGATAAACCCAAAATCTTCATCATGAGGTTTCAGAAGCTCCGGACATCATTGTGCAACAGATTCTGAACGCGAGGTCTGAAAGAAGCGTTACTTCCGCCTCAATCAGGTGTTTTCAGCGCCATCCGTAAGCAAGACGCTCGAGTTTCTTGTCTCCGAAGGTCTCATGCGCCCGGCCAATCAGCAGGCCCTGTCTTGCCTCATAAAAGGCAATGGCACGCTCGTTGTCTGCCAGGCACCAGACGACCGTAGTGCCCAGACCGTGGTTGGCCAGCTCCCGCTGGGCGGCTGAGAAAAGCCGTTTTCCAAAGCCAAGGCCCTGATACTCCGGCCTCAGGTAAATCTCAAAAATCTCACCCTTGTAAGGCAGGGATACCGCACGGTTGCGACCGTAGCTCGCATATCCCGCAATCGTGTCATTGATATCAAGCACCGCAATGCGGCTGCCACGCGCAATGGCGTTGGCCCACCACTTTTCGCCCCGCCGCTGCACCATCTGCTCAAGCTGCGGACCGGGAATGATACCGCGATACGCTTCTGGCCAGGCACAGTCGTGAACAGCTGCGACGCCTGAGGCGTCATCAGGCTCCGCGACACGGATGCGTATCGTTCTTGTGCTCATTCACCATGTTTACGATTTATTAACCCTCGACGTAAAGCGCCTAGGGCACATAAAATGGTTTTAGACACAAAAGCCTATAACTTGCGCCCGATAGCGAGGAACTTGTCTGCCCGCGCCTTGCGGATTTCATCACGGCTCATCACGGCATATTGCGAAAGGGCCGTTTCCACAGCATTGCCGACATTCTTGATGGCCAGCGCGGAATCCCGGTGCGCACCACCGGTTGGCTCCGGGATGATACTGTCAATCACGCCAAACCGCAGCAAATCCTGCGCGGTGATCTTCATGTTGGTCGCTGCATCCTGCGCACGCGATGAATCGCGCCAGAGGATGGACGCAGAGGCTTCCGGCGAAGCGACGGTGTAGATGGAATGTTCGAGCATCAGCACGCGGTTTGAGGCCGCAATAGCCACTGCGCCGCCTGATCCGCCCTCGCCGATGACGACAGAGACGCTGGCAACACCAATCTCCATGCCTTTGGCGGTGGAGCGGGCAATGGCCTCCGCCTGTCCGCGCTCTTCGGCACCGATACCGGGGTATGCGCCGGCGGTGTCCACCAGACAAATCAGCGGAATGGAGAATTTATCCGCCAGTTCCATCAGGCGCACAGCCTTGCGGTAGCCTTCGGGCTTCGCCATGCCGAAGTTGTGGCGCAGGCGCGATTCTGTATCAACACCCTTTTCCTGCCCCATGATGCAGACGCTTTGGCCGCGAAAACGGCCAAAACCACCCAGAATGGCCTCATCTTCGCCGAAATAGCGGTCCCCGGCCAGCGGCGTGAAATCCTCGATCAGGCTTTCAAGATAATGGCTCATGTGCGGGCGCTCGGGATGACGCGCCACTTGAGTCTTCTGCCAGGGCGTCAACCCTGCGTAGAGATCTTTCAGGGCCTGCCCAGCTTTGGCCTCAAGGCGGGAAATCTCGTCGCCAAGGGTCTGCTTGTCGCCATTGGCGGCAAGTTTGCGCAATTCCTCGATCTTGGCTTCGAGTTCCGCGACCGGTTTTTCAAAATCGAGATAGGCACGCATGGGCAGGGAAATGTCTTTCAATGGCTGGGCCAGATAACCTTGGAGTGGCGCTCTCTAGCCTGAATCTGAACCTGAAGAAAGCCTTTGGCAGCAAAACTGGTGTTCAACAAATCAGTTTGCAACAGTTGCATCAGCCGTACGGTTTTGCCAGTGAGAGACAACGCAAAACGCCAGAGGCCCGCCATGGACAAGCTCCGCCAGTTGATCACCCACCCCAGAACCGAGCGGTTCATCATCACGCTCATCATCATCAATGCCATTACCCTTGGCCTTGAGACGAGCAAAACAGCCATGGCCAGTTTCGGCGGCCTGCTGCATGCAATCGATCAGATCATTCTGGCAATCTTCGTGGTGGAACTGACCCTGCGGATCATCGTCAACAGATTGGCGTTCTTCAAAGACCCCTGGAGCCTGTTTGACCTTTTTGTCGTTGTTATCGCGCTTTTGCCAGCAACAGGCTCACTGTCCGTGCTGCGAGCACTGCGCATCCTGCGTGTTCTGCGCCTGCTGACCATCGTCCCATCGCTGCGAAAGGTCGTCGCGGGTCTGGTTGGCGCACTGCCCAGCATGGGCTCCATTGGCCTGCTGCTCATGATTGTTTATTACGTCTTTGCTGTCATGGCGACAAAGCTGTTTTCAGAAACCAACCCGGAGCTATTCGGTCATCTCGGCGCTTCCGCCTACACGCTGTTTCAAGCCATGACCTTTGACGACTGGTCGACGGGCATCGTCAAACCACTGATCGAGAAAGAACACACCTACGGCTGGCTTTTCATCATGATTTTCATGGTGGTCTCAGCCTTCATGGTGCTCAATCTGTTCATCGGTGTTGTGGTCACGGCGCTCGACGAAGTGACAAGTGACGGCAAGCCAAAACTTGCCGGTGCCGGTCCGCATGATGAGAAAATACTGGAAGAGCTGGCGGCCCTGCGCACCGAGATCGCCGAGCTGAAGAACCTGCGTACATAGCCACAATGACCATGTCTCCCACCACACGTCTGGCAGCAGGAAGCATCGCGGTGGGAATCGCGGTGCTTGGCCTGAAAATGCTGGCCTGGTGGATGACAGGGTCCGTCGCGCTCTATTCCGATGCTATTGAAAGCATCATCAACGTGGTTGCAGCCATGGCAGCGCTTTATGCCGTGCAACTGGCGCAAAAACCACCGGACAAGGAGCATCCCTACGGCCATCACAAGGCGGAGTATTTTGCTGCCGTTCTGGAAGGAGCGCTGATTCTGGTTGCTGCCGCGGCCATTCTTTCAGCGGCATGGAAAGCGTATCTTATGCCTCGCCTGATCGAGACGCCTTGGCAGGGCATGGCCATCAACCTTGCCGCTGGCTGCATCAATGCTATCTGGTGCAGGGTGCTGTTGCGCGAGGGGCGCAAACTGCGCTCCCCTGCCCTGATCGCTGACGGGCGGCATCTGTGGACGGATGTCGTGTCGTCTTTTGGTGTCTTGCTAGGCCTCGCCGCCGCTGTTGCAACCGGCTTTCCATGGCTGGACCCCCTGCTTGCCTGCATCGTTGCCATCAACATCATATGGTCTGGCCTGAGACTTATACAGGAATCGGTCAGCGGCCTGATGGACGAGGCTGTTCACCCCAAAGTCATGACCACCATCAAGGATTCCATCGCTGCGCATGGCGAAGGTGCAATTGAGGCACATGACCTCCGTACACGGGTGGCGGGCAGTGCCACATTCATCGAGTTTCATCTCGTTGTACCGGGATCAATGACCGTTTCACGCTCGCATGTGATCTGCGACCGGTTGGAAGAGGCCATCCGTCAGGATGTGCCCGGTGCCACCATCACCATCCATGTCGAGCCCACAGAAAAAGCCAAGCACAGCGGCGCAGTACGTATCTAAAGGCCGGAGAACACCATGCAAACACTGAACTTCCGGGATGCGGTTCTAGCCGATCTGCCTGATATTATCGACATGCTCGCCGACGATCAGCTCGGCAAGGCGCGCGAGGATTCCAGTCTGCCGTTGGATGCTGGCTACACAGCGGCGTTTCAAGCGATTGAGCAGGACCCTAACCATCGGCTTATGGTTGTGGTCCAGCGGGGCGAAACGGTTGGCACTTTCCAGCTTTCGTTCCTGCCCGGCCTTTCCAGCAAAGGCGCATGGCGTGGCCAGCTGGAGGCTGTGCGGGTGCATTCCGCCCATCGCAGCAGCGGCATTGGGGCCAAATTGGTTGACTGGGCGGTGGAAGAATGCCGCAAGCGCAGTTGCAAGAGTTTGCAGCTCACCACCAACAAAAGCCGGGTGGATGCCCACCGCTTTTATGAGCGACTTGGGTTCAAGCAAAGCCATGAGGGCTACAAGCTATCCCTATGATAGTGCGCTGAGTCCTCTTTTTGCAGACACTCGTGTCATTCATGGCTTGATTTCCAGCGCCGCGCCCGCGAAAACAGAGGCATGGAACCAAACACACCTGCCCTGAACCCCGCCCTCTATGTCAACACAGCTGCCAAGGGGCGCGATTGCGGCACCTGCACGCTTTGCTGCAAGGTCTTTGATGTGCCTTCGCTCAAGAAGCCTGCAGGCAAATGGTGCACCCATTGCTCGCCCGGCAAGGGCTGTGGCATCCATGAAACACGGCCGGACCATTGCCGCTCGTTCTTCTGCATGTGGATGACAGTTGACTGGCTTGGCCCGGAATGGAAGCCGGAAATTTCCAAGTTCGTGCTGACGATTGATCCCATCAGCAAATACATGCTGGTGCAGGTTGATCCCGGCAGCCCGAAGGCCTGGCGTGAAAAGCCTTACTATGCGCAGTTTCAGCACTGGGCACAGACCATGATGCCGCGCGAGCAGCTTGTCATCGTTCTGAATGGCAACAAGGCGACAGTCGTGATGCCCAACGGCGAAACTGAACTGGGTGTTATGGGACCGCAGGACCGTCTGGGTGTCAAAATGCGCATGACGCCAAATGGCCCGACATATGATCTGCAGCGCAACAAGGTAGGGGCTTGATATGGCAGCATCCAATCCGCTGATCCAGCAAACCGCAGTCGAGACCGTTGAGCTTCTGCGCATCGGGGCCATCACGCCGCATGATTGTCTGGATGCGTTGGCCTCGCGCATTGTCGAGGTCGATTCAAAGGTAAACGCCCTGCCGACCCTTTGCTTTGACCGCGCACGCAAGGCGGCGGATGAGTTGATGACAAAGCCAGTGGCAGAACGCGGCCTGCTGGCCGGTCTTCCCGTCGCCATCAAAGATCTCACCGAGGTCAAGGGCGTGCGCACCACCCATGGTTCGCCGATTTTTGCTGATAACATCTCCAGCTTTTCAGACATTCTGGTCGAGCGTCTGGAAGACAGCGGCGGCGTCATCTACGCCAAGTCCAACACGCCGGAATTTGGCGCAGGTGCCAACACCTTCAACGAGGTGTTTGGAGCAACACTCAACCCCTGGAACACCAGCCGCTCTGCTGCCGGATCATCCGGTGGTTCCGCCGTCGCTCTTGCCACCGGCATGGCCTGGCTGGCCCACGGTTCTGATCTCGGCGGTTCTCTGCGAAATCCCGCAAGTTTTTGCGGCATTGTTGGCCTGCGCCCCACACCGGGCCGTGTCGCCCATACACCCGGCCTTAAGATCGACAACCGTCTTTCCGTTGAAGGGCCGATGGGCCGCAATGTCGAGGACACAGCCCTGATGCTGGATGCCATGGTTGGCGAGGACCCGCGCGATGCCGTTTCTATGGCTGCTCCCGGCGCAAGCTTTCTGTCGGCTGCCCGCTCTGGCTGGAAGCCGCTGCGCGTGGCCTATTCACCCGATCTTGGCATCACGCCGGTTGATCCTGAAGTGGCCGAGATCACCCGTGCAGCTGCGCACCGTCTGGCTGAGGCTGGTGTGATTGTCGAAGAGGCGCACCCTGATTTGTCGGAAGCCCATGATTGCTTCCAGACCCTGCGGGCGCTCGGCTTTGCTGTCGCCCGCAAAGGGCTGCTGGAAAACCATCGCGACAAGCTGAAGCCGGAGGTTATCTGGAACATCGAGAAGGGTTTGAATCTGAAAGCCGAGGACATCATCCGTGCCGAAGCCGCGCGCGCGACGATGATCAAGCGGGCCTTCGCCTTCTTCGAGACCTACGATCTCCTGCTCTGCCCAGCCACTATTGTGCCTGCCTTCCCGATCGAGCAACGCTATCTTGAGAGCTGCAACGGTGTGACATTCGACAACTATGTCGGCTGGCTTGCGATTGTTTATGGCATAACCCTGCTGGGTGTTCCGGCTCTGTCGCTGCCAGCAGGCTTCACACCGGATGGCCTGCCGATTGGTGTGCAGGTTATCGCGCCGCCGAGGGCAGAGGCCCGCATGTTTGCAGGTGCCAAATTGCTTGAGGACATTCTGGGCATCAAGAACAGTGTGCCGATCGATCCACGCGGCGGCGTTTAATCAGGCATGCCGCCCCGCATCGATTTCACGGCACAGCGGCTTTTCATCGACCAACCGATGCAGCAGGGTGCAAGCCTTGCGCTCGACAAGATGCAGTCGAACTATCTAGTCAATGTGCTGCGCATGCGCGAGGGGCAAGGTCTGCTGGTCTTCAATGGCCGTGACGGCGAATGGCGTGCCGCGCTTGCCAAGGCCGACAAAAAAACTGCCGTTCTGAGCGTTGAGAACCTGTCGCGTGAGCAGACACCCGCTTCCGATATCTGGCTGTGTTTTGCCCCCATCAAATCATCCCGCCTTGATTTCCTGATCGAGAAAGCGGTGGAAATGGGGGCTTCGAAACTCGTTCCCATCATCACCAACCGCACGCAGGTGCAGCGCCTGAACCATGACCGCATGCGCGCCAATGTGATTGAGGCGGCAGAACAATGCGGGCTTTTGTCCGTTCCAGAGATTGCCCCGGAAACAAAACTTGCCAAGCTCGATGCGTTGATCGATGACAGCCGCACGGTCATTTTCTGCGATGAATTCGCACCTGTGGCCAATCCTGTTATCGCCATGCAGGCGCTGCCAAAAGGTGCGCCGGTGGCCATCGTGATTGGGCCGGAAGGCGGCTTTGACGAGAGCGAGCGGCAGATGCTCAACGCCCGCAAACACTCCATCGCCATCGCCCTTGGGCCACGCATCCTGCGGGCTGACACAGCGGTGATTGCGTCCCTTGCGGCAGTGCAGCTGGCTATCGGCGACTGGGCCTGACCAATCTGATTTTCTGCTTGCGTTTCACGCCAATAGTTTCATATGCAACTATTCTAATTCCGGGGATGAACCATGGCGAATTTTGCATCCACAAACGATCTTGTGGCCAAGAAGATCAGCTTCAACGCGATTGGCAAAGACCTCTACGCCTTTACAGCGGAAGGTGACCCCAACACCGGCGTGATCGTGGGTGATGACGGTGTGATGATCGTCGATGCACAGGCTACACCCATCATGGCGCAGGCTGTGATCGAGCGGGTACGCAGCGTCACCGACAAGCCAATCACCCATGTTCTGCTCTCGCATTATCACGCCGTGCGCGTGCTGGGCGCGTCTGCCTACGGCGACGCGAAAATGATCATCGCCTCGCAAGGCACGCGCGACCTGATTGTCGAGCGCGGAGCGCAGGATATGGCCAGCGAGATCGGCCGCTTTCCGCGCCTTTTTCAAGGGCAGGAGAGCATTCCCGGCCTCACATGGCCCACCGTGAGCTTTGACGGCGAGTTGACCATCTGGCTGGGCAAGCGCGAGGTGCGCCTCAGCCATCCCGGACGGGGGCATACGGCGGGCGACACCATCGCCTGGGTGCCTGATGCGGAAGTGATGTTCTCTGGCGATCTCGTTGAATACAAGTCCGCCTGCTATTGCGGCGATGCGCATATGGCGGAATGGCCTAGGACCATAAAAAAGCTGAAGGAATTTCAGCCCAAGGCGCTGGTGCCCGGTCGCGGCGATGCGCTTGTGGGCCGCGCCAAAGTGGAAGCGGCGATGGAAGGCACAACCGACTTCCTCACGGCCCTCTATGGCACCGTGAAAAAGTCAGTCCGCAAGGGCGACAATCTGAAAGCCAGCTTTGCAGCCGTGCGCAAGGCCATGGACAAGAATTTTGGCAAGTATGCCATCTACGAGCATTGTCTGCCGTTCAACGTTTCACGCGCCTATGACGAGGCTTCAGGCATCGATCATCCGCGCATCTGGACCGACAAACGCGACATCGAGATGTGGCAATTGCTGCAAGCGGGGTGAGGGACTGTTTGGCATTTGCCTTTGTCATTCCCGACCGTGTCCGGCATAGCCGGATCACGAGAGCGGGAATCCAGCGCAAGACGTCTTCTTCAAAATATCTTTTGGCGCCTTCGGCGAACCATTGCGCTGGATCCCGGATCGGCGGATGCAGCTTCGCTGCACCTTGTCCGGGATGACAATATCCCCACTATAAAACGCGAAGTGGGGGAGAAGATCGGCGCTACCATCCCTTGATAGCACGCAAGATCGCTTCGGGCGTGGCAGGCGCATGCAGGCGCAAACCTGCCCCCTTGGCTGCCGCTTCCACCGCATCAGCCATGGCGTTGAACACCGAAACAGCCAGCATCACAGGCGGTTCGCCCACCGCTTTTGAGGCGTAGATCGTGTCGCGCTGATTGGGAGCATCCCACAGCGCCACGCGAAAATCCTCCGGAATGTCGGAGGCCACCGGGATCTTGTAGGTGGATGGAGCGTGGGTGCGCAGACGCCCCTGAGCGTCATAAACCAGCTCTTCCGTCGTCAGCCAGCCCATGCCCTGCACGAAGCCGCCCTCGATCTGGCCGATGTCAATCGCAGGGTTCAACGAGCGCCCGACATCGTGCAGGATATCAACACGGGTCACGCGGTTTTCGCCGGTCATGGCGTCAATCAGCACCTCGGAGCAGGCGGCCCCATAGGCGAAATAATAGAACGGGTTTCCCGTTGCCTTGGCGCGGTCCCAGGTGATGCCCGGTGTGCGGTAGAAGCCGGTTGACGAAAGCGAAATGCGCGCCAGCACAGCCTTTTTCGTCAACTCGCCGAACGGCAGGCTGAAATCACCGACAAACACCATGCCGTTGCGGAAGCGCACGCGGGCGGGTTCCACGCCGTAAATTTCCGCTGCAAACGCAATCAGGCGCTCCTTGATGGTGCGGGCCGCATTGCGCGCCGCCATGCCGTTGAGATCGGATCCTGCAGAGGCCGCCGTGGGCGCTGTGTTGGGAACCTTGGCAGTTGTGGTGGCCGTGATCTTGACCCGCTCGATGCTGACTCCGAACTCTTCGGCCACCACTTGTGCCACTTTCAAAAACAGCCCCTGCCCCATCTCCGTGCCGCCATGGTTGAGCGCAATCGACCCATCCTGATAGACGTGCACCAATGCGCCCGCCTGATTGAGATGGCTGAGGGTAAAGGAGATGCCGAACTTCACTGGCGTCAGGGCAAGGCCCTTTTTCAGCACAGGGCTTTGACTGTTGAATGCCGCAATCTCTTCCCGGCGTTGGCGATAGTCCGATGTCCGCTCAAGCCTTTCCACCAGCGGAAGGATGATGTTGTCCTCAACTGTCTGGCCGTAGGGCGTGATGTTCTGATCGCCGGAATAGAAGTTGGCCTTGCGCACATCCAGCGGATCGCGCCCCGTTGCCCACGCAATGGCGTCGATAATCCGCTCCATACCGAGCATGCCCTGCGGTCCGCCAAAGCCACGGAAGGCCGTGTTGGAAACCGTGTGCGTTTTCAGGCGGCGAGAGGAGATGACCAGTTCAGGCAACCAGTACGAATTATCCGCATGGAACATGGTGCGGTCGACCACGCCGGAGGAGAGATCCAGCGAGCACCCGGCGCGGGCGTTGTAGAGCGCCGACATCGCCTTGATGCGCCCGTCACTTTCAAAGCCAACATCGAAATCCATGCGGAAATCATGGCGCTTGCCGGTCATCGCCATGTCGTCATCGCGGTCCAGCCGCAGCTTGCAGGGTTGGCCTGTCTTGCGCGCTGCAAGCGCTGCAATGGCAGCCCATTGCGTCGCCTGACTTTCCTTGCCACCAAAGCCACCACCCATGCGGCGCACCTCTGCCACAATGGCATTGTCAGGCGTGCCCAGCACACGGGCCACAACATGCTGGATTTCGGTTGGGTGCTGTGTGGACGAGAAGACATGCATGTCACCCCCCTCGCCCGGCACGGCCAAAGCCGCCTGACCTTCAAGATAAAAATGCTCCTGCCCGCCGATATGAAACGAGGCAGTGACACGGTTGGGTGAAGCTTCAAGTGTGATGGCCGCATCCGCCCGCGTGAAGGTGTAATCCGGCTGTACCATGGAATTCGCAGCAATCGCATCCGCCACCGTGACCAGCGGAGCGACATCCGCAATGTCAATTTTGGCCAGACGGGCCGCGCGGCGGGCAGCATCCCGCGTGCGGGCGACAACCGCAAAAAGCGGCTGCTGATGGAAAAGGATGTCGCCGTCGCACAATGCTGGCTCATCGCCTGCAACTGGCGAGATGTCGTTGCGGCCTGGCACATCCTTAGCCGTGATGACGGCTACAACGCCGTGGTATGCCTCAACCGCAGAAAGATCGAGCGCAACAAGCTTGCCTGCCGCCTTGGGCGAACCCCCAATGGCCACATGCAGGCAACCGGCAGGCTCGGGAATATCATCGATATACTGCGCCTTGCCCTGCACATGCAGCGGGGCAGAATCATGCGCCAGGGACTTCCTGACGACAGAGAGCGCATGCTCTGGCTTGTCGTAGTCCGCTACGGATTGCTGCGTGCCCAGATTGTCAATGCGCATGGGACGCCTCCTGCGATTGCAGTCTGCTCACGCGGGTGTTTTTTGCGCCAGCCAGTTCCATCAGTGCCTTTGTAAGCAGGGCTTTGGCGGTTTCCTGGCGGTAGCGCGCCGAGGCACGCATGTCGTCAATAGGCTGATAGTCTGCATCAAGGGCTGCCAGCGCCTTCTGCCATGAAGCTTGATCTCCAAGGGTTGCGCCGAGCAACGCCGCCTCAGTCAACGGTGCGCGCTTTGGCGTCGCTGCCATGCCACCAAAGGCGATACGCGCCGACGTGATGCGCTGGCCATCCAGCGTGATGCGGAAAGCGCCCATCAGCGCGGAGATATCCTCATCGAAGCGCTTGGATATCTTGAGGCAACGGAAATGCTGATTGGGCTTTAATCTTGGAATTGTGAGGGCAGAAACAATCTCGCCCTTCCGGCGGTCCTGCTTGCCATAGGCAATGAAGAAATTTTCAAGCGGAATGTCGCGGGAAGCATTGCTGTCCATCAGCGTTACGCTGGCATCCAGCGCGATAAAGGCCGGTGCCCAGTCCCCTATCGGCGAACCATTGGCGATGTTGCCGCCGACCGTACCCTGAGCGCGCACCTGCGTGGAGCCGAAGCGGCGGCCAAGTTCTCCAAGATCAGGGGACAGGCTAGCAAGAAGCGGCAGGGCCATCTCGTGACTGACACCGGCGCCGATAACCAGTTTTTCGCTGTCATGGCTCATGGCTTGCAATTCAGAAACCCGCCCCAGCCAGATCAGCTTTGTGATGGGACGAAACTGCTTGGTGATCCAGAGACCGACATCGGTTGCCCCCGCCAAAATGGTAGCATCCGGATGCTGCGCGTAGAGTGCCAGCAGTTCCTGTAGCGTGCGCGGTGCAGCAAAAAACCCACCGTCATGGGTGACATGCGCGCCGGTTGAATCATCGAGGTCAACCAGTCGCTTGATCCGCTCCTTGGCATTCCGGTCAAGATGATCAGGCCGTTGTGGATTCAATGCAGCCAGAGCGGCATCCATGATAGGGCGATAGCCTGTGCAGCGGCAGAGATTGCCCGCCAGCTGATCGTTGATCATGTTGCGTTCAACGGGCATTCCATCCGCATCCAGCGCATAGAGCGACATGACAATGCCCGGTGTGCAAAAGCCGCATTGCGAGCCATGGTGATCCACCATCGCCTGCTGGATGGGATGCAGCTTTGCACCATCCGCCAGATCTTCAATGGTGAGGACTTCTGCCCCGTCCACCATGCCCAGAAAAGTGATGCAGGCATTGACCGGGCGGCGCACCAGCTGGCCGTTTTCAACCCGCACCAGCACAACAGTGCAGGCCCCGCAATCACCTTCGTTGCAGCCTTCCTTGGTGCCGGTGGCGCGCTGGTCTTCGCGCAGCCAGTCCAGCAACGTACGCACAGGCGAAAAGCCTTTCAGCTGAACGACGCGGCCCCTGAAGATAAACCGGATATGATCACGCGGCATAGCATCAAGTTTATCAAACACTGTCCTGCACCTTCAAAGCTTGGGTTGATTGTAGTCTGCTGTGGATGTCTTGCAAGGCGGCAAAATCGCACTTGTCGTTGCTGACAGCAAAAGACAATAGTGCGCAAGCTGCCATTACGAGGGGAATTTCAAGAGTGTTGTCCGATATCGAGATTGCCCGCGCCGCCAGCAAGAAACCCATTCAGGACATCGGAGCCAAGCTGGGCATTGATGCCACCAGTCTCATTCCCTTCGGACACGACAAGGCGAAGCTTGATGCATCGTTCCTGAAATCACTGTCCAACCGCAAGGATGGCAAGCTCATCCTCGTCACGGCCATCAACCCCACGCCCGCTGGTGAAGGCAAAACGACCACCACCGTCGGGCTAGGTGATGCGCTGAACCTGATTGGCAAGAAGACCATGGTCTGCCTGCGCGAGCCTTCGCTGGGTCCGTGTTTTGGCGTGAAGGGCGGTGCAGCCGGTGGTGGCCGCGCACAGATCATCCCCATGGAAGACATCAACCTGCATTTCACAGGAGACTTCCACGCCATCACTTCGGCGCATAACCTGCTTTCTGCTTTGATCGATAACCACATCTACTGGGGCAATGCGCTGGGCATCGATACCCGCCGTGTCACATGGCGTCGCGTGGTTGATATGAACGACCGGGCGCTGCGGCAGATCACGGCGGCCCTAGGCGGCACAGCCAACGGATATCCCCGCGAAACCGGCTTTGACATCACGGTCGCGTCCGAAGTCATGGCGATCCTGTGCCTTGCCAGCGATGCAGATGATCTTGAAAAGCGCCTTGGCGATATCATCGTGGCCTATACCCGCGAGAAAAAACCGATCTATGCGCGCGATCTGAAAGCCGACGGCGCGATGGCTGTGCTGTTGCAGCAGGCGATCCTGCCCAACCTTGTGCAAACCATCGAGAACAACCCGGCAATCGTCCACGGCGGGCCGTTTGCCAACATCGCCCACGGCTGCAACTCTGTGATTGCCACCAAGGCCTCGCTAAAGCTGGCTGACTATGTGGTGACGGAAGCCGGTTTTGGCGCAGATCTTGGCGCTGAAAAGTTCTTCAACATCAAGTGCCGCAAGGCTGGCCTGAAACCGGCTGCGGCGGTGATTGTTGCGACAGTGCGCGCGCTGAAGATGAACGGCGGCGTGGCGAAAGCTGATCTAGGCACTGAAAACGTTGCAGCTGTGAAGAAAGGCTGCGTCAACCTTGGTCGCCATATCGAGAATGTCAGCAGCTTTGGTGTGCCTGTTGTTGTGGCGCTCAACCATTTCACCAGCGACAGCGAGGCGGAAATCGCCGCCATTTGCAAATATGTGAAGGCGCTGGGCGTGGAAGCCCATGTCTGCCGCCATTGGGCCGAAGGTGGTGCGGGCGCAACCGATCTTGCGCAGGCCGTGGTGAAATTGGCCAATGGCAAAAAGGCTGGTTTCAAGCCGCTGTACAAGGATGATCTGCCGCTGCTTGCCAAGATCGAAAGGGTAGCCACCTCCATTTACCGCGCAGCACGGGTTGATATCGCGCCCGCAGCCAAGGACCAGCTCGCGGCGTTTGAAGCCATGGGCTACGGCAACCTGCCGGTGTGCATGGCGAAGACGCAGTATTCCTTCTCGTCTGATCCAGCACAGCTGGGCGCGCCCACCGGGCATGTGATCACCGTGCGCGAAGTGCGGCTTTCGGCGGGTGCAGGGTTTGTTGTCGCCATCTGCGGTGATATCATGACCATGCCCGGCCTGCCGCGTTCGCCATCAGCAGAGCGTATCCACCTCAACGATGCCGGATTGATAGAAGGGCTGTTTTAGGCGCTGGCTTGACGCTGACGCCTATCAGCGCCAAAAGCGCCCTACAGCTTTCCAGGTGCCGCATGACTGATATCCAGCAGATTGAAACAGACCTTCTCGCCCGCGTCGCTGCGGCGGCGGATGAAGCGTCGCTGGAAACAGTGCGCATTAATGCGCTGGGTAAATCCGGCACGATTTCCGGCCTGCTGGCGTCGCTGGGCAAGATGGCACCTGATGAGCGCAAGGCGGCAGGACAGACGTTCAATCTGGTGCGGGACAGGGTGCAAACCGCGATTTCTGAAAAGAAAGAGCAGCTTTCTGATCTCGCCCTCAATGCCCGCCTTGCCTCTGAAACCATTGATGTGACGTTGCCTGTGCGTGAAAGCGCGCTGGATACAGGCCGCATTCACCCCATAAGCCAGGTGATTGACGAGTTGACGGCCATCTTCGCGGACCTCGGCTTTGCTGTGGCGGAAGGGCCGGATATCGAGACCGATGATCTCAATTTCACCAAGCTGAACTTCCCCATCGGCCACCCGGCGCGGGAGATGCACGACACGTTCTTTTTCCCGCCAGACAAGGACGGCAACCGCAAACTGCTGCGCACGCACACAAGCCCTGTGCAGGTGCGCACCATGTTGGCCCAAAATCCGCCGATTCGCGTCATCTGCCCAGGCCGCACATACCGTTGTGACAGCGACCAGACCCACACGCCGATGTTCCATCAGGTGGAGGGTCTTGTCATCGACAAGACGGCCAACATGGCGCAGCTCTTCTGGGTGCTGGAAGAGTTCTGCAAGGCGTTCTTCGAGGTCAAAAGCGTCAAGATGCGCTTCCGTCCATCGTTCTTCCCCTTCACGGAACCCTCAGTGGAGGTGGATATCCAGTGCAAGCGGCAGGGCGGCGAAATCCGCTTTGGTGAAGGCGAGGACTGGCTTGAAATTCTGGGTGCCGGCATGGTGCACCCCAATGTGCTCAGGAATTGCGGCGTCGACCCCGATGAATATCAGGGCTACGCCTGGGGCATGGGCATCGACCGCATCGCCATGTTGAAATACGGCATGGCGGACCTGCGCCCGTTTTTTGAGGCCGATGTGCGCTGGCTGAGCCACTACGGCTTCCGCCCGCTGGATTTGCCAACGCTCGCGGGTGGCCTGAGCGGGTAATGCCAACGATACTGCGCTGGAATGGCTATCGCTTCTTCTTTTATTCAGCTGATGGACGCGAGCCAGCCCACGTTCATATCAGCAAAGACGAAAAGGAAGCCAAAATATGGCTTCATGATCTGGCTGTTGCCGTCAATGTCGGCTATTCTGGGAAAGAATTGAATGAACTTGTCCGAACGACCGGGGACGAGCGAGAACAGTTTCTGAAGGCTTGGCATGACTACTTTGCTGATAGAAATTGAAGCCAGTCGTCCGGTTTCAGCGGAATGCGACGGGCATTATCTGAACGTCCGCCTTGCTGATGGGCGTATCCTCCAGACTCCACTCTGGTGGTATCCTCGTTTGATGTCTGCGACCCCCGAGGCAAGAAGCAACGTGCAACTCATGCCCTTGGGCATTCACTGGCCGGATATTGACGAAGATCTCAGTATTGCAGGCATGCTGCGCGGGCAAAAAGCCCCCGGAGCAGTACCTCCTGCGCTGGCAATAGTTTGATCAAAATCACTGTTTAAATCAGATTATTCTCCCAAAATCCCGATAGACAACGATTTCGCTTTTTGATATCGCGTGCGCCCAATTGGGGGAGCCGGATTTCTGGTTGCCTTGAAAGCATGCAACCCAAACACGAAAGTTCGATCCGGTGCAGGTTATCGTTCGCGACAATAACGTTGATCAGGCGCTGCGTGCGCTGAAAAAGAAAATGCAGCGCGAAGGCATCTTCCGCGAACTCAAACTGCGCGATCACTACGAAAAGCCGTCCGTCAAGAAGGCTCGCGAGCATGCTGAATCCGTCAGCCGCGCCCGCAAGCTCGAGCGCAAGCGTATGCAACGCGAAGGTTTGCTGCCTGCATCACCCAAGCCTGCACCCCGCACTGGCGGACCAAGAGGTGCCGGCGCGGCAGCCAGTTCCGAGGGTGCTGGCGCGCCACGGCGTTGATTTTTTGATCAGAACCTGCAAGATGGTTCACACGATGTTAAATGCGCCCGTGTCACAACACGGGCGTTTTCATTTGAGGGGCTGCCCACGCGCAGCAATCGCCATGCCGCTGCTTAACACTGCCATATCCAAAAGTTGGAAGCGAAACGCTTCAGGCACAGCATGTGTTTTGGCCCTTGCGACTGCTCTTGCAGGCTGCGGCACACTGGATGGCGGCGCATCCGGCGGTGCAGGGCGGACTGGCCCACGCTTTGCCGAAGTGGACGAGGTCAATGCCACCAACCCGAATGCTGCCAGCAACAACATTGCTTCGCTGACTGAAGTCATCAGCCGCAACCCCAACGATGCTACGGCCTACAACACCCGTGGTGCAGCCTATGCGCGTGCAGGGCGCTACAGCGACGCCATCAGCGATTTCAACCGCGCGATCCAGCTTGATCCCAATCTGGCTCCTGCTTTCCTGAACCGTGGTCTCGCCAGCCGACAGACTGGCCGCAACGATGCCGCCATGGCGGATTTCAACCGCGCTGTTTCGATTGATGGCAACTACGGTGCAGCCTATCTGGCGCGCGCCAATCTTTCACGCGGACAGGGCAACATTGAAGCAGCGATCCCGGATTACAACCGCGCCATCCAGCTTAACCGCGAGGGGGCAGAGGCCTATCATGGTCGCGGCCTCGCCTTTCAACGTCAGGGCGATCATGTCCGTGCAATAACAGATTTTGACGGCGCCATTGACCGCAACCCTTACGTTGCCGCACCCTATATGGCGCGAGGGCAAAGCCTGCTTGCCACTGGCAAATACCAGCTCGCCATCGAGGACTTCAACGCAGCCCTCAATGTCGACAACAAGAATGCTGAAGCCTGGGCCCAGCGCGGCATAGCGCAGGAGCGTCTTGGAAACCCCAAGGATGCCAACGAGAGCTACCAGAAAGCGCTTGTCGTTGATGGCAACAACGCGACCGCACGTCAGGGCATGGGCCGCACAGGCGGCGGCGGCGGTGGTGGCGGCTGGTTCCGGTAGAGGTGAAGACAAAAAGCCCGGCCTTAGACCTGTCGTTGGCGAATGCACGGCGCATTTGGCTACATGCCCAGCGTCTGGATGAACGCACTCCGTTCGGTGCGGGGCCAGAGGCTACACGTGCTGCTGTCGAACACTTGGGCTACGTCCAGATCGACACAATCAACGTGATCGAACGTTGCCATCATCACATCCTTTTTTCGCGCATTCCCGATTACCGCCGCGACGATCTTCACAGTGCGCAAAGCACGGATCGTTCCGTCTTTGAATACTGGACCCATGCCTTGTCCTTTGTGCCCACGCGCGATCTGCGGTTCTTTGTGCGGGCGATGCGGCAGGACTGGCGCAAGCTTGGCTGGTTCAAATCTGTGAAACCAGCCGAAATCAAGAAACTTGTCGCGCGAATAGAAGCCGACGGACCACTGACAATTCGCGATATCGATGACGATGTGCTTGTCGAGAAGAACCACCCCTGGGCCAGCCGCAAGCCGTCAAAGCGTGCCCTGCAGCTCGCATTCTATCAAGGATTGCTGACCATCAGCGCCCGCGAAGGCATGCTGAAAACCTATGAACTTTCAGCAAGGCATTTTGGCTGGGAGGCAACGCCAAAAGCGGCAACAGAAACCGAGATCGCGGACTATGTGCTCGACAGAGCATTGCGGGCGCAAGGGATCGTCAGCCTCGACTCGATCTGCCATCTCGATGCGCGGCGCAAGCCCGCCGTGCGCAGCCGGATCGAAGCGCGTGTCCGCAAGAGGGCCCTTGTTCCCGTCGCTCTCGAAGGTGCAGGCAAGCAGGATCATTGGGCCACGCCTGAGATTCTTGAGACTTTGCCGAAGGAAACAGCGCCGCTCGTGCATATCCTCTCACCCTTCGATCCACTCATCATCCAGCGCAAACGGCTCAAGTTGATCTTTGACTACGAGCATCGTTTCGAGGCTTACATACCGAAGGAGAAACGGGTGCTTGGATATTTTGCCCTGCCGGTTTTGATTGGCGATCAGATTGTTGCCGCGCTCGATCTCAAGTCAGATCGCGCCAACCGTAAGCTGCTGATTCAGCAATGGCACTGGATTGGCTCTGGCGTTTCAGGTGCGCATAAGTCCGCCATTGAGGATGAGCTCCAGAGGTTCGAGCGCTTTCAACTGGCGTGACAGCAAGCAGCTTCACTTGCTTGGCTTCACTTGCGTGGTTTCACCGCAAGTGGGAGATCCCCGAACAAGCCAGGTGCTTCTCCCGTCAGCGCTCCCTCAATCGCGAGCAACCTTAGCTTTGTCTCAACGCCACCATTTGCGGAAAAGCCGATGAGCCTGTCGTTTGCACCCATGACCCGATGGCACGGCACTATGATGGGAAAAGGATTACGGCCAAGCGCCTGTCCGACACTTTGGGCCAGCTGTTTATTGCCAAGCTGCTGGGCAATCGCTCCATAGGTCAGTGTCTGGCCGGGCGGTATGGCGCGCGTCGCTTCGTAGACCCTCACCGCAAACGGATCGATCCTGCTGAAATCGCACATGATCGCATTGAGGTCAGTTTTTTCTCCTTCGAGCAGGGCCGTTATTGCTGCCATTGCACACAAAACAGCCGGCGGTGGTTCGCCACTGCTGGCACCTGCTTTCACCGCAATACGGCGGCTTGTTTCAGCTGGACTGTGTTCAGGCAGATGGGTTGCAACGATCACATCACCTGACCAAGCGATGCCGCAATCACCAAGCGCAGTTGGAAAGAGTGAGAAATGAGCCATAGCTCACCTATCACGCATAGCTGTGCGCTGTGTTCAAGTGTTCTTCTGAAATCTGTTCAGTTAGCTTGGAGCAAGGGAACGTCGGCAACCCCAAAGATACCAATGAAATTGACAATAAAGAGCTTGTGGTTGACCGAAACAACTCAACAGTCCGCTAAAGCATGGGCCGCCCAGTAGGTGGCAGATTAGTAGAGTTCAGAGCTTATTCGCAACTTCTAATATCCAACTTATTATTTCGATTGTAGCTTAAAAGCCAAAAAAATGTTTCAAGCTTGATCCTAGGCCACGAAGTTAGTTTTTCTGACTGTCATAAAGCTCAACGACACATTCAACTTCAGAGAGGCATATCTCTCCTGATGTTACACTCACGCGCCACGTGCCTGTTTGATCCAAAGGTGCGCCGAGCATGCGGGGCCAAATGAATTCTCTTTGTGTTTCACCTAGGTCGGGAAGCTCAAGAGCTATACACGAGACTTCAACACCTGAGGGATCGCACAACCTCAATTGCAAGCCACGTGTGAAACCGCTTTCAAGATGCCCCCAATTCGCCTTGCAGAGGCACGGCCAATTTGCACTAAATGGCAGCTGTGGAACAAAGAATTTTGACCAACCACCTCCTAAAACATAAAAAAGACCGTCTTTGATTTCAATTGCATTGGCTATTATGAGGGTCGAAATCTGAAAACCACCCCGAAGTTCTTTTTCCGTTATCACCTGCCAGTCATCTGGCAATTCCCCTGACTTTGTTCTTTTGCCACCTGCAGCTCTGTAGACACGTTTTACATGACCATTCTTACTCTTTTGGATCAGAGTCGTATCCCCTCCCGCCTGCCCATGCTGACCTGGGAGTTGCGAAGCTTTGCCGCCACTGCCTACTTCGATTTCGAATGTGTCGCCCGCTTCGGCAAGGATTCTGCCATAAAACGTGTCACCTCCATCACCTCCATTCGCTGCAACTGCGTTAGGTCCAATAGCATCGGCACCAGCGCCTCCTGAGCCCGGTACAAGCTCATCGGGCTTTGGAACATAATCTGATAGACTTTCGAATTCATCAGGACTGGTCCCGTCCAAATAAGTTATATTACCACCATTGCCACCGTTTCCTGCCCTAGCACCGGGTCCAATCGCACCGCCTCCTCCTCCACCGCTTCCTGGCGCCCTTCCTCCCTCACCTCCAAGTGTCACTTTTGAGTTGATAATCGAAAGGCTAAAGTCAGGAAATGATGTAGCAAGCGTCTCCTCGGCCATTCTGTTCGTAAGACGCCAACCACTTATCGCTTCCTCGTGCTGCTTGACTTGCTTTTTCTTCCACTCACGCAGAGTTCTCACAGGATAGGATCCAACATTTGCCTTATCATCAATTGCGCTTGCGTGTTTTGTGCAGAGCAGCAATAAATTAGCATCCGACCTGTTGTCATCAGAGGTCTGGTCAGCCTTCCATCTTGGGCCATTCTCGCTGCGGGCACAAATATGGCATATTCTCGAATTCAAAGTCCAAGCGCCGGATTGCTCGTCTTCGCGATAGAGTGCTTCATTGCAATCAGGGTAAGCGCAATTTAATGCTCGCGCATATAAGGACTTTGCTGTTGCGGCCGTAGGGTGCGGATGATCTGTCAATAGCAACTCTCATTAAAAAAACTGTTAATTATGAACATCAAAACGCGCTCCATTTCATCAAATAATATTCATATATTATCTTTCATACTTGCGAATACTTTTCAAGCGGCTTCGCAATCCACACCTCCCTTCAATCGCCTCTGGATATCAATCCCATCATCACAATGCGTTGGCGATGAGCGGCCAGCACCACTACTCTCCCCATGATGACAAGACGCGACTACGCCCTTTATGCCACGGCGGTTTTTTGCTGGGGTACCAGTTGGATTGCCCTGCGCGTACAGGCGGTCAGCGTTGAACCGGTCATCGCCGTTTTCTGGCGGTTTGTCTTTGCCACGATCCTGATGTTTCTCTGGGCGTTGTTGCGCAAGGATAACCTGCGGTTTGATCTGAAGACGCACGGCTTTTTCGTTACTCTTGGCATGTGCCTGTTTTCCTGGAATTTTCTGGGGACCTACTATGGCTCGCGGGCGATTCCCTCGGGGCTTGTTGCCGTCATCTTCTCGCTGGCCTCAGTCAGCAACATTCTGCTTGGCGCAATCCTGCTCGGCCAGCGCATCACGGCGCGCCTGCTGGGAGGGGCCATCATCGGCATCACAGGCGTTGCGCTCATGTTCTCCGGCGAACTCCAGAAAGCTGCTTCAAGTGATGCGCTTATGGTGGGCCTCGCCTTCTGCATCTTCGGCACATTCTGTTTCAGCCTTGGCAACATCGTGTCATCGCGCGTGTCCGCCAAGGGCATCAATGTCATTTCCGCCAGTGCCTGGGGCATGGTCTATGGTACTGTATCCACCGGCATCATTGCACTGGTTCTTGGGCAGAGCTTCGCCGTGCCGCTAACACCTGCTTTCATCGGGTCGCTGGTCTGGGTTGTCACAAGCGCTACCATTGTGGCAGTCGCCGCCTACTTCACGCTCGTGCAGAGCATCGGCCCTGCGCGGGCGGGCTATGCCACTGTGATGTTTCCGGTGGTGGCCCTTTTGATCTCGACTTTTGCAGAGACATGGGTGCCGGGGGCTGGCCAGAATTTCCAGTGGTCCGCTGCTGCACTGCTGGGCATGGCAATGACGATTGGCGGCAACCTGCTTGTCTTGCGCAAATAAGTGTCTCAGAACCGCTTCAACATTTCCACGGAATGTGGCTGAAAACCAAAGCGCAGATAGGCCCTTTCGGCCGTATCGTTGCCAACCAGCATGCCCAGCGACAATCCTGACAGGCCAGCCTCGCGGCTGATGCGCTCCGCCTCCGCCAGCAACAATTGCGCAATGCCGCCACCACGCTGTGCAGCCTTCACCACGATATCCTGCACATAGCCATGGCTGCGCTTGGTGGGGTGGACAAATGGCTCACCCGCCTTAAACACCAGCGAGAGATAGCCAACGATCACACCGTCCGCTTCCGCAACCAGTGTCGCGCCGCCATCGCGGGCTGTGTTGGCGAGATTGTCCTCGACGCAGAGGCGGGAGGATTCCCGGTCTGTGACGCGGTCATGGGAGACAGCATCCTCAAAGAGGTTCAGCTCCCACTGGAGATCGATGATGGCTTCGATGTCGGAGGCAATCACCGATCTGATTGTGACGGCCATTCTACGCGATCAATGCGCCATCGCCTTGACGATGTTCTCCACCATCTTCTTGGCATCAGACAGCAGCATCATGGTGTTGGCGCGGTAGAACACCTCGTTATCGATGCCCGCATAACCCACGCCGCCCATGCCGCGCTTGACGAAGAGGATCGTGCCTGCCTTTTCCACATCCAGCACAGGCATGCCGTAGATCGGCGATGTCTTGTCTGTCTTGGCGGCAGGGTTGGTGACGTCGTTGGCACCGATGACGAAGGCCACGTCTGCCTGTCCGAACTCCGAGTTGATATCCTCCAGCTCGAAGACCTCATCGTAGGGCACATTGGCTTCTGCCAACAGCACGTTCATGTGGCCGGGCATGCGGCCCGCCACGGGGTGAATGGCGTATTTGACCTCGACGCCCTCTTTCTTCAGGAGATCGCACATCTCGCGCAGCGCATGCTGCGCCTGTGCCACCGCCATGCCGTAGCCCGGCACAATGATAACCTTCTGCGCGTTCTTCATGATGTAAGCAGCGTCATCAGCAGAGCCGGCCTTGAAGGGCTTGGCTTCTGCCTGCGCGCCGGAAGCAGCATCGTCACCGCCGAAGCCGCCGAGGATGACCGAGATGAAGCTGCGGTTCATCGCCTTGCACATGATGTAGGAGAGGATAGCACCCGACGAGCCAACCAATGCGCCGGTGATGATCAGCGCCAGATTGCCGAGGGTGAAGCCGATGCCTGCTGCCGCCCAGCCGGAATAGCTGTTGAGCATCGACACCACGACCGGCATATCCGCGCCGCCGATGGGGATGATGAGCGTGACGCCCAGCACGAAGGAGACGAGCACGATTAGCCAGAACACAACGCGGCTTTCCGTTGTCATGAACAGGATGAGCAGGACAACGAGGGCAGCACCCAGCGCGATGTTGATGAGGTGGCGGCTTGGCAGCATGATTGGCTTGCCGCTCATCTTGCCGTTGAGTTTGAGGAAGGCGATGACCGAGCCGGTGAAAGTGATGGCACCAATGGCGACGCCGAGGCCCATTTCAATTAGCGAGGCAGCTTTGATCTTGCCGATGGCACCAATGCCGAAGGCCTGCGGCGCATAGAGTGCTGCCGCTGCCACAAACACGGCTGAAAGACCCACAAGCGCGTGGAAGAAGGCCACAAGCTCCGGCATCTGTGTCATCTGCACGCGCTTTGCCATGATGGCACCAATGCCACCGCCAAGGCCAAGGCCGAGGATCAACAGGCCCCAGCCGGTGAGGCCGGACGGCGGACCGAGGATCACGGTCGTCAGCATGGCGATGCCCATGCCGATCATGCCGAACAGGTTGCCCTGCCGCGATGTGGTGGGATGCGACAAGCCGCGCAGCGCCAGAATGAACAGGACGCCTGATACGAGATAGAGAAGTGAGGCTATGTTTTGCATGGGATCATGACCCTAGAAGCTTGCGGCTGACATAAGTGCGGAGTTGCCCTTGCTCAGGGAAAAGGCGTGACATTCCAATTCCGAACATCGCCCCAGCTGAAAAGATGATGAAAACGCCAACGTACACAGAAAACCAGTCAGCAGGGAGATAACGGGGCAAGATGCGATAACCCATAGTCAAAAAAAAGAAGCCCTGCAGCGTCCAACCAAAAGCTCTGTGCGCTCGCTTGCTTTCATCGTTCTTGCCGCTGGCAGTAAGATACAAGCCGCCAACCAGCAGGGCTATTTGTACAACCGAAAAGAAGAAAGACAGTGAGAAAATATCCATCACGCTTCCACCTTGTTTGGAACTGATGGACCGCTGGACGCACCACGCAAGCTCAGCTTAAGGAATTGATAGGCTGCATAGGCAGAAAGCCCACATCCTATAAGCAGGTGCAACCAACCTCTCAAATCATTCTTCGATAGAGCCTCGTCATCAGACAGTGACATGACTGCAAGGATCATCAGAAACATACTGCGGGCATAGGCATTCCGCTCGCGGTCTTTCCGCGTGATGATCATGCAAGCTGCTGACAGTAAAAGCAGCAACAGCGAGATCACGATCGGAATGAGTTGCGCGTAAAGCGGCATCGCCTCACGCTTTCTTCTTGTACATGGCAAGCATGCGGTTGGTGACCATGAAGCCACCAAAGATGTTCACCGAGGCGAGCACCAGCGCGATGAAGCCGAAAATGCGGGCAAGGCCCGTGCCTTCCACAGTCAGCGGCACGCCAACCGCGAGCAACGCGCCCACCACAATCACCGATGAGATGGCGTTGGTGACGGACATCAGCGGCGTGTGCAATGCGGGGGTCACCGACCAGACAACGTAGTAGCCAACGAAGATCGCCATGACGAAGATGGCGAACTGGAACACCGTGGGGTCGACACCAACGGTGGCGGCGGCGGTGCTTGCGGCACCAGCAGCACCCGCCTTGATTGCGCCTATAGCGGCATCCGCCTTCTGCAAAGCGGCGATGGCTGCAGCGCGGGCCTCTTCAGCCTGTTTCAGGAGTTCAGCAGGTGTGCTCATGTCAGAACCTCATGGCGGGATCGGCTCCCTCTCCCCGCTTGCGGGGAGAGGGTTGGGGTGAGGGGCCGGGTGAGGAAGCGCGGTGTGAAACCACCTTGCCCCTCATCCTGTCCTTCTCCCCGCTTGCGGGGAGAAGGGACGCTGTTGTTGGCATCGCGGCTCATGGCTTCGCCACAAAATTCGGATGCACTACTGCGCCGTCTTTGGTGAGCAACGTGGCTTTCACCAACTCGTCGTCCCAGTTCACGGCCAGTGTCTTGTCGGTTTTGTTGATCATCGTCTCGAGGAAGGCGAAGAGGTTCTTGGCATAAAGCGATGATGCGGTTGCCGCCATGCGGCCTGGCACATTGGCGAAACCAACGATCTTCGCGCCGTTCGCTGTATCAACAATCTCGCCGAGTTTTGCGCCTTCGACGTTACCGCCACGCTCCACTGCCAGATCAACCAGCACGGAACCGGCTTTCATCGAGGCAACCATCGCCTTGCTGACCAGCTTTGGTGCAGGACGACCGGGGATCAGCGCTGTGGTGATGATGATATCCTGCTTGGCGATGTGCCCAGCCACCAGCTCAGCCTGCTTTGCCTGATATTCCTTGGACATTTCCTTGGCGTAACCGCCTGCGGTCTGTGCCTGTTTGAACTCATCGTCCTCGACGGCCAGAAACTTCGCGCCAAGCGATTCCACCTGTTCTTTGGTGGCGGGGCGCACGTCGGTTGCTGTCACGACAGCACCCATGCGGCGGGCTGTTGCAATCGCCTGCAATCCGGCGACACCAACACCCATGATGAAGACCTTGGCCGCGGGAACAGTGCCGGCCGCTGTCATCATCATTGGCATGGCGCGGCCATAAATCGCGGCTCCGTCAACCACGGCGCGGTATCCTGCGAGGTTGGCTTGGCTGGACAGCACGTCCATCGACTGTGCGCGGGTGATGCGCGGCATGAATTCCATGGCGAAGCTGGAGATGCCTGCATCCGCCAGCATCTTCAGGGCCGACTCATTGCCGTAGGGGTCCATCGTGGAAATGGCGAGCGCGCCCTTCTTCAGGGCTTTGGCCTCGGCATCCACAGGACGACGGACTTTCAGAAAGATATCGGCATCCTTCAGGGCATCCTTGGCTGTCTTGGCGATAGCGGCACCTGCCGCCTCAAAGTCAGCGTCGCTGACACCAGATGCCATGCCGGCGTTTTTCTGAATGCTGACAGCAGCACCCAGCGCGACATATTTTTTGACAGTCTCCGGGCTGGCCGCAACGCGCGGCTCTCCCTGACCTGATTCATCGACGATCGCTATGCGCATGGCCAACCCGCAACCCCTTGTTCTGAATGATCACTGTCCGTTCTGAGAGCAGTGAACACCAAATCCTGCGTAAAATCTATGCAACAAAAAACCGACTGAACGTTTTTCAGCCGGTTTCTGTCTATCAGCAAGATGCGTGCCTAAATTACAGGGCTTTTGCAGCCCAGATGAGGAACGAAAGGACAGCAACAGCTGTGACTGCCTTGGAATCGATCGACTTCATAAGAATGCCAGCCATCGCAGCGACCGATGAAAGGAAGATCATGAAGCTACCCCAGCCCCAGCTCTTGCCGGTGGCGCCAATGGCCAGACCAATCATGATGGTAATGCACCAGATTGTGCCGATGATGCTGTAGCGAATAAACGCATCGTAGGTCTTTTCATGCTCGGCATAATCCATTGCAGGATGACCGCCTTCGTTGTCGTGGCCGCTCGCCATGATTCTGTCCTTCGATAAAATAAAACACTCCCCAGCCTCCTAGCGGAAGCCGGGGAGTGATGCAATGCGGCGAAAGCGGCAGCGATGCCGCCTTCTGGCTTATTTGACTGTGATCTTGATGCGGTCTGACATCACAGGCGGCACATGGGGAATGTGTGTCCAGTCAGCCAGCACAAGCTGCAGTGTGTGGGTTCCGGGTGGAAGCGCAATGCTCGCCTCGGTCTGGCCCTTGCCGAAGTGGCGGTGGTTGTCATCCATCGGAATGACTTCCTTCAGGGCAGCACCTGAAAATTCCTTGTTGATGATGAGGTGATGGTGGCCGGTGCCGACCGTCGCATCACCCTGCAAACCGGCGGGAGCCACGCCCATGCCTGTCAGGCCAAACTTGATCAGCACGGGGCTGGAAACAGTGTCACCATCCTTGATGTTGAGGAAATACACCTTTGAGCCCGCTGGCGAAGGGGATTCCTGGGCAATGGCAACTGTGGAAAGGCCAAACACGACCAATGCGGCTGCGAATTTTGTCTTGAATGTCATTTCGAACTCCCTTTTGTCGTTTGACATGACCATAACACCTGAGTGAAACTTTTAGTCGTGAGCGACAAAAATAATTTCACTGATCTTTTTCTGGAAGAGATGGTGCTTCTCTTGCCGCGCCTCTGGCGTTTTGCTGTTACACAAACACGCCAGAAGACCCTTGCCGAAGATCTGGTTCAGCAAACCTGCCAGCGGGCCCTGGAAAGACGGGCGCAGTTTCAACCCGGAACGCGGCAGGACCACTGGATGTTTTCCATCATGTCATCCCTATGGAAGAACCATTTGCGTGCTGAAAAACTGCGCCTTGGCATTGGGCGGGTTGAGGCCGCTGATCTCTGGGATGAAGAGCAGCTTTCCGGCATTGATGATGGCCTGATGCATTCACGGCTTCTCAGCGCCATCCTTGAATTGCCTGTCTGGCAGCGTGAGGTCGTCACACTGGTCTATATTGAAGAACTCAGTTACAGGCAGGCCTCAGATGCCCTGTCCATTCCGCTTGGCACTGTCATGAGCCGCCTTGCAGCTGCAAAGGTTGCTCTTGCAGGTAAGCTCAATGCCAACCCAGACCCTTTGAAAAAAGAACACGCACAAACATCCGGATCGCATCATGTCAAAAGGATCTGAAATGTTCAGCGATGCTACACTTGTTCAGTTTGTCGATGGACAGATTGACCCGGAGACCCGGCGTAAAATTCTTGAGGTGTCTTCTCAGGACAAGACCCTTGCTGCACGCCTTGATGTTCTGGCCCGCGGCACACCCGCATTTGACGGAGTCTCGAAACACCTTCTCCAGACCATGCCGCAGGGCATGGAAGAAAACATCAGGTCCATGGCGGCTAAAACACGGGGCGCGACCGCGGCACCCGATGTCTCGCGGCGCTGGTTTGTCGGCGGTTCGGCGGTTGCTGCAAGTCTGGCTCTTGGTGCTGTTGCCGGAGGTTTGCTGGTTAAAACCGCAAGCACCAGCACAGACTGGCGTGAGGCCGTCGCCCAGTACCATGGGCTTTACGGCAAGGCGACGACAGAGCGGCTCAGCCCCTCCCCTGCCGACAGGGACAGGGACCTGCAGATCGTTTCAGAAGCCCTTGGCCGCTCGTTGATGGGCATTGAAAAGGCGGTGCCGGACCTGCATTTCAAGCGGGCTCAGGTGCTTGAGTTTGAAGCCTCAGCCTTGATCCAGATTGTCTTCGAGACAGCCAGTAAGGTTCCCCTCGCGTTTTGTCTCAAGAAAAGCCGCTTAACGAAACGTCCCATTGATGCGGGCATCTGGAACAAAATGGCGCTGGCTGCGTGGACGCGGGACGGGATTGACGAGCTTGTTGTCGCCAGACTCCCTGAAGAGCAGATTCTCATATTGGCAAAACAGCTGGCCAACAGGATGCTATAGGCGCAGCGATCCTTATCCGGCTGACACCAACCCAACCTTTGCCAAAGCGGCTTTCTGGCGCTGCTCCACCACATCCAGCGAGAAATTATCGATCGCCCGGTTGAACAGCTGATAAAAATTCAACTTCGCTTCAAGATGCAGGAAGACGCCGCCGAGACCAATGGCTGCACGGTCCATAAATACAAATTCCTGCGGCACAGTCACGGGGCCTTTTTTCTTCAATTCCTGATGAACATGATAGGCTTCCTTTCGGCCATATTCACCTGGCGAAACACCCTCAGCGATCGTGCGAACACGGTCATCCAGAATGGGCCCGTAGATAAAGCGCGCCCACAGGTTGAGCACCTCGACAAGGTCCTTGGTCAGGTTCTTGAAACCCCATGTCTCGTAACCATGCACAACGCGCTCGGGATCATTGTTCAAAAGCCCCTGATAGAGATCGAAAACCCCGCCCATGAAACTGGTGGGGAAAATGCGAATGCAGCCATAATCAAGCAGGTTGATGCCACCCGCCTGACCACTCTCCTCAAACACGGTGTAATTTCCAAGGTGAGGATCACCGTGAATAACACCGTAGTGTGAGAACGGATGCCACCAGGCTTTGAACATGGCCTCGGAGATCAGATTACGCTGTTCTTGTGATGCTGATTTGTAGGTCAGCAACTTGTTGCCCGTCAGCCAATCCATGGTGAGCAACCGCTTCGTGGAGAGGTCTGTGTGCACGCCGGGCACGCGCACCAGCGGCACATCAGCCAGAATTTGGGCATAGAGCTGTGCCTGCTTGGCCTCCCGCTCGTAGTCCAGCTCTTCGCGCACACGCGCGCCAATTTCCTTGAATATTTCACGGGTATCGATCGCCTTGTCCATCTGCCGGTGCAGGGCAAACAATACCTGCAACTGGTTGAGATCAGCCTCAACGGCGGATTGCATATCGGGATACTGCAACTTGACCGCCAAAGGCGCGCCGCTGGTTGAGACGGCCCTGTGCACCTGCCCCAGTGAGGCAGCTGCGGCTGGCACCTTGTCAAAACTGCCAAAACGCCCTTCCCAACCCGCGCCCAACTCGCTCTGCATGCGCCGCTTGACGAAAGCCCAGCCCATTGGCGGTGCTTCTGATTGTAGCTTCTGCAATTCCTCTGCATATTCCGGCGGCAGCGCATCGGGGATGGTGGCCATCAACTGCGCCACCTTCATGATAGGGCCTTTGAGCCCGCCAAGGGCCTCCATCAAGGCTTTGGCGTTAGAGGCATCGTCTCCTGTGCGGTTGAACAACCGCGTTGCGGCGACGCGGGCCGCAACGCCACCCACATTGGCACCCACGCGGGCATAACGTGAGAGGCGACCGGAGAACCGGTTTTCTTCATTGTCAGCTGTGCTCATGAATCATGAAATAGAGCTGTCAAAGCCGCAAGGCGAGGTCTTTCCGTGTCGCGGGGTCAATAAACCGCACGGCCGCCCGAAATATCGAAAACAGCGCCGGTTGTGAACGAACAATCTTCCGACGCCAACCAGACAATCATGGCGGCGATCTCATCCACCTCGACAAAGCGGTTCATGGGGATTTTCGACAGCATGAACTGGATAAACTCCGGCTTCATCTGATGGAAAATATCGGTCTTGGCGGCAGCAGGTGTGATGCAGTTGACTGTGATACCCATGGTCGCCAATTCCTTGCCAAGGGATTTGGTGAGGCCGATCAAACCCGCTTTCGAGGCGGAATAATGCGAGGCGTTGGGGTTGCCTTCCTTGCCGGCAATCGATGCAATGTTGATAATGCGACCGTAGTTCTTCTTGATCATCTCCGGCACCACCGCCTTGCAGATGATGAAGGGGGCGACGAGGTTGACGTCGACCACCTTGCGCCAGACATCCGTATCCAGTTCCCAGAGCTTGGCATTGCCACCGGTGATGCCTGCGTTGTTGACGAGAATATCGATCTGGCCATGCTTCGCCATTGTGCCTGCGGTTGCCTTGATGACGGAGGCTTCATCCGTCAGTTCCACCACTTCTGTGGTGACCTTGCCCAGTTTGGACAGAGCGGCTTTCGCCTCCTCCAGCTTGCCAGCGTCCATATCCCAAAGGCTGACAGACGCGCCCGAAGCCAGCATGCGCTCGGCTGCAGCATAGCCAATGCCGCGTGCACCGCCTGTGATGATGCCGGTGCGGTTGTTGAGATCGATCTTGTTCATGGTGGCGTTCGCTTCCTGCCTGTCTTGATTGCATCAAAAAGGAGCATCAATTACGGTCAAGCGCAATGCCCCAGCGTCGCTTTCAGGGCAGGCAATGCAGGGATACGACACTGCCGCGCCTGTCAGCGGCGGTCGATGTTGATTGTGCTGTCGTTGGCTTGGCGGGTGAGACGTTGTTCTTCTCCAGAAAGGCAGTGATTTCCTTTGCCGGAACAAAGGCATAGCGGGCAACAGGCACGATACCGGCGATCTGTCTGCGGGCTGAAGGATCATCCCGCACAATGCCAACCAGCGCCCCCTTCTGATCATAAAGGGCCGCCCCTGCCCCGCCCGGCTGCAATGGCACGGCAACCCGCTTGCCATCAGCGGATGGCGTTGCTTCGGCATAAACCGTAGTGGGCGTCGTGCCAGACCATGACTGGGCGATGGCCACAGTCGCTTGCGCGGGATTCAACGGTCCCATCACAAGCCCCTGCGCTGACAGCCCTTCCGTGCGGACAAGAGCCAGACCTGACACCGCATCATTGGCCAAAACCCTCGCGGGCGACTTGCCCGTTCCAACGCTTATGCTGCGGCAATTGTTGACCGCGACTGCTGATGTGAGAACGGTTGTAGTATCAAGCAGAAGACCTGTTCCCAACCTGTCCGATGGTATCGCAACAGGAATGATCACGGGTTGCGGTATAGCTGGCGATGGCGCGGTACTTGCCACTGCAGGGCCTTGCGGAAAGGCCTCATAGGTATTGGCAATGGCTATCACCAGACGTGTCATCTGCGCTTCAAGCGCTTTGTCATAGCCAACAGAAAAGCCGCGCATCTTGCCATCGCTGGCGAGGCTCACACGGCGATAGAATTTGCCGCCGCTGGCTGTCTCGCCACTGACCACAAAGAAATCCGGACGCAGTAATTTGTAGGTGATCTTCCGCCCGCTTGAAGGCGCAATCGCCCTTTCGAACAAGGCTGGCAAAGGCTCCTCGGGAGGAAAAACCTGCGTGTCCAGCGTCACTTTTCCATCGGCATTTTGCCAGCGCGTGCCGCCGGTCGGGCTGTCACTCCGGCGGGAGAACAGCGCTTCCGGGACACCGATGCGCGCGCCGGAGCGCTTGTCATCAATCACTGCAAATTTCAGCGCCCTGCGCTCGGTTGTCGCCTGTGCTGCAAGCGCCTGCCGCTCCTGCGGTGTCAGGATGCCATCGACGGCAAGGTTGCGGTTTTTTTCAAAAGCCTGAATGGCCGCGAATGTCAGCGAGCCGAAGTTCCCAGATGCTGCACCTGAAAACGTTGTAGCGAAAGTCAGGTCTTGCTGGATGGCCTTGCGCTCAGGCTCCGGCAAGGCCTCAAAACTGCGCTGCGCTGCCATCAGGCGCGGATCAGAGGTTGGGACGGGTTGCTGCGCCTCTGCCACTGTTACACTGCATAAAAGCGCGAGAGCGAAAGTGGAGCAACGCATCGTCAGTCCGCCGTTGGCAGACGGCGCATGGTGAACTGGATCCTGTCACCCTCCAGCACCTGCCAGCTTTCCACCTCGGTCATGTAGGCCGCTCTGGGGAAGCGATCAAACATCTCGCGGGCTTTGCTGCGGGCATCTTCACGGGGCAGCGTAAAGGTCTCGCGACGCCATGAATCGGGCAAAACAGAGGGTTTCGCGGCAGCATTGACTGCCGTACGGCCAAAGCCACGTCGGGCCTGAATGGCGACATCACGGGGTCGGCGCAAGAGATGCTCAGCCATCACCAGCTCCTTTGTGAAGGTCATCTCAGAGTGGGATGTCAGTCATCAGGAGTCAATATGCCGGATCAAATGTCGTGCCTGGCAACCGCCTGTTTCAGCAGAGCCGCCTGCGCTTTCCTGTCCTCAGGCAGGCCAGCATCAAGCCACAGTTCCAGTGCTTTCTTCAGGACACTGCCCATGCGCGGGCCAGCCTCAACCCCCAGTGCTGCGGCCTGCGTTGATTTGAAAGGATTGGCAGGAATATTGACCAGCACAGGTTCGGAAGCATGCAGCCAGCTTTGTGTCCTTGATGCGTCAATCTCGGCGCGGGCATGGCCCAAAAGCAGGGCAGGAACGAAATGTTTTCCAACCGTGAAGGCCAAACGCCGTAAGGCTGCCATCTCCGGCACATCAACACCGAAAGATCGGGCATGACCGTCTAAAGCAACCATACGCAGCTGCTCATGGCGTGAGAGTTTGAGGTTGCACTGATCAGGATCGAGATGGGCGCAAAGAGCCGCCAGCCGCAGAATAGGATCAGGCTTCTGGTTCAGTTCCTTTTCAAGAGCAATAACTCGGACGCCAGCAGCAACATCCGCCGTTGCACCATCAAAGACCGCTGACCACAAACCAATGCTGTCCATCAATGTGACAACTGCTGCTGCACCGGGAGCGACAAGCAATTTCACAAGCTCCTGCCTGATCCGCTCGCGCGACAACCGCGCGATTCCAGCTTTGTGTGCTGTGCAGGCTGCAAGGCCTTCCGCATCAGGCTTGCCTTTGCCGTGGCTGGCATGGAAGCGAAAAAACCGCAGGATACGCAGATAGTCCTCTGCTATCCGCCGCGCGGGATCACCCATGAAACGAACAAGGCCTTTGGCAGCATCCACCACGCCGGTGGCATAGTCATGCACTGTTCCATCAGCGCTCGCTGAGAGCGCATTGATGGTGAAATCCCGGCGGAAGGCGTCTTCCTGAAAATCACGTGTAAAAGCGACAACCGCGCGCCGTCCATCAGTCGCCACATCGCGCCTGAGGGTTGTCACCTCATAGGGCTTGCCCGCAATGACAACCGTGATGGTGCCATGCTCAAGGCCTGTAGGAACCGCTTTCCAGCCAGCAGCCTGCACGCGTTTCATCACATCAGCAGGTAGAGCCGTTGTGGCAATATCGACATCGCCGCCCTTGAGGCCCATCAGCGCATCACGAACCGCGCCGCCAACGATGCGCGCCTCTTCACCGTCCGCAGACAGGACCTTCAGCAAGGCAGTGACATGCGGATCAGACAGAACGGGATGAGCCGCCAGCGTGCTCAGACCGAAACTCCGTTTTCTTCAGCAAAGGCCTGCAGTTGCGGCCTCAGCGTTGGGCAGCCGTCGCAGTTGGACAGCATTGTATCTAGAGCCGCCGCTGCTGCTGCAACATCCAGATTGAGCAACATAGCCTTTACAGGGCCAACCGATGCCGGAGACATGGAGAAAGAGCGGAAGCCCATGGCAATCAGAGCAAGTGCTTCCAGTGGTCGCCCGCCCATCTCGCCGCACAGTGTCAAAGGCTTGCCCTTGGCTTCGGCCTTGCGGGCGATCTCACGCAAGGCCCGCAACATGGGTGGGCTGAGCGTATCAAAGCGGCCGGATACACGCCGGTTCTCACGGTCCACAGCGAACAGAAACTGCATCAGATCGTTGGAACCCACAGACACAAAGTCCACGTGGTTCAGCAAGTTATCGAGATCGAAAATCAGCGATGGTACTTCGAGCATGACACCAAGCTTCACTTCACGCGGCGCAGAATGGCCATGCTTTGCGAGATAACTCCGCTCCCGGTCCAGCAGGGCTTTGGCCTGAATATACTCATCCACTGTCGCCACCATCGGCAGCATGATGCGGGCGGTGCGCCCGGCTGAGGCTTTCAGAATCGCGCGCAGCTGCGCTTTGAGCAAGGCTGGACGATCAAGCCCGATACGGATGGCGCGCCAGCCGATGGCGGGGTTTTCCTCCTCCACCTTGCGCATGTAGGGCAGGATCTTGTCGCCGCCGATATCCAGCGTGCGGAACGTGACAGGCTTGCCACCGGCAGACTGGAGAATAGCGCGATACAGCGCTTCCTGCGCCTCGGCACGCGGCATGGAAGGGGCGACCATGAACAGGATTTCCGTGCGGAAAAGCCCGATGCCAGCCGCATTTACCTCGGCGAGTTGTGGCATATCCACCAGAAGACCAGCGTTCATATTGAGGTCAATCTTCACGCCATCAGAGGTTACACTCGGCACATCACGCAGCGCGCGGTATTGCTCCTGACGCCTTGCGCCAAGCCGCACCTTTTCGGCATAACTCGCTTCAAGATCTGGAAGCGGTCGCACCTGCACATCGCCTGTAGAGCCGTCAACGATGATAGCATCGCCCTGCTCGACAAGGCTGGAGATGGCCTCCACCTCTCCAACGCAAGGTATGCCGAGTGCCCGCGCCACAACCGCGACATGGCTGTTGGCACCACCCTCTTCCAGCACAAGCCCCCGCAGCCGGGAACGCTCGTATTCCAGCAGAGCGGCAGGGCCCATGGAGCGGGCAACAAGAATGGCGTTTTCTGGCAATGCGCCTGAGGCAAGCGTAAAAGCTTCGCCTGTCAGCTGGTGAAGCAGGCGGTTCGCAAGATCATCAAGATCGTGCAGTCTTTCCCTGAGATACGGGTCAGTCTGGCGCAGCAATTTGGCGCGCGTATCAGACTGCACACGCTCGACAGCAGCTTCCGCTGTCAGGCCTGTGCCAATGGCTTCCCGCAGGCGGCGCGACCAGCCACGATCATGCGCAAACATACGGAATGTTTCGAGAATTTCACGATGCTCGCCGGGGCCTGATCCATCGCTTTCGATCAGCACATCGATGGAGGCTTGCAGGGCTTGCAGCCCCTCTTCCAGACGTTGTGCCTCAAGGTTGGAATCATCCGCGACAAGGTTCTTGATGACCACGCGCGGCTCATGCAGCACCACATGACCAAGACCCACGCCATCGGCAATCGACACGCCCTTGAGGCTGAGCGGTTTGCGAAGCGCCGTTCCGCCCGAAGCCGGGTTGGCAAGCGCTTCCAGATCACCCGCAGCAATCATTTCCGCGATCACCATCGCGGTTGTTTGCATCGCCTCGGTTTCTTCCTCGTTGTAGGTGCGCCTTGCGGAGTTCTGCACAACAAGCACGCCAAGCGTATTGCCGGCTCTCAGAATAGGCACGCCCAGGAACGAGTTGTAGATTTCTTCACCGGTTTCAGCTTTGTAGGAAAACCGGGGGTGCTGCTGGGCGTCGGCAAGATTAAGCAATTCAGCTGTTTCGGCAATCAGACCGACCAGACCTTCGCCTGCCCGCATGGTGGTCATGTGGACAGCGGCGCGGTTTAGGCCCTCGGTGGCATAGAGTTCCAGTGTGCCGTCAGCCCGCAGCACATAGACCGAGCAAACTTCGGCCACCATGTTACCGGCAATCAGGACGACGATGCGGTCAAGTCTTTCCTGCGCGCTGACAGGATCGGCCATGATCTCCCGCAGTCGCCGCAACATGACGCGTGGACCGCCAAGTGCCCCCCTGATCATTTTTCACCCATCACAAACACGGTAGTTCATCCTTCTTGTCTTGCTATAGGTTATGCCTTGGGCATGGAGCAAGATATTTGCCTTGCCGATAGTCCAGCAAACAACGTGCCATCGGGATTTAACGCATGAATGCCGATGTTTTTGTCATCGCGTTAACCGCATGACAAAGTTCAGCTGATACTGTCACACGAGTTGCGTGAGGTTTCAGTTCAATGTCCATGGGTCAGGCCGAAGAAGAGAACCATTGGCCGGGGTATGTCGATGCCTTGACGACCATGACGATGATGCTGATCTTCGTGATGACGATCCTTGCGGTCGCTATCTTTGGCCTGTCGCAGAACGTTTCCCGCAGCATGGTGGAAAAGATCGCCAAGGCTGTGAAGGTCGAGAACATCGATCAAAACGAGAGCACCGATCAGCTGGCTGCCCGCGTCATGGCGCAGATAGAAACGCAGGCTGCTGCGCCAACAATGATTGCAAAAGCCGAGCCGCCTGCCGAGACATCGCCCGAGGCAGAGCATCGGCTTGCATCCAGTTTGCCCGCTGCAAGGGATCCTGAGAGCGAGAAACCGGTCATTCAGCAGAGTGCAGCCTTTATCACCGTGGCTTTCCAGAAGCGGGCGACAGGAATTGACTCTGAAACCAGCGACAAGATCAAGACAGCAATGGCCGAAGGCGAGCGCATGAAGGGCTCGATTGAGCTGAAAGCCTTTGCTGACAAGGTAGGCCCTGTGAGCGATTCACGCCGTATCGCCTTCTACAGATTGCTCAATCTGCGCACGCAATTGATCGCCATGGGTGTGCCAGCTGATCGTATCAAGGCCCGCATAGAAGACAGCAGCAACAAGGATGCGGGCGACATGGTGAGGATTGATCTTGCAAAGGCCGGATGATGATCTTGCCTACTCATGAATTTCGAGGATTTTCTTTCAGTAATCTGTCTTAAATCTCCTGAATCTTAATCATTTCTTGGCGGCTTTGACGCAACGTGAAGGTTGTTGATTTGACTGTTTGGCGGGCCCGTCCTTTATGAAAAAACCTGAAGCCTCCGCACCTATCGCGCGTTTGAGCGGACTTGTGTCGTCGCAGATCAAGCGTCTGAGCCTTGTGATGCTCGGCATTGCTGCATTGACACTCTATGCTCATGAGTTTGTCTGGCATGGCATTTTATCCAACATCTATCTCAACGGCTTTATCATCGGCCTTTTTCTGTTTGGTGCAGCCCTTTCCTTCAAGCGTGTGCTGTCTGTGCGCAACGACGCGCTAGCCTTTGCAGCACTCGAGGAAGCCTACAACGACATGCGCACCGAGCGTGTTGAAGCGCAGGAAGACCCCTACTGGCGTCATTACCGCGCCATGCAGCCCGGCACTGTGTTCTCGCGCCCTAAGTCCATCGGCCACATGTTTGATCTGGCCTACGATGAAGTGCTGAAGAGCAAGAATTTTGAAATATCGGTTTCTACCCTGCAGAACATCACGCTTGGCATCGACAGCCGCCTCGCGGAAGAGCGCTCGCTGGTCAACTACCTGACTGGCCTGCTGATCTTCCTGGGCCTTATCGGTACCTTCATCGGTCTGATGGAAATGGTGGGATCGATCGGCACGGTTATCTCCAACCTGACCGGCGCGACGACTAACCCGACGGAGACAATGCAGAAACTGCTGTCGGACCTGCAAAAGCCACTGTCCGGTATGGCGATGGGCTTCTCGTCCTCACTGTTCGGTCTGTTTGGCTCATTGACCCTCGGCCTGATGGCAAGGTTCGGTTCCCGTTGCCAGAATGGCTTGAAGGAAACATTCGAAAGCTGGCTGGCCAGCGTTGCACACCTTGAAACCGGCAAGGGTGGCGATGTGGGTGATCTTGCCCGCCTGATTGCTGACAGCCTGATGGGTGGCGAAGGCAAGGGCAATGGTGGCGGTGGTGGTGGTGGCGGCCCGGTGGTCTCCGACATGGGCATGGTTGCGACCATGGC
>JBOFGV010000075.1:0-15570 GCA_051649305.1 Beijerinckiaceae bacterium
CAAATCGAGGCGATGATCGCCGATTTCGATCGCATGGCCAATGACCTCGACCGTGAGGTTGCCAATGAAGAACGCCGGGCCGGAATCTCCGATCCTGCGCATTTTGCCTATCCGACCTATGCCCGTGCAGCCCGCACGCGCCGTGAAAACATCGTCAATTCAGCCAATGAGCTGAAAGGACAGCACGACGCTGCCAAGCTGGAGCTGGAAATGGCCTTTGAAGAACTGAAAAAGGTCGAAATCCTGCAGGACCGTGAGACTGCTGCCGAGCGCGCGGAAGAAGCACGCCGCGAGCAAATGGAAATGGACCGTATCGGTTCCCGCATGCGTATGCGGGCATAACGGCTCGATTAAACGTATAACTGGCATTGTGAGTGCAGCAGGCCGAAAGGCGTGCTGCACTCTGTTGTCGTTTATGGATCGATCTTGATGTTTGCTTCGCGGATCACCTTGAGCCAGATGTCACGTTCACGCTTCAGGAAGGCATCGAACGCCATGGTGGCTGGAGCTGGTATCGACCCCGCTCTGCCCAGCCGGGATTGCAGGTCTGTTGATCCGAGCGTTCTGGACAGGGCTTCGCGCAATCGCTGCACAACATCTGCGGACATACCGGCAGGCACCATCAATCCAACCCAGGCCGAGACATCGAAATCTGCGTAGCCCTGCTCTGCGATGGTGGGCACCTCCGGCAACAGTGCCGCACGTTCTGCTGTGGTTATGCCCAGCGCCCGCAAGCTGCCCGCCTGCACCAGTGCGGAAGCGCCAGCCAGCGTCGAGAAGGTGACATCAAGCGTGCCGCTGGCGACATCGACAAGCGATGGACCCTCGCCACGATACGGCACATGCTGCATTTTCTTGCCGATCCGCTGTGCGAACAATTCGCCTGCAAGATGTGCAACAGTGCCAGTGCCACCGGAGGCAAAGAGAACCGGATTGGTGCGTGTCTTTGCAAGGTTTTCGAGATCTTTCATCGTTCGCAAAGGCGAGTTGGGTCCAGCTACAACGACGAAGGGGAGCTTGGCCATCAGGCCTACAGGCACAAGCTCTGTCTCCCAATTGAACGGGATGTTCTCGCGCACCGCCGGATTGATGACCATCGTGGTTGGTGCAGCCAATACTGTGTAGCCATCAGCAGCAGCTTTTGCCACGGATTGTGTTCCGGTCATGGTCGCAGCACCGGCCCGGTTTTCAACAATCAGTCGCTGGCCAAGTTGGTCGCTCATGGCTTCGGCAAACAGCCGCGATGTGACATCAACGCCGCCGCCAGCTGCGAAAGTTACAACAAGCGTGACAGGACGGGACGGGTATGCCTGCCCCAATGCTTTGCTGGCAGCGATGATTGCCGGGGCCGCAACAAAACTTCTCCGCGTCAGGGCATGGGTTTTCATGGGATTTTCCTTTTTGTGCAGCTCATTCAACAGGGAAAGATCAAATAGCTCAATGGCTATTGATCTGGGTAACATGCGACAACTCTTTCTGGTGATGAAAACAGCTGTGAACTGATCTTCAATTGACAAGCCAGCAGGGCTGTCTTTTATCAAATCCTACGCTAGGTAATGTCTTGAGCATCCCGGAATCTGGCACAATTCATGCCTTGAAAAGGCGTGATCCTGCCTGTTGCCGGATTGTTTTAACTGAGAATACCAGGCGATTACGCCTTTGGTGACATAACGAAGAGGGACCAGACCATGATGAAGTATCGCCTTGACCGCCGTGCCACGCTCGGATTGCTGGGTGGCACAACCGCATCCGTTCTCATCCCCATGCCGGGCACCCGTGTGCATGCGCAGACGCTCGACAAGGTCAGCTACCAGACCAACTGGCGCGCGCAAGCCGAGCACGGCGGATTTTACTACGCAGTCGCCAACGGCATCTACAAGAAATACGGCATTGATGCCGACATCCGCATGGGTGGCCCACAGCAGAACCCGTCGCAGCTTCTGTTGGGTGGTCGCGTCGACATGATCATGTCCAACTCGTTCGAGGCCATCAACTACGTGAAGGAGAACATCCCGTTCCTTTGCATCGGCTCCATCTTCCAGAAGGACCCGCAGGTGATCATCTCGCATCCGGGTGTTGGCCATGACACTCTGGCAGCGCTTAAGGGCAAGCCTATCCTGATTGGCGCAGCTGGTCGCACAAGCTACTGGCCCTTCCTCAAGGCGAAGTTCGGCTTCACCGAAGAGCAGGCCCGTCCTTATACCTTCAACATGGCACCATTCCTTGCTGACAAGCAGTCGTCGCAGCAGGGCTTCCTGTCCTCCGAGCCATACGCGATTGCTTCGGCTGGCGTGAAGCCGGTGGTACACCTCCTCGCTGATGCAGGCTTCGAGAACTACAACACCACCGTCAACATCTCCCGCAAGATGGTCGACGAGAAGAAGGACCTCGTGCAGCGCTTCATGACAGCGTCTCTGGAAGGCTGGGGCGAGTACATGAAGGGCACAGCGGCCAACGAAGCGGCCAATGCCATCATCAAGAAAGAAAACCCTGATATGGGCGATGACAAGATTGCTTATGCTCTCAAGGTCATGAACGAGAACGGCATCGTCAAGTCCGGTGATGCGCTGAAGCTTGGCGTTGGTGCCATGACAGACGCACGCTGGGCGAGCTTCTACAAGACCATGACAGAAGCTGGTGTGTTCCCGGCCGGTCTTGATATCAAGAAGGCCTACAGCCTCGACTTCATCAACAAGGGCGTAGGCATTTGACCCAAACAGCTGACACTGCGGCTTCAACACCGCAGCAAGCAGCAGGGCATCTGGACAAAAGAACAGGAAAGCCGCTGGTCTCGATCCAGCGGATTTCCAAGCAGTTTGCCAATGGAACCCTTGCTGTTCGCAATGTAGATCTGGATTTGCATCCGGGCGAGTTTGTAAGCTTGCTCGGCCCTTCCGGCTGCGGAAAATCCACCTTGCTGCGCATGATTGCTGGCCTCAGCCAGGCCAGTGCGGGAACCATCGACTGGCCGCTGCAGGCACATGATGCCAATGGCAATCCGGAGCGGGATCTGGGTTTTGTGTTTCAGGACCCGACACTGATGCCCTGGGCACAGGCCATCGGCAATGTGGCGATGCCGCTCATTCTCAAGGGCATGAAGAAATCGGAAGCGCATGAGCGTTCGGCGCAGATGCTGGAACTGGTTGGCCTCAGGGGTTTTGAAAAATCCTATCCGCGGGAACTCTCAGGCGGCATGAAGATGCGTGTCTCCATCGCCCGCGCGCTGGTGACACAGCCCAAGGTGCTGCTGATGGACGAGCCCTTTGCAGCACTTGATGAAATCACGCGTCACAGGCTCAACGATGATCTTCTGGAGCTGTGGCTGAAGAGCCAGTTCACGGCGGTGTTCGTGACACACTCGGTATTTGAATCTGTCTATCTCTCGCAGCGCATTGTGGTGATGGCCGCAAGGCCTGGGCGTGTGATGGCGGACCTTGATGTGCGCGCGCCTTATCCGCGCTCAGAGCTTTTCCGCACCTCGCCGGAGTATGGTGATTTGTGCCGTATCGCGTCTGACAAACTGAAAGAGGCGATCCACGCATGAGCGCTGTGATGACCGAAAAGACTGCACCAGCCCCCATTGGCACAGACGCTGAAGCCATGCCGGTTTTCGCACAGGAAAAGCGTGTGCTTGGCGTGCCGGTGTCTGTCTGGCCCAATATTCTCGCCCCCGCCTTTATGGGCGTCGTGTTTCTTGTCGGATGGGAGATGCTGGTCCGGATCAAGGAAATTCCGCACTACGTGCTGCCCGGCCCGTTGCTGGTTGGCCAGACATTGATTGCCGACTGGGGCACGCTTTCCACCTCGCTCTGGATCACGCTGCGCATCACTTTCGCAGCCCTCATTGCGGCGGTGTCGATTGGCGTGGCGCTGGCGATCCTGTTCACACAGTCGAAATGGCTCGAAAAATCGCTGCTGCCCTACGCGATCATCCTGCAGGTGACGCCAGTGGTTTCCATCGCGCCGCTGATCATCATCTGGGTGGGGGATATCAATCTCTCGCTGCTGATCTGCGCCTGGATTGTGGCGTTCTTCCCCATCCTTTCCAGCACCATTCTGGGCCTGAATTCGGTGGATCATAACCTGCTCAACCTGTTCCAGATTTATGGTGCCTCGCGCTGGCAGGGCCTGCGCTATCTGCGTCTGCCTGCGGCACTGCCGTTCTTCCTTTCAGGTCTGAAAATTGCGGGTGGCCTCGCGCTCATTGGTGCTGTGGTGGCGGAGTATGTGGCGGGTTCCGGCGGCAATGCTTCTGGCCTTGCCTATCGTATTCTGGAGGCCAGCTATCAGCTGAAAATCCCGCGCATGTTTGCAGCCCTCGTGATGATCTCGCTGACTGGTATCGCTATCTTCCTGACGACCAGCACCATCTCGCATCTTTTATTGCGCCGCTGGCATGAAAGCGCCCTGAAGCGCGAAACCTGAGGACCATCTGACATGGCAAAGGCTGCACTTCCCAGACGCTACTGGAAAGACATGACGACGGTGGATTTTGCCACTTCGGACACCGCGAGCTGGATCGCCATGCTGCCTGTCTGTGCCATCGAGCAGCATGGCCCGCATCTGCCGGTTGCGACTGATACCACCATCAACGAAGGCAATGTGGCGGCGCTGCTTGCCAAGCTGCCCGCTGATTTGCCGCTGGTGGTGTTGCCCACGCAGTCGGTCGGCAAGTCCAACGAGCATATCCATTCGCCCGGCACGCTCACGCTCAGCTACGACACGCTGGCCCGCGTGCTGCTTGATATCGGTGACAGCATTGCCCGCGCTGGTGTGCGCAAGCTGGTGCTGGCGAACTCCCATGGCGGCAACATCGCCGTGCTGGATATCGTGGCGCGGGAGCTGCGCGTGCGCCACAACATGCTGGTGGTTGTCGCCAGCTGGTCGCGTCTTGGCCAGCCTCCGGGGCTCTATTCCGAGTGGGAGCAAGCCTATGGCATCCATGGCGGTGATATGGAAACCTCTGTCATGCTGGCCCTCACACCTGATCTTGTGAAGATGGACAAGGCCGAGAAGTTCCACTCCCTGCAGGAGCGTCTGGTGCAGCAGCACAAGCAGTTGCGCGCCCATGGCACGGCGGCCTTTGGCTGGATTGCGCAGGACCTTGGTGCGCATGGCACGGTGGGCGATGCCTCGCTGGCTACGGCTGAGAAGGGCCAGAAGACCATCGGCGTTGTGACAGACAAGATGCTTGAGTTGCTGCAGGATGTGCATGCCTTCGACATTGATACGCTCTGGACCCCGAAAGGCTGATCAATGTCGCAGGTTGCACTCGACCAGTTCATCCACGATCTCGGCGACATCCCTGTTGCGACAGATGCGGGAACCGTAAAGTTGAAGTCACGTGACTTCTTCTGGTTCTCCCCCATCCTCAAGCCGCAGCTTGAAGACAAGCGTGCCTATGCCATCGTTCGCCCTCGCAACAGGGATGAACTCATCCGCGTTGTCTCACTCGCCGCCAAGCGCCGCATCGCGCTCACCACACGCGGAGGAGGTACGGGCAACTATGGCCAGTGCGTGCCGCTGGATGGCGGCATCGTGCTCGATATGACCGGCCTTGACCGCATTCTGGAAACACGCCCCGGGATGGTGCGGGTGGAAGCAGGCAAGATCATGCTGGAGATCGACCGCGAGTTGAAGCCGACTGGCTGGGAACTGAGGGTGTTTCCATCCACGCGCGCTTCGGCCACCATCGGCGGTTTCATCTGCGGTGGTGCTGCCGGTGTTGGCTCCTGCACCTGGGGGCAGATTGGCGATGCAGGGGCCGTGCAGGCCATGACGCTGGTCTCGATGGAAGAAGAGCCTCGCATCTTCACGCTTGAAGGGCCGGACACCATGAAGGCGGTGCATGCCTACGGTGTCAACGGCATCGTCATTGACGTTACGCTGCCCACCGCGCCGCGTCAGGATTGGGCAGAGGCGATCGTTACGTTTGATACGCTGGTCGCCGCCTCACGCTTTGCGCAAACTCTGGTGGAAGACCAGATCGTGGCGAAGAAATTGATTTCCGTGCATGCGCCGGGCATTTCCGTCTATTGCAAGCGTATTCAACCGTTCATCCCAGATGACAGGGCTTTCGCGATTGTCATGGTCTCCGAGCCGCAACTCTGGGCGCTGGATGTGCATGCGGCACCCCATGGCGGCAAGGTCACCTATAAACGCAGTGCGGTAGCAGCCGAAGCTGCGGCCTTTGGCCATGATGACCCCATTCCGCCGCTCTATGAATACTGCTGGAACCACACAACCCTGCGGGCGATCAAGGTTGATCCCGCCACCACCTATCTTCAGGTGCTCTTCCCCATGGGCAAGAACATCGAGGGTATCGCCTGGGCGGAGAAGGAGTTCGCGGGCGAAATTCTCTGGCATCTCGAATTCCAGCGCCGCTTTGCGGGCTTCACCAACTCGTCGCTGCCGCTGGTGCGTTTCACCACGCCGGAGCGCCTGAACGAGATCATGGCGAAGCTTGAAGCCAACGGGCTCAAGGTGTCCAACCCGCATATCTATACGCTGGAAGGCACAGGCTGGAAGCGCATCAAGGCGGATCAGGAAGGCCTGAAGCGCGAGGCGGACCCGCATTTCCTGCTCAATCCCGGTAGGCTCCCAAGCATGGAGTCTACACACGCTTTGGCAGCCGAGTAAGCCCGCCATGCATGTGCTTTATCTCTATTGTCACCCGCTCGATGACAGCTTCCATGCCGGCATCATGCGTGAGGCGGTACAGACGCTCAAAGACAAGGGGCATACGGTTGATCTCTGCGATCTCTATGCGGAAGGCTTCGACCCTGTTCTGACTGCAGAGCGCCGCCGCAACTACCATGACCTCGCGCGCAATCAGGAGGGACTGGAAGAGTATGTCGCCCGCCTGCAGAAAGCCGAGATGCTGGTGGTGCAGTTCCCCACATGGTGCTTCGGCCTGCCCGCCATGCTGAAAGGCTGGTTCGACCGTCTTCTGATGCCCGGCGTTTCGTTTGATCTGACAGACCCCAAGAACGTCAAGCCGATGCTGACCAACATCAAACAGGTCATCGGCATTTCAACCTATGGCCGCCCGCGCTGGGTGGCGATGTATGTGGGCGATCCCCCGCGCAAGATCATCACGCGCTATCTGCCGCGGCTGATCGATGGCCGGGCGCACATTCAATACATGGCGCTCTATCACATGAACGTAGCGTCGCTTGAGAAGCGCAAGGGGTTTATCGCGCGCGTGTGCAAGGCGATGGCAGGGGTGTAGGGGCTGCCCGAAGAGTCATCCCTTACTCGCCCGCACCATCGACAGCACAGTCTCTATCACGCTGGCGCGGCGCAATTTGCGGGCTTCAAAGTCCGCCATGTCATGCCCAAATACTTCCAGAATCGTCGCCTGATTGGAGACATTGTAGAAGCTGAGCGCGCTTATCGTCAGGTGGATATCAATCGGGTTCAAGCCGCCCTTGAAGTCACCTGTGGCAACACCGCGTTGATAGATGCTTTCTACCACGCGGATGGCCGACAGGTTCAACTCGCCAATCTTCGATGAAATCCTGAGGTGGCGCGCGTGGTGGATGTTTTCCACCATCACGAGGCGCACAAAATCCGGGTTGGCGGCGTGGTGGTCAAAGGTGAAGCCTGTCAGCAGGGCCAGCGCTTCTGCAGGCGGCGTGTGGGCGAGATCAAGCGTGCGCTCGATGGCGCGGATGCGCGCGTACGCCTCTTCCAGCACGGCGACATAAAGGCCCTGCTTGTCCTTGAAGTAGTAGAAAATCATGCGCTTCGAGGTCGAGATGCGCGCCGCAATCTCGTCAACCCTTGCGCCGCTGAGACCCTTTTCTGCGAACTCGATGCGGGCGGCTTCCAGAATGTTGCGCTGTACGCCCTCGGGGTCCTGTGTCCAGGACAAGGTTTTGAGCGCCGCCTTTTTGCCAGCCGGTTTTGCTTCGTCCTTCAGCTTTTTGATTTTGGTCTTGCTTGACATTTTTGCATCCGAACAAGGCGATAATATAACATATTCAGCAATTTAGTAAATTGACTGAACAGTACAATTATCGAGGAAGGTCGGATTATGTGCTGTATTAGACCGTTTTACAGATTGGCATGCCCTGTTTTGACCAGACGCTCCAGCAGGTAATCAACCTCGGTCCGGGCTTTGGCTGACAGGGCGCTGGCGGGTTTGCGCTGGGCGTCGGATGCAATCATGCCGCGCTTCATCATCACATATTTGCGCACAGCAAGGCCGACGCCAGGCTGTTGCTCGTAGCGCAGCAGGGGAAGATGCGCATCGAAAAGATCGTGCGCTGCGTCGCGCTTTCCAGCGTTGATCAGCTTGACGACACTGCTCAGCATTTCAGGAAAGGCATAGCCAGTCATGGCACCGTCAGCACCGCGTTCCATCTCAAAATCCAGAAACAGGCCACCGTTGCCGGTGAGGATGGAGATGGGACGCATGGAGCCATCCTGCTGGAAACCACGGAGCGCCGAAATCTTTTCAAGGCCCGGCCAGTCCTCATGCTTGAGCATGACGCAGGATGGATTTTCCTGCACGATCTGGCGGATGACCTTGGGTGTCATCTGCACAGTGAGGGTCAGCGGATAATCCTGAATCACGAAAGGCACATCAGCACCTATCGCCTCGATGGCCTGTCGGTAATAGCCGGTGATCTGGTCGTCGGTGCGCAGCGTTGAAGGCGGTGCAATCATCACACCGGCGGCTCCCATCTCCATGGAGGAGCGGGCGAGTGCGCGCATGGCAGCAAAGCCCGGTGAGGACACGCCAACGATGACCGGCAACGCGCCCATGCCTGCAATGAATTGCTTCACGATGGCCAGCGATTCATCCGCTTCCATCTTGGGTGCTTCCCCCATGATGCCCAGCACGGTGATGCCGGTTGCGCCTGCCGCGTGATAGCGCGCGATGAGCGTATCAATCGAGCGCCCATCAATTTTCCCATCCGCATGAAACGGTGTTGGGGCAATCGGAAACAATCCTGAAGCAGTCGCATTGAGCAGCATATCAAAACCTCACTTTGGTTTTATCTATGCGCAAGAAGCGACCGGGTCGAGACCCTATATGATAATATCATCAGCACTGTTGATCCAGCGCACCCTTCTGGTGGCTTCAAGGCCGCCCTGGGAGTCATACTCCCTGAGCATCGAAAAATTCAGGCCGGTTTGGGCTTCAACCGCTGCAATGGTCACCTGAAGGCGCTTTGTCCTGATTTCATCTGATGTGTATGGGTTCAGGCCAGTGAAGACCTTGGCTTCGTGCAAGGCATCAAGATATTGCCCCTGACCGATGATGAAGGCGGCTGCCGCGAGTCTTCCTGCCGTCTTCTCGATGACAGCGATTTTCCAGTAGGACTGTGGAATTTGCCATGGACCACCGTCGCGGGATTTGCCGTAGGGCGGATCGGATTCCAGAAAGATTGGTCCCTGAAAGACAGACATCTTTTTCTCGGATGTCTGCGCGCGGTCCAGCACGTAGTCCTCGAGGTCGCCCCAGTCTTCGCTGTTGTATCTTTGAAACTGCGGTGCGGCATTGGCATAGTGAAATGTATCGAAACTGCCCTGCTTGGCTTCATCCAGCGTGTCACCCCATGAAGGATCAAGCAACCGCACCATGTGGCCGCGGCTGAACTGTATCTTGTCCGTACCACGCTTCTTTTCATAAAAGTTTCCGGCAGGCTGATAGACATCATCCATGCGGACATCTGTGCGCCAGACGTCCTTGCGCTCTCCGGGGTGCTTCAGTTTCTTGCCGTTGATGTTGACGGCTGTGATCACAGCAAACTTGCGCTCCTTGTGCACGGCGACGGAAAAACGGCGGTAGTGCAGGAGATGGCCTGAGCCATCACGCAGCGGGGCGAGTGCGCCTGCGTCGCTCTGGTCTTTGCAGATGGTATCGAGATCAATGGTCTTGCTGAGGAAGTCAGGCTTGTAGCCAAGCTTGTTGGCATCGTTCCAGCGCGACGCAGCGTAGGCCTTGCCATCGGCCTCAAAGCTGAAACCAAAGTTGCTAGCAGCTGCTGTTGATGTCGGATGCAGACCAAGCGCATTTTCGAGGCGATCAAGAACGCGGGCTGCGTTTTCATTCTCGAAACGGTTATACTCAAGCAGCCTGTAGATGGCGCTGATCCGCACGCCCTCATTGCCGATCCAGACTGTTGGCGCATCCGGCTTTGTGTCGTCTTTGGGTGCGGGCACGGCTTTGTGATGCAGCGCCACCACCTGCCACTGGTCATTCAGCACAGGTGAGCCGGAGGATCCGGGTTCTGTGTCTGTGAGATAGTGGATGAAACTTGCTGTATCCACATTGGGGATAGCCTCAGGTGGCAATGTCACAATCCGGCTGGAGCGAATGGAAATCTGCTTTGGGCCGCCATTGGGGTGCTGAATGATTGTCACCCATTCCTGATCAATGCTTTTTCCCGAGATGGGCAGCAGCGGCAAGCGCCCAAACCGCTCGATGGGCACGCTCGTTTGCGAGAGCGGTGCCACTGACACGAAGCAGACATCCAGCTCGGCATTGGCAAAGAAAACCTCATGCGGTGTAAGGTTGAACTGGACAGGCGGTTGCAGCACACCATCAAGGTCGTGCTCATAGCCAAACTCTGCTTCCGCCTGACCGGCCTCGGCAATGCTGCCGATGACATGGTGGTTGGTCATCAGCAGGCGTGGACCAACCAGAAAACCTGTGCCGTACCATTCCCCACCATCAGAAGGGACGCGAATGCGGCAAACCGCAGCTGCCGCCCGCATGCCGCGTCGCAGATAGTTGATAGAGGTCAGGTCACTTTCGCCGATGATGCGTTCAAAGCCGTGGGGGTCCTTGTCCGCAGGCTCAATGAAATCAACCCGCCTTGCCAGCGCGCTCGCTTCTGCTGATGCGCGTCGCTCTGCCATTGCCTCGAATGTGGCAACGGGCGGATGGGCGAGAGATGCGCGCAGCATGGCTCGGGACAGATCATTGTCTCTCGATACGAACAGATCGCCACGCACTTCAGGATTGGGTTTTCTATGCTTGGGGGCCGGCATTTTCATTATCGTATCTCCCAAAACGCATGATTGCGGGCTTCAGAAACGATCTACGATGTATGTCGTACGCTGCTTGCGTGACCTGAACGTGAAAGCGGGTTGCTGCTTCTTGTTTTAATCCAGCCCCGGCAGCACCCGGTCTGGCGGGCGATGGCCATCGATGAATGTCTTGACGTTGATGATGACCTTCTCACCCATCTCAATACGGCTTTCATAGGTTGAAGAGCCCATATGCGGGAGAAGAACCACCTTGCCCTGTTCTGCCAGTTTGAGAAGGCGCGGGTTGATGTTGGGCTCATGCTCGAACACATCGAGGCCTGCACTGGCAATCTTGCCCTGCTCCAGCAGGTCGGTCAGTGCATCTTCGTCAACCACCTCGCCTCTGGCCGTGTTGATCAGCAGTGCGTGCGGCTGCAACAGGCGCAACCGGCGGCCAGACAGCAGGTGATAGGTCGCAGGCGTATGTGGGCAATTGATCGAGATGATGTCCATGCGCGACAGCATGCGATCAAGGCTGTCCCAGTAGGTGGCATCCAGCTCCTGCTCCATGCGTGAGGCAGCAGGGCGGCGGTTGTGATAGTGGATTTGAAGACCGAAAGCCTTGGCGCGTTTGGCGAGCGCATATCCGATGCGACCGAGGCCAACAATGCCGAGTTTTTTGCCGGTGATGCGCTGGCCCAGCATCCAGCTGGGAGACCAGCCCACGAATGAGCCGTTGCTGACTGCGCGTGCACCTTCCACAAAGCGACGGGAGACGGCAACGATCAGCGCCATGGTGAAATCGGCCATGTCATCCGTCAGCACGCCAGGTGTGTTAGTAACAGCAATGCCCTTGGCATAGGCTGCCTTGACGTCGATGTTATCAACCCCGTTGCCAAAATTGGCGATCAGGCGAAGCTGGGGACCGGCAGCGGAAATGATATCAGCATCAATGCGGTCCGTGACCGTGGGCACAAGCACTTCGGCGGTGGCGACAGCGGCTTTCAGAGCTGCAGCATCCATCGGCTCGTCGCGCACATTGAAGCGCGCATCGAACAATTCACCCATCCGCAACTCGACCATTTCGGGCAATTTGCGCGTGATGATAACGATTCGTTTACGATAAGGCATCTTTGCCCCGGCTTCCTTTGCGCTATCATGCTGATAACGCGCTGAATTTCATACACCCTTAACAGACGGCTGCGAAAACCAATTGAATTGTTGGTGATCTGTTCACAGCTATTCCACCGGGTTTAGCAAGCTTGTGCCCAAGCACAAGGAAGAGGTTGCTGCATATTGCCTTGTTTGCGTCTTAAATCAGTGCAAATTCGGCCTCTGCAGAAAGCGGATGGGGATCGTATGTTGCGTTTCGAATTGCTGAAAAGAAGTGTTTTCCTGCTGGCTGCGTCGGTTTTTGGCGCGCTTTTGATGACGTCTGCCGTGCAGGCACAGGAAACGACCGGTTCTGTCAGCGGTTTGCCTATTCCCCGTTTTGTCAGTCTGAAGCCATCTGACACGCCGATGCGCGAAGGCCCGAGCAAGGACCACAGGATCAAGTGGGTCTTCAAGAAAGAGGGCGTTCCTGTCGAAATCATCGCCGAGTTTGAAAACTGGCGGCGGGTGCGCGATTCGGAAGGCGATGATGGCTGGGTGTTCCACTCGCGCCTTTCCGGCCGCCGCACGGCGCAGATCAATCCTAAACTCAAAGATCCTTCGGTAGCGCTTTACGAGCGTGACAGCGACAGCGCAGCGGTTGTGGCGCGTTTGCAGCCCGGTGTCATTGGCAGCGTGGAGCAGTGCTCTGGTCGCTGGTGTCGTTTGGTGGGCGAGGGCTTTGATGGCTGGCTGCAGCAGGAGCGCCTCTGGGGCGTCTACCCCGGCGAGCGCGTGAAGTAACGGCAGGCTTTCTTTCTGGCGCCATTCGCGTATCCAGAAACGATGCAAGCGCAAGTTCTGCAACCTGTTGGAACTGATATCGTGCTGGTTGGTGCGGGCCACGCCAATGTGCAGGTGCTGCGCTTCTTTGGCATGAACCCGGTTCCGGGCGTTCGCATCACCATCATTACGGATCGGTTGCTGGCGCCCTATTCCGGCATGCTGCCCGGCTGCATTGCCGGGGATTACACATCCGATGAGATTCACATTGATGTTGGCAAGCTGGCCAGAGACACCGGTGCTCGGCTCATCCATGCTGCGGCTGTTGGCCTCGACCGCAGCAAAAAGCAGCTTCTGCTGAAAGGCCGCCCTCCGGTTGCCTATGATCTGCTGGCGCTGAACGTGGGCATTACGCCTGATCTCACCGAGATTGCAGGTGCAGCCGAGCGTGCTGTGCCTGTAAAGCCCATCGCTGGCTTGCTGGGGCGGCTGGAGAGAGCCGTGTCTGCCGTCCGGCAATTGCCGAGGCCTGCGAAGCTGGCTGTGATTGGTGGCGGAGCAGCCGGTATTGAGCTGGCGCTGGCGCTTTATGATCGCAACCGCAAGCTCACCACCATCCCGTCAGAAATCACGCTTGTCGCCGGTGGCGGCCTTGCGGCTTCGCTGAACGCAGGCATGAAGCGGCGGGCAGCAACTGCGTTGGCGCGTGCTGGCATTGCGGTTGTCGAAGGCGACCGTGCCATTGCTGTGGAACCCGGCGCAGTGGTTTGCCAGAGCGGCAGGCGCATCCCCAATGATGTCGCCTTCGTCTCCACCAACGCGCGGTTGCCGCAGTGGCTTGCGGCCACTGATATTCCCAAGGCTGCCAATGGCGGTTTGGCTATCCGCCAGACCTTGCAGCTGCAAGATGACGACGCGGTGTTTGCTGCAGGTGATTGCGCCAGCATCACCGGCTTTCCCCGTGTGCGTGCCGGTGTCTTTGCCGTGCGGCAGGGGCCCTGGCTGGCGCGCAACCTGATGGCAGCGGCACGCGGTGAAAGACTGGCCAGCTACACGCCGCAGAAAGACTACCTGACCATCCTGCGCACAGCCGCAGACAGCGCCATCGCCGGACGCGGGCGCTTCTTTGCCATGGAAGGCAAATGGATCGCGCGCTGGAAAGACCGGATCGACCGCCGCTTCATGGAGATGTTTGCGGTGGAGGGTAAAGCGCCGGATGCAGACGACGGCATGCGCTGTGGCGGTTGTGCCGCCAAGGTGGGGCCAGATCCGCTTGCGGCGGCCCTCTCGCGGTTGTCATCAGGTGTGGGCAGCGAGCGCCGGATGAGCGGTTTTGAAGGTGCTGATGATGCCGCGGTGATCAACTGGCCGGGTGGGACACCTGTTGTCACCAGTGTGGATCAGTTCCGTTCCTTCCTGTCTGATCCTTGGCTCTTCGGGCGCATTGCCGCCAACCATGCGCTCAATGATCTCTACGCCATGGGGGCCGTGCCGCACCATGCGCTGGCGCTGGCCACATTGCCCTTTGGTAAGGCCAGCAAAGTTTCTGAAGACCTCTTCCAGATGCTCGCTGGCGCGCAAGCCACGCTCGATGAAGCCGGTGTGCCGCTGGTGGGTGGCCACTCCAGCGAAGGGGAGGGGCTGGCGCTTGGTTTCTCCGTCACAGGACACCCTAAAACTCGTCTGCTTGCCAAGCGGGGTGCAGAGGTGGGCGACTGTCTGGTGCTGACCAAGCCTCTGGGTTCCGGCATTGTCTTTGCGGCTGATATGCGCGCGGCGGCACCTGCTGCCACAGTGGAGGCCATGCTAACCACCATGGTGCTGTCCAACCGCGCAGCCGCGGATGTGTTGGTGCAGCACGGCGCAACGTCGGCAACAGATATCACCGGCTTTGGTCTGTTGGGACATCTGGCGGAGATGCTTGATGCAGGTCGCGGCGCTTCTCTCGATGTGGGTGCAGTGCCTCTGGTTCAGGGTGTTCTGGCGCTGGCGTCAAAAGGCTATGTATCGAGCCTGCTGCCGGAGAACCTCACGTTGCTCAGGCATGTGAAGGATGCGCATCAGCTGGATGCATCTTGGCGTGCTGTGTTGTTTGATCCCCAGACCGCCGGTGGTCTTCTGGCCAGCATTCCGCCTTCAGAGTTGAAGGCCTGCCTCGCAGCCCTGCACAACGCCGGTTACCGTGAGGCTGCCGTTGTCGGGACCATCACAGCCGGAACCGGTCAGATCACGCTTGCGGTGCCGTGATCGGCAGGCGCTTGTCGATGCCTGCCCAGAGCAGGAGAAACCCCAGCGCAAACAGCGCAACGGTGGCTGGCAGCTTCAAGAAGTTAATCAACAAAGGGTCCCAGAGTAGCGGGTGAATCTGGCCCGACACTGTCTTCTCTAGTCCGCCCATCTGTCTGGGCATCAGCCATGTCAACGCCGCCCCCAGTGACATCCATTCCAAAGTCATGGAGGCGATGCTGCGTGTTCCATCGACGATGCCCGCCAGAAAACCAGCCCCAAGGCTGAGCAGCCCCAGCAAGCGGATGAATGTGCGCAGCATGATGTCCTTTGTCAGAGTTTGGATGCGGGAGATTCGCTTCTAGCTCGCTGTATGCTGCTTGTCATTCCCGACGCCGCAGGCGGGCGGGAATCCAGAATCTGTTATGCGGCCAAAGATTGTAAAGAACTGGATTCCCGCCCCCCTGCGGCGTCGGGAATGAC
>JBOFGV010000076.1:0-31665 GCA_051649305.1 Beijerinckiaceae bacterium
AGCGGGAAGCCAAAAATCTTGATGCCGTTAAGCGGAGTGACGAACATATGCACGACAAAGCTGAAGAAGACCCAGAGGGCCATCATAACTATCATCAGCTTACTGGTCTTGGACCAGTGCGCTTCTGCGTTTGATTGAGACATTGCTATTTCCTCCCGAGGTATTGGCGATTACCCGCCGCACCCCATTTTTACGAAAGGGTTGGAGCTCACACATGGACTCAGTCCATGCGAAGTCCGCCCAACTCGCACTTTATGAAGCATTAACGATGTTGCAATGCCGACTTTAGACTAAAGCCTATTAATCCAAAGTTGTGCGTCTAAAGACTGATATACCAATTTCTAACTGTGTTTTTTTGCCCAACAGGCCATGTGAGTAGGCAGTGTACTCATGCTGTTGTGCCTGAGTGCCGATTCTAAAAATCTGCATCAGCTCCGATGATGCCTGGGAGGTAAGAAATGAGTTCAATAGCCACCTCGACCATTGCTGAAGAGCGGTCGCGTCCTATGTCCAAGGAAGAGAAGCGGGTTATCCTCGCGTCTTCGCTTGGTACAGTTTTCGAATGGTATGACTTCTACCTGTACGGCTCACTGGCCGTTATCATTGGTGCACAGTTCTTCTCGGCCTTTGACGAGTCGACACGCGCCATCTTCGCCTTGCTCGCTTTTGCGGCCGGCTTCTTTGTTCGCCCCTTCGGCGCACTTTTCTTCGGTCGTCTGGGTGACCTTATCGGCCGCAAGCACACCTTCCTGATCACCATTCTGATTATGGGTGTTTCGACATTCATCGTCGGACTTCTGCCTACCTATGCACAGATCGGCTGGATCGCTCCTGTTGTTCTGATCATCCTGCGCATGTTGCAGGGTCTTGCGCTCGGTGGTGAGTACGGTGGTGCTGCCGTTTACGTGGCAGAACACGCTCCTCCAGGCCGTCGCGGCTTCTACACATCCTTCATCCAGACAACAGCCACACTTGGCCTGTTGCTCTCGCTGATGGTCATCCTTTCGCTGCGTCTTTACATGGGTGAAGCAGGCTTTGCCCGCGGTGAAGGCTATGCGATTGCCGGCTGGCGTATTCCGTTCCTCCTCTCGGTTGTTCTGTTGGCCATCTCGGTCTGGATTCGCCTCCAGATGAATGAGTCACCAGCTTTCGTGAAGATGAAGGCAGAAGGTACACAGTCCAAGGCTCCTTTGTCGGAAGCCTTTGGTCAGTGGGGCAACATGAAGATCGTGATCTTCGCTCTGCTTGGTCTCGTCGCAGGTCAGGCCGTTGTCTGGTACACCGGTCAGTTCTACGCGCTGTTCTTCCTTCAGGCTATTTTGAAGGTGGATCTGTTTACAGCCAACGTTCTGATTGCATGGTCGCTGATCATCGGTACTGGTGGCTTCATCGTCTTCGGTTCGCTGTCTGACAGAATTGGCCGCAAGCCAATCATCCTGGCAGGTTGCCTGATCGCAGCGCTCACATACTTCCCGCTGTTCCAGTACCTCACAAAGGTTGCCAACCCCGGCCTGCACAAGGCGCTGACCTCGGTTTCCGTCAAGGTTTCCGCTGATCCAGCTTCGTGCGGCTCGGTGTTCGACCCTGTCGGTATCCGCAGCTTCACAGCTCCATGTGACATTGCCCGCGTGGCACTGGCACGTGCTGCTATCAAGTATGAGTTCGTTGCTGCTCCTGGTGCCAAGCCAACAGTCAGCTTCAACGGTGTCGAAGCCCCGATTGCGGCAACCATTCCTGCCAACATCGCAGCCTTCAACACAGCGTCGCAGACAGCTGGTTATCCAAAGCCAGGTGATGCACAGATCATCAAGCTCAATGGCTTCTTCTCGGTGTTTGGAAGTGCACAGGCTCTGACGATCGTCGGTATCCTGACAATCCTGGTCATCTACGTGACCATGGTTTACGGACCAATTGCTGCTGCTCTTGTCGAGTTCTTCCCGACACGCATCCGCTACACCGCGATGTCCTTGCCATACCACATTGGTAACGGCTGGTTCGGTGGCTTCATGCCTCCAACAGCTTTCGCCATGGTGGCTGCAACAGGCGATATCTACTATGGCCTGTGGTACCCTGTTGTGGTTGCACTCGGAACGTTCGTCATCGGACTGATCTTCGTGCCAGAAACCTACAAGCGCGACATCTTTGTTGAAGACGCAAAGAAGTAAGCTTCTAAGGCATAACAGACAACAGAAACCCCGCCCTTGCAGGCGGGGTTTTTGCTTTTGGGTCAGCTGGATCAGGCAACTGCATCCAGCAAGGTGATTGTGGCCTTGGCGAACTGGTCGGCAGCATAGCCCTTGGCGCTGTTCTGGATTTCGTCGTCCAGAATAACCCGTGCCATCACAACGAGGTCGCCCTGTGTTTCTGGCTTGGCATGCAGGATTGCCATCAGTTTGCCATAGCGCTGGCCACCAAGGGTGTTGGCTTCGCCTCCAAGGCGCATCCAGCCTGAAATGCCACCATTCTGGGCAGAAGCGGCAATTTCAGCGCGGTACGCATCAAGCTTGCTGCCAAGGGCTTCGGCTTCGTTCCAGAGTTTGCCAATCGCTGTTTCCGAAGCTGCGGCCGAAGCCACAACAGGGACGAGCGAAAGGGCAGCCGCACCGGCAAACGCTGTGCGACGGCTGATTGTTGATGTTGTCATGAGGTGACTCCCGTTGATTAGGGGGAGGAAAACTGTCTTGCGTTATACTCCTTGCGCAACACAGGCCAGCCCGCCATCGTTACGCCTCACCGCCGTGGATATCCCTTTCAGGACCTGTGCGGATCGTGCGCAACTGCATTAATGAACATGGGCTGACTGAAATCTGAGAGCGATTGAAAGCAACCGTTCATCTCGCATTTATGCCTGGTATCACTGGCAGCTCACGGCGTTTCTGTGCAACTGCAAGGTGAGTGATGACACCTGGGACCAGCTTGCGGCACCCAGCAGGGCAACATTGCTGCCGGGCTCTGCATAGATCTGATTACGCTCACCGGCGATTGTCGCCTTGCCACCTTTCATGATGTAAACAACGGAGGCTGTCCCCGTGATCTCAACACTGCCGCCATCCTCGACAAAGATGGATTGCCGCACTCCTGTCGCGACAAGGTGACCGCCTTTGCGAACGCGAAAATCTCCGAGGTTGGCCGATATCTTTTGCTCGGAGCCGATGGATTGACACCATCCCGACAATCGGGCTTCATGGACGCCGGGTATTTGGTGCACCTGTGAAAGCGCTGCTGTTGCAATACCAACAGACATTACAGTGACCAACACGCCTATGCTCAAGCGACGATCCATGCTCCAGCATGGCACGGATAATTTAAAATATCGTGCCAAAACACCTGTAATTCTCTGGGGTTGAGGCTAACCTTTATTGAGGCTTTATGCCCGCCTTCTGGATAACCTCGGCCCAGCGCTTCATTTCTGCATCAAACTTTGTTGCATGCGCTGCAGGTGTGCGCTCGGCAACGGGATAAAGATCAGTGCCAAGATCCACGAAGCGCTTTTGAATTTCGGAATCGCTCATGGCCTTCTGCAAGGCAGCGTTCAGCTTCTGAACAACGTCAGCCGGTGTGCCTTTAGGGGCATAAAGCCCATGCCAGTTGGTCAGATCAAACCCCTTGATGCCAGCGCTGTCGAGCGTGGGCACTCCAGGCAATTGGGCCACAGGTGTCAGCGATGTTACGGCAAAGGCCTTCACCTTTTTTGTTTCGATATGGGGAAGGGCTGTAACCGTCTGCTCGCACAACAAATCAACATTGCCGGCTATAATATCCTGGGCTGATTGCGCAGCACCGCGATACGGAATCTGCGTGACTTCTGCTCCAATCGCCTGGCTCATCAGCGTTGCGCAAAGATGCGAACCAGCACCAATGCCTGAATGCGCCATCGTCACCTTGCCGCCGGAACTTTTGATTTTAGCCAGCATCTCTTGCACAGTGTTGGCTTCAAAGCCCATGCGCGCGGTGACCACATAGGGGCCTGAGTTGATCAAGCCGAGTGGTGTAAAGGCAGTGTCCGCTTTGTAAGGCAGGTTGGCATATAGCGAGGCAGAAGCCGTGATAGCCAGGTGATGCACCAGAAGTGTGTAGCCATCAGGCTCAGCCTTCGCCAAACGTGCCGCTCCGGCTGTACCGCCAGCACCTGCCACGTTCTCTATGATGATTTGTTGGCCAAGTGTTTCGGACATCGACTTACCCACCAGACGCGCGATTGTGTCAGATGCGCCTCCGGCAGCAAACGGCACAAGCATGTTGATCGGCTTGGCGGGGTAGGGCGATTGGGCCATGGCCAATCCGCCAGAAAGTGCAAAGGCACATGTCGCCATTTTCCAGAGCATGTTTAGTTTCCTTCCAGGGTGCATATGTTTGAACTGGCGGAGCGCGCCGAGTTACTGCGGGCTGATATTGGCAGCCTTTACCACGCTTGCCCAGTGTGCAACTTCCTTGGCAAGCTTGGCCTGCAAGGCAACCGGTGAACGCTGATCTGCAGCAAACTGCAATGTGCCAAGGTCTGTAAAGCGCTTCTGCACATCTGGATCAGCCAGAGCTTTCTGCAACGCGCCATTCAATTTTTCGACGACATCTTTCGGTGTGCCTTTGGAGGCATAGATCGCATGCCAGACCGAAAGTTCAAAGCCCGGGATTTCCGAAGCAACAGTAGGCAGGCCGGGCAGTTGAGCAATTTGCTGTGGCGCAGTTACGCCAAAGGCTTTGATCGTCTTCGCGTTGATTTGCGGCAGGGCATTGGTTGTCTGGTCGCAAAGCATATCCACCTGACCACCCACGAGATCGTTCAGGGCAGGGGCGGTGCCGCGGTAGGGAACAAAATTGAGCGTTGTGCTCAAAGCCTGCTGCAGCATGATGCCACAGAGGTGCGAGCCTGAACCAACGCCCGCATGGGCCGTGCTCATCTTCGCGCCGTCTGTCTTTAGTTTGGCCAGCAACTCTTTCAGGTTGTTCGGCTCAAGCGTAGCTTTCGTCGTCAGTACAAAGGGGCCGTAGTTGATCAGGCCAACAGGCTCAAAGGCTGTGAGCGTGTCGTAGCCTGGGTTGCTGTAGAGCGAAGCGCCAGCTGCAAGGGCGAGGTGATGCACCAGAAGCGTGTATCCATCAGGCGCTGATTTCGCGACGCGGGCTGCACCGGCAGTGCCACCAGCGCCTGCAACGTTCTCGATGACGATCTGCTGACCCATATTGTCAGACATCACCTTGGCAACCATGCGGGCAATCGCATCCGAAGGTCCGCCGGCTGCATAAGGTACAATCAGGTTGATTGGTTTGTTTGGGTAGGCCTGTGCCAAAACTTCAGTGCTCACCGAAAAGGTGGCAACGGTAGCCAGTGTCAATCCCGTCAAAGCAAGCTTGCGAAACATCTTTCCTCCTTGGCTGATACCGGATCAACCCTTGTTATTCTGCCGTTTTGCACCGCAGTTTATGAAGTGCATGTGAGCGCATTGCACATAATCTTGCAAGGGCTGTTGCCTCAAACTTTTGGAGCGACTACCCAAGAGCCATGGACAAGCTCACCATCGCCACCTGGAACGTGAATTCGGTTCGCCAGCGGATCGAGCATCTGCTCGCCTGGCTGAAGGAAAAGTCGCCTGATATTGTTTGCCTGCAGGAAATCAAAACCGTCGACGAGACCTTTCCTGCCGCTGAAATTGAGGCACTTGGCTACAATGTGGCTGTGCATGGGCAGAAGACTTTCAACGGCGTCGCTATCCTCTCGAAATTGCCGCTTGAAGATGTACGCCGTGGTTTGCCCGGTGATCCGGCTGATGAACAGGCGCGCTACATCGAGGCGGTCGTTTCCCATGGGGCAGGGGCATTTCGCTTTGCCTCGATTTATCTGCCCAATGGCAACCCTGCGCCGGGAGACAAGTACGACCACAAGTTGAGATGGATGGAGCGTCTTCGTCTGCATGCCCAATCGCTTCTCGAGCATGAAGAGCCGCTTGTTCTGGCGGGTGACTACAATGTGATCCCGTCAGCGGTTGATACCCACGATCCTGCATTGTGGGCAAATGATGCCCTGTTCCTTCCGCAAACAAGGGATGCCTTTCAGCGCTTGCTGGCTTTGGGCCTGACGGAGGCGGTGCGTGCCACAACAGATGCGGGCGAACTTTACACCTTCTGGGATTATCAGGCCGGTGCCTGGCCCCGCAATCATGGGATTCGCATCGATCACTTCCTGCTGTCACCGCAGGCAGCGGACAAACTGGTTGGCACCGAGATCGACAAATACATGCGTGATCAGGAAAAGCCGTCGGATCATGTTCCTGTGCGCGCCATCTTTGGTTAGGAGCACATGATGCTTCTGTGTGCGCCTTTGTTTGATTGCGATGACTGAAACGATGTCCGATCAGAACCACTGCTTCATCAGCATCCGCAGCATCAGCAAGGCTTTCGGGCCAGCTCGTGCTGTTGACGATGTTAGTCTTGATATTGCCAAAGGAGAGTTCTTCTCGCTGCTCGGACCATCCGGCTGCGGCAAGACAACCTTGATGCGGATGATTGCAGGTTTCGAGCAGCCGGAAAGCGGCAGCCTGTCAATAGCCGGCGAAGACATGATCGGCATGCCAGCGCATCTCAGGCCGGTGAACATGATGTTCCAGAGCTATGCCCTGTTCCCGCATATGAGCGTGCGCAACAACATTGCTTTTGGTCTGAAGCAGATGAAATTGCCAGCGGCTGATGTGACCAAAAGAACAAGTGAAATGTTGTCTCTGGTTCAGCTCGATAGCCTGGCAGATCGCATGCCGGATCAGCTTTCTGGCGGGCAGAAACAGCGCGTGGCTCTGGCCCGTGCATTGGCGCGCCAGCCCAAGGTCCTGCTGCTGGATGAGCCTCTTGGTGCGCTTGACAAGACATTGCGCAAGGAGACGCAGTCAGAACTCAAGCGCATCCAGAGCAATCTCGGCACTACCTTCATCGTGGTCACGCATGATCAGGAAGAAGCCATGACCTTGTCAGACCGGATTGCCGTCATGCAGGCAGGCAGGATTGTGCAAACGGGCACACCGGCTGAGCTCTATCAGCAACCGGCCAACCGCTTTGTTGCGGGCTTCCTGGGAGAGGTCAACAGCCTTGATGTCAAGGTTGTCTCGCACAAGCAGGGTATGGCCGTTGTTGAATGCGCTGACTTTGATGGCCCAGTTACAGTGCCTTTTCAGGATTACAATGCTGGCGGGTTGGGGCTGATCCTCAGGCCTGAGCATCTGGGCTTCTCAAGGCCGGAAGCTGTGTCTGGTGCAGTCGCGTTGCCCGTCACAATTGTCGAGCAGACTTATCTTGGCGCAACGGTTTCAGTAACAACCCGAACAAGGTCTGGCAGGCCGTTGCATCTGACGGTTCCCGCATCCCGCCAAGGGCAAAGTCTGGTCCAGGGTGCGCAAGCCTTCGTTCATTTCAATCTCGCTGATGCAAGGCTGCTGGCATCATGATCAGGCAGCGGCGGACATGGGGCGAGCGTGCCATCATTGGCCTGCCGACCCTTTGGTTGACGGTGTTCTTCGTGGTTCCGCTGCTGATTATTCTGCGGATGAGCCTCTCTGATCCAGCTTCAGCGCAACCACCTTACAAACCAGTTTGGGACGGCAGTATCGCCGGTATCGCAGCTCTGCTCGCTGGCTTCGATTTCGAGAACTACATTACAATCCTCACAGACAGTCTTTACGTCCAATCGTTCCTGACATCGCTGCGCATTGCGGCGTTGGGAACGGTGTTGACGCTGTTGGTCGGCTATCCGATTGCCTTGGCCATTTCCCGCGCGTCGCGTGAGATGAAGCCTTTGTTGCTGGCACTTGTCATCTTGCCGTTCTGGACAAGCTTTCTCATCCGCATCTATGCGTGGATTGCGATCCTGAAACAGGAAGGGTTGCTCAATCAGACGCTGCTGGCGCTGGGCATTGTTTCGGCACCGCTGGAAATTCTGAACACCGAATGGGCGGTGCAGATTGGCATTGTCTATGCCTATTTGCCCTTCATGGTTTTGCCAATCTACGCCTCGCTTGACCGGCATGATGCAACGTTGCTGGAAGCGGCACAGGATCTTGGCTCCACACCTTTCCGCGCATTCTGGCTTGTCACCTGGCCCTTGTCCCTCGCTGGAATTGTTGGCGGCTGCGTGCTGGTTTTCATTCCCGTCATGGGCGAGTTCATCATCCCCGATCTGCTGGGCGGCTCAGACACGTTGATGATTGGCAAACTGGTCTGGACCGAGTTTTTCAATAACCGCGATTGGCCTATGGCATCCACAATGGCCATTGCGCTTCTGGTCATTATCGCCTTGCCAGTTGTTTTTGCCCAGCGCCGTCAGCTTCATGGTGGCAAGGCATGACAAGCAGTTTCACCCGCTTCAATGCGACCAGCCTTACTCTCGGCTTTGCATTTCTGTATCTGCCGATCCTGCTGCTGATCGGCTACAGTTTCAATGCGTCGCGTCTTGTCACAGTCTGGGGTGGTTTTTCAACACAGTGGTATGCAGGGTTATGGCGCAATGCCCCTTTGATGCAATCGGCCTGGTTGTCCATTCAACTGGCTATTCTGAGTGCCACTGTTGCAACTTTACTTGGCACTGCGCTGGCGCTGGCTCTGATGCGGCTTCGTCCTTTCAAAGGAAGAGCTGGTCTGGCATTTCTCGGGTTTGCACCATTGGTCATGCCAGAGATCATCACAGGGCTTGCCCTGCTGCTCCTGTTCATCGCCATAGGCATGGATCGCGGTTTCTGGACGGTGCTTATCGCCCATATCACCTTCACAACCTGCTTTGTTTCCGTGGTTGTGCAGTCGCGGCTCGCCTCGTTTGATGGCAGTCTCGAAGAGGCGGCGATTGATCTTGGTGCGACCCAGTTCAAAGCCTTTCTGCTGGTGACAATCCCTATCATCTGGCCTGCGGTACTCGCGGGCTGGATGCTGGCTTTTGCGCTGTCGCTTGATGATCTGGTAATTTCCAGCTTCACATCTGGCCCCGGAGCGACCACTTTGCCGATGCGTATTTACAGCCAGGTGAGGCTTGGCGTGACACCTGAGATCAACGCCATTTCCAGCCTGATGATCCTTGTGGTCACGGTGGCTGTGCTTGTAGCGACAGCCTCCATGAAACGCAGTGCGCAAAAGCCTTAGCCGACTTTTGCATGTAAATGTCAGGTTCGCCCTGATTTGCCGTTGGGAAGCCTGTCTTGGGGAATCTTGCCCGTAAGATCAGGATAAATCGCTGGGTTGGACCAGGGGCCTTCAATACGAATGCCCGCATCTGATGCAGGGTCCCTGAACGGAATGGCAGGCAACTTTAGAGTGAGGTCAAGCAGCTGCGACGGAAGCTGTACGGTTCCGCTCAGCGGAATGCTGATGGGGCCTCTGCTTACAGAGCTTTCGCCAAGTGTAACTGTGCCGTTCCTTACACGCATATCAGATTGCAATCTCTGAAACCGCGTGCGCCCATCAACCTGGGTTAAAACAGGGTTGGCGCGTTCCTGCCGTGCCATCATGCGATCAAGATCGAAGCCAGTCAGTTCTCCGTCCCTTATCGAAGTTGTCACCCGTCCAGTCAGATTTTTGACAACATCCAGAGCTGTGCTGCCTGAGCTGTCCAGTTGCAAGTTCAATGCGCCGGTTCCTTTTAGGCGGTGGATATTCCAACCCCCAAGCAATGCGCCAAAATCAAGCCGTTCAAGATTGGCAGTCAAACGCATTTCAGGAGCATTTCCAGCGGTGTTAAAGAGCAGTTTTGATTTCGCCGAACCGCCGTTAAGGCGCGCATCATTCAGGGTCAGTTCCAGTCGGCCAGCATTCATCTGGGCCGACAATGCAGCATTCTGAAGGGTATGGCGGCCAACTATTGCCTCCTCAGCAGACAGGCGCATATCAAGCTGCAGCGTTTGCATCCAACGATGGGAGAATGGATTTGTTGACCAGCTGCCATTCAAATTCACAAGTGGAGAGATGAAGGGCGTGACCAGCGGCAGGACATCAAACTTTGCAGCATGGAGCGTGGCAGAAACCGCTGGCCTGCTTTTGCCGAGGTTGAATTCAAGCGAGCCCGTCATCGTTTCATCGCCGCGCAAAACTGTCGCTTCGCGTATCTGGATGAGAGGCAGGGTCACTTTTGTTTCACCAGAAACTGACATCCCGCTCAGGAAACCGGTATAGGCATGATCAAGGCGAAAGCGATCCGTCAGCAGACCAGCATCCTTGACGACAAGATTGAACTCCCCCTCTGCATCAAGGGATTGCGATCCCAGCAAAAGCCCGGCGAAATTAACTTCGCCAGCGCTTGTTGAAATCGTCCAGCGAATGGGCCGGCGAGCGCGTCCTCCCGTCTGGTTGATGTCAGAAGAAACGCGAACAGGCAGGCCTTGGACTGATGCGTGTGCGCGCACCCGCATGTCCTGTCCAACCAGATTGATAACGTTGAGATTAAGGCCGGTAATCCACGGCTTGGCGTTCCTTGATACCCTGCCGTCGATCACCCTGAGGCTTGAAAGCTCTGGCCTTTTGTTGCGGCCCAGTTCGTGAAAGACCGTGGCGGACATCGCCTCGGTTTCAATCATGTCAGCATCACCGGTGATGTTCAGCACAGGCCGCATCAAAGTGAGACCCGTAATCCGGGGGTGGCCAGATATCCATGAAGCAAGATTGAGCCGTGCTTTTAAAACAGGAATAGAGAGGCGCTCTTCTTTCTCGCCCGGTTTTGTCAGTTCAAGCCCTTCAAGCCGAATGCTGGGCCATGGAAAGGCGCTGAAACTCGCTTTTGCAATGGTGTCAACGCTATACCCTGTGTCGCGCTTGAGGGCCTGCTGCAGGCGCGGTTCAATGAAACTGCGAGACAGTCTATAGGGAAAAGAGCCCGCAAAGATGATGAGAGCGAGGCAGGCAACACCGGCAATGAACCACGGACTGCGCAGGCGCTGATCCGACAGTTTCAGCAATGAGGGATTGAATCTCATATGACAGTCTTAGAACGAAGATGAGCCGCGTGAAAGGGCGGAGTTGCTGGTGGCAGCTTCCGGTGTTTTGTCTCTGCTGTTTGTCGAAAAGGGGCTTGCTGGACTGCGCAAGCATGCTTACTAGAAAGGCATTGCCAATGCCTTTTCACAAGAGAATGCGCCAAACATGAGCAAGATTTATCCTGACGCGAAAGCCGCGCTGGCCGGTGTTTTGAAAGACGATATGGTCGTCATGTCCGGTGGGTTCGGGCTTTGCGGCATTCCCGATGTGCTGATCGAGGCTGTGCGTGATTCAGGCGTGAAGCGCTTGACCGTCATTTCCAACAATGCAGGTGTTGATGGCATCGGTCTTGGGATTTTGCTGGAAACAAAGCAGATCAAGAAAATGATTTCATCCTATGTCGGAGAAAACAAGCTCTTCGCCGAGCAATATCTCTCCGGCGCGCTTGAACTCGAGTTTAACCCGCAAGGCACTTTGGCAGAGCGTATCCGCGCTGGCGGTGCAGGCATTCCGGCCTTTTTTACCAAAACCGGAGTGGGTACTTTGATTGCCGAAGGAAAGCCTGTGAAGGTTTTTGACGGCGAGAAGTTCATCATGGAGCGTGGTCTGGTCGCGGATGTTTCATTGGTCCACGCCTGGAAGGCCGACACAGAAGGCAATCTTGTTTTCCGCAAGACAGCCCGCAATTTCAACCCAATGATGGCAACCGCCGGCAAGATTACGGTCGTGCAGGCCGAGAAGATTGTCAAAGCTGGCAAGATTGATCCTGACCACATCCACACCGCGGGTGTTTACGTGCAACGCATGATAGAGCTCACCAATCCGGTGAAGCGCATCGAGCAGCGCACCACACGCCCGCGCCCCGCCAAATAACCGTCGCGACAGGAGAGAACCATGGCCTGGACCCGTGAGCAGATGGCAGCGCGCGCTGCCAAGGAACTGAAAGACGGCTTTTACGTCAACCTCGGCATTGGCATCCCCACGTTGGTGTCCAACTACATTCCCAAAGGCATGAGCGTTCAACTGCAAAGCGAGAATGGCATGCTGGGCATGGGGCCGTTTCCCTATGAAGGGGAAGAAGACGCAGACCTGATCAATGCCGGCAAGCAGACAATCACTGAACTGCCCACCACCAGCTATTTCTCATCGTCTGATTCCTTCGCCATGATCCGCGGCGGGCACATCGATCTCTCCATTCTGGGTGCGATGCAGGTGGCCGAAAACGGCGATCTTGCGAACTGGATGATCCCTGGCAAGATGGTCAAGGGCATGGGCGGGGCTATGGATCTCGTGGCTGGCGTCAAGCGCGTGGTCGTCGTTATGGAGCATGAAGCCAAGGGCGAATCCAAGCTTCTGAAGCGCTGCAACCTGCCACTTACCGGTGCTGGCGTGGTTGATATGGTCGTCACAGACCTCGCGGTTTTTGCCATCGACAAGAAAAAGGGTGGCATGACCCTTACCGAATTGGCTGACGGCGTTACGCTGGACGAGGTGAAGGCCAAGACAGAAGCAAAGTTCAAAACTGCTTTGCAGTGATTGTCTGACAGCCGGTAAAGCTTTGGTGCGATTGTCTAAGCGCCAGAGACCGTCGCCGGTTTTTCCATCAATCGGTTCATGAAAACCAGCGGAATCAAACCTGCCATAACAATCATGAAGGCAGCCATTGCGCCGTCTTCAAAGCTGCCACGTGATGCATGGCCATAAAGCGTGGTCGCCAGCGTTTCAAAATTCAACGGTCGCAACAGCAATGTGGCTGGCAGTTCTTTCAGGCAATCTACAAACACCAGAATGCCGGAACCCACGAGGGCAGGGCGCATGGCGGGCGTAAGGATATGAGCTGCGATCCGGCTTTCCTTGCAGCCAAGTGTGCGTGCGGCATAGTCTGTGTTGCGTGACAGCGCACCAAGCCCGGCTTGTGCCTGATCAAGGCCTATTGCCAGAAAGCGGATGGCATATGCCATCACGATGGCAAGAACGGTGCCGGAAAGAAGCAGCCCCGGCTTTGCCATTCCCGCAGCAACAGCCAGCCAGTTGAGGCCACTGTCGATCGACCCAAGCAACGGCAGAAGTCCAATCACCAGCACTGTGCCGGGCACAGCATAACCGATGCCGCCGATCCTGTTGGCCATCATAATGATGCCAGAGCGTGTGAAGCGTTGGGCTATCGCCAGCACCACGGACAACATCAAAATCACGCCCGTGGCCAGAGTGGACACAAGCACAGTGTTGCCCAGCGCCTTCAAAAGGGCAGCTTCTATTCCCTCGGACCTGAATTGTCGCAACGCCGCCTGCCCAAGCACAAAGACCGGGAGCGCGAAACCTGCGACAACGGGCAACAGCAAAAGACATGACGCAAGCGCGCCTCGATATCCAGAAAGCTTTACCCGCTGATGTGGACGTGAACCGCGCGCAGGCACGGCGTAGCGCTTGTTGTTACGAATGGCGCGCTCTGTCCACAGCACAGCAACAACGATGAGCAATAACGCGAGCGCGAGCTGAGATGCACCTGCCAGATCATTGCGGTTCAACCAGGTGTTGAAAACAGAAACGGTCAATGTCTGGACGCCCAGATACTGGCTTGCACCAATGTCATTCAGCGTTTCAAGCACAACCAAGGTGCCGCCCGCTGCCAGCATTGGCCATATCACCGGGAGTATGACGGTTCTGAATGCTTTTGTTCTGGTGACACCGAGAGTTCTGGCAGCATCTGTCAAATGTGCTCCCTGGGTTGCGAATGCGGCGCGGCTTGCCACATAGACATAGGGGTAAAGCACCAGCGCTGTGACGATGACTGCTCCTGTCTGCGAGCGCATATCCGGGAACCAGTACTCGCTTTTCAGGCGATAACCGATCAACGTCCTCAGCAGGGTTTGCAACGGTCCAAAAAAGTCAAAAGCCTCAACGTAGCTATAGGCAGCGATATAGGTGGGAATGGCAATCGGCAGAACAAGCGCCCAGCTGATCCAGCGTCGCCCTGGGAAATCGTAGGTTGCGACCACCCAGCCCGCAGCAGCTCCCGTAAGCAGAGCAAGTGCCAGCACGCCAAGAACCAGCAGCAGTGTGTCGAGTAATGAGGAAAGAAGCGTAGTCTGCGCAAGCAAGATGATACTGTTGGATGCCTCTCCCGTGAAAGCGACACCCAACAGCACAACGACAGGCAAGATAACAAAAGCCGCGATCGCCAACGCCATCCAGTCCCAGGACGAGAATGCTCTTCTTGTTCCGTATTTTGCAGGCAAGAGCGGCTTGCCTGCCAGTGGCGATGGTGCTGGAACTGTGGTCATGCAGTCAGAAAGCAGACATCAGGAGCTGGGACCAGCATTGAAGGCCGTCTTGTCTACAAGCTCGCTGGCTTTCGCGCGGTTCCTTGCAATCTCGGTCATCGGTGTTTTGTCAGCAACGAGCGGACCAAAGGCCTGAACGGTTGGATCAAGTGCAACGCCGGTTTTTACAGGATGCTCAAAGTTCTGACGGGCATAAATTGACTGCGCCTTTTCGCTCAGCATCCAGTCAGCAAGGATGCGTGCGTTTGCAAGGTTGGGAGCATGCTTTGCCACAGCCATGCCTGACATGTTGACGTGTGTTCCACCACCTTCAAATTTTGGCATGATGACTTTCACAGCTTCTGCCCAGGGCCTCCGCTCAGGCTCGTTGTTCAGCATCAGGCCATAGTAGTAAGTGTTGGCAATGCCGATGTCACATTGGCCGGAAGCAATATCCTTGGCGACATCGCGGTCTCCACCCGATGGTTTTTTGGCAAGATTGGCTTTCAGGCCCTTCATCCACTCCTCAGCCTTTGCAGGCCCAAGGCGTGAGATAACGGCCGAGAAAAGGGAGGTGTTGTATACGTTCTGACCGTCACGGATGCAGATCTTGCCTTTCCATTTTGGATCAGCAAGATTTTCATAAGTCAGTTCTGTCTCCTTGACCCTGTCTTTCGATGCAAAAACGACGCGCGCGCGGAGCGTGGTTGCAAACCAGTGACCTTCATTGTCTCTGTAGGCTTCAGGAACAGCGGCGGACAGGGCAGGGGATGTGATCCCTTGGGTAATTCCCATTTCCTTCGCCTTGATCACGCGCGTTGCATCAACCTGCAGAATAATATCAGCCGGGCTGTTCGCGCCTTCGGCCTTCACGCGCTCTTCAAGACCATCCCTTATGAAAATAGCGTTGGTTTTAATGCCGGTATCCTGTGTGAAAGCTTCAAGCACAGGCTGGATCAGTTTGATTTCACGCGCGGAATAGATGTTGATTTCTTTGGACGCTGTTTGTGCACTTGCGGTTTGAGGCATAGCAAGAATGCCTGCTGCCGTTACAGCCATCAAGGCGAGCTGTGGTTTGGGGGAAAAACTGCGCATATCGATCTCCATTGCTACGGGTTCAAGGCCCGTTCTGGCTGAGGTTTCGAGCATGGATTGAATGAGAATGCCGTGCTTCGTCAAGCAAAAACGCAATAAAAACAGATATTTAGAGTAATTCTAAACTGCGTGAGACTTTCCGTACAATCCTGTGCCCGTGCTAAGACGATGAATTGTCTTGTAAAAACCCGGTCTGGTTTGTGCAGTCTGGAAGGGCTCAAAACTGCTCGAAGTTCTCAAAAAGACGGCATCAGGCGTAGCGAGTGATCAGATGCGCTGGTCTGAAGCGGACATCACATACAAAAACTGCCGCTCGGGAGCGGCAGTCTGAAAACATTCGAAAGCTGACTTTGGAATTTCAGCGAACCGATGAGCGGTCCGGGCCAACGTAGCGTACGATCTGGCTGCTGGATTCGACGGACTGCTGTGCAGTACGAAGTTCGCTCAATTCGTCGCCAGTCTTTTTGCGCGCTACAGCCCTTGGCATCACGCCGGATTTCCCGGGCAAGGAGGCCTGCTCAACGGCACGCAGGTTCTCACGCATTTTGGCCGTGATCTGGTTGCTGCGGCCGATGGTTGTGAAGTTGGCTTCCCGGTAAGGGAAGTTTCCACCGTTGAAGACCTTCATGCCAGTGTTGGTCATCACGAGATCGCCGCGACGCAGCGAGCCGTCACGATAAACCGGCAGGTTACTCGCCACACCAAAACCATCTGCTGTGCAGGAGCATGCGGCATCCACGCTGCGGCGGTAGCTGAACGCCGCAGCAAGTGAGGTGTACTTGCGGCCATTGTCACGTGCGCGCGCATCATCGATGTCGGCACCAACCTGACCGATATAGAGCTTCGTGTTGCTTGCTGGGCAGAGATTGTTGCACGCTGCTTCATCACCTTTGTCGCTGCCGGTTGAGGTGCTCAAAGGGAAGAAAAAGCCATCACATGTACGCACGCAATACGCGATGCGACCACCTGTTGCGATATCCGAGCGCAGTGGGGCGGGCAGGGCTACTTTCACAGACGGAGACTGCACCCGCTTCACATTCGCTGAGCGGCGTGGTTGCTGCACATTATTCAATTCTGTGCTCGGATAAAAAGCACCAAATGGCGCATAGGCCGCGACAAGAACTTGCTGGCGCTTTGGGGCAGGTGCCGCCGCGCGGCGCGGTTGCTCTGCGCGCGGAAAGAACGCCCTCGGTGCATAGTAGGCGACGGGATAGGCTGGTTGTGCCTGACGATAGTAAACAGGGGCGGCAGGCGCACGCACGTTGTTGCGCATGAAATTCAGCACGCCAGCATCATCATTGGCGCGAACAACAATCGTGCCAAAGGCCGCAAGGCCCATGACACCAGCCATGGTTATGCCAACGATGCGTTTGAATGCACCGCCAAATCTGTTTGTTTCAATCTTGGTGGCGTGAACGCCCAAAAGCGCTCGGGGATTTACCCGCTGAACCATTTCATTGGTCATTTTGCCACTCCAGTTACATTGCCGCCGCATCTGAAGTGCTAACACAGTATTAACAAAACCTGTGAGATGCAATGGAAATTAACGTGAATCCATAAGGTTTACGGGCAAAGATGGTTAATGCTGCTGGCGCTGAGGAGAAACAAGGAGCATGGCCGCTATAAGTTGCAGGCAAACCTATAATTGGTCTTGCCTCGTTGCCATGGGTCAGTTAGTGAGCGCGTTCCACACGTTTTACGTGATGGGGGATCGTCTAACGGTAGGACCCCAGACTCTGACTCTGGTTGTCTAGGTTCGAATCCTAGTCCCCCAGCCAAAACGCCTTTTTTGGCTGTTTTGGTCGAGAGACTCTCACCCTCCTTTGAAAAGACAGCGTTTTTTGCGCCCCTCCATGGGCCGCTGGCGCGCGAGGTCCATGACGAGGTCCCAACCGAGGTCCCATGCAGGGTCCCGGCGGGTCTTCGGCGGGGGCCGATCAGGCGACACGCCGAGACGATCCATGGTGAATTTCTCTATCCGGCAGCGAGCAGGCTTGTTCTTGTTCCGTACTTGTATTCCAATCTCGTTGCGCGACCGATTCGCTCAGCGGGAGATCATTCGCTCTCTCCCCGTCCGGAACCGGACGGAGGCGGACCGCGTCGCGCAAGTGTTGTCGCGTCGATGTGGAGTTGTGTTCATGGTTGCGTCGTTGAATGCCGAGCTTGGTGTTGCCGAGACGAGCGCCTTGTTGAAGAGCTACCTCGACGCGCGGACAGCGTCGGATGAAGCGGCGCTGCTCCGTCTGGACGGACACAGGGCCCCTAGCGTCGAAGATTTCGGCACCCCGACAGTTTTCGCGGCCCGCGCCAAGGCCATGGCGCATGTGCTCGAGCAATGCCTGAGTGCCGGCGATACGAGCGCTTTTGCCGATCAGGTGAAAGACTTGCTGGCGGGGCGCTGCGTTACGGCGGAGGCGGCGAGACGCAATGAACGTCTGGTGTCAGCTGCGCTCAGCCAGGCTGCCATCGCTTCGCTCAAGATGCAGGAGCTGCATGCCAAGTCGCGGTACCCGGAAGCTGTAACGCTGCCGGCGCCGGTGATCGAGGACTGCTCTTTTGACCCACGCATCCTACGCATCATGGGCCGGATGCGGCCTGACGATCACTACGGCGACGTCCTAACCTATGATCAGATCCGCCAGTTTCTCGCTGGCTCTGATTTCCGAGGGGCGCCCGATGATCTCCGTGCGCTCGTCGACGACGAGGCGGTCGAGAGGTTTGCTCAGCAGCGTCCATCGGGCTCGGTGGTCCCGGTCTGTCCGGCAGAACCAGCGACGTCGCTGCTTCCTGCCCTGGCAGCGGTTCCTGCGACGCCAGTGCTGAATAATGCTCCTATCCTGCTGCCGCCCGCCGTAGCCAGGGTGATGCATGATCATGCCGCGGATTTCGTGCCGACAGCATTGCTGATTTCGCCCAGCGCACCGCCGTCCGAAGAAATGACGATAAGCGCCGCGTGGCCGATGTTTGAGGCCGCGATGCGGACCGACAAGCGCTGGAAGCGCAACGTTATCAAACAGTCCATCGCTACGCAGCGGATCATCGTCTCCGTGCTGGGCGACATCAAGCCCAGCGAGATCCAACCCGCCGCTTGCGAGCAGCTGAAAGCCCTCTTCCTAGAGCTTCCCAATAACTATCATAAGAACCCCAGGTGGCGGGCGGAAGCAAACAAGAACGGTCTGCAAGGAGTCGCTGCCGTTCATCAGGCGGAGGTGGCCGCCAACACTGCAACCGCTCCGACAAATACACTTAAGACGTGGAACAGGCATGTGACAGCTTTAAACGCGTTCTATGCGTGGGCATGGAAGGCGGTTCTAAACCGTACCGGCAAACCACCGAGTTTGGATTTGCACATCGAAATAGACGACATTCCCATGCGCAATCGATCGGATCAGGAGCGTATCGATTCCTTCTTCGCGCAGGAACAGGTCGCGACCATCTTCTCGAGCACGGCGTTCGTTTCGCCGGATCGCCTAAAGAACGGCACGTTAAAGCTTCCCAGCCGCTATTTCGGATCATTAATCCTGGCGCACACCGGAGCCCGCCGCGAGGAGATATTCCAGCTTAAGGTCAAACACTTTAAGCACGTCGACGTCAGCTTGCCGGATGGGACGGAACGCAGGTTCTGGTACATCGATCTCAAGAACGATCCTGACCTCAAGCTGAAGAACATCGCGGCAAGACGGTATATCCCATTGCACGAGACGTTGCTGAAGCTGGGCATCGTCGAGCATCTTGTCGAGGGGCGATCGCCCGAAGAGGCGCTCTTCCACGATGTCAACGAGGCCGCTGCCAGTAAGGGCGACGCCTACGGCAAGTGGGCCCTGGCCCTCTACAAAAAACTGGGATTGCCTCCGAGAGGCAACCACAAGTGGCGTCACACCTTTGTAACCTACCTGAATCGAGCTCTGGTTCAGGCCGGTCACATCGAGGAGCTGGTGGGTCACACCGGGATAGACCGGGACGAAATGCGGCTGGAACGCCTCTTCGAGGCACGGCGCTCAAGACAGGGAAACAGCGAGCGCAGCAGCTATGACGCCGGCCTGGAAGTTGCCGACTTGCAGGGCGTCATCGACAAGCTTGCCTACACGTTCGACTTCAGCCGCCTCCCGACGTGGCGGCCGCTCCCTCTGCCAGACTCTTCGGTGGGTGCCCATGCCAATCACTAACGTCAAGCGAAAGCTCGAGCAGGCGCGTGATGCGATCATCACCATCGCCAGGCAGAACGACAACGCGTTCAATCCTTACGAGATCATGGCGATCGTTACCGTCGGCGACGTGCATCTCGGAGATGCGCTGCCTCCTTCCCGCGACCTCGCGAAGATACAGGTTGAGTTGGCAGACATCATATTCCGCCATGTCGCATCGGATGCCCGGCTCCTCAGTCTGTTGCAGGAAATGACGCAAGGCTTCCAGGAGCAGGTTCCCGCAAGCCAAAAGAAGCGGTTGCGCTCCGCCGCGCAGGATGGCGCCTTGATCATCCTGGCAACGTCGGTGTTGGGCGCAGCATGCTTGGCGTGCTTCGATCTGTTCCAATCCCGCGAAAGGATCAACATCGCAGGGCGCACAGTCAAGCGCAACGCTCGGTCGCGCAAAGTGACCGTAGCGACGAGGAGGTCCAACGCTGCAACAGCACAGATCCTTGGATTATCGGAGGAAGCACGGTCCGACCGGATCCGGGTGCGTCGCATAGTCGCAAAATCGCGGTCGACCCGGCTCGACCGAACGCCAGAAGTCCAGCCGCCGGCACCGGTCCAGCCGACTGCAATCCCGCCTGTCGTTCCAGGCCAAATGCTCGTGGCCCAGGCGCACCACGTTGCCCCCAAGGAGCCCGTTATTCGCAGAGCTACCCAGATGAACAGCAACGGCGGGCCCGTCCTGCCCGAACCCGTCTTTTAACCGACAGGAGATACCGATGACCAAGCAGATAAAGAACGTGGCCTGCCTTATTCTTGAAAACAAGGGCGGATGCAAGAAGTCGCATATCGCGGCCTGCCTCTACGAGTACGGTACGCTTAAAGGAAAGAAAATAATGATGATTGACACGGACACCTCCAACAGTACTTCGACTCTCAGTTACGGAGCCAAATTCGCGGCTATCAGCGACAAGAAAAATGAGGGTGTGCCTATGGAAGTCGCGGAAATGCTTCTCGACGACGAAATCGGTATGGCGATCTTTGACTTTGGTGCCCGTGAAGAAATTGCCGCCCGGAAGGCTCTCGATCGCATGCATTCCATGTTCAAGGGTTCGCACTGCGCAGTTCTCGCCGTACGGCCCATCACGCTGGACGTCTTCGTCCAGAACAGCGCTCTTCAGTTCGTTGAAGAAGTGAGGGGCACACAGATCCCAATCTTGCTGCTGCGTGCCGAGTGCGGTGGCGAAACTGCCGAAGAATTTGAGGCCTGGAACAATTCCAATGCCCGGGCGAAGATCGACGATGTCGTTTCAGAGGCCCCGCTTGTCGATTTCACCTCCTATATCATCTCGAATTCCAAGTCATTCCGTATGAAGATTTCGGATCTGGCCATGAGCGATTTCTCGAGGGTGGACAAGAGGCATCTGGAGCAAGCGAAGAGCGTCTTCCCGCGGCATCGCCAACTGTTCGTGCGGGAAACTTTAGGCGAACAGCTACAGATCCTTCATGAGGCGGTTCCGGCAGCGTTTGCAAAGAGGGGATTGACCTTTGTCCCGTGAGGAATGGGAAGACGCGAAGCGTCGTAAGCAAAAGGAAGCCGCTCGCCGTGCTCGACGGGCTGAGCTGCGCGTCCGTTTAATGCAACTCCGAAAGATGTCTTTGGTGCGGCTTGTGGGCTATTTTTTGGCGCCGTTTGGCGCGAAGCTCGAAATAGCGCGTTTGACCTTTTACCTAATCGCATTCGTGTCGATTTGGTATCTAGCGCACGCCTACACACCGAAAAAGCATGAAGATCGGCTGGTTCCGCTCAATGCCAAGTTTAGCTTTCCATGCGGGAACGACATCCCGCTAAAAGCTCTTGATGAGGTGACGCGTAACAGGCTCTGGGCAGATTTCATGGTTCTGACAACCGATGTGCGTCCAACGAAAGGATTTTCATGGGACGTTCGCCAGACGGAAACGAAAGAGCACGTCTACTCTCCAGAACGTATCACAGCGTTGGTCGCGTTCTTCAATGAATTGTCCTGGCTCAGTGCAAAAGATCGCCAGTTCATCATGAAATACATCTCTGAAAAAGGAATTGAAGTGCGTGGCGGCAATAGACGCGGTACTTCCGTGAATTGAAACATATATCACATTGATTATTGATTATTTTTTGAGGCGGATGGTGTTTTAAATACCCTCACAAAAGTGTCTGCTTTTTGATGGAATGACAATCAGAAAAGTAACTTTGCTCCGCAGATTTTTGGATAGCTGCTATGCGCCCAGAGCCGACATAGCTTGACAAGTCTCTCCTATAGCGCGGCTACCCGATAGCAGACTGCGCAGAACTGCAGAACTAAGGCTTCATAATCACAGCCTTAACTCTCAGCGCTTTATTGCTTCGCGACAGATAAAAATACCGCCCGCCGTTTCAGCTATTGACCCGCGCTGTCGCCAGTGCTGCGACAGCATCAGCAGTGGCAGCGGACAGCGTCCAGCCCAGATGACCATGGCCGGTGTTATAGAACACACGCGGGTTTTTGCCTCGGGCGACGCGTGGCAGCATGTCGGGCATCATGGGCCTGAGGCCCGTCCACGGCACAGACTGGCGTGTGCTCATTCCGGGGAAGTTGGCGCGGCACCAGGCGATCAGCGGGTCGATGCGCTCGGCGCGGATATCACGGTTGTAGCCGTTGTACTCGGCTGTGCCTGCGACGCGGAAGCGGTTGGGTCCTAATCTGCTCGTCACGATCTTGGCGGCATCGTCCAGCAGGCTCACCCAGGGTGCTGCTTCCTGGTCAGCCTTTTCCGGCAGTTGCACGGTGATTGAGTAGCCCTTCACGGGATAGATATTGACACGGTCTCCCAGCATGCTTGCCAGGCCGCGCGACATCACGCCACCGCAAACAACGATACGGTCGAACACGTTGACTTCGGTCGGAGGCTGGGTCTTTTCAAGTTGAGGCTCCGTCGATTGGCTGATGACAGTGACGCCGTCATTACCCGCCTTCACTGACAGCACTTCATCGGAGAGACGCATCGATACACCCAGTCGTTCGCACGCCTTGGCGAGCCCGTTGGTGAACTTGTGGATATCGCCCGTGAAGTCGCTCTCCGTGTAAAAGCCGCCATAGTAGTTGCCGCGCAGTGCAGGCTCGATCGTCTTGATTTCCGATGGCGTCACAGGACGGCGCTCTAGACCTCCTTTGGCCAGAAGTTTGGTAACACTTGCCGCTGAGTCAAAATCCTTCTTCGAGTGGTAGAAATGGAGGATGCCACGGTTCTCACAATCGAAGTCGATGCCTTCGTCCGTTGCCATGCGAATGAGATGCGCGCGGGCTTCAATAGCCATACGCACGGTCGTGATGGTGTTCTCTTCGTATTTGGGAATCGCCCCCATGAATTCCATCATCCAGGAGAATTTGTGCCAGGATGGCTTGGGGTTGACGAGCAGCGGCGCACCGGGCTCGGTCATCCACTTCAAGCCCTTCCAGACCGTGGCCCAGCTGTTCCAGACCTCGGCATTGGATGCCGATAGCTGGCCACCATTGGCAAACGAAGTTTCCATGGCCGCGTAGGGATGGCGATCGAAGATCGTGACATCGCAGCCGCGTTTGGCGAGATTATAGGCCGTGGTAATGCCGGTGATGCCAGCGCCAATGACGGCAATGCGGATTCTATCTGTCGAGGACATAAGCATTCTCCCGCCCGCATCCTGCGGGTCGTGAATGCCCCCTCTGTCATTGGCCTGAGAGCATCACCTCGCACCGGTCATCGGTCCAGAGGTTTACACCATCGGCGGGAGCTGTGGCTCCACTTTTCAGAGTTCAAAACTATGCGCGGTTCATGTGCCTGAGAGTTTCCGGGGCGGTTGCTCCTTCGGCGTCACACCCGATAGCCTGAGTGCAATCTCTTCCGCGCTCCCACCGTTGCCTGAAACTATCTGAATGTCAAGATAGTTGTAATTTACAACAATCTAGGGCTTTGATTTTGGAATGCGTGGGCTCTTCGTGCCCACCTCGGGATAACGGCTGCTGACTTCCTTGATGTAGCCTTCCTGCACCCAGCTTTTGATCCGCCCTATCATTCCCAGAAAAGCCTCACGCTCAGCTGCGGTCAAAGGCTCCAGCATCAGCGCCTCCAGTTCCATCGTCAGCGGGTCTGCCTGATTGCACAAGGCCTCACCCTTTGCTGTTGCCTTCAGTGTAAAAATCCGGGCGTCTGTTGTGCTGTTGGTGCGCTCAATCAGGCCTGCCTTGATGAGGCTCGACAGGATGCGGGAGGTGAGGCTACGCTCAAATTTAGTGGTCGCCGCCAAGGCGGTGAAGGTGATGCCTGGCGTCGAGCGTACGATGCGCATCACCCGCAGCTCCCGCACACTCCAGCCGAAACGCGTCTCGAAGATGTGGTTTGCGTTTCCTATTCCGTCCTCGGTGATAGACGAAAGATAATAGGTGAGCGACCTGTCAAGCATGAGGCAAACGTCCCTTTGGCCAACACCTCTGGTGGTCGAGGTAGCTATACGCATTAGGTATGATTAATTGCAAATTTCAATAGTTGCAATTTGCAACAAAATAAGGATGCTTGGTGCACACAGGTCATCGCCAGGAGGTTTGCGGCGACCGTAGTGGGAGACAGGCATGCTGCAGCTCAGGAGCCCAAGGGAATTCTATGCCGGCGCGATTTACATCGCATTTGGCATCGTTGGTCTATGGTTCGGCTGGGCCTATCCCATGGGCACCGCCGGGCGGATGGGTGCCGGGTATTTTCCAAAGGTCTTGTCCGTTGTATTGATGATGCTTGGCGTCATCGCGCTGTATCGGGGTGTGCGCGTTACCGGCCCTTCACTGGCAGCATTCCGCATCAAGCCATTGTTGCTGATCCTTGCCGCTTGCTCACTTTTTGGCATTCTGCTTGAGCCAATCGGGCTCATCGGCGCGTTGCTTGTTCTCATCATCATGGCAGCAATGGCCAGTGACCACTTCCGGTGGAGTCCGATGGCCATGGTCGGTGCTGTCGGGCTTGTGGCTGCCTGCGCCCTCGTCTTCGTCTGGGGTCTCTCCGTTCCGCTGCCGCTGCTTGGCAGCTGGCTGAAACCAGCCTGAGGACACGCCATGGACATGCTTGCCAACCTTTGGCTCGGCCTCTCGGTCGCCATAACACCAACCAATCTGATGTGGTGTCTGGTCGGAACATTCCTTGGCACCGCCATTGGCGTACTACCCGGGCTTGGACCTTCGGCAACGATAGCCATGTTGCTGCCAGCAACCTTTGGCCTTGAGCCTGTTTCGGCCCTCATCATGATGGCGGGCATCTTCTACGGTGCACAGTACGGCGGCTCGACCACAGCAATCCTGATCAATCTGCCGGGGGAGGCAACATCGGTGGTCACTGCCATCGACGGCTACAAGATGGCGCGCAAGGGCGCGGCGGGGAGGGCGCTTGCTACAGCGGCCCTTTCATCGTTCTTCGCCGGAACGGTTTGCACGTTCTTGATTGCTTTCTTTGCGCCTCTGCTTTCCGAGATCGCGTTCAAGTTCGGACCGGCGGAATATTTTTCGCTGATGGTGCTTGGACTCGTGGCATCTGTTGTTCTCGCCAATGGGCATATTCTGCATGCGCTCGCCATGATTGCACTTGGCCTTCTGCTTGGACTCGTGGGCACTGACGTCAACTCCGGTTTGCAGCGCTATTCCTTCGGTCTGCCAGAATTGGCTGATGGTCTGAACTTCGTGATTGTCGCGATGGGCGTGTTCGGAATCGGCGAAATCATCGCCAATCTTGAGGAGGAATCCAAACGCGATCTTGGTGTTGCCAAGGTTGAAGGTCTCATGCCAACGCGTGAGGACTGGCGTCGTATGGTCGCGCCAACGCTGCGTGGAACAACGCTTGGCGCGGCCCTTGGTGTGTTGCCCGGTGGTGGCGCGGCACTGGCTTCCTTTGGTGCCTATGCGCTCGAAAAGCGGGTTTCGAAGCACAAGGCAGAAATTGGCGAAGGCGCCATCGAGGGCATTGCAGCGCCGGAAGCTGCCAACAATGCTGGCGCACAGATGTCCTTTATTCCCATGCTGACCCTCGGTTTCCCGGCCAATACGGTCATGGCGCTGATGATTGGCGCGATGATTATGCACGGCATCCAACCTGGTCCTGGCGTGATGACCGAGCAGCCCCGGTTGTTCTGGGGTCTCATTGCTTCGATGTGGGTTGGCAACGTCATGTTGCTGGTGCTCAACCTGCCGCTCATTGGCCTTTGGGTGCGCATGATCATGGTGCCTTACCATTATCTTTTCCCGATGATCATCGTGTTCTGTGCAATCGGCGTCTTCTCGCTGTCCAACAACTCCTTTGATCTTCAGATCATGGCTGCCTTTGGCCTGCTCGGCTACGTCTTCAAGAAGCTTGATTGCGAACCGGCCCCGATGCTGCTCGGCTTCATCCTCGGCCCACTGATGGAAGAATTTTTGCGCCGCACGCTGCTGCTTTCGCAGGGTGATCCTTCAGTGCTTCTGACACGCCCGATCAGTGCAGTCCTGCTTGTTGGCGCTGCTATCATCTTGCTCACAGTCCTTCTGCCTGCCTTCAGCCGAACGCGCTCGGAAGCGTTCCGCGAGGCCTGATATCCGTCACCCATAACCAACCCCAAAACACAAACCCAACGGAGGAAACTATGACAACACTTACTCGCCGCGATGCGCTCGCTGCAGCGGCAGGCCTTGCCGCAACAGGCTTTGGAATTGGCTTTGCCCAGTCGCAAGTCGGTCCCGGCAAGACATTGACCTTGATGGTACCATATCCTGCAGGAGGCCTGTCTGATGCGATCGCCCGCAATCTCCAGCCGGCGCTGCAAAAGGTGCTGGGGCAGACCGTTGTTGTCGAAAACCTTGGCGGTGCAAGTGGCGGATTGGCAGCGCAGAAGTTGCTCCAGACCGCAGCAGATGGTCGCATGATCTTTCAGGGCTCACCCAATGAATTAATCCTGTCACCACTCGTGAACCCGGACATCAAGTTCAAGCCGGACCAGTTCCGTCACGTGACACAGATCACGCAAAACCCGCTGATTTTGCTGGCGCGTCCGGATCATCCTGCCAACAATGTCGATGAGCTGATTGAGTATGCAAGGAAGCTGGGCAAGCCTGTTCCCTACGGCAGCGTTGGCGTTGGTTCGCTCTATCACATCCTTTCGGAAGAACTGGCCAAGCAGTCGAAATTCAAGGTCACACATATCCCGTATCGTGGTGCAGCCCCGATGTTCCAGGATCTGGGAAGTGGACAGGTCGAATTCGCCATTCTCCCCTATGCGACATCGTACAAGGCTTTGCAGGAGCAAAAGAAACTCAAAATGCTGGGCTGGGTTTCAAAAGCCCGCAACCCCTTTATTCCAGAACTGGTGTCATTTGGCGAAAGCAAAAACTTGCCAAACTTCGATCACTCGATCTGGGCTGGCATCTTCGTCCGCAAGGATACGCCGGAAGACATTGTCAAAGCGCTCAACACCGCCATGGCCGAAGTGATGAAGCTGCCCGAAGTGCGTACAGCTGTTGGCAACACGGGCTCGATCGTCGTTGATACGACGTCTCTGGATGTGGCCCAGCGCTACTTCGAAGAACAGGTCAAGACGCTCGATACGATGACCAAGGACATCGATTTCAAGATCTGAGCGGTCTACGCAATCGAACAGTAAAGCCAGGAGGACAGCGATGGCTGATGCCCTTTGGACGCTGACAGCAACAGAGACGGCGCGGCTTGTCCGCGCCGGCGACGTTTCTACGCGTGAAGTCACGGCGTCAGTTCTGCAAAGGATTGATGCCGTGAACCCGCGCTTAAATGCTCTCGTGCAGCCCATGCATAAGCAGGCCATGCTTGCCGCCAGAATTGCTGATGAGGCACAGACGCGCGGCGATGCGCTCGGGCCGCTTCATGGCGTGCCGGTCACCATCAAAGTCAATACAGATCAGCAAGGTTTGGCCACCACGAATGGCGTTTTGGCTGCACGAGAACTCACCGCGGAAACAGATTCTCCGCAAGTAGCCAATCTGAAGCGCGCTGGCGCCATTATTGTCGGCCGGTCGAACACTCCGGCTTTCTCATTACGATGGTTCACGGACAACGCTGTGCATGGGCGGACGTTAAACCCGTTCGATGCATCAAAGACACCCGGCGGTTCGTCTGGTGGCGCAGCTGTTGCTACTGCAACCGGCATGGGCGCACTTGGCCATGCAACTGACCTTGGTGGCTCGATCCGCTATCCCGCCTATGCCTGTGGCGTTGTTGGATTGAGACCGACGGTCGGACGCCTGCCAGCGTTCAATGCCACCGCACGAGAGGAACGCGGTATCACGTCCCAACTTATGGCGACGCAGGGACTTGTTGCGCGCAGTATCGAAGACATAAGCCTAAGCCTGCCGCCCATGAGTGCTGCTGATCCGCGCGACCCTCTCTGGGTCCCATTGGTGTCTGAGTTTCCAAGGGATCAGAAGTTGCGCATTGCATGCTTTATCCCACCGTCAACAGAGCCAGCCGTGGCAGCTGCGGTACTGCAGGCAGCAGGATATCTGGAGAAAGCCGGTTGCGAGGTTGAGCACGCGTCGCCACCGGACTTTGACGAAGCTGCGCATCTCTGGCGCAAGCTGATTTATGGCGATTCAATGCGTTCGATTGTCCCGGCCATTGAGCGCTCAGGCGATAGTGCAATGCTGGCAAGCATCCGCAATACGATCCCGCAGATGCCAGAGCTTGATCGGGATGATTATCTAGCGCTGCTGGCGCGTCGGCTTTCGATCGCTCGTAAATGGTCGGAGTTCCTTGATACGTATCACGTGCTCCTGATGCCGGTGAGTCTTGCCGCACCATTCTCCATAGATGAAGACACACATGGCCAGGATCGGATGGAAGCAGTGTTGCTTGCCCAAAGCCCGCTATTGGGCACAGCAATGCTAGGGCTTCCTGGCCTGTCTGTCCCCACAGGAATGGCAGGGAGCACACCGATGGGTGTTCAGCTTGTTGCTACACGTTTTCGGGAAGATCGCTGTCTTGCTGCCGGAGAGATTATTGAGTCTGCCGCGCAATTCTCTGCCTTGCAGACGTTGCTCAGCCAGACTTCGGGATAGCGCCGAGCGAGGGATCCCATTGGTCAAATTCCCGCACCAGCGTCAGCAATTGCTGCAGCAATCTGGACGTGTCATTCTTGCGAAAGCTCATGATGATCGGCGTGATCATCTTGGGTTCGTCAAGATCGATATAGCGTACATCGTCCCGTCCCAATCGTTTGACCGATGCCGGCACAACGCAGATCCCTCCGCCCGATGCCACAAGACCCAGCGCCGTCTGCAACTCCTTCGCTTCAGAACCAATCGTCGGCTCCAGACCTGCGTCGCGGTAAAAGCCGAGCACCTGATCGGCATAGCTCGGGCGAGGGGACTTGGGATAGATGATGACCGGCTCTCCAGCCGTGTTCTTCAACCGCAAGGGGCCAGCCGCATCACAAAACGGATGTCCAACTGGCACGGCCAGGCACAGCTTTTCCTCGCGGATCACGCGGCGCGTGATCATTTCATCGTCAAAGCGCAGGCGTCCGAACCCCACATCAATGCGGCCGTCCTTGAGCGCGGCCACCTGTTCCAGCGTGGTCAGCTCCACAAGCTGCACTTCGACACCCGGAACAATGATGCGAAAGCGCCGGATCAATTCTGGCAGGGAATCATAAAGGGTCGATGCCACGAAGCCGATGTTGAACTGAAGAATGAGGCCCTTGGAGATGCGTTTGGTCATAGCGCGCATGTCGTCAATCCTCTGCAGGATCTGTCGACTTTGCTCAAAAAGGTATCGCCCTGGCTCCGTGAGCGTGATCGGCCTTCCGCGATCCAGCAGCCGCACGCCAAGCTCGTCTTCAAGCTGTTGAACCTGCCGGCTGAGCGGCGGCTGCGCGATATTGAGCTTTTCCGCAGCCCGGCTGAAAGAACCTTCGGCGGCAACGGTCGTGAAATAGCGCAGATGGCGCAGTTCCATTGTCTTCTCCCTCCACAGGTTTTGCGTCATCATGGAGCGTTTAAAGCCGCTCTCTCGATACCTGTGAGGTATGAAAATAGACGCAAACGATCCTGTTGCGCAACAACTCCTCGTCCTATCGTTCCTTTATACCGTTGGAGCGAGAAAGCCGTGGCCACCAGCACTGTCAGGATAGAGCAGGTAGAGACCTTTCTGGTCGATCTTCCAACCATCCGCCCCCATCAGTTGTCGATGACAACGATGAAGGGGCAGACTCTGATGATTGTGCGTATCCGCATGTCAGACGGTGTCGTGGGCATTGGCGAGGGAACAACTATTGGCGGGCTGGCCTACGGAGCCGAAAGCCCCGAAGGCATGAAGCTCACGGTTGATACCTATATTACTCCGGTTCTGATGACCGCCAATCCAAACCATGTTGCACTGACGATGGCAGCTGTCGGCAAGATGGTGCAGGGCAATCACTTCGCCAAATGCGCTGTAGAGACGGCCCTCGTCGACGCGCTGGGCAAGCGGCTTGGCGTCGCTGCCTCTGAACTTCTCGGCGGCCGCCAGCATGACCGGCTTCCCGTCGCCTGGGCGCTCGCCAGCGGCGACACAGCGCGCGATATCGCGGAAGCGGAAGAGATGCTTGCCAAGCGGCGGCATAACATCTTTAAGCTCAAAATCGGCCGTGGCGATCCAAAGGCCAACATTGCCCATGTGGCGGCCATCAAGCGGGCCGTTGGTGACCGCGCAAGCATTCGCGTCGATGTCAATCAGGCCTGGAGCGAAGCGACGGCGTCAGCCTGCTTGCCGCTCCTCAAGGACGCGGGCGTTGACCTCGTTGAGCAACCCATCGCGCTGAAGAATGTCCGGGGCATGGCTCGTCTCGCCCGCGAAACATCCATCGCGATCATGGCGGATGAGGCCTTGCATGGACCGGAAACAGCGTTCCAGTTCGCACAGGCCGAGGCCGCAGATGTGTTCGCGCTGAAGGTGCTTCAATCCGGAGGGCTTTTCGCTGGTGCGAAAGTGGCGGCAATCGCGGAAGCCTCAGGCATTGGTCTTTATGGTGGCACAATGCTGGAAGGTGCTGTTGCGACCATCGCATCCGCCCAGCTGTTTTCGACTTTCCCAAAAATGGAATGGGGAACGGAACTCTTTGGACCGCTTTTGCTCACAGAGGAAATTCTGGAAGAGCCGCTCGACTACAGCGAATTTAGCTTGAAAGTTCCAAACGGTCCCGGCTTGGGAATTGCGCTCAACGAAAGCCAGCTCAACCGTTTCCGCCGCGACAGGCAAGATCGCAGCCTGCATGTTGTGCAACAACTCAAGACAGGATCATGACCATGCTGTTCCATGTTCAAATGGATGTCCGAATGCCGCATGATATGCCAGTTGAAAAGGCGGATGCGCTGAAGAAGACAGAGCGCGAGCGCGCACATGAGCTTCAGAAGTCCGGCAAGTGGCGGCATCTCTGGCGCATTGCCGGGCGCTACGCCAATGTCTCGATTTTCGATGTGTCTGGCGCGCAGGAGCTCCACGATATTCTGTCTACGCTGCCGTTGTTTCCGTTCATGGAGATCACGGTGTCTCCGCTGTGCCGCCATCCGTCTTCGATCCACGACGACGACCGCTGAACCATCAAACCAAGTCATTTGCAAAACCACTAGGGAAGGAAAAACACCATGCCAGCCGATCTGATCAGCAAATCCGACATGAAGGCTCTCGCATCCAAGGCAGCGGGCCTTGACAACAACGACGGCAATCCGCGCGTCAAGGAAATCGTCAACAAGTTGCTGTACCGCCTGATGCAGACCATCGACGAACTTGACATCACCATGGACGAGTTCTGGGCCGGTGTGGCCTATATGGGTGAATCCGCAAAGGCGAACGAGCTTGGCTTGCTTATTCCAGGTGTAGCCATTGAGCACTTCCTCGACCTGCGTCTGGATGAAGCCGAGCGTCTGGCTGGCCTCAATGGCGGCACTACCCGCACAATCGAAGGCCCGCTTTGGATAGCAGGTGCTCCTATTGCCAAGCATGAGGCTCGCCTTGACGATGGCACCGATGACGGCGAGACGCTGTTCATGGAAGGTCAGGTGCTTGATACCAAGGGCCGTCCGGTTCCCGGCGCCATGGTTGACGTTTGGCATGCCAATTCGTTTGGCTTCTACTCGTTCTTCGGCCCGCCGCAGTCACCTTACAACTTGCGCCGCCGCATCGAGACAGACAGCGAAGGCCGCTATCGTTTCCGCTCTATCATGCCATCA
>JBOFGV010000077.1:0-5193 GCA_051649305.1 Beijerinckiaceae bacterium
CCGGCAAGTGGGAGAAGAACCGCTTCATGGGCGTCGAGATCACTGCGAAAACGCTGGGCATCATCGGCTGCGGCAACATCGGTTCCATCGTCGCGGAACGCGGCATTGGCCTCAAGATGCGCGTCATCGCCTTTGACCCGTTCCTGACACCGGAGCGCGCCGTGAAGATCGGCGTTGAAAAGGTGGAGCTGGATGACCTTCTGGCGCGTGCGGATTTCATCACGCTGCACACCCCGCTGACAGACAAGACCCGCAATGTTCTGTCACGTGAAGCCTTCGCCAAAACCAAGAAGGGCGTGCGCATCATCAACTGCGCCCGTGGTGGTTTGCTGGATGAGGAAGCGCTCGCCGATGCCATCAAATCTGGCCATGTTGCCGGCGCTGCGCTCGACGTGTTCCTTGAGGAGCCAGCCGCAACCAACGTGCTCTTCGGTCTGCCCAACGTCATCTGCACACCGCATCTGGGTGCCTCCACCAACGAGGCGCAGGAGAATGTGGCGCTTCAGGTGGCGGAACAGATGTCAGATTATCTCTTGCGCGGTGCCATCACCAATGCAGTCAACTTCCCATCGATCTCGGCAGAGGAAGCCCCACGCGTGAAGCCATTTGTAGCACTCGCTGAAAAGCTTGGCTCGTTCCTCGGCCAGCTCACCGAGTCATCCGTGAAGGCCATACGCATTGTCTACGAAGGCAAGGTGACGGAGCTGAACACCAAGCCGATGACAGCCGCTGCCATCGCCGGTGTGCTGCGCCCGTTCCTCTCTGAAATCAACATGGTCAACGCTGCTGCTATCGCCAAGGACAAGGGCGTGGTGATCGAAGAGACCATGCGGGAATCGCAGGGCGATATCGAAAGCCGCATCAAGATCTACGTAGATGCAGAAGACATGACCCGCCATGCAGCTGGCACGGTGATGTCTGATGGAATCCCACGCATTGTGGAAATCCGCGACATCAAGGTGGAAGCCGCCTTTGCTCCGCACATGATCTACATCCGCAATGCCGACAAGCCCGGCTTCATTGGAGCTTTCGGTTCCCTGCTTGGCGATGCCGGAGTCAACGTGGCCACGTTCAATCTGGGCCGCGACAAGGCTGGTGGCGATGCCATCTGCTACGTGGCAGTTGATGACCGCGTGGACGATGCCCTGCTCACCCGCGTCGAAGCGATCCCACAGGTCAAGCGCGCAAGACGTCTGGCGTTTTGATGCCAGTATCTTCCTTCTCCCGTGGGAGAAGGTGGTTGCCGGATGGCAACCGGATGAGGGCTAACCACAGACGTCAGGGATTCACCCTCATCCGTCATGCTGCGCATGCCACCTTCCCCCAAGGGGGAAGGAAGTGGCTCTGCTTGCCAATATGCGGTGGCTACGCAGAGTTATAAAATGGAAGATGGTGCCACAAATGTTCGTCTTGCAGCCCGTCGAGAACAACGCGGCATTCCAACCCATATTGAACGCTGCCTTTGGGAGGTTCTCCGCGACAGAAGGCACCGTGGCTTGAAGTTTCGCAGGCAGCACAGCGTCGGCCCCTACATTGCTGACTTCTTCTATGAAACACTGCAGCTGGTTGTTGAAGCTGATGGCCCTGTCCATGACGCTCCAGCACAACGCGCACAGGATGCAAAACGCGATGAATGGCTTTCAAAAAATGGTTTGATCGTTGTCAGGCTTCCACAGGATGAAATCATCAATGCAATGCCACTGGCGCTCGTACGCATAGACCAAGCCATTCAACGATGTGAAAATCGCTGAGCCTCCTCCTTCTCCCGTGGGAGAAGGTGGTTGCCGGATGGCAACCGGATGAGGGCTAACCACGGACTACAGGGATTCACCCTCATCCGTCATGCTGCGCATGCCACCTTCCCCCAAGGGGGAAGGAAGAGCACACAAAAAAGGGCGGCCTGAGCCACCCTTTCCCACTGCCAAAACGGCATAATCTCCTACTGGCGATAGTGCTGGATGCGCGTGGTGCGCAGACCGGCGAGGCCGTGTGATTCAATCGAGTGCTGCCAGTTCAGGAACTCATCCACGGTGAGCGTGTAACGGCTGCAGGCTTCATCGAGCGAGAGAAGACCACCGCGCACGGCAGCAACAACCTCGGCCTTGCGGCGAATGACCCATCGACGCGTATCTGTCGGGGGAAGATCTGCAATGGTCAGCGGGCTCCCATCGGGGCCGATGACATACTTGACTCGCGGGCGCATAGGCTCGGTCATTGGACACTCACTTACTTACTCAACACAACAAAACGAAGGGACCAAACTGACACTCAAGGTAACCAATTGCGCTTAAAAAACCGTTTCACTCCGGGTGGGGTTTACCATGCCGCTTCACCCTGTCTTTGCAGCTATGGTTAGCGAAGTCTTTCAACACAGTGCATTTACGTGAATTTGGCTGCATTTTACCCTCCCAAAGCCCTGAAAGGTCGTTTATGGAGGGATTTCCCTCGCTCAGAAAGTTGCTTCCCATGGCTGGAAAATCGGTTCCCGTGTCGCCTTTGGCTCCAAAATCCTACCCGGATGTGCCTGAAATCGCCGGTATCCGGTTTGCAACTGCCGAAGCCGGGATCAAATATCGCAACCGTCGCGACGTTTTTTTGGCCCTCATGGACAAGGGAACTGTGGCCGCTGGCGTGTTCACAAAATCAAAATGCCCCTCCGCCCCGGTGGACTGGTGCCGCCTGAACCTGTCCAAGGGCTCGGCCCGCGCGCTGCTGGTCAACTCCGGCAACGCCAATGCCTTCACGGGACAGAAGGGCAAGGCCTCGGTGAAGCTCTCGGCCGAGATCGCCGCCAAGGCCGTGGGCTGCAAGACATCGGAGGTGTTTCTGGCCTCCACCGGCGTGATTGGCGAGCCGCTGGATGCCACACGCTTCAACGGCGTACTGGATGACTGCGTGGCGCGCGCCGCCACCGGCCCCTGGATCGATGCCGCCAAGGCCATCATGACCACAGACACCTTCCCGAAAGTCGCGACCCGCACAGTCAAGATTGGCACAACGCCTGTCACCATCGCTGGTATTGCCAAGGGTGCAGGCATGATCGCGCCAGATATGGCGACCATGCTATCCTTCATCTTCACGGATGCTGCTATTGGCAAGGAAGCGCTGCAGGGCCTGCTCTCGAAGGGTGTTGCCGGCAGCTTCAACGCCGTGACTGTTGACGGCGACACATCCACCTCTGACACCCTGATGATGTTTGCTACGGGCGCTGCCGCCAAGCGTGGCCAGAAGGCCGTGACAGACCCAGCAGACAAAGCGCTGGCCAGCTTCCGCAAGGCGTTGAACGAATTGCTGCTGGAGCTGGCGCAGCTCGTGGCGAAAGACGGCGAAGGTGCGCGCAAGTTCATCACCGTGCAGGTGGATGGCGCAGCCTCCGCGAAAGCCGCCCGCACCATCGCCATGTCGATTGCCAATTCGCCTTTGGTAAAGACAGCGGTCGGCGGGGAAGACGCAAACTGGGGCCGCGTGGTCATGGCTGTCGGCAAGGCTGGCGAGCAGGCGGAACGCGACAAACTCACAATCTCGTTCGGCTCCATCCGCGTGGCCTACAAAGGCGAACGTGACCCGAACTACAACGAGGCACAGACCTCCGCCTATATGAAGAACGACGACATCCTGATCACGGTTGATCTTGGCATCGGCAAGGGACGCTACACCGCCTACACCTGCGATCTGACAAAAGCCTATATCGAGATCAACGGCGACTACCGTTCGTGAGTGCGCAAGACGGTTCTGACGCCAGCCGGACATTTATTGCGGTTCATCTCGCAGGCAATGCCCTGACATGGGGCAGCAGTTTCCTGCTGATCAAACTGCTGAGCAGCGATCTTGACCCGTTCGCGATTGCTGCGCTCAGGGCTGTTGGAGCGGCGCTTGCACTTGGATTGGCGCTCACACTGCTGGGCTTTTCCGTGCTGCCAAAGGGGCGTGAAGCGCGCGACTGGCTGGTGCTCGGAACTGTGAATGGCTGGCTGCCGAACATTCTGGTGGCCTTTGCACTGACCCGCATGGACAGCGGACCAGCCGCACTCATTCAGGCCACAGGACCACTTATGACCGCGGTGCTGGCCCATCATTTCATGACAGGCGAGCGGCTCACAGGCCAGCGCGTAGGCGGCATTCTTGTTGGGCTGGTTGGCATTGCCCTGCTCATCGGCCCAGCTGCCTTGCAAGGCGGCGGCACACTGGTGGCGGTGCTGGCCATGCTGTTGCTGACTTTTGGCTATGCCATCGGCAATATCTATGGACGTGTTGTCCCCACAAGTGATCCCATCCGCCTCGCGTTTGGACAGCAGATCATGTCGGCAATCATTGCCACAACGCTCGTGCTGGCAATCTCTGGTCCTTCGGCACTGGCTCCAGCTCAAAACCACTGGCCAGCATTGTTGGTGCTGGCGTGGTTTTCAACAGCCCTCCCGATCTGGATCTTCATGCGCCTGTTGCGCCGCGCTGGACCGACCAAGGCGTCAATGACAAGCTATCTGGTTCCTGCCGTTGCTGTATTGCTTGGGATTGTTGTTCTGGGTGAACCGGTAGAGTGGCGTCAGATCATGGGCGGCGCAATCGTGTTGCTTGGCGTCGCCATCGTCACCGGCCTCATTCGCCTGCCACAGGGAAAACCGACATGAAAATCCTGCTTGTTGTCGCTTGCGCGCTGATTGATGCTGATGGCCGCGTGCTGATTGCGCAGCGCCCGGAAGGCAAGGCGCTAGCAGGCCTCTGGGAATTTCCCGGCGGCAAGCTGGATGCGGGCGAGCGCCCTGAAGTAGCGCTGATCCGCGAGTTAAAGGAAGAGCTCGGCATAGAGGTGAAGGAAGCCTGCCTCGCCCCCCTCACCTTCGCCAGCTACGCCTATCCGGAGTTTCATCTCCTGATGCCGCTTTACATCTGCCGCCGCTGGGAAGGCGCAGTCCAGTCCCGCGAGGGGCAGGCGCTGAAATGGGTGAAGCCGAATAAATTGCGGGATTATCCCATGCCGCCGGCGGATGAACCGCTGATCCCGATGTTGATCGATCTGGTGTGAGCGGGAGCTGGGGGAGATATCGCGTGGTCAACCTTTACTGGTCATCGCGCCGTCAACCCCCACCCTGACCCTCCCCCTTTCTGGGGGAGGGAAGCGCCAGCAATAGAGAGTTACAACGAACACAAAACATCGTGATGAGCGTTCCCTCCCCCAGAAAGGGGGAGGGTCAG
>JBOFGV010000078.1:0-3757 GCA_051649305.1 Beijerinckiaceae bacterium
GCAAGAGCTGCACCGATGAAGGCGCGGCCGAACTGGCCATCAGCTGCCGATGGGTTGCGCAAGGCGCCCGAAAGGAAATTTCCGAAGATGTTGCCAACGCCGATAGCTGCGGCGCCCATGCCGATAGCTGCAAGACCTGCGCCGATGAACTTTGCGGCTTCCGCTTCCATGATAAACTCCTGAGTGTCTGGTTAGTCTGTTTTCGAGAATTAAGCCTGATAGGAAATCAGTGCCCGGGGTGAAGCGCATCGTTGAGATAGATGCAAGTCAGAATTGAAAAGACGAAGGCCTGGAGGCAAGCGACCAGCAATTCCAATGCGTAAAGAGCAACAATCATGGCCATTGGCAGGGGCGTCAGTGCAAGGGCAGCACCGCCAGCTGTGGTCATGAGAACAATAAAGCCCGCGAAGACTTTCAGTGCGATATGGCCCGCCAGCATGTTGGCGAACAGACGCATGGAAAGGCTGATGGGGCGCGAGATGAAGGACACAACTTCAATGACAACAATGAAGGGCATGAGAAGGCCGGGAACACCCGACGGCACAAACAGACCGAAGAAATGTGTGCCGTGCTTGGCAATGCCGTAGATGATGACCGTGCCGATGACCAGCATGGCGAACATGAAGGTGACGATGATATGGCTGGTGACCGTGAATGTGCCGGGAATGAGACCCACAAGGTTGCAAACCAATACGAAGATGAAGGACGAGAACACCAGCGGCATGAACTTCATGCCTTCCTTGCCGGTGCTGGACCGAACGGTATCCGCCATAAACTCATAAAGCATTTCAGCAGCAGACTGGAGACGTCCAGGCACGACCGAGCGAGCACGCGTGCCGTAAACCATGATGAACAGAATGATCAACACGGCGATGAGCATGAACAAGGCCGAGTTTGTAAAGGACACATCGTGGCCGAAAACATTGATCGAGGGACCGATCTTCGAGATCTCGAACTGATGGATCGGGTCGATCTTGCCTGGTTCGCCTGCCACAATTAACCTCGTCGTTTCTGAAAAGCCTGGGATCAGGCCTTCAGTCTTTGCCGTTGTTCTGATGCCCACTGGTCGAAGACCGCATAGACATCTTGTACACATTCCAGAACCCGGCCAGCATTCCGATCATCAGCATGATCAGAAGTCCGAAGGGACTGGAGTCCAGCCAGCGGTCAATCCACCAGCCGATAAATCCACCCACAAGAACCCCGGCAACAAGCTCGGTCGACACCCGAATTCCCATCCCCATGGCTGAACCAAGCCCGATAATAGGCTGTTTCTTGCCAGTGGCATCCCGCTCTTCAGCGACATGGGTCATCTCGGTCTTGATCGCACCCGACAGTTTGTCGAGGCGTGCCTTGAGTTCCGCGTCTTGATTGTCAGGGCCTTGGCCTTTTTCACTCATCGTGAGCCATCCGCCTGTCTTGCCTTTTCACAGGGCTCGCTGTTCGCTTGCCTTATAAAAATGCCGTCTGGAGCGATCAAAATGATCACCCTGAAATCGGGCCGATACATATTTTCGCCTCTCTTTTCTGTCAAGCGCTGTGAAAATGTATCAACACATTGAAATAAAACGGTTTTCCAAAAAGACGCTGTATAAAGACGTAAAGCCGCACCCTTTGTGTCCCAAGCGCCACAGATAATCTGGTCTAATAGGTCATATCTGCGGCGAGCGCGGTCAATCCTTCCCGGTAGGTGGGATAGCGCAAGGCATAACCAAGCTCTGCTTTAAGCCGCGCGTTGCTGCAACGCTTGCTTTCGGCATAGAAACTGCGGCCCATCTCGGACAACTTCGCCTCGGCAAAAGGCGTGTCGGGCGGAACCGGCATCCCCAGCAATTCCGCTGCAAAAGCCACCACATCCTGCGGTGGTCCGGGCGCATCATCACAGACATTGAAAGCGCCAGAAACCGTCGCGTTCTCAAACCCAGCCATCGCTGCACCGGCGATATCTGCCACATGGATGCGGTTGAACACCTGCCCATCCTTGATGATGCGTCTTGCGGAACCATCCTTCATATCCTCAAGCGCATTGCGGCCGGGACCATAGATGCCGGCAAGCCGGTGGATTTGTATCGCTACACCCTTCTTCTGGCCAAACGCCAGCCACGCCTGCTCGGCCTGCACCCTGCGCCGGGCGCGTTCGCTGCCGGGGTTTAGTGTTGCCGTCTCATCCACCCAGCGGCCCTGCTGGTCGCCGTAAACGCCCACGGTCGAGAGGTAGACTATGGTTTTCAGGCCTTCGCTCGCCATCAGCGGCTCGGAGAGATGCCGCAGCATCGGGTCACCTGCCTCATCAGGGGCGGCTGAAACAAGCAGCGAGGTGCAACTGTCGAGGGCTGATTCCAGAATACCGCTGGCTGCGCCGCCACTGTAAAGCATGGCATTGATGCCTTCCGCATGCAGGCGCTTCGCCTTGTCGCCTGTGCGCACTGTGCCGCTGATGCTGGCAAAGCGCTGGCGATGATTCGCAATCAGGGCTTGTGCGGAAAAACCAAGACCGAAGCAGAAAAGGTTCATGGCGGTTGTCATATCACGGCTTCCCACTCGGTGCGCACAGAGGCGTCTTTCTCGTTGGCGAGGTGCTTCAGCTTTTCAGAGCGCGCGAGATTTTCATCAAGCCGCGCCAGTGCCCAGACAGCCGTTCCCCGCACCACCGGTGCAGGGTCAACGAGATGGGACAGCACCGCATGACACATCTCTGACGCATGCACTGTGTCAGCCGCATTGCCAGCCGCAATCAGCACATTCCTGATGAAATGATCCCGCCCGGTACGCTTTACAGGTGACGCCGAGAACAGGGTGCGAAAGGCCGTATCATCCAGCGCCAGCAACTCCACCAACCAAGGTGCGTTGAGTTCCTCGCGCGCCTGCAGCTTGGCTTCGCGTCCCACCTCCGCAAACTTGTTCCAGGGGCAGACAGCCAAACAGTCATCGCAGCCGTAGATTCGGTTGCCCATCAGCGCGCGCAGTTCGCGATCGATCATGCCTTTATGCTCGATGGTGAGGTAACTGATGCAGCGGCGGCTGTTCAGCACATAGGGTGCGGGAAAGGCCCCCGTTGGGCAGGCCGTCAGGCAGCGGGTGCAGGAGCCGCAATGGTCCGTTTCAGGTTCATCAGGCGCAATGACATGGGTGGTGAAGATGGCCCCCAGAAACAGCCAGTTGCCCAGCTCCCGCGACACAAGCACTGTATGCTTGCCCTGCCAGCCAAGGCCCGCGGCCTGTGCCAAAGGTTTCTCCATCACCGGGGCGGTATCGACAAACACTTTCACCGCTGCCCCGGTTTTGACCGCAAACTGCTGCGCCAGCTGCTTGAGCTTGCCCTTGATGATGTCATGATAATCGCGGCCCCTAGCATAGACCGAGATCGTGCCGCGCTCAGCCTGATCCAGTGTCGCCATCGGGTCAGACTCAGGACCGTAATTCATGCCCAGCATGATGACGGATTGCGCCTCTGGCCACAGCCCGGTGGGGGCGGCGCGCTGCTCCTGCCGGTCCTGCATCCATACCATCGAACCGTGATGGCCATCGTGTAACCACTGTGCCAGCGTATCCGCCCGCGACAGATCAGCCGATGTCACGCGGCAGACCTCGAATCCGAGGTTGCTGCTGTGTATGCTTAGCCAATCCTTAATGTCCTTGTCGGATAGCAAGAATCATCCCTCGTTGCGTCTCATCATTGCAGGAACACATCCATGGACATGCTCAAGGCACTCTTACTGGGCTTTGTGGAAGGTTTCACCGAATTTCTGCCGGTGTC
>JBOFGV010000079.1:0-23642 GCA_051649305.1 Beijerinckiaceae bacterium
GTGGACAAGGCGAAGAACTGAGGAGTTTTGCTTTCAGTTAGAGTTTTAGAAGGCCGGGGAAACCCGGCCTTTTTGTTTATCAATGTCATTCCCGGCGAGCGCAGCGAGGGAAGGGAATCCACACTTTTTTCTTTTCCAATGTTTGAAAGATGGATTCCATTCCCTCGCTGCGCTCGCCGGGAATGACAGGAACTCCATAAGTCCTAGCGATGGCTGCACACAATAAAAAAGGGCCGCAAAAGCGGCCCTTGATCTCGGAAGCAAAAACCGCTCAGTTCTTCGCCTTGTCCACCAGAGCCTTCTGCTTGATCCATGGCATCATGTCGCGCAGCTTGGCACCCACTTCCTCGATCGGGTGAGCAGCGTTGCGGGCGCGGATGGCCTTGAACGAGGCCTGGTTGACCTTGTTCTCCAGCATCCAGTCACGCGTGAACTTGCCGGTCTGGATGTCGTTGAGAACGCGCTTCATCTCGGCCTTTGTTTCAGCGGTGATGATGCGTGGACCGGTGACGTACTCGCCGTATTCAGCAGTGTTGGAGATCGAGTAGTTCATGGTGGCAATGCCGCCTTCGTAGATCAGGTCCACGATCAGTTTGGTTTCGTGCAGGCACTCGAAATAGGCCATTTCTGGCGCGTAACCAGCTTCCACCAGTGTTTCGTAGCCAGCCTTGATCAGCTCGACCAGACCGCCGCAAAGAACAACCTGCTCGCCGAACAGGTCTGTCTCGCACTCTTCCTTGAAGGTGGTTTCGATGATGCCTGCACGGCCACCGCCGTTGGCTGAGGCATAGGACAGCGCGATATCATGGGCGTTGCCGGTCGCATCCTTGTGGATGGCGATAAGCGTGGGCACGCCGCCACCACGCTGATACTCCGAACGCACGGTGTGGCCAGGGCCCTTTGGCGCGATCATGAACACATCGAGATCAGCGCGTGGCTCGATCAGGTTGAAGTGTACGTTCAGGCCGTGGGCGAAGCAGAGGGCTGCACCCTTCTTCATGTTGTCGTGCAGCTCGTCACGGTAGATATCACCCTGCAATTCGTCAGGTGTAAGCATCATCATGAGGTCCGCCCATTTGGCGGCGTCTGTTGGTGTCATGCACTTGAAACCGGCAGCCTCTGCCTTCTTGCGGGTTGGCGAACCAGCCTTGAGCGCGATGACCACTTCCTTCACGCCGCTGTCCTTCAGGTTCAGCGCATGGGCGTGGCCCTGCGAACCGTAGCCGACGATGCAGACTTTCTTGCCTTTGATGAGATTGATGTCTGCATCACGGTCATAATAAACGCGCATGGATGTTTCCTTCGTGAGATTGTTGCGTGAAAGCGGGGAAAAACGAATGGATGCTTCGTTAAGGTGCAGCGAGGGTTCGGTCAAGCAGGAGCATGGTTATCTTCGCCTCCTAATTCGAGAACCATAATTTCGGGCGGCACACCGACACGCACAGGCAGAATCGAACAGCCAAGGCCGCTTGAGACGAGCAGATCACGGCCATGCTCACGAAAATGTCCGCGTGGATAAACTCGGCTCAGCCGGGACCCTGCAGCCGGACGCCACCCAAAAAGATTGACCTGACCGCCGTGCGTATGGCCGCAAAGCGTGATGGCAAAACGGTCAGGGACTCTTGGAAAGATGTCAGGTTCGTGGGCCATGAGAATGGCCGGAGCATCATCTGTTATCGCGGCCAGCGTTTTGGGCAGATCATCAATGCCTGCGCGAATATTACGACGACGGTGGATTGGCACAAAAGCCATCTGATCACCCAGGCCTGCCAACCAGAATGGCTTGCCATCATGCACGAGGCGAATGGCTTGATTTTCAAGGACATTGATGCCTGCCGCCTCAAGCGCTTGATGGGCGATGGTTGGGCCTGCGCCCCTTGCCATAGCGGTTTTGTCTTCCCACCAGTCGTGGTTGCCCGTGATGGCGTGTACACCCAAAGGTGCCTTCAACTGCCCGAGTTCAGGCCCCCATTCGCTTGCCATTCCCTCCCGGCGGAAAAAGCGCGTGCCGCTGACATAATCCCCAAGAAGGAGGATGATATCGCCGTTCAGCGCGTTGGCGCTGGCAACAATGGAACGGATGCGTGCTGCAGACATCCATGGGTCAACCGCATGGATATCAGCCAGAATAACCAGCCGCAGTTTTTGCCCTTTTGGCCAACCGCGCGGCGTGAGCTTGTATTCGGCTATCGAAAGCCTGAGCAATGGCTCAACGCCAACGGCATAAGCGCCAAAGGATGTTCCCGAAACGCCCAGCCAGGCCAATGCTTTAAGAAAACCCCGGCGGCTGAGCATCACATCCCTTCCGCACCGCGGCTGATCGCGGCCACGCCTGTGCGGGATACTTCCACCAGACCGATGGCGGTCATCAGGTTGATGAAACGCTCGACATCATCAGTGGAGCCTGTGATTTCAAAGACGAAGCTTTCCAGCGTTGCATCCACCGGCTTGGCACCAAAGGCAGTTGCCAGCCGCAGGGCCTCCATGCGGTGCTCACCGGAGCTGCGCACCTTGACCAGCGCCAGTTCCCGCTCGATGGATGGGCCGGATGTCGTCAGGTCCAGCACGCGGTGCACTGGCACAAGACGATCAAGCTGTGCCTTGATCTGATCCAGCACAGCGCCGGTGCCCTTGGTGATAATGGTGAGGCGCGAGACGTGCTTTTCATGCTCGGTCTCGGTGACTGTCAGGCTCTCGATGTTGTAGCCGCGACCGGAGAACATGCCGGCGATGCGGGCCAACACACCCGGCTCGTTGTCGACGATGATCGCCAGCGTACGCCGCTCGATGACCTGTGCATTGGATGGATCGTTGTAATGGGATTTCATGGTGGTTTCCTAAATTCTAAACGGGCTGGTTAGACCAGACCCCTGCCCTTCGCGTCGATGACATTGCCGAGATCGCCGGCAAAATCGGGCATGATCATCTCGTTATGCGCCTTGCCAGACGGGATCATGGGGAAGCAGTTTTCTTCCTTTGCCACGAGGCAATCGAAAATCACCGGGCCGGGATAGTCGATCATCTCCTGAATCTTGGCGTCCAGCTCCTTGGGGTCCGAACAGCGGATGCCCTTGGCGTGATAAGCCTCAGCCAGTTTCACGAAATCCGGCAGCGCCTGCGAATAGCTGTTGGAGTAGCGCCCGCCATGCAGCAGTTCCTGCCACTGGCGCACCATGCCCATGTATTCGTTGTTGAGGATGAAAACCTTGATCGGCAGGCGATACTGCGCGGCGGTGCTCATTTCCTGCATGTTCATGAGGATGGAGGCCTCACCGGCCACGTCAATGACCAGCGCCTTGGGGTGCGCCATCTGCACACCAATGGCAGCCGGCAGGCCGTAGCCCATGGTGCCCAGACCACCCGATGTCATCCAGCGGTTTGGCTCATCAAAGTGCAGATACTGCGCCGCCCACATCTGGTGCTGGCCCACTTCCGTGGTGATGTAGGTGTCGTGCTTCTTCGTCAGTTCATAAAGGCGCTGCACGGCATATTGCGGCTTGATGATGGTGTCCGAATTGCGGAAAGCCAGTGAATTGCGCTCACGCCAGACCTTCACTTCGCCCCACCAGTCCTTCACCGCTGGCTGCGCCTTGTGTTTCTTCGCCTTCCACAAGCGCACCATTTCGGTCAGCACACGTCCGGCATCGCCAACAATGCCGAGGTCTGCCTTGACGATTTTGTTGATGGAGGAAGGATCGATATCAACATGGATCTTCTTGGAATTGGGCGCGAAAGCATCGATACGACCGGTGATGCGGTCATCGAAACGCGCGCCGATGTTGATCATCAGATCGCAATCATGCATCGCCCAGTTGGCTTCGTAGGTGCCGTGCATGCCGAGCATGCCCAGCCACTGAGGATCGTTGGCGGGATAGGCACCCAGTCCCATGAGCGTGGACGTGATGGGGAAGCCCGTTGCCCGCACCAGCTCGCGCAAGGCTTTTGATGCATCAGGACCCGCATTGATGACGCCGCCGCCGGTGTAGAACAGCGGCTTCTTGGCTTTTGCCATCATCTCCACAGCGGCCTCGATGCGCGCGAGATCACCGTCCATTTTGGGCTTGTAGGTGCGGTGCTCGATGTCTTTCGGGCCAACATAGTCACCGGACTTGAACTGGATGTCCTTCGGGATGTCGATAACCACCGGACCCGGGCGACCATGGGCCGCCACATAGAAAGCCTCGTGAATGATGCGTGGCAGATCCTCGATGCGCTTCACGAGGTAGTTGTGCTTGGTGCAGTGGCGGGTGATGCCAACAGTGTCGCACTCCTGAAAAGCGTCCGAGCCGATGAGATGCGTCGGCACCTGACCGGTGAAACAGACGACAGGGATCGAATCCAGCAATGCATCTGTCAGGCCGGTGACAGCATTGGTTGCGCCCGGACCTGATGTGACAAGCACGACGCCAACCTTGCCTGATGAGCGCGCATAGCCTTCAGCGGCATGCACAGCACCTTGCTCATGGCGCACCAGAATATGCTCGACACCACCCATCTGATGCAGCGCATCGTAAATCGGCAAAACGGCCCCGCCGGGATAGCCAAAGATGTGCTCCACGCCCTGATCCTGCAGCGCCTTGATCACCATTTCAGCGCCAGTCATGGTCAGCACCTCTGGGACAGACACAGCAGCAGTTTTGGTCGCTTTGCTGGAGGTCGGCTTTTTGGCAGTGGCGGTGCTCATGGTGTTTCCTTGGTATCGTCGTTCGGTCGGTTTGTTCAGGCAAGAAAAAAGGGCCTCTGGGGCCCTGGGTTATGCGCTAGCTGCGAGATCAGCGTGGTTACCCACGTCCCTTGGCCAGCGCACAGCGTACTACAATAAGAATGTTCATCCTGTGAACATGAACGCCAGAGGCACTATTGTCAAGCGCAAGGTTCCCTCTGCCCATGCTTCAAAAGTTGGATCGCAATTATTTTGATTCAAGTTTTGTTAAAGCCTCTTTGGCATAGGTAAAAACAACTATAGGTTGCAAAAATGAGAGATGCCACACCATGCCAACAATGACCATATCGCGCATGCCAAGGCTTGAAAAACCACGCTATAGCGGACCGCAGAAAACACACCCTGTGTCCTATCCGCTTTGCAACATCCGCGGAGGCCTGTGCGACGTACTCCTCTCATCGATACCGCTCTCCATCCTTGGCATTCAATTCATCAGGGATGAAAATGATGTTGTGCAGGACGGTCTCGTGATTTTTGCAAACGCTTATGCAGAGCAAACTTTTGGAAAAGCGGTCGAAGGATTGGTTGGTGCCCGTTTTCTGGCTTCTTGTCAGGAGATGCTGCTGGCGGGGGTTTGGCAGCGATGCCTTTGGGTTTGTGCCCATGGCAACGGAGAAACCATGATTGAAACCGACAGCAGTGGTAATCCCGTTTTCCTGACCATTGCACCTTACGGAGATGGCTTGATCCTGTGCCGGTCCATCATTTACCAAAGCCTCGGCCCGGCCAACTTCAAACAATCCATTCCCATTCCAGCATGAAACGCCGCGCCCAGGTGAATTGTCTTTTGGCGTAGTTGCGTGTGTCCTGCTGGCCAAGATTGATGGCCTCATCAAGCGACATGTCACCCCTGAGATGCGCCAGCAGATGCGGCATGCCGTGGCTTTTCATCACTCCACGGTTGGTAGGCAAGGCAAGTGCAGCAACGGCGCGGACTTCATCGAGAGCCCCTTGCGTCAGCATGCTATGAAAGCGGGAATTGATGCGCGCGTAGAGCACTGCACGATCAGGCGCGAGAAAAACACCTTTCCAACTTCCGGCATGCAGCAAGGGTGACGTGGCTTCCGCCTGCCACTCGCCCAGAGTTTTGCCCGTGGCCAGTTTGACGGCGACTGCGCGTTGCAAGCGAGGGGAATCTGCCGGAGACAATCTGGCTGCGGAAGCAGCATCTTCGCGCTGCAGCCAGCGGTGAAGATCACCACCTCTTTCATGCATGTCCTGAACTTCAAGCATGATGCTGGCTGGAATGTCAGGCATGCTGACCAACCCCAATGTCAGCGCGTTGAAATAAAGCCCGGTGCCGCCCACCACAATTGCGGGACGCCCTTCAGACCGAAGTGCTGCCAGCAGAGGCGTGATTGCACGCACATAGTCGCCAGTTGAAAAGGCGATGGCAGGATCCACAAAGCCATAAAGCCGATGATCGGCACTGGCCTCTTCAGCAACGCTGGGGCGCGCCGTGAGGATGCGCAAGCCACCATAGACCTGCATGGAGTCGGCGTTGATCACCACACCATTCGTGCGCCTTGCCACTTCAATGGCCAATGCGGACTTGCCGCTGGCAGTGGGACCTGCAATGAGCAACACATCGTGACTGGTGGCGTAACCCGCCAGTCTGTCCACTGTCTCTTGCCCTGATGTTGCTGCCATGACCTCTGTTGCAATCCTGATATCGAATCCTGCAAGCCCTTCCGTCGAGGCTGATCTTGTTGCCCGCGTTGCATCGCAGTTGCCAAACGCTGCTGCAACACGCTGGCTCTCTCCCGGTATCGCGGCTGAGGTTGCTTTCGCAAGCGCAGATGCGGATATTCCAGCACTGACAGCGCAATTGCGCGAGATGATTGGCGCGCATCCCGTTGATGTCGCCATATTGCGGCAAGCGCATCGCAGGAAAAAGCTCCTGCTGGCGGACATGGACTCCACCATGATCGAGCAGGAATGCATTGACGAGCTGGCGGCTTTTGTTGGCCTGAAGGACAAGGTGTCGGCCATTACCGCGCGCGCCATGCGCGGCGAAATTGCCTTTGAACCTGCCTTGCGCGAGCGCGTTGCCCTTTTGAAAGGCCTGCCGGTAACTGTGGTGGATGATATCATTGCCAAGCACATTACGCTGATGCCCGGCGGCAAGACACTGATCCCGACCATGAAAGCCAACGGTGCCTACTGCGCGCTGGTTTCAGGCGGCTTCACAGTATTCACCTCGAAAATCGGCCAAATTCTCGGCTTTGACGAGGACCGCTCAAACATCCTTGAAGTGTCAGGTGGCAAGCTCGAAGGCTTGGTGCGTGATCCCATCCTTGGCAAGGAAGCCAAGCAGGAGCGCCTGATCCAGTTGCGTAATGCACGTGGTCTTCTGGCTGAAGAGGTGATGGCTGTTGGTGACGGAGCCAATGATCTCGCCATGCTGGGTGAAGCGGGTCTGGGTGTGGCACTCCATGCCAAACCGGCAGTGGCGGCCGCGGCGCATGTGCGCATCGACCATGGTGATCTGACCGCGCTGCTGTTCCTGCAGGGCTACAGCGCGGATGCGTTTGTGGGCTAAGATCTCGCGCGTTGCCAAAAACAAAAAAGCCGCCCGAAGGCGGCTTTTTCAATGAGATAACAGCTTAGATCAAGCCTGCTGTTGGGCTGAAAGCACCCAGATCTGGCCCGCGTTGTCGCGGCGGAATGTCCAGATTTCCACATTTTCCTGCGGCTGGCTGAGGCTGCCTTCCAGCACCTTGCCAGAGCTGCGCTCAAGCACGGCGTCAGTCATGGAATAGCGGATGGCAACAGTAGCGTAGGCAACATTGTCCTCATACCAGGCTTCAGCCAGATCACCCTGCAGAAGGGTTGGCTGACCAAGCCGGTTGGTGATGCCACGGCTCTGGTTTTCCTGCAGTTCGCGGATGAAGTGCGCGGCCATTTCAGGCGTTGTAACGCGGCGCAGACCGCCGATATCCTCGGCTGAATAGGCACCCATCACATTGGCGAGCACAGCCTGGAAGCCATTATAGTCATCAGGACCGATGCCAACCGTGTCCGAGCGCTGTGGCTCAACCGGCTGTGGAGCATAGCTTGCTGGAGATGCGGCTGCAGCACCTGCTGCTCCGCCACCCATCACACCGGCCATTCTTTCAGGCGATGGTGCACGGGCATAACCGGCTGGACCAGCTGCCTGAGGCTGGTTTGCGGCCTGACGGTTTTTGAAGAAACCCCAGATGAGGCGGACGGCAAGCGCAATCAGCGCCACCTGCAGCAGCAAGCCAAGGAAACCGGCAATGCCGCTGAGACCGCCAAACAGGCCGCTGCCTGTCAGAAGACCAAACAGACCTGCACCAATCAGACCCATGGCGAAGCCCTTGGCCATTGTTGACATCATCGATGGCTTGGCAGCCTGCGCAGCTGTTGCTGCAGCACGGCCGGGCATGCCAGCGGGATTGGCGGCTGGGCTGGACGGCGCACCGGTTGTAGCACGCGGGGCTGTCGGTGTTGATGGCACAGACGTATCTGTACGGCTGCCGCGGCTTCCGCTGTTGCTGCCACGACCGGGCTTGGCATCAACAAACTCTGCCGACAGACCAAGGGTAATGATAGCAGCGAAAAGGGCCATAGCGATGCGGCCAAAATGACGAGACATGATTCCTCCCAGGGAAAAACTCTTGCAACAATATAGATCGCGCCTGAGTGTTTTACAAATTTGTTCGTTAAAAAAGATTCCTTATGTGATCAGCAGCGAGCTGTCTTGTGCTCAAATAAGGCATGAAAATGGATACATTTTTATTGATATTTTGCGCAAATGCAATTTTGACCGCGCATTCTTCCCGAAAACTCTTCCGGCGACACGAGGAAGATCGGGAGGTGACAAACCCAAAACCCGTGATAATGTTTGCTCAGAAGCAATCGCGAATCCGCAGGGGGCTTCTGAAATTATATCTTATCAGGAGAATTCCGATGGACCATCTCGCAGACGTCAAACTCTACACAACAAAAGTCGATGAACTCGCTGTTCAGGGCATGGCCAAGACCTACGCTCTTGTCATGAGCAAGGCAGACACCCGCTACGTTGCTGCCAGCGATCCTGCTGAAGTCGAGCGCGTTGTTGTCAACTTCCTTCAGAAGAAAATGGGCCGCAAGGAAGACAAGGCAGCACTCACAGCCGCTTGCAAAGCTGTTGGCGAGAAAATGAAGGCTGACCGCACCAAGTCGCGCATCACATTCTATTACCTGCTTGCCGAACACTACGGCACACTGTCGATGTTCCATCCCAAGAAGAAGTGATTTCTGCGGGCATCGCCCGTTTGGAACAACAGAACCTCCGCGTCGCAAGACCGGGGGTTTTTGTTTGTCTGGCGGCTTGTGGACAGAACCGCAAAAGGGCGGACAAAAGGGCGGAATCAGGCTAAACAACCGAGATGCGTCAATATCACGATCTTATGGCCCGCATCCTTGATGAGGGCGTCAAAAAATCCGACCGTACCGGTACCGGAACTTTGTCCGTCTTCGGCCATCAGATGCGGTTTGATCTGTCTGAAGGCTTTCCGCTTGTCACAACCAAGAAACTGCACCTGAAATCAATCATCCACGAGCTCATCTGGTTTCTGGCTGGCGACACCAACATCAAATATCTCAAGGAAAACGGTGTCGGCATCTGGGATGAATGGGCCGATGCCGAGGGCAATCTTGGGCCTGTTTATGGCAAACAGTGGCGCAGCTGGGCCAAGCCCGATGGCGGCAGTGTTGACCAGATCAGCTGGCTGGTAAACGAGATCAAGCGCAATCCGGATTCGCGCCGCCTGATCATTTCAGCCTGGAATCCTGCTGAAATTGACCAGATGGCGCTGGCCCCCTGCCACTGCCTGTTCCAGTTCTATGTCGCCGAAGGCCGCCTCTCCTGCCAGCTCTATCAGCGTTCGGCAGATGTGTTCCTTGGCGTGCCGTTCAACATCGCGAGCTATGCCCTGCTGACCCATATGCTGGCGCAGGTTTGCGGTTTGCAGCCCGGAGACTTCGTGCACACGCTGGGGGATGCGCATCTCTATTCCAACCATATGGAACAGGCCCGCACGCAGCTGGCGCGTGATCCAAGGCCCCTGCCCTCCCTGCGGTTGAACCCTGCTGTGCGCTCGATTTTTGACTTCAAATTCGAGGATATCGCGATCGAGCACTACGATCCGCATCCGCATATCAAAGCACCGGTGGCCGTGTGACCATCTCCCTTGTCGCAGCCGTTGCGCAAAACGGCGTTATCGGGCGGGATAACCAACTGTTGTGGCGCATCAAAAGCGACCTGCAGCACTTCCGCGCGCTCACCCTTGGCAAGCCGGTGATCATGGGGCGCAAGACCTATGAATCCATTGGCAGGCCCTTGCCAGGGCGCGACAACATCGTCATCACTCGGGATGGGAGCTTTGCCAGAGAGGGCATCTTTGCCGTCACATCACTGGATGCCGCGTTTGAAAAAGCCCGTGCGCTTGGAAAACTGCGTGAAACAGACAGCATCATGGTGGCGGGCGGCGGTGAAATCTACCGCCAGACCATTGGCATGGCAGATAAGCTGTTCATCACCGAAGTTGATCTCAATATCGAGGGCGACGCCACATTTCCGGCCATTGACCGCGCTCTATGGCAGGAGGTGCGGCGGGAAAGCCATGCAAAAGGGCCGGATGACGACGCGCGTTATGCTTTTGTGGACTACATCCGCCGTTGAACCGTTGACCTTTTGGCGTTCAGGCACCATGTCGTGGCGCAGAATACGGGATTTACCAACGATCAGCGCAAGGCATTGCAGCTTTCCACGGTTTTGCTAAAGCCCATTGAGATCACAGCCTGCAAAGGCGAATTGACAGAGGATTTTCATGCCCTGGAACAATGAAGGCGGCGGCCCATGGCAGCCAAAGAACCAAGGTCCCAAGAATCAAGGACCGTGGGGACAGGGTCCGGGCGGCGGAAACAACAATGATGGCGGCGGCAACAAGGGCGGTGGTCAGCCACCAGACCTTGAAGAGCTGCTGCGCCGTGGCAAGGACCGTTTCAAGAATGTGCTGCCACCTGGCGGCGGCGGAAGCGGCCTTGGCGGGATCAGCGGCAAGGGGTTTGTAGTGCTCGGCCTTCTGGCATTGCTGGGATATGCGCTTACCGGCATCTACACCGTCAAGACCAACGAAGTTGCGCTGGAAATGCAGTTTGGCAAGTTTGTTGGCAAAAAGGGCGAAGGCCTGAACTATAACTGGCCCTACCCGATTGGCGGCGTTATCAAGGTGCCTTTCCTTGACGTCAAGAACACCGAAATTGGCCGGACAACAACCGACCCCCGCCGCGCTGCCCAAAACACCGACAGCCTGATGCTGACATCCGATGAAAACATCGTCGACATTGGCTTCAGCGTGCAGTGGCGCATCTCGCCAATCAGGCCTGAGGACTATGTCTTCGCTATCCAGAATGTTGACGGCACGATCAAGGCCGTGGCCGAAAGCGCCATGCGTGAAGTGATCGGCCAGCGCCAGCTGCAGAATGTACTGCCAAGCCAGGTGGCTGCTGTGCAGGCGGCAACGCCTGCTGGCACCGCTGCGGCCACTGCTGCAACACAAGCGGCTGTCGCTGCTGCTGCTGCATCAGCTGCTTCTGCCCAGTCCGATATTCAGGACAAGGTGCAAAAGGCGATGCAAACAGTGCTCGACAGCTACAAGGCCGGCGTGGTGATTGACCGCGTCAACGTCACCCGCATTGCACCTCCGCAAGATGTTCTTGCAGCCTTCCGTGAAGTGCAGGCCGCTGTGCAGGATCAGGTCCGCTTGCGCAACGAAGCCGAAACCTACGCAAGCCGCATCGTGCCGGAAGCACGCGGACAGGCAGAGCGCACGATTCAGGAGGCACAGGCCTACCGTGAGCGCACTGTCGCAGAAGCGCAGGGTTCAGCCTCCCGCTTCCGTCAGGTCTATGAGGACTACCGCAAGGCGCCGGATGTAACCCGCCAGCGCATCTTCCTTGAAACCATGGAACGCGTGTTTGGCGGCATGGACAAGATCATCATGGACAATGGCCCGAACGGTCAGGGTGCTGTGCCTTATCTGCCGCTGAATGAACTTCAGCGCAGGCCACAACAACAACAGCCAGGAGCAATCAGATGAGCAGCGGATTGCGCACCTTCGGCGGCATAGCGCTTGCCGTCATCGCCCTGATTATCTCGAATGCTGCTTTCATCGTACCGCAGACAAGCTCCGCGCTGGTGTTCCAGTTCGGCCGCGTCTCACGCCCGCCCATCACAGCACCGGGACTGTATTTCAAGATACCGTTCATGGAGAATGTTACCTTTATCGACAACCGCGTGCTGGACAACGATCTCAGCCCGCAGGAAGTGCTGGCGTCTGACCAGAAGAACCTCGTGGTTGATGCCTTTACGCGTTACCGCATCACGGATCCGCTGAAGTTCTATCAGTCGCTCAACAACGTGCGGGCCGCCAACCAGACACTGGAGCGTATCATCAATGCCCGTATGCGCAGCGTGCTGGCCGGTGCTTCCACAACACAGATCATCAACACGGATCGTGCCCGCCTGATGGACCGCATTCAGGATGATGTGAACCGCGAGACACAGTCTCTCGGCATCACCGTCGTTGATGTGCGCCTGTCGCGAGTGGAACTGCCCCGCGAGACATCGCAGGCCGTGTTCCAGCGCATGAAGACCGACCGCGAGCGTGAAGCCGCCGAGCTTCGCGCGCAGGGTGCAGAAGCAGCGCAAACGATCCGTGCCCGCTCTGACCGTGATGTGCAGATCATCATCGGTGAAGCCAACCGCAAAGCTGAAGAGTTTCGCGGTGAAGGCGACGCCAACAAGAACCGCATCTTTGCGGAAGCCTTTGGTCGCGATCAGGACTTCTTCCGCTTCTATCGTTCGATGCAAGCCTATGAAGCCGGCCTGAAGCAGGGAGACACGCGGTTGATCCTGTCTCCAAATTCTGACTTCTTCCGCTACTTCACGGATCCATCCGGCAAGAAGCCGAACTGACGATCAATCGAGCGCAGACCATGGAAGATTTCCTTTCTGCGCTCGCCCTGCTTTTTGTGATCGAAGGGCTGCTGTTTGCAGCCTTTCCCGATGCAGCACGCCGTGCCATGCTGGAAGCAGCCAGCACGCCGGAAGGTTTGATGCGCCGGATTGGACTTATATCGGCGGTAGGGGGAATTGTTGCCCTCTACATCGTGAAAAGACTGCTTTGACGAAAGCGTGAACGCGTAAAAAACTGGCTGTCGCGTTTCAGCCACAATTGATACATTGATCAGCATTGTGGGCGACACCACAGCAACCGACCAGAGGGGCAAATGCCTTCCATGATCTCTTCTACACTGAACACCCGTTCCAGATCATCCCGCTTCACAGCGCTTGCCAGCGCTTTCATGATCAGCACCGCGATGATCGCCACACCCATGACGCCGCTGCTGGCACCAGCCATCGCGCGCGGTGCACCGGAGTCCTTTGCGCCGCTCGTCGAGCAGGTGATTGATGCGGTGGTGAACATCTCCGCTTCGCAGACGGTCGAGAACCGCAGCGTTCCACTGCCACAGGTTCCGCCCGGCGCGCCGTTTGAGGATTTCTTCAACGAGTTCTTCAACCGCCGTGGTGAGGGCGGCGAAGGCCAGCCAAACCAGCGCCAGCCAAATCAGCCCAACCAGCGCCGTGGCGAAGGTGGCCCCAACAATGGTCAAAATCCCGGACAGGGACCAGGCCAGCAGCGCCGTTCCAACTCGCTGGGATCAGGCTTCGTGATTGATGCCTCTGGCATCGTGATCACCAACAACCATGTGATCGGCGAAGCCAACGACATCACGGTCAACTTCAACGACGGCACCAAGCTGAAAGCTGAAGTTGTCGGTCGTGATGCCAAGACCGACATCGCCGTGCTGCGCGTGAAGTCTGACAAGCCGCTGAAGTTCGTCAAGTTCGGCGATGACCGCGCCGCCCGTGTGGGTGACTGGGTTGTCGCCATCGGCAACCCGTTTGGCTTTGACTCCTCGGTTTCTGCAGGCATTCTTTCCGCCCGCAACCGCCGCATCAACAGCGGTCCCTATGACAACTTCATCCAGACAGATGCTGCGATCAACCGCGGTAACTCCGGCGGACCACTGTTCAACTCTGCCGGTGAAGTGATCGGCATCAACACAGCGATCATTTCGCCATCGGGCGGTTCCATCGGCATCGGCTTTGCGGTTCCAGCCTCCACTGCTGTTCCTGTCATCGATCAGCTCAAAAACTTCGGTGAAACCCGCCGTGGCTGGCTGGGCGTGCGCATCCAGGAAGTGGATGATGGCATTGCCGAGACACTGGGCCTTGGCAAGGTGCGCGGCGCGCTTGTGGCCGGCATTGACGACAAAGGCCCTGCCAAACCAGCAGGCATTGAAGCCGGCGATGTGATCATCAAGTTTGACGGCAAGGATGTGAAGGACAGCCGCGAGCTACCACGCATCGTTGCGACAACAGCTGTCGGCAAGGCGGTTGATGTGACTGTCGTCCGCAAGGGCAAGGAAGTGGTGAAGCAGGTGACCCTTGCTCGCCTCGAAGACGGTGAGCGTCAGGCATCCGCAGCCAAGCCAGCCGAAGCGCCAGCAGCCCCGACGCAAGTGCGCCGCGCGCTTGGCCTTGATCTTGTTCCGCTGAACGCCGAAGCCCGCAAGCGGCTGAACATCAAGGATACGGTCAAGGGTGTGCTGATTGGCAAGGTGGATGCAAACTCCAACGCTGCCACGAAGCGGCTTGCAGCCGGCGACGTGATTGTCGAGGTTGGACAAGAGCCGGTGGCTACCGCCGCAGAGGTTCTGGACCGTGTGGAAAAGCTGAAGAAGGAAGGCCGCAAGTCGGCCCTGCTTCTGGTGGCCAATGCACAGGGCGAGTTGCGCTTTGTGGCCGTAACGATTGAGTGAGTTTGGTTTGAACTGACAAACAGAAAGCCGCCAGAGATGGCGGCTTTTTTTTGTTTTGCGTCTGTGATCAGCCCGTCATTACAGTCGCCCTTCCCTCGCCCAATGGGCTCGCCGGGAATGACACAGAGAACGCTGGTGTTACTCCGCGACCAATGGGAAGGGATTGTGTTCAGTAGAAACAGCGAAGGCAATAGCGTCTTCCATAAAATCATCTCCTGCAAATGATTGCCTGATTTCCCAAATGGGTCTCCCTTTCGGCATGGCTTCGCCGGTATCTTCCCGCCAGTGCCTACAGAGCAGCGAAATCAACTCGTGTCCTTTGACAAAAGCTTCATCAATTGTATCCCCTGCCGTTATATGACCGGGGAGATCAGGGAAAGACACACCATAGCCGTCTGTGTCGTTGCCATGGATTATGCCAATATATAAGCCCATGATTTTTCTCGGCTTAGCTTCCAGAGACGATGAATCAATCGAAAAGGGGCATATCCGGTTCACGTTTCGATATCCGGACGCGCTGCTCAATTCGCTTGCTTTCATAGGCAATTTGGAGTCCTTGCACTATCAAAGACAAGCGTTTTTGCAATTTTTCTTCGGACCAGATCGGAATATCTTTCAGACTATAATTGCGAATTTCTCTATCTTTGCTTTTGCTGTCATAAGCAAGGTCGACATATTCAACATCGCAATTAAGTCCATAGAATTCAACATCCAAGAGATATTGCTTATGGATGGCAGCAATCATTCCAAGTTGGTCCATTGAAAGAGCGGCATGGTCTCCTGTGCCCTTCCGAGGCTGAAGAAAAAAGACTTTTACAACTCCGCCTTCTGTAAAAAAGAATGGAATTCGATAGCTGCTGTAAAGATCACGACCAAAAGAGAATTTTCGTGACGGAAGATCAAAAACTTGAGTTGAGCGCCCGAATGCCAAAGGTGCAGCAAGCCTAACAATCTCTTCGTTAGATGTGCGCCCTTGCTTGTCATGCTGCGCTTCGCATCCTGCGATAAGTTGAGGCAGCTTATGCAGACCCTTGTAGGCAGCTTTTATGATGCGGGTACCACATCTATAATTCCATGTTACGGAACGCTCATTGAAATACTGAATAAGCCATTCGCCGATTTCTTCCGGAGTATTTCCTTTAGCTCGAGCAAGGTCAGGAACGGGCGGTGGTGATGGTAGCTTGCTGCTCAAATGGGTCTCCTCTTAAATGCAGCTAAATTAGCTTCGCCGCCTCCCTTGCGAAACCATTCCATTATACTCTCATTTTTTATTTTCATGCCAGGAATTGCGTTGTTTTCTGCGTCTGTCCACACGAGATCCCAAGGTCCACCCTTTTCATGGGTCAGATCCGATAGTTTATATGGATGGAATTGAGAATAGTAATCAAATATATTACATAGAAATTTTTCCGTTTCTTCATCGAATTCGTATTTAGATACAGAGAATTTTCCATCATTGATATTAAATGATACGCAGTATTTATCTATATATTTTTGACCATAATCACGAAATTGGTCATATACTACTTCACATACGGGACCATGTTTCCATGCAGAAAAAGGTTGGGCAACTAAAGGCCTATTCATCTTTGCAAGATACCAAGCATGCGCGAAGTATAGTATTTTCAGAAGCGAGAGTATGGTTATGGGACGCCCTAATCTCTGCGATCTGGCTAGAAAAAAATTTGCTACTGAACGCGCATCATTCATGTGAGAAATTCTAGCGAATCAAGCCTCTTGTTAGCAATCATAATCACACCCCCTCCACATAGCTCTCGATCACCATCTTCCGCCCCGCCTTGTCGAAATCCACTGTCAGTTTGTTGCCATCAACAGCCACCACTGTTCCGTTGCCGAACTTGACATGAAAAACCCTCGCTCCTTCACCAAAACGAGACGGAGCGCCTGATGAGCGAGCGAGGATCTGTCCCTCGATCTGCATGGGCTTGCGGGCAGGCGAAGCGCCACCGCGATATGCGGTCTGCGGGCCTTGATCAAAACCACCCGTATTACCGCCACCAAAGTTGCCACCTTTCGGCGCATCACTGCGGGCCTGCGCACGTTGCCAGCCCGGCGTTGAATAGCTGGATGTCTGGAACGGGGTCATGCGGTCAAAGCGGCTCTCGCCACCACCAAGATACCCGCCGCGGCCATGGGCGAAGCTGGGCCCTGACGAGGACACAACCTCCACATGCGCTTCGGGCAGTTCATCCACGAAGCGAGAGGGGATCGAGGCGTTCCATGAGCCATGAATGCGGCGGTTTGAGGCGAAGTAGATTTTCGCACGCTGCTTGGCGCGTGTAAGGCCGACATAGGCAAGCCGCCGCTCCTCTTCCAGCCCTGCCCTGCCCTGCTCATCCAATGCGCGCGGATGGGGAAACACGCCCTCCTCCCAGCCGGGCAGAAAAACGGTTTCAAACTCAAGGCCCTTGGCGCCGTGAAGGGTCATCAGTGTGACTCGGTCTTCGCTCTCGCCTTCCGCCACCTCCATGACAAGGCTGACATGCTCCAGAAAGCCCTGCATGTTCTCGAAATCCTCCATGGAGCGCACAAGCTCCTTGAGGTTTTCGAGACGGCCTGCGGCATCGGCGGAACGGTCCTTCTTCCACATGTCGGTATAGCCGGATTCCTCCAGAATGATCTCGGCCACTTCCGTATGCTTGTGGGTTTCCAGCATCGCGGTCCAGCGGTCAAAACTCAGGACCAGATCGCGCAGGGTCTGGCGCACCTTGGGCTTGAACTCTTCTGTCTCCAGCAGTTCGCGCGTCGCCTGCACCATGGGCACACTGCTGTTGCGGGAATAGGCATGCAACTCGTTCAGCGTCGCATCACCAAGGCCGCGCTTGGGCGTGTTGATGATGCGCTCGAAAGCCAGATCGTTGGCAGGTTGCGCCACGATGCGGAAATAAGCCAGCGCATCGCGCACCTCGCGCCGCTCATAAAAGCGTGGTCCGCCGATCACACGATACGGCAGGCCAAGCGTGATGAAGCGCTCTTCAAATTCGCGCATCTGGAACGAGGCGCGCACCAGAATGGCAATCTCGTTCAGTTGGTGTTTCTTGACATGCAGCGCCTCGATTTCTTCGCCCACAAGACGCGCCTCTTCCTCGCTGTCCCAAGCGCCGGAGACAGTGACCTTGTCCCCCTCGTCGCCATCGGTGAACAGCGTCTTGCCCAGACGGCCATCGTTGTTGGTGATGAGGCGCGAGGCTGTCGCCAGAATATGCCCGGTGGAGCGGTAGTTTCGTTCCAGCTTGATCACCTTGGCGGCAGGAAAATCCTTGTCGAAGCGCAGGATGTTATCAACCTCGGCTCCACGCCATCCGTAGATGGAATTATGCGTGATAATGCCGTTGGCAATGTAGTTATGGGTGTTGGCTACATCGAGATCGTAAACATCAACCTCAGCCTCAATCCGTTCAACCGTTGCGACTGTGTCGTAGCTGCCAGCCACAAACACGGCCATGCCAGGTCGCACCGAAGCAGCATGTGTGAAAGGCAACGAATTGCTCGCCTTACTTGTTGAAGCGGCATTGTCTGCCCCAAGCCGCGCCTTGCGAATGATGCGCAGATCAAAAGCCTCGCGCATTTTTTCTGCCGCAGCTGCAACCTCCAGCCAACTTTGGTTTGCCGTTTCCACGCGCCAGCTTGCCATGCCCTTTTTGGCACTGCGGACCGAGAAACCAAGCGCCTCAAGCGCTTTGGCTCCTTCGCGATCGTTGCCAACAATCGAGAGCCGGTGCATCGGCGTCTTGCCACGTCTGTCGCCGCACAATGTCAGTGTAACCTGACGGCGCGAGGAATGCCTTGACTGCGGCATATGGTGCGGATGCGCTGGCGAAAGCCCTTGATCCTCAAGAAGGCGGTCAGCTGCAGCTTCTGTATCAAGCGAGGTATAGAGCTGCCGGATCAGTGCTTTATCATGCACAATGCCATTCTTGGCTTTGCCCTTGCGCGGCATGAATGGCAATGTTGGCAAACCATAGCTAAGCGACAACTGCATTTCGAGCAACCGTGCGTCATTCTCGGTTCGGCAGGTGCCGACCACCCAGAGGGCATCTGCCTTTTCTTGAAGCGAACGTTGCAGAAAACCAACCATCGGCTTTTTCTGCCCTTTGGTATAGGTTTGTGATGTGCCGATGCGGAAACCCAAACCGTCTTTTTGCATCAGGTAGACAAAGTGCATTTGCGGCGTAATGCCCAGGCGATAACCTGCAAAGTGCATATGCTCCGGCGTGGAAATAATTTCTGCACCAGACTCTGTCTTTATCTTGATCAGACTTCCGTTGCGCTTGCTGTGATGCACACGGGTTACACTACTTCCCGCCAGTTCTCCGCTGCCTTTTGAAGACAGAACGGCATCCCCCACGTTTACGTCCTCAATAGCGCGCACTGATCCATCGGCCATGGTGATGCGCGTGCCCGCCACAACGCACTGATCGTCATCACCAACACAGCACACATTCTGCGGGCGGCCACCCTGCCGCTGGGCCAGCAGTCGCAGCCACAGATACTGGGCCACGTTGGTGTCCTGATACTCATCCACCAGAATGTAGCGGAAGCGATCCTGATACTGCGCCAGTATCTCGGTGTTTTCCTGAAACAGGCGGATGCATTCCAGCAGCAGATCACCGAAATCGCAAGCGTTGAGGGTTTTCAGCCGTGCCTGATAGGCACTGTAGAGATGCTGCCCCCGGCCATTGGCGAAAGCCTGCGCCTCGCCTGCCGGAACCTTCGCCGGTGTGAGCGCGCGGTTTTTCCAGCCATCAATCATCGAGGCCAGAATGCGCGCAGGCCAGCGCTTTTCGTCAATATCGTCGGCTGCGATAACCTGCTTCATCAGACGGATCTGGTCATCCGTATCCAGAATGGTGAAATCCGTGCGCAAGCCTACAAGCTCGGCATGGCGGCGCAGGATCTTGGTGCTGATGGAGTGGAACGTGCCAAGCCAGGGCATGCCCTCGCCCACGCCGCCCAGCAGATGGCCGATGCGCTCTTTCATCTCGCGCGCCGCCTTGTTGGTGAAGGTGACGGAGAGGATTTGCGATGGATAAGCCCGGTTGGTGGTGATGATATGGGCGATGCGCGTGGTCAAAACCCGCGTCTTGCCCGTGCCGGCCCCGGCCAGCACCAGCACAGGACCGTCCAGTGTTTCCACGGCCTCACGCTGCTCCGGATTCAGGCCTGCCAGATACTTCGCGGCAGGGCTGGCCGCCGCCATGGCACGCGCCGCCAGACCACCCGCACGCGGCTGAGGCGCGGCAGGGGGAAAGGCATCATCATCAATGGCAAAGGGATCAGACATCACTGGCGCGTTCACGAATCGTTTCCCCTAGAAATGGGGGAATGAATGCGGTTTGTCGATGCAATGGCTGCAAATAAGCCAGGTAAATTGCCGGGCTCGACTGTCAGTCGAATACCCTAAAACGATACCCTGCTCACAACGCGAGACCGGTCTTTGCGTTTTGGTACAACGTCTTGTGTGGCTAGTGATCGTCTGAACGAAGCCATTCGTTGCTGCCGGGCACTTTCATTCTGTCTGAGAAGCGTCATCGGTGCGGGGACATTGATGGCATCCAGCGCCAGACGGACGTGTCTTTCGGTTACCTGATTTTTCTTGCAGGCCCCTTTTGCATCCCAAAGCTCACGGGCAACAAAACTGGCAACAGCACCTGTAATTGTGCTTCCTGCAAAGTCGTCCTTCTTTACCTTTTTCTCCGCAACAAGCGTGCGGATAGCCTCCCCAAGGATTTCTGCTGAATCTGAAAATGTTACATTCCTGAGCTGTTGATACTCTGGATTGGTTGCGCCATCGATCAGGCAATGCCGCGCTGTAAACAGCCAATCATGGACCATGTAGGCAGGCGCATATCCCCATGGTGAAAAACCGTTGAAGGACTGGGCAAACGGCGGGATCGAGCCACCATCAGTATACATTATGCCCGGTCTGATGACAGATCCGATAGGCTTAGAGGAATGGCGGCTGAATGTCAGCGGATCATCGGGATCTGGCACATACACGAAAAGCCCATCGCCACTGCTACCACCTTCGCCAATCCAGACAACAATGACACTACCCTTGAAGCTTCCTACCTTGATGTCATCATAAGGTGTGACTGTCGCGCAGGCCGTCAAGCCTCCCGTCAATGCTAAAATCAGGGCGATCCAGCGCATCACAGCCTCCCAGAACCAGCGCTATTAGTCTGACAGACTTCACAAAGCCTGCAAGGCTCAGAAAAGCCTATCACACACTTGTTGTCAGATTATGCTTCCCGTTGCCGCATCCTCTCGCGGTGCGCCGTATAGATGCCGCTGGCCGCGATAATACATCCTCCCAGTACGATCCAGCGATCAGGAACAGTGCCAAACATCATATAGCCAAGGCACACCGCCCAGATGAGCTGCACATAGGTGTAGGGTGCCAATGCTGATGCCGGTGCGGACTGGAAAGCAAAGATAATGCAGATATGGCCGACAGCCGAGCCCAGACCGATGACCAATCCAATGGCGACTTGTTCCAGTGTTGGCGTCACCCATACAAAAGGCACAAGCAGGCTGGAGGCGACTAGCGCCACAAGGGATGACCACAGGATGGTGGTCTCGGGCGCTTCATCCGCCGTCATGCCACGGGTCATCACACTGCCAATGGCCCAGAAGAGTGCTGACAGAAGCGGAAAGATGGCTGCGGGCTGAAACGCTGTCGAGCCGGGGCGGATCATGATCAGCATCGCCGCAAACCCTACCAACGTCGCCACCAAGCGGCGGACGCCGATCTTCTCTTTCAAGAATACAACTGACAGCACCGTGACCATGATCGGCCAGACATAGTTGATGGCCGAATTATCCGCGAGCGGCAGATAGGCGAGGCCGGTCATAAACAGGATGGAGGCGAAAAAGACCGACAACCCCCGCCCCGTCTGTCGCCATGGGTGGGCTGTAACAACCACGCTTTTTCCCTTGCGCATCAGCACGAAAGCAACGGTAACTGTGGAAGAAAAGATGTTTCTGATCCAGTTGACCTCGATGGGTGGCAGCCCTGCCACCATCAGTTTTGAGCAGGCATCACCAAAGGCAAACAGAAGCGTAGACGCCAGTACCAGTGCAATGCCCCGCACTGTATCGTCCCGCATCGTGGAATCTGGTGTAGCCATCGGAATGTCTTGCAGGGCAACGGGAGAAAAGTCGAATGAAAGAAAGCCTGTGATCTATGAGAAAGGTCTGGCAACCTTGATTGCCAGACCCGCTTGTTATGCTGCCATCTGATTTGCCAGTGTGACAACAGCCATCGCAGCAGATGCAGCCTCTCGGCCCTTGACCTTGAAATGCTCAAGGAAAAAGGATCTGTGCTCATCGCTTTCATGGAAGTTGTGCGGTGTCAGCACAGCAGAGAGAACTGGCACATCTGTTTCCAGTTGAACCTGCATCAAGGCCGACACGACGGTCGAAGCAACAAAATCGTGCCGGTAGATGCCGCCATTGACCACAAAGGCACAGCCAACAATCGCATCATAACGACCGGTTGCAGCGAGCTTTTTAGCCAGAAGCGGTATTTCAAAAGCACCGGGAACATCGAATACATCAATGATCGCAGTGCCATTGGTTAGTCGCTGACATTCGTCGATAAATGTCTTGCGGCATTCATCAACAAAATCAGCGTGCCATCGCGCCTGAATGAACGCGAAGCGACAGTCTGGTTGTTTGGATTTCAGTTTCTGATTCACAGCTTTCTCCAAAAGGATAGAGTTGAGGTTGCTTTCACAACCCTGGAATCAGGACGCATAAAACAGCAACGCGCCGCGCCTTGCAGCGCGGTCGTTCCAGTCTCATTCTCTTTCATCCGGACTATGACCGTCGGCCCCGGCATCGCACCGGATCTGCTGACCTCTCTTGATTGAAAATCAAGAAAGCGCTCGCGGGCTCATGGATTGGCTTTAAGGCAAACCCACATACCGCCGGTGGGGATTTTCACCCCGCCCTGAGAATTACCCCGCAACACGCGGGGCATCTGTAATTTAGGAGCGTCTCGCAGAAGAGTCGAGGTGCCTTTTAGCCAAGCAACAACTTCAGTTTCCGCACGGCACTTTCCGGCGTGGTCAGCACCGGGCGGCCACTGCTTTTCGCCACTGCATCAGCGGCACGGGCAAGGCTGAACTGCGCCAGCGCGATGACATCGCAATCCTGCAGGTCCTTGGCGGCCTCTGCTGCCAGCCGGTCATGTTCGGCTCCATCGCCCCGGTCGAGGGCCGCCATGCCGCCTTCAATGAGGCGGGGCTGCAAACTCACTAACGCTGGAAACTCTGGCGGCATGGAGGCGAGTGTCGGCGCGAAGGTGGAGAGCAGGCCGATGCGCGTGCCCTGCTTCACCGCCTCCTCGATCATCGCCTCATTGGGCTTGAGCACAGGTATGGTTGCGAACCGCTGCTTCACTGCATCAATGCAGGGGCCAAAGGCCGAGCAGGTGAAGAGAATGCCGGCAGCGCCCTGATCTACCGCGTATTGCGCGAGTGTCAGAAACCGCGCCGTCATCGCGTCTGTCAACTGCCCGTCCCGCGCCAGATCAGCCGAGAGGGAATCATCGAGCAGGTTCATCAGCTGCGGTTGCGGCCACAGGGCCTTGAAAGCTGCCTCGATAGGCGGCGGCGAATGGCGAAGGGCGTGGATGAGGGCGATGCGCATGAATCAGGATTTAGCACAAAGCGTTGGAAACTGTGCACCCTTCCCTTTCCCGCCCATACCGCCTATATCTCCTTCGTCTTCCTCGGAAGACTATGGTGATAAACGGTCATTGAAATAAGCCTTTCGGACCCGGGGGCAGTACCCGGCGCCTCCACCTGAACAGATCGCAAGGTCTGTTCAGGCGGGGGCGAAACAGGATCGACGAGGGTGTAAAGAGTGTTCTTTTGCCCGGCATGATACCGCCGTTATCGGGTCACTTTGTAGTTGCAAATGACAACTATGCTCCGGTTGCTCAGGCCGCTTAAGCGGTTTGAAATACCGAAATCAAGCCCTCTGGCTTAGCCGC
>JBOFGV010000080.1:0-9089 GCA_051649305.1 Beijerinckiaceae bacterium
TGATCTGGCTACTCCAATGCCCTCAAAAAATAATGCGAAAATCTTTGAACCTTTTTCCGGGTTGCTGCGACCAACAGATATGGAGGCCGAATGGTCGACCTCCTCGAAAAACCGGAGAAACACCATGTCGGCCTTCAAAACAACCCTCACCGTCGCGCTGACCGCCCTCACAATCGGCACAGCAACCCTCGCAACCGCATCGGATGCAGAAGCCCGTTCCCGTCATCACCGCAACTGGGCCGTGGGTGCCGCTGTTCTTGGTGGCCTCGCTGTCGGCGGTCTTCTCGCATCCGGCGGCCATGGCTACGCTGCCCCTGTCTATGATGACGAAGCCCCTGTGCGCCGCTGCATGATGGTTGAGCGTTTCAACGCCTACGGCGACGTCATCGGAATGCGCCGCGTCTGCCGCATCAGCTACTGATCATTGCTTCCCAATTTCCAGCAAACGGCCTCTCTGGCGACAGAGGGGCCGTTGTGGTGTGGGTATGGTATTTGCCGTCATTGCGAGCGAAGCGAAGCAATCCATTCGGAACTCTCCGCATTCCGAATGGCTGAAAGCGCGCTCTGGATTGCTTTGTCGTTTCGCTCCGCGCAATGACGGAAAAATCAAAAATTCTTCCAAATTCTTTGAACCTTTTTCTCTCCCGCTGCGACCAACAGATATGGAGGCCGAATGGTCGGCTCCAGAACAGGGAGAACCACAATGTCGATTTTCAGGAAAACCGCTACCGCTGCCTTCGCCGTTCTTGCGCTCGGCACTGCAGTTCTTGCAACAAGCTCGGCTGACGCCAGCCCACGTCACGGCGGACGTCATGGGGGTTGGGGCCATGGCCATCATGGTGGCGGCTGGGGCGGTGGCTGGGGTGGCGGTTGGGGCCATGGCTCGCATTGCCGCAGAATCTTCCGCTATGACTATGATGGTGAAATCATCGGTGTGCGCCGGATTTGCTATCCTGTTTACTGATCGCTAGCGGATCTCTGCCTTTTCATTCCCGGCCCTTGCGAAAGCAGGGGCCGAAATGTTTCTGGCCCCTAGCGCTGTTGCCGCACACCGTTGATATAAACGCTGACAATCGTCTCATCTCCAGGCCAGTGGTCCGGTGCCACTCCTGTGATCTGCGCCTGAATGCACAGCCATGTGTCGTTCTCGTAAACGTAGACATCGGTGTAACAGGCCATGCCCGTTGTCTCGGAACCATTCTGGCGCAGGGTGTATTTGTTGGTGGCGCGCACCAGCGCTGTGTTGCCAAAGATATGGATCAGCTCATCTCGCACATCCCAGTAGATTGTCTCGCGTGGATCAAACCCTGTGGCCCAGCGCTTGAGATAGGGTGCCCGGTCAATGCGTTTGCCGCTGCTGTTGATGTAGAGAAACCGGGCGTGCAGCAGTGCATCATGCGAGGGCACATCGTTGGTGACATAGTTGTGGATGAAGCGCGCATTGATGACCCGTAGGTCCTGTATGGCACGGGGCGAGGCGAGATAGGCTTGGGTCGGTGTCATGGTGTCTCCTGTGGGGATGTACCCTGCCCCGGATGGCCTTTCAACGCTTGGGGAAAATTGCTATTTTCGCCAGATGACTCAAACAGGTATGGCAAGCGCAGAAGGCACCACGGCTTCACGACACTGGTCGATCAGCGAATATGTCTGTCATGCCGGCCCCGGCGATCGGCCATTCGAGGAAGCGCATCAGGATTTTTCCATCTCGGTTGTGCTGTCAGGCAGCTTCACTTATGCGGGAGAAACCGGGCGGGCGCTTCTGCATCCTGGCGCACTTCTGCTGGGCAACCGTTGTGCCTGCTATCACTGCAGCCATGATCACAGCACGGGTGACCATTGCCTGTCTGTGCGGTTTGAGCAGGACTATTTTTACGAGGTTGCGGCAACGGTGGCAGGTTCGTCTGCGTTCCGTTTTCCAGTCGCTGCCTTGCCAGCGGCGCGCAGCATCCTTCCCCATCTTGCTGTGTTGCAGGCCAATGGCGAGCAACTGGAAACCCTTGAAAAAGATGAAACGATTGCACGGTTTCTGTGTGAGGCGATCAGCACTCTCTCGGGCAAGAAAATGGCACCGCAAAAGGCCTCCCGGATGGACGAGCGACGCATCAGCCGCGCCTTGCGCCACATGGAGCGGCATTCCACCGAGGCGCTTGATCTGGCAGCACTGGCGCGCGTCGCAGGCATGAGCAAGTTCCACTTCCTGCGGGTGTTTCGGCAGACAACAACCACGACACCTTACCAGTACTTGCTTAACCTGCGCCTGCGTGCTGCGGCCCACCACTAGCTTGTCTCTGCGGCATCTGTTTCCTCCATTGCCTATGCGTCCGGCTTTGGAGACCTATCCACCTTCAACCAGCGCTTTCGCGCCTGGTTTGGCCTGTCTCCGAAGGCTTTTCGGCAAAGCCACAGGCGCTGGTAAATCCGCTGCAAGCAAGGCGCTGATCATGTTAACCTTTCGTTAACCAAAAACCGTTTGTCAGAATCGAATAATGCAAGCATTTTAACGCTGACATCCGTGTGGATGGCGTTTTCCCGTTAAAACGACGGAAACAGGCTAAGTGGTATGACAGCAGGATTGGCATTGACGGGCGGCAAGGGCGGTACGGTGGATGAATCCGCCGCTATCGCGAACCACGCCGACTCTCTCTCTCGCCAGCTTCGCGCGATGAGCGAAGCGCTGTTTCCCCCAACTTCATCGAAGACGCTCCGCCGCTTCACCTCGGGCGAGGCCGCGCGCTGGATTGGCGTATCTGATTCCCGTCTGCGCCAGCTTGCGCTTGCAGGCGAGGGTCCGCAACCCGACACCGGCCCTGGCGGACGCAGGCTCTACACGCTGTCAGAAATCAACGCTGTGCGCCGTGTGCTAGCAGCCTCCGCCAAGGGACGCGACGGGCGCAACTATGTGCCGCACCGCCAGACCGGCGACAAATTGCAGGTGTTGGCCGTTACCAACTTCAAGGGTGGTTCTGGCAAGACGACCACGGCCGCCCATCTCGCGCAGTATCTGGCTTTGCGCGGCTACCGCGTGCTGGCGGTTGATCTCGATCCGCAGGCTTCGCTGTCAGCACTCTTTGGCACGCAGCCGGAGCTCGATGTTGCCGCAAACCAGACATTGCAGGCCGCGATCCGATACGATGACCAGCGCCGCCCGATGCGCGAGATTATCCGCAAGACCTATGTCGAGGGACTGGATCTGGTTCCAGGCAACCTCGAATTGATGGAATTCGAGCACGAGACTCCACGCATTCTCGCCAAGGGCATGGCGGGTGCGCAATCGCTGTTTTATGCCCGTGCTGCCGAGGCGCTGGATCAGGTGGCGGATGACTACGATGTCGTGGTGCTGGATTGCCCGCCGCAGCTCGGCTTCCTCACGTTGGCGGCCTTGTGTGCCGCAACCGGCGTTGTCGTGACCGTGCATCCCCAGATGCTGGACGTGGCTTCCATGAGCCAGTTTCTGCTGATGACCAATGATCTGCTGGATGTGGTGCGCAGCGCAGGCGGCACGCTGAACTTTGATTTCTACCGCTATCTGATCACCCGCCATGAGCCGCAGGACGGGCCACAAACCAAGGTGGTGGCGCTGCTGCGCAACCTCTTTGGTGATCACGTTCTCACCTCCCCCATGCTGAAATCCGCCGCTGTGGCCGACGCGGGCCTCACCAAGCAAACACTGTATGAAATCGGCCGTGAAAACCTGACCCGCCAGACTTATGACCGTGCGGCCGAAGCGCTGGATCTCGTCAACAGCGAGATCGAGCGCCTCATCCTGCGTGTCTGGGGGCGGGATGCCAGCCATCTCGATGCCCTGTTCGGGAGTGAGCCACGATGAGCCGCAAAGCCACCCTTGATGCGCTGTTTGGCGCAAAGCCGAACCCATCTGCACCAGCCCCCGAAACCAAGGCGGCGGCCCCCTCCCCTGCCCCTGATGTGACAGCTGTCAACACTGGCACAAGTTATGTGGGGGAAACCCGCATCCGCTCCGGCGCGATTGGCGCGATGGGGGCAAGCCTCCAGCAATTGCAGGAAAGTGCCCGCGAGGCGGAAGCCCTGCGCCAGTCGCTGGTTGGGGCTGAAAACATCGTGCTGCTCGATCCTGCGCTCATTGATTCCGCGCCAGTGGCGGATCGGTTTCTGATCGATAACGACATTGCCGAAACCGATCTGATGAACTCCATTCGGGAAAGCGGCCAGCAGGTGCCGGTGCTGGTGCGCCCTCACCCCACCAAGCCCGGGCGCTGGCAGGCCGCTTATGGTCACCGCCGCATCCGCGCGTGCCGCAACCTTGGCCAGCAGGTGAAAGCCATCGTGCGGCCGCTGACCGATACGGCGCTGGCGATTGCGCAGGGCAAGGAAAACCTGGAGCGGCGCGATCTCTCGTTTATAGAGCGTGTGTTCTTCGCGGCCGGCCTTGAAGACGCGGGCTTCGAGCGCAGCATCGTCATGCAGGCGCTGGGCGTCCACAAGGCGGATGTCTCCCGCTATATCGCTGTTGCGAGCGCCGTTCCCATCGCCCTTGTGCGCCTCATTGGCCCTGCCCCAAAAGCTGGCCGCGCGCGCTGGATGGAACTGGCGGACAGGATTGCCTCACCCCATGCCAACCAGCCTAGTGTCGCCGATTTGCAGACCGTTCTGCCGCAGCTCATCGCTTTCAACGAAAGCGACAGCGATGCGCGCTTCCGCATGGTCCTCGAGCGCTTGTCACCCCACTCCCCTGCGAAAGCCGAGGGCAAGACATTGCTCAAGGACAAGCGGGGCCGCGCTTTGGCTGTGCTGAAAGAGGCTGGTACATCCCGCCAGATCACGATGAATGAACAGCTTGCGCCGGGCTTTGCAGCCCATGTCGCTGCAAGCCTTCCCGATCTTTACCGGCAATGGCAAAGCGCCAGCGCTGGCAAAGCCGATTGATTTCAGGAGAACCCCGCAAAAGGAAAGAGCCCCCACACGTTTCCGCGCAGAAGCTCTCTCAGGTCTAAGCATCCCGACAGAATCACTTCCGCGACATCAAGTCAAGCCTCGCCGAATCAATTGTGAGGCATGATCGAGCCGTAACCCGGTTTCGTGTTGGATAACTCGTGCCTTTTGCCTGACGCGAGGAAGGCACCATGCAACCCATCACGACGCCCTTTGGGCGGCGGCCACTGTCGCTCGGCCATATCGCGGCGCAGATCCACACGGATATGGCGCTGGAGGAAGCAGCGAAGCCCGGTTCCAACCATCCCGCAGCTGTCAACAAATGGACGCTGTTTCGCACATTGACGCAAATCCGCGAGCGATTGGGCGTGTCTGATCGCAGCCTCAATCTCCTCAACGCCCTGCTGACATTCCATCCCGAAACCGCGCTTACCCTGCCCAAGCCTTCCGAGGGCGACGCAGACGCGCTCTCCCACGATCTCGTAGTGTTCCCCTCGAACAAGGCGCTGGCCTTGCGCGCCTCTGGAATGGCCGAGAAGACGCTGCGGCGGCATCTGACGGCTCTGGTCGAGGCTGGCCTCATCATCCGCCGCGACAGCCCCAACGGCAAGCGCTACGCCCGCAAGGACGTCAGCGGCACCGAGCGCTTTTCGGATGTCTACGGCTTTGATCTGACACCGCTGGTCGCCCGCGCGCCGGAATTCGAGATGCTGGCCGAAGAGACAAGGCGTGCCGCACGGGCGAGGGCGGCGCTGAAGGAGCGCATCACTCTGCGCCGGCGCGATGCCGCCAAGCTCATCGCCCTTGGATTGGATGAGGCCCTGCCCGGCGACTGGGAGGCGCTGCGCCAGCTGTTCATGACGCTTGTCACACCGCTGCGCCGCATTCTTTCAGACACAGAGCTTGAGCGCACAGCGGCGACCCTCGCAACGCTTTGCACCGAGGCTGAGACACTGCTGCAAGTTCATCTGAATACCAAAGATATGACCGGCAATGCAGGCGATTTCGACCGGCATCAATCTAATTCAAATACAAATCCCTATTCAGATTTTGAACCTGCTTCCAAAGAAGAAGGGAGCGAGATTCCGCCAGAGGTTTTTGAGTCCGGCGAAGCCAGTGAAACCAAGAGTGTTGAAACAGTGCTTCCTCTGGGTCTGGTGCTAGAGGCCTGCCCAGATGTGAAGGAATACGCTGCTGGGCCGGTCAGAACCTGGCCGCAGTTTATCGCAGCTGCCCGCAGCATTCGCCCGATGCTGGGCATCAGCCCGGACGCTTGGGCTACTGCTTGCAGCGCCATGGGAGATCAGGCGGCAAGCATCGTCATTGCCGTGATTCTGCAACGCTCGGAATATTCGTCCGAGGCGAAAGCAGGCGAGGGCCCTGATGGCCGTGCTGCCGTCACTGTCAACGGTTCACCCGCCGTGCTGTCACCCGGCGGTTATCTCAGGGCTTTGACAGAGAAGGCCACGTTTGGGGAATTCTCGCCGGGGCCGGTGTTGATGGCGCTGATAGGGCAAAGGATGAAGCAAAAACGGGCAGGGGTGTGATTTTCCTCTTTTGGGGGAGGTAGCCTGAAAGGCCGTAGGGGGTTACTTGTTATCACCGAGAGATTGTTAGCCCCACCCGTCTGCTGCGCAGACACGCTCCTCAAGAGGGAGGGATCAGTCAGAGTTGACAGCTGTCAACTTTGTTTGGTTCCGTTATTGTGACAAAATGAGCTTTTCCAGTTTTGCGAGATTATCACGGATAGTTTTTGTGCCTGGATGCTCCGGTCCAAGTGTTTTCTCAGCGATATTCAACGCTTTGATATACAGCGGTTTTGCGTCACTATAAGCACCTTGATCGCGCAGCAAGTTAGCAAGGTTGTTTAGACGGATTCGGGTCGAAGGATGCCGAGGTCCCAGCGCGTTCTCTGCAATTCTAAGTGCCCTGATATAAAGTGGTTTTGCTTCATCATAGTGGCTTTGGGCTCGAAGCAAGAATGCAAGGTTGTTCAGACTGATTCCGGTTGATGGATGCTCCGATCCCTCGCTTTTCTCAGCAATGGCCAGCGCCCTTATATAAAGTGGTTTAGCGCTGTCATAGTCACCCTGAGCTTGAAATAGGCTAGCGAGGTTGTTCAGACTGATTCCGGTTGATGGATGCTCCGATCCCTCGCTTTTCTCAGCAATGGCCAGCGCCCTTATGAAGAGCGGTTTTGCCCCATCATAATCACCTTGAGATTTCAATACCCCAGCGAGGTTGTTTAGTCTGGTTCCAGTTGAGGGATGTTCTGGTCCCAATGTTTTCTCGCTTATAGCTAGCGCCCTGATTAAGAGTGGCTTCGCGCCATCATTGTCACCCTGCGCGTACAGTAGGTCAGCGAGGTTACTAAGACAGGTTCCGGTTGTAGGATGTTCAGGTCCCAGTGTTTTCTCGGCCAACGCCAGCGCCCTGACATAAAGTGGTTTAGCCCCTTCATGGTCACCGTGATCTTGCAGGAGGCTAGCGAGGTTGTTCAGACTGGTTCCGGTTGAAGGATGGTCCTGCCCCAGCGTTCTCTCAGCGATGGCAAGGGCTCGTTCAAATAGTGGTTTAGCGGTGGAATAATTGCCCTGTGTTTGAAGGAGGGTAGCCAGACTGTCGAGCGCATCTGAAGTTTCGATGGAATCTGGACCAAATGCCGTCTCAGTCAAACCAACCAATTTCTGTTGCTTATCGATTGCGCCTTGCCAGTCAAAACCTAGCTCGTGCATGTCTACCTGTTCGCGCAGCAGCGGGGCAATGCGTGCGTACCGCACTTGCTCCTCTTCTGCTTCCTTCGCCTGTAAGATGGCGATAGCGGCAGCATTGCTCTCTTCCTTCAAAGCTTTGCGGCTGGCAGCGATGGCGGCATCGATATCAGCACCTTGATTGGAGGGTGCAACAGGCGCATTGGCCTTGGCGAGGACTGCATCGATGGCGGCGCTTGCCTGTTCGTGCATCTCAAAAGGTGAGAGATGCTGGAGACCGAGATAATCAAAAATGGGCTGCGCTGAAGAAAGGGAAATGCCTTTCTCCTCAGCCATTAGTTCAAGGATTTTGGTCGTATCGTCCTTGACCGCATCAACCTTGGTTTCAATGCGCGCCAGAGTGCTGCGGACGTCGTTTTGAAATTGGGAAAGATGAGGAAAAGCCGCCAGTATTTCCGCGATGCGCTTGTCAAGAGCAGCGATAGCGCGGGCTGTGTCCACGGCCTTTGTTGCCATGAAGATGGAGCGGAAACGCTCATTGGTTTTGAGATCTTCCGTTACAGAAAGCGCAAATGCGTCGTGCCAGCCTTCGCTTTCCTCTCCCAAAAAAATGCGTTTGAAGAGTGTAGGGGCTGATCTGCCCGCGTCCATTTCCAGTTCTGCCAAGGCCGTATTCTCAGAAACGCAACGCAGCTCTCTTGCCCAGTCGGCTAAGCCTCCGATACCCTCCGGATATATCAAGCCGTCCATAGCGTGGAGTATGTCGTCAGTCGTCAGAACATCTTGGTCGATTGCACTTTGTTTGAAGACTTTGAGCCGTTCATTGACGAAGGCTTCTACGTTCTTGTAAAAGCCCTCTTCGGCTCCACCTTTCTCATAAGCAGGCAGGTCGTCGAGCGCTTTTCGGTATTGCCGCAACACATGTTTTATGGCGCAGAGATGTGCTGTGCGAATGCCCCTCACGAGATCGTGGTTGTCTGGTTTAACGCGGCCTGCGTTGGCACGTGTGATGCAGCCATCAATGTAGTTTTTAGCTGACGGGATGGCGTAGCCAGTTTTACCAATCGCTGCCAAGGCCTCGAACACACTGGATAGCGTGTAACCCGTTGTTGCTGTTACTGGATCTGCCACCCGTCTTCCCCTACCCGTTCTTTACTTGGGGTGTGGGTTTGAACTTGTCCAGAGAGGTATAGCAGCTTCCCCGTCATTGCGAGGAGGCGCAGCCGACGCGGCAATCCAGACTGTGCTTTCAGGCAATGGGATGGTGGATAACCTTGGCTGGATTGCTTCACTGCGTTCGCAATGACGGCGTGTCATCCCCGGCGAGCGCAGCGAGGGAAGGGATCCATATTTTGCGTCCGCATTGAAGATTTGAAAGAGTGGATTCCCTTCCCCTCCGCTTCGCTCCGGCCGGGAATGACACGCCCCGTAAAGTTGACAGCTGTCAACTTTTACAACCCTGCAGCCTTT
>JBOFGV010000081.1:0-21249 GCA_051649305.1 Beijerinckiaceae bacterium
CGGAAAGGCGCTGTTGCAGGCCGTCGAACATTCGCGTGTCGTCTCCAAACGTTTTCGAGCCCCAAAGCGTAACACGCTGTGGGGCTGGGACCTCCGGTCTCTCGGACCGGGCGGTGGCTCGAAATCAACGATGTGCAGATTTCTGTGGGTGCAATAACGCCGTGCCTGACGAAGTCAAGCAATTTCCCGGTTTCGAGCCGAGCGCGCTGAAGAAATGCAGGAGATCCTGACTTCCTTAATCCAATGGTAATGCGGCTTCGATAAAGTCTGTGTATTGCTTAAAGGTCTGTGTTCTGTGTCAAAAGCCATCCAGCAACGCCCAGTGTACTCATTTGTTGTGCCCATCTTCAACGAAGAGGCGGTGCTGCCCATTCTCCTGCGCCGCATGGATCAGCTGCTGGACAAGATGGACGCCCCGGCTGAAGTCATTTTCATCGATGATGGCAGTACAGATACCTGTGGCATCGTGGCTGCGGCCAAGGCACGTGAAGACAAGCGTTATAAATACCTCGGTTTTTCGCGCAACTTTGGGCAGCAGATCGCGATGACTGCCGGAATAGACCGCGCCGTCGGCGACTGCGTCATCGTTATGGATGCAGACCTGCAGGACCCTCCTGAAGTTGCTCTGGATATGATCGCGAAATGGAAAGAGGGCTATGAGATTGTCTATGCCCAGCGCTTGTCACGCGACGGCGAGAGCGCCCTCAAACTTACAACGGCGCGGTTATTCTACAAGACCCTTCGAAAGCTGACTGCTGTTGATATTCCCGAGAATGTTGGAGACTTCCGGCTGGTGGATCGCAAGGCGCTTGAGGCTTTCAAGGCCATGCCAGAGCGTGATCGTTGGGTGCGCGGCATGTTCAGCTGGGTGGGTTTTCGCCAAACGGTCGTAGGGTATCACCGTGAAGCCCGTATGGCCGGCGCGACCAAGTATGGCTGGACTAAATTGTTTCGACTGGCAATCGATGGTCTGGTTGGTTTCTCTGATGTGCCACTGAAGGCTGCCTTGTGGCTGGGTGCCATCGTCTCCTGTGGGGCCATTCTTTATGGAATGTATGCCATTGTTCAGGCATTTATTGATCCGACCATTGTACGCGGCTGGGCTTCGCTGGCCGTGCTCATATCTTTCTTCGCCGGCATGAACCTGCTCACAACAGGGATTGTCGGCCTTTATGTCGGCCGTATTCATAACGAGGCCAAGCAGCGTCCACTTTATGTGATTGGCCGCGAGGTTGGCTTTGACAAGGCGGCGGCATCAGGTGTTGCATCGCCTATGCGACGCCGTCATGCGGATAGGGCAGCGGCGTAATGCGCCTCGATTTACTACTGGATAAGGCAAGCCGACTGCAGCGCAAGACGCGCAATCTCAGCGTCTTTGCCCTTGTCGGTATCGCCTCTACATTATCTTATGCTTTGTTGTTTAACACATTCCATAAATGGCTGCCCCTGTCGGCTGCGGTGTGCTCTTTGCTGGCTTACTCAGTTTGCGCCATCGGGTCATATCTTGGACACAGGCACCTGAGCTTTCGCTCGAGTCGATCCCATCAGATTGCTTTGCCAAGGTTCATTCTGGTCAGTCTCATGGGCAACCTGCTTGCTTTTTTGATCGCGGCTGTCCTCACCGATTTCTACGGGTTTCAGGTGCTGGTTTCGACCGTGGTTATTTGCATCGTCATTCCCGTTTGCAGCTGCATCCTGAATTCCAATTACGTCTTTGGCGCAAAGCTGCTTGAGCCAGAAAAAACAGTTTAATTCCGAGGTTGTTCCATGCGTTCAGAACCTGTCTCTTATTCGCCATCATACGAAAGCTCAGGCCCTTCCGCTTCCCGTTCGTTGGCACAGGGCTGGATTTTGGTGCTTGGTCTTTTGTGCATGTTCCGTCTCTCGTTCAATGGCGGCGGCATTCTGGCTGATCCCGACACACTGTGGCATGTGGCCACTGGCAAGCTTATCTGGGACAATATGGCCATGCCAAGGCTTGACACATGGTCCCACACATTCACCGGCCAGTCATGGATAGCGCGTGATTGGCTGTCTCAATACTTGTTGCATCTAGGCTTTCTGGTTGCTGAATGGCCGGGTGTTGCCTTTGTGACATGGATAGCAACAGCGCTTTCTGTCATGGTTGTTGGCCATGCGCTTGCCAAACACACCAGTCCCTTGACCATGCTTCTCATGAGCTGGCTCGCACTGGCTACTATGCAAACCACCATTTTGGCCCGCCCCCACATTTTGGGCTTGCCTGCTATGGCTTTGTGGGCCGCTTGGCTTGTGCATACTGCAAGCACGACGCGTCGCCCGCCGTGGCTGGCTCTGGTTGTCATGGTCTTGTGGTCCAACCTGCATGCTGGCTTTACCATTGGCTTCATCATTGCGGGTGCCATTGCTCTGGATGCTATCTGGAACACTGCGCCTGCAGAGCGCGTCAAAGTCATCGCCAGCTGGTTGCTCTTTGGCTGTGGTTGCCTGGTGGCCTCCACGCTCAATCCCTATGGTTACGCATCTCTGCTTATCAATATCGGGATGTTCTCTGGCAATGAGGGCATGCCTCATATCGATGAGTGGAATGTCATGCGTCTGCATGGGCACAATGTGCTGATTATGCTCTATGCCAGCGTGCTGATCGGCAGTCTTTTTCTGGAGGCGAGGAAGAACATATTTCGCATTCTTCTCGGTGTGTTTATTGTTTACACCAGCATAAGGCATGAGCGTTTTGTGATGCTTCTTGCCATTGTCCCACCGCTGCTTGCGCAGGAAAGTGCACCGCGCCTGTTGCGGATGCTGTTCGATCGCCTCAAGCTTTTCCGTGACAGCGATCCTCTTGCTGCGAGAGCTTACTGGAAGCCGCTGCTTCTGTTTGTGCCCGCAGCCATGGCTGTGGTTATGATGGTCAAGCCTGTTAGTCTGCCTAACCTGATAGAACGTGACGCCGCGCTGGCAGTGGTTCCTGCTGAAGCCCGTCAGGGCAAGGTTTTCAACAGCTACGGTCTTGGTGGTTTTCTGGTGTCACGCAATGTTCCAACGTTCATTGACGGGCGGACAGACCAGTTGTTCCTGGGTGGATTTACGGACAATTACATCAAGACCCTCCGCAGCAATGATCTGGTTCGCTTCCAGGCCCTCGTCGACAAACATGGCGCATCCTGGGCTTTTGTGGACGCCAACACCTTGGAATCAGAGCTGCTGGATAAACTGCCGGGCTGGAAGCGCATTCACAAGGATGAGCATACGCAGGTGTATGTGAAGACGGCTGGGTAGCTCCGGGGCCTTTGTCTCCCAGACAAGCCTTTTTTAAAACCGAGAGTAACGGTTGTTCTAAGGTTCAACGGCTGGTGTTGAGACAGTCGGCAATCGCACCCTGAAACAGCTACCGCCGCCATCGCGTGCCAACACACGGACGGTGGCCCCGTGGCGTTCCGCAATCTGCCGGACCAGTGCCAGACCCAGACCCACGCCGCCAGAGCGTTCGCCAGCTCCGCGCGCGCGGTAGAATGGCTCGAAAATGCGTTCGCTTTCGTCTGCCGGAATTCCGGGACCACGATCACAGATGTCGACCACAACGGCGTTGTTGCCAGGGGGATGAATGGTGACTTCCACCGGCATGCCCTTGCCGTAGCGCTCGGCATTTTCCAGAAGGTTGCGGAACAGCCGAACCATCAGGCGCGGATCACCGGAGATCATCGGCAGCGCATCTGTTGTGATGGTTAGGTCGGCATTGCACTGGGCGCATTCCTCAGCCACCAGCGCAACCAGATCAATCGGCTCATGGTCCACAGGCTTGTCGTTCTGCGCATCCAGACGGCTTGTCAGCAGAATTTCCTCAATCAACTGATCAAGTTCGCGGATGTTGCGGTTGAGTTCGTTGCGGCTCTTTTCTGTTGCTGTGTCAGGCAGGGCCTCAATGCCCATGCGCAGACGCGCCAGAGGGGAGCGCAGTTCGTGCGAGGCATTGGCAAGGAGAGAGCGGTTGGCCACAACCAGTGTCTGGATGCGGTCCGCTGACCGGTTGAAAGTTTCGGCCAGCCGCGCAATCTCGTCCTTGCCCTCAACTGCCACACGGGCAGAAAGATCGCCAGAGCCAAGAGCCGCGACACTGACGTGCAGTTTCTCAAGACGGCGCGTCAAGCGGCGGACCACGGGATAGGCGCTTATACCGACAGCGATGGCAATCGCGAGAAGGCCAATCAGCAGGCCGAACCGCCGGAAAAAACTGCGCTCACCAACGGGACGTGCGACAACCAGCTCGCGCCCGTCCTGTAGGGTCATGGCATAGACGCCCTGCATCTTGCGCCAGCGCGATGCCCTGTTCCAGCCACGGTCTTCGCTCTCGACTTTTAGAATGCCGTTGCTTGTATCGGCGATCAGCTTCCCGTCATTTGCAAAAAGCGCGATGTTGTAGCCGCTGAGGCTTTGCCATTTCTGGATGGCTTTCAACTGCTCCTCTGATGGCGCTTCTGACGGTGGAAGCATGCGTTCGGCTACAGCCTGATAAAGCTGGCTGTCGGGCGAAAACCGGTCAAAATCGGCGAAGAGCTTCCAGCCTATGGCTGCCAGCACAGCAAAAAGCGCAAGGCTGCCGAGGACGGCGAGATAAATGCGAAAGTAAAGGCGCACCATCATGGCTGCACCTTGGCGAAGACATAGCCGGAACCACGAACCGTGATGATCCGTCTGGGCTGTTTGATATCCTCCTCGATAGCAGCGCGGATGCGACCGATGTGCACATCAATCGAGCGATCCAGCACCGGGTCATAGGGCTGAGGTTCGTTGGTGGCAAAGGTGATAAGCTGTTCGCGGGAAAGCACACGCCCCGGACGTTCGGCCATGGCCTGCAACAGGGCGAACTGATGGCTTGTCAGAATTTTATCAACACCGTCCATCCGCACCAGTCGCGCGGCGCGATCAATTTCAAGGCGGCCAAAGCGCAATACATCCGAGGCCTGCTCAGCAGCACCGTTACCGCGTCTGAGAACAACCCGGATTCTCGCCAGCAGTTCGCGCGGCTCAAATGGTTTCGAGATATAGTCCTCTGCACCAATTTCCAACCCAACCACACGGTCCGTGGGATCCCCCTTGGCTGTCAGCATGATGACAGGACATTGCCCTGACTGACCCGGAAGCGCGCGGATGCGGCGAAAGACATCCAGCCCGTCGCCGTCCGGCAGCATCAGGTCAAGCAGGATAAGATCAATGGTGCTCTCGCCATTCCTGTTGCCAAGGGCGGTGATGCCAGCCCCACCGTCCTCGGCATGTGTGAGGGCAAATCCCGCCTGCTGCAGATAATCCACCACCATGCTTGCCAGGCGGATATCATCCTCAATGATCAGGATATGGGACATGCAGTTGCTCTGTTTCAGTTCAAGTCTATTGTCATAACGGGCGTTTTGAAACCCTTATCCCTTGTTGTACCAGCCACCGCCACGGCGGTTTTGCAAGCGTTCCACAAGCTTAGTACGCTGCGCCGGGGTCAACACATCAGCGGCATCCAGAAAGGCCTGTGACGCGCGCTTTGACAGCGTTTCGGCAAGCGCGATTTCCTGAGCGCGCAGTTGCTCAACAGCAGCGCGGTCTACTGTCTGGGCTTTCATCAGTTCAGCCAGTTTGGCGCGTGTGGCGAAGTGCTGGTCACGCAAAGGCGCGAGCTCACGCATGGTCATACGGGTGATTTCCGCAATCCGGTCCTTCTGCTCCTGTGTTGCATCGACGCGGCCAAGCACACGGTTGAGCATGAAGTCTGCACCGCGTGTCATCCTGCCGTCTTCGGCCATGCGCGCCATACTGTGATGATGGCTCCAGCGATTGTGGTTGCTCACCTTGCCAAGGCCGTAGCTCACCAGGCCTGTTGCAACGATTGCGATGCCAAAGAACCAGCGGCTGCGAAAGAATGATTTTTTGGCGGGCGCTGTTGTGGTAGCAGCAGGTGTTGTTGCGGGCTGGCCTGTGCCTTCCGGCTTCATATCTTGATCAGTCATGTCCATCTCCTGTGTATGGTTCCCGCGCTGAAGAGCCCGGTTGTCCTGAAGATAGGGACTGTCTGCGTCTCCCGCATGTTTACAGTGTAAAGTATTGTAAAGCCTGACGCGTTGCGCGGCGCGGCGCACACAACCCCTTGCCCGTCAGCGGACATTGTCTATGTGAGGCGACATGAATCGTCGTGCTGCACTCAAGACACTCGGATTTTCAACACTGGCCGCACTGGGTGCGGGAGGGGCATGGCTCATGTTGCGCAAACCGGCTAACCCCTATTATTCCGGCCCTGTCACGGATCATTTTGATGGCCTGAAGTTCTTTTCACCCGGCCGTCCTGACAACGCTGACAAGAAGCGCATGGACCTGCTGAAGTGGCAATTTGGCGGGGGCAAGGAAAGCTGGCCAACGCAGTTTCCAAGCGCCTTTGCTGACAAGCCTCCGGCAGACGTGGCTGATCTGCGCGTCACGCTTGTGGGGCATGCCAGCTATCTTATTCAGGTCAATGGCAAGAACATCCTGATGGATCCTGTCTGGGTAGAGCGCGCCAGCCCGTATCAGTTTGCTGGCCCCAAGCGGGTGAATGCGCCCGGCATTGCCTTTGACGATCTGCCCCGCATCGATGCAGTTTTGCTGTCCCACAACCACTACGATCATATGGATGTCACCACGCTGATAAGGGTGATGAAGCGGTTCAACCCGCAGATGATTGTGCCGCTCGGCAATGACACCATCCTCAGGGCGGCCGATCCGGTGTTTGCCAAAATCGGCAGCTATGACTGGGGCAACACGGTTGTTTTGTCCGAAAAGGTAAAGGTGACGCTTGAGCCGACGCTGCACTGGTCCGCGCGTGGCCTGTCGGATCGTTCCATGGCGCTCTGGGCGAACTTCGTGATCGAGAGTGCTGCTGGCAACATCTATGCTTGTGGAGATACGGGCTATGATGCCAACTCGATCTTCCCGAAGATAAAGGACAAGTATGGCCGCATCCGTCTGGCGCTGCTGCCGATCGGTGCCTACGAGCCGCGCTGGTTCATGCGCGCACAGCACATGAACCCGGAAGAGGCGGTGAAGGTGATGCAGGAAATCGGGGCTGAGTCAGCCGTAGGCCATCACTGGGGAACATTCAACCTGACTAACGAAGGCGTTGAGCGCCCGCGTGAGGCGCTGGCAGTGGCGCTGAAAGAGGCAGGCATTGAGCCAGCGCGGTTCGTTGCGTTTATGCCCGGGCAGGTCTGGGGCGGGTAAAGGGCGTTAAACGTCATCTTCCTGAAGTTTTTGAATAGTTTTGGCATGCTGTGTACTGTTAAAAAATAGCTCAAGAGATGCATTGAAAACAGGATGTTCGCTTGCTTTGCCAAAAAGGGTTACGCAGGCATGAAATTTCATGTCATCAGGATATCCAAATATATCTGCGATTGATTTCCCAGCATGCCGATTGACGATCTCTGCGCACTCAATCAGCCGAGGTCCAAGAACAGGATGCTCTATAAAAGCTCTTGCTTCAGATATCGAAGAAATAGCGAAATGGCGTGATGTTGGGCTTTCGCTCATGCCCGAAATTTGCGGAAAAATGAACCACATCCAGTGGCTTGTCTTCTTCCCTGCCCGTAGCTCATTCAGAACGGAATCAAGGACCTTGTCTTGAGCAATTTTAAAGCGTTGTAAGTTAAAATCCCGACTGCTCGAACCCACTGAATCAATCACTCCACCAAAACGTAGATGTTCATTTCCAGCGTGGTATCTTCTGACGACTTTGGATCGTTCATATACTCCTCGATGAAGATATTGCGGGCCTTCAGGCCCTTTTCATCGAGGTAGGCGGTAATCGCCTCATAGGTGGTGTCGATATCATCATAGGCGCCGATATGCGTGAACTTCAGCGCCTTGCCGGAAGGTGAGGGCGCTGAGACAAAGTCTTTACCAAGCCCTGCGAGTGGGGTTGCAGTGCCTGCATCCAGCAGGATCATCGCTTCATACTTGAAGCCAAAATCATCAGTGGACATGAAAGCGGCCTGAGGGCGGCTGGCGCTTGTCACTTTCAACCTGCTGGCCTCAGCCCGCAATTTTGCAAAAGCCTCCATGAGGTTTTCATAACCATCATCCCATGTGGATTGCCCACGCAGGATGATTGCGGGTTTAGACTCCAGCACAACATCTGTCGGGCCGCTGATCTCGGTTGGCTTCACCTGATCCGACGTTTGTGGCGGCGTGCCTGGAGGTTGTGGCTGTGGAGCCTCAGGTGCAGGTGCAGGAGATGCTGGTGGATTGGCTGGCGTCAGCGGATTGGGAGCCGCAGGAGGCGTTGTCAGGCTGCCGGGAGGTGGCAAGGTGGGCTGCTGCGCCAGCGCTGCCACAACCGACAGGATAAGCAGAGCGGATGCCGGAAACCACGTCTTCAACATGTCTTGTGAACTCCGGTTTGCATCTCTGGCCTCAGACAGCGTGCGTGATTCGCATTGCAGTGCCCAAACCAACAAATGAAACAGTGTGGCAAATGGTCAAGTGAAAGATAGGCAATCTGATGGCAGCAATGATGATTGGTCATTCCTGAAGTGAACACACCACATCTTTGTTTTTGAGTTCACGGCCTTGTCGCAATCGCCTATAGGCCTTGTCAGACGTTTCTTTGCCAGACGATTGAACCATGTCCGCACGCACAGCCATCGATACAATGTTCTCGCCGCTGGCGGGGCATCGCGTTCTGAAGATGAACGGTCTTGGCAACAAGATTGTTGTGCTTGATCTCAGGGGCAAAACGCATGTTGTGACGCCAGAGGAGGCCCGCGCCATCGGCAAGGGGCAGGGGTTGCACTATGATCAGATGATGGTGCTGCATGATCCGCGCACGCCGGATACCGAGGCCTTTGTGCTGATCTACAACATAGACGGCTCGGAAGCGGGCGCCTGCGGCAATGGTACGCGCTGTGTGGCCTGGGTTCTGGCTGGCCAGACCGGCAAGGACCGGTTTGTGGTGGAGACACGTGCCGGGTTGCTGGAATGTGCCAAGCTTGGCGATACTGACTTCTCGGTTGATATGGGCAGGCCGGGGCTGGCATGGCACGAGGTTCCATTGAGCCTGCCGTTTGCGGACACAACGATTGTGCCGCTTGATACGGCTTTTCTTGAAGCTGATATTCCGGCTGATTTCACTGGCGTCAGCATGGGCAACCCCCATGCTATCTTCTTTGTGGCCGATGTTGAAGCGCATCAGCTTGCCCGCACCGGGCCACAGCTTGAGACACACAGGATGTTTCCGCAAAAGGCGAACATCTCTCTTGCTGCTATCACCTCGCGCCATGCCATCACGCTCAAGGTGTGGGAGCGGGGCGCAGGGCTTACGCTGGCCTGCGGATCAGGTGCCTGCGCTGCCGCTGTTGCGGCCCATCGCCGGGGTTTGACCGGGCGTGATGTGACCGTGACGTTGCCTGGCGGTGATATCAGCATCCAGTGGCGCGCGGATGATCATGTGATCATGTCGGGTGCTGTGGAACTTGAATTTGAAGCGCTGCTTGATCCTGCCCTGTTTCAGGGTATGGCCTGAATGCACCTGCGCAATCCTGTAAGGCATGAAGATGGCTGACGAGAAAAAACCCGGCTTTTTCAAACGCATGTTCGGCTTTGGCAAGGCCGAACCTGTTGCACCTGTCGTTGAGACAATTGTGCCTGAGGTGGTTGTTGTTGAGGCACCTCCGCTGCGCGACGAGCACGCCGAGCGCATCGCAGCCGAGATTGCAGAAGCACGCAGACAAGCGCAACTTGAGGCCGAGCAACTGCAGAAGGAGCAGGATGCTGCCGATGCGGCCGCAGCAGAAGCCGCACTGAAGCAGGCGCAACAGGAGCAAGCCGAGCAGGCTCGCGTGGATGCCGCACGGCGTCAGCAAGAGGCTCTTGCTCAGGAGAAGCTGGCGCGAGAGAAGTTGAATCAGGAAAAGCTCGCCGCTCAGCAGGCAGCAGAACGCGAAGCTGACCGGCAAAAGCTGGCTGATGAAGAGCGCGATAAAGAAGTTGCAGCTCAGGAAGCAGCGGCTCGCCAGAAAGCTGCACAGGAAGAGGCGGCAAGACTGGCTGCTGCTGAGGCCGAGCTTGTTGCCCAGAAAGCAGCCGAGCAAAAGGCAGCCGCTGAACGTGCCGCTCAGGAGCAACAGGCAGCTCTTGCCCGCGCAGAGGCTGCCAAAAAAGCAGCGGAAGCTGCTCTCGTTGCAGCGCCTGCCCCTGCACCCAAAACCAGCTGGTGGCAGAAGCTCAAGAGCGGCCTGTCGCGCACGGCTTCAGGCGTTTCGGAAGGCATCACCGGATTGTTCACCAAGCGCAAGCTTGATGCTGGCACGCTGGAGGATCTGGAAGATATCCTGATTCAGGCGGACCTTGGCATTGATGTTTCCGCGCGCATTGCGGCGGCTGTTGGCAAGGGGCGTTATGACAAGGAAATTGCACCGGATGAGGTGAAGGCCATTCTGGCCGATGAAGTGGCCAAGGTGCTGGCCCCGGTTGCGCAGCCTCTGGTCATTGATGCTGCGCAGAAGCCTTTCGTGCTTCTCATGGTGGGCGTCAACGGTTCCGGTAAAACCACAACCATCGGCAAGCTCGCCTCCAAGTTCCGGGCTGAAGGCAAGAGCGTGATGCTGGCTGCCGGGGATACCTTCCGGGCAGCGGCCATCGAGCAACTGAAAGTCTGGGGCGAGCGCACCGGCGCGCCGGTGGTTGCCCGCGAGCAAGGCGGCGATGCGGCTGGCCTTGCTTTTGATGCGCTTCAGCAAGCAAAAGAAAAGAACGTTGATGTGCTGCTGATCGATACGGCGGGCCGCCTGCAAAACCGCACGGAACTGATGGCCGAGCTTGAAAAGGTGGTCCGCGTCATCAAGAAGGTGGATGCTTCCGCCCCGCACGGTGTGCTCTTGGTGCTTGATGCCACGGTGGGCCAGAACGCGCTGAGCCAGGTCGAGATTTTCGGCAAGACAGCGGGTGTGACGGGCTTGGTGATGACCAAGCTTGATGGCACGGCGCGCGGTGGCATTCTGGTCGCGATTTCCGAAAAGTTCAAAATGCCGGTGCACTTCATTGGTGTGGGTGAAGGCGTTGATGATCTGGAGCCCTTTGCAGCGGTTGATTTCGCCCGCGCCATCGCTGGTCTGGAGCAGGCGGCGTGAGCATACTCGCTGGCAAGTGTCGCTTGCGGCTTGCCATGTTCCAGCCAGATATTCCGCAAAACGCAGGCACGATGCTGCGGATGGCGGCGTGCTTTGGCCTCTCAGCTGATATTATCGAGCCAGCGGGCTTTCCGGTGTCTGACCGCCATTTCAGGCGCTCTGGGATGGACTATCTCGATCAGTTGGAGATCACTCGTCATGTCTCGTGGAGTGCTTTCAACGCGACACGGTTGGAAGACAAACGCCGTCTGGTGCTGCTGACCACAAAGGGTGCTGTGCCGCACACGAACTTTGCCTTTGCCCCGGATGACATCATCATGGTGGGGCGCGAAAGTGCCGGTGCGCCACCCGAGGTGCATGCCGCTGCTGACGCCCGCGTTGTTGTGCCGATGATGGCCGATGCCCGCTCGCTCAATGTCGCCGTGTCTGCGGCTATTGTGGTTGGAGAGGCGCTGCGGCAACTGGGGCGGTTTGATTGCTCTGGATCAACCATTGCAAATCAGGCGTGATCTATTGCAGTGTCCCGCAGTATTTGAAGAACAGAAACCCACGATGAATCCCGACACATCTCCACCCCGTCCTCTGCCACCATCTGAAGAGCTGACACGCCGCAAGGCTGCTGCAAAAACGTGGTTCGAAGCCCTGCGGGATCAAATCTGCACCGCGTTTGAAGCGATTGAAGATGCGGCAAGCGGGCCGTATTTTGCCGATGCACCTGCAGCACAAGGCGGCCGCTTTGTCCGCAAGCCTTGGGCACGCAAGGACCATGAGGGCAATGACGGTGGTGGCGGCGTCATGTCGATGATGCATGGCCGCGTATTTGAAAAGGTCGGCGTGCATACCTCCACCGTCTACGGCGTGTTTTCACCGGAGTTCGCCAAGCAGATACCGGGCGCTGATACCAACCCGAACTTCTTTGCGTCAGGTGTGTCGCTGATTGCGCACCCCTGGAATCCCAATGCGCCCACGGTGCACATGAACACGCGCTATGTCGTGACATCGCGCCAGTGGTTTGGCGGCGGGGCTGACCTGACGCCCGTTCTGATGAAGCGGCGCAGGCAGGAAGATGCGGACAGCCAGCATTTCCATGCGACACTGGAGCGTGCCTGCAAGGCGCATGAAGTTGCGGATTACGCGCGCTACAAACAGTGGTGCGATGAATATTTCCATCTGCCCCACCGCAAGGAGCCGCGCGGCATCGGTGGAATTTTCTATGACTATCTCGATTCAGGGGATTTTGCGGCTGATCTCGCCTTAACAAAGGATGTGGGCAAGGCGTTTATCGCTGCCTATCAACCCATCCTTGAGAGGAACATGGTCCTGCCATGGTCTGAGGCGGATGTGGTGGAGCAGGAGACGCGGCGCGGGCGCTATGTGGAGTTCAACCTGCTGCATGACAGGGGCACATTGTTTGGCCTGAAAACCGGCGGAAATGTCGAATCCATCCTGTCGTCGCTGCCACCACGGGTGCGCTGGCCTTAGCCTGACGGCAACCCCGTCTGCCATTGCCCGCCGTCAATCTTCGCGGCAGCAATCACCGCTTGCGTTCGGCTGTCCACGCCAAGCTTGGTGAGGATGGCCGAGACATGCGCTTTAACGGTCGCCTCGGAGACATTCAGCTCATAGGCGATCTGCTTGTTGAGCAGGCCGGCCGACAGCATCATCAGCACGCGCACCTGCTGCGGTGTCAGGCTGGCCAGACGCTTCACGAGGTCGCTGGTTTCGCGGTCAACCGGTGTGCTCATGTCAAGATCAGGCGGTGTCCAGGTGCCGCCCGCCAGCACGGTGGAAATCGCCTCGCGCATCGAATCGATGCCTTGTGTCTTGGGCAGAAAACCGGCGGCACCAAACTCGATACAGCGGCGCATCACCTGATGGTCCTCATTGGCTGAGACGACCAGAACCGGCACCTGTGGATGAGTTGCGCGCAGGTAGGTGAGGCCGGAGAAACCCTGCATGCCGGGCATGTTCAGATCCAGCAGGATCAGATCGTAGGTCTCGTCGGAGTTCAGCTTGGTGTTGACCTCGTCAAAGGTGCCTGCCTCCGCAATGGAAGCTGTGGAAGGAACGCCAGAAAGGGCCTGCCGCAAAGCACCGCGAAAAAGCGGATGATCATCCGCAATCAAGATATGGCCTTCCAGTGGCATTGCTCTCTCCCCGCCGCCTTGGCTGATTTTCAGCGCGTCTTATGTGCCCATGGCTGAAACATCATTGACGCGATCAATCACAGGATGCAAGCCAGCATAATGGATAGTGCGTTCAACCAGTATCAACGCAATGACGGGCCATCACGGATGCGGACAGCAGAACAGTCGCCTGCCGGTTTCCTGTTGATCGGGTTTTTGACGCTTGTGGCGCTGGTTGTTGTAGCAGAGCGCGCCGGTTTTCCCGAGATCATGGCCCAGAAGGCGTTGATTGCCGTTTTGGTGCTGTTTTGTCTTGTGACTGTCTTTGTTGCCAAGACAGCAGAAGAGGCAGGTTTTCTCGGGCGTCTTGCTGCGGGAAAGGTTGTCTCGTCAGGCATAGTGCTGGGCGTTGTGCTGACAGGCACCGGCATGGCGCTGCTGCGGCCTGATACGGCAGGCGGCATGGCGGCCATACTTGCGGGCCAGGTGCTGGGCGTGCTCGCAGCCCATGCTGTTGCGCGCTGGCAGTGGCAACGAACAGGGTCTGCTGCCACGGATCAAACCAGCTATAACCCGTTTCTGGCCATGCTGTCTGGCATGCTGGAAGCTGTTGCCGGTGCTGCGCTCTGCATCGCCTGTCTTTCCCTCATGGTGGGTGGTCTGATGCCTGCAATCACTGCGGCTGGCATGCAGATGTCCAGCGGATGGCTGGCTCTGTTGCTTCTGCTGGTTGCGGCCTTTGCGGTGGCAGCCGGTGGGTTGCGTGCCTGTCTCGGGCTCCTGCTGGGGCTCACCTCATTGGTTGGTGTTGGCTATCTCATCATGCTTGTTGCCGGGCTTGCGGGGCTGGGTTCGCTGCCGCTGCCTGGCTTTTCAGAAACGAGCACGCTCAATGCTATCGCGGAGGCAAAGCTGCGGTGGTTTCAAACGTCGGTGCATCCGGTTGCTCTGGTCGCATGGCCATCGCTCTCGGATGTTGTAAGTGCAGACAACAGGATATGGTTTGCATGTTCCGCCGCTCTGGCTTTTTCGCTTGCGTCCTTGCTTGCTCCAGCCATCCCGTTGCGCCGCCGCAGCATCGTTGTGCCTGCGCTGGCAACCGGCATTCTGTTGCCATTGGCTATGGTCGCAACGGCTGGCTACGCCATTGAAGCGGCAGGGTTTCAGTTTGTTGGCGCGTCCGTGCAAAGGCCACCCGCTGGTTTGTTGGAGGCGAGCCGCAATGGCTTTGTCACGCTTTGCAATGCTGCGCCCGCCACAGCCGATGCGCTGCGTATCGCTTGCGGTGTTTCGCCCAGAGAAGTGATGTCGCTTGGTGTCGACCAGATAAGCATATTGCCTGCTTTTCTGACCGGAGGCCTGCCCGCGGCACTCGCCTATCCTGCTGCCCTTGTTGTTCTCGCCCGTGTGGCAGAGCCACTGGTGGTGATGTCTGGCTTTGTTGCAGGGTTCTGGATTGCAGCACGCGGGCTTGGCCTGCGTGTGATGGCGCGCGACAAGATGGCACCGGGGCTGACGAGCCTGCGGCTCGGGCTGGTGCGCCTTGCGGCGTTGTTGCTGACCGGCGGACTGATTGCCTGCACGGCTCTGTTCGTGCTGCCTGCTGGCTTGCTATGGACCGTTGCTGCCACGACTGCTTTTGCGGCAGTTCTGCTCAGGCTGGTTTTCAGCAGGTCTGCGCAAGCAAACAGTGAGCGTCCTGATGAGGCAGGGCCTGTTGTTTCTTCTGGCCGTGCAACGGCGAGAAAACCGAAGAAGCGGGCTGACTCAGCGGCTGGCGAGACTGCGTAGCATTTCCGCGCCGCGCACAGCACCCCACACGGCAAAGACAACATTGCCAAGGCCCATGGACAGCACAATCATGCCGATGGACCAGGGTTTCCAGCGCTCGATGGCAGCGATGATGACGCCTGTGAATATGAACCCGGCATAGAGATCAACCAGCGCTACGAGGCCCCACGGGTCGGCGAGCATGGCCGCACCCGATGTCCACAGGTTGGCCTTGCCAAAGGCCCAGATGATGGCCGCCGTGAGCAGCAGGCCGGGAACAGCGAAGATGAGGCGCAGGGTCATAAAGGTCTCCTTGCAGAGCCTACGCCTCTCTTGCAAAACTGGACCTGTTTTCAGTCCACCAGAGGGGCAGCAATGCGGGGCCAGAACGCCTTGCAGCGTGGTGAGAAGATACGCAGATGGCCAACACTTTTCAGGCCTTGCTCGGCCGGCGTGATCAAATCCTCATGGATTGTCGCCTCGGGGTAAAAGGCAGCAAGGCGGCGGGCCATCTTGGGCGGGATCATGATATCGTCAGCAATGGGCATCAGCGTGAGATGGAAACTTGCCTTTGCTGTATCAGGCATCGGAAGGGTGGTGCCCCACTCCGGTATTGAGAACTCCGGCGACCGGCACCATTTTCGCCACTGCCAGTAGACGCCGGCGGGAAGATCAGAACCAAGCCCAACCCATGCAGGCAGATAGCCGAGCACAGTGGTTGCTGCAGGGCCGCCGATTCCCCAAAACCAGATCAATCTTGGCCAGAAGGAAAGGGCGTTGTCACGCCAGTAGTTCGGGCCCGCCGCAACAGCCACGACCCTGTCCACGCGGTCAATGCTACGGTGAAAGGCCAGCCAATGTGCGCCAAGCGAATGGCCGATAACGCGCAGCGGCAGGTGTCCAAACCGGCGCAGCATGAAGGCAAGTGCGGCTTCCTGATCAAGGATACCCCAATCGCTCATCCTGCTTGTTGCTTGCTTGACCGGGCGCGCCTTTGAAGCGCCGAAGTCGCGGTAGTCGTAGATCAGGACAACAGCATTATGCGTCTCGGCCAGCCACCGTGCGAAGTGGCTGTAATAACCGGCGGGAACAGAGGTAGCCGCATGAATCACAACAGCCATCCGCGCATTGCTTGCCTCTCCATAGATATTGCCCTTCAGATGGAAAGCATCCTCTGTCTGGAAAACAACAGGGGTTTGGTGGTTTTCGACAACGTCAACAGAGGCGGTTTCAGCGAGCATGACAGGGTTTCCTGATCATAGTTCTATGGTGATCGGTCTAGTTGGGATAGCACTAGACCGATCGCCATACAAGTTCTAATGTTTGAGAAATGTCACGCCCCTCCGATGCCCGCACCAGACTCATCCGCGCAGCCACCAAACTCTTCCGCCAGAAGGGTTATGATGGCGTGGGTCTGACGGAGATCCTGAAAGAGGCGGATGCGCCGAAGGGCTCGTTTTATCACCACTTTCCCGAAGGCAAGGAGCAGCTGGGCGCTGCTGCTGTCACCAGTGCGGGCACCTATGTCTGCTATCTGGCTGATCTCGCCTTCAATGATGCTGCTGACCTGCTGCAGGGGCTGGACCGTCTGGCGCAGGGCATTGCAGATGGTTTTGAGAAGTCGAACTATCTGGATGGATGCCCCATCACCGGCGTTGCTCTGGATAATGTGCCCCGCTCAACCATGATTACGGCAGCGGTGCGGGACGCTTTCACAGGGTGGCAGACGTTGCTGGTGCGTCATGCGCATCGTCTGGGCGAGCCTGCCTTCACCATGGATGATGCGCTGATGCTGATCATGCTGATTGAAGGCGCGTGGATTGTGGCGCGGGTGCAGGCGGATGTGGAACCTATCCGCAGGGCTGTCGGCATGTTTGCGACGCAATACCGCGCAAGGCGTTAGGCTCGCTTACCACCAGCCAGCGGTGGAGCCGAAATACCAGACCAGAAACGGCAGGATGGCAAAGGCGATGCCACGGCCGATTTTCTTGCCCAAGCGGTCGATATGATCTTCATCGTCACCCCGCGCCAGATCACGCGAGGCGTTGTCCATGGCCGTGCCACCCAGCGACTCGCCCTCGCGGGCAAGACGGGCGAGATCGCGTCTCGCCTCCTCGCTGGTGCGGTCGTTCGGGTTGGTCACCCCAGTGTTCTCACATCAACAAACCGGCCTGCAACTGCTGCTGCTGCTGCCATGGCCGGTGAGACGAGATGCGTGCGGCCCTTGTAGCCCTGACGGCCTTCAAAGTTGCGGTTGGAGGTGGAGGCGCAGCGCTGGCCGGGCTTCAGCTGGTCCGGATTCATGCCAAGGCACATGGAGCAGCCGGGCTCGCGCCACTGGAAGCCTGCCTTCAGGAAGATCTTGTCCAGACCTTCGGCTTCTGCCTGTTCCTTCACGAGGCCAGATCCCGGCACGATCATCGCGTAATCGAGCTTCGCGCTGATGGTCTTGCCTTCGACGATCTTTGCAACGGCGCGCAGGTCCTCAATGCGGCCATTGGTGCAGGAGCCGATCCAGACCACATCGAGATCAATGTCGGTCACCTTGGTGCCAGCCTTCAGGCCCATATAGTCCAGCGCACGCTGCTTTGACTGGCGCTTGGTTTCATCCATGATCAATGCAGGATCAGGCACGAGACCAGCCACCGAGATCACGTCTTCCGGGCTCGTGCCCCAGGATACGATGGGCGGCAGATCATTGGCGTTGAGGATGAGCGTGCGGTCGAAATGCGCGCTCTTGTCAGAATAGAGCGTTTCCCAGTAGCGGCGGGCCTGATCCCATGCGGCACCCTTGGGTGCGCGGGGGCGGTCCTTCAGATAGGCGAAGGCCTTCTCATCCGGCGCGATCATGCCAGCGCGCGCGCCACCTTCGATGGTCATGTTGCAGACCGTCATACGGCCTTCCATGGACAACGAGCGGATGGCGGAACCAGCAAACTCGATGACGCTGCCTGTGCCACCGGCTGTGCCGATTTCGCCGATGATGGCGAGCACGATATCCTTGGCTGTGACGCCTTTTTCGAGCGTGCCATCGATCTCAACCAGAAAGTTCTTGGCCTTTTTCTGGATCAGCGTCTGGGTGGCGAGCACATGCTCCACTTCCGATGTGCCGATGCCGTGGGCCAGCGCACCAAAAGCGCCATGTGTGGAGGTGTGGCTGTCGCCGCAAACGATGGTTGTTCCGGGCAGTGTGAAGCCCTGCTCTGGGCCAACAACGTGCACAATGCCCTGGCGCTTGTCGGTTTCGTTGAAATATTCGATGTTGAACTCAGCGGCGTTTTTCGCCAGCGTTTCCACCTGAATGCGGCTTTCTTCATCCGCAATGCCCTTAGAACGGTCGCTTGTGGGCACATTGTGGTCCACAACAGCCAGTGTCTTCGATGGCTGGCGCACCTTGCGGCCGGTCATGCGCAGGCCCTCAAAAGCCTGTGGTGATGTCACTTCATGCACGAGATGGCGGTCAATATAGAGCAGGCAGGTGCCGTCGGCCTGTTCGTCGACCAGATGGTCATCCCAGACTTTGTCATAAAGTGTGCGCGGCTGCATGGCGTCCCCTTTGGGCATATTGGTGTTGTCATAAAATCGATAAGGTCAATAACGGTAAACCGGCGGATGATGCAACTCTGCCATGCATGCGCACCCCGAATTTTGCTGCTTTCGTTGCGAACGTCCCTCTTTGAACAGAAAGAAGGCTGGTGTATAGGAAGCCACCCGACGGCTCCCAAAGGCCGAACCGCCGGTTCGTTTGAACCCATACGGCAGAGCATCTGATTCATTCCATGAGCACAGACAATACACCGTCACCGCAAGGTGCAGCAGCGCCCGTTTCAGACAAACATGACCATGCCCATGGTGGGCACGGGCACGATGCGCACAGCAAAGCGGGCTTTCTCGGCCTCTCGCTCGGCTCAGTAGGCGTTGTTTATGGCGATATTGGCACGAGCCCGCTCTATGCGTTGAAGGAATCGCTGCATCACACCGCCAAGGATGGCCTCGTCAGTGCTATCGAGGTCATCGGCGTTGTGTCTCTGCTGATCTGGGCGCTGATCATTGTTGTGACGCTGAAATACGTTGTTTTCATCATGCGCGCCGACAACAAGGGTGAGGGCGGAACGCTCTCTCTCATGGCGCTTGCGCAGACGAAAATGGGCCGCAACATGGGGCCTGTGTTCTTTCTCGGCGTGATTGGCGCGGCCTTGTTTTACGGCGATTCGATCATCACCCCTGCGATCTCAGTGCTTTCAGCCGTTGAGGGTCTGAAACAGATCGATTCGATCAAGAACACCTGGATCGCCTCTGACCGCTACATCGTCATCTTCGCAGTGGTGGTGCTGATAGGCCTTTTTGCCGTCCAAAGCCGTGGAACCGGTAAGGTTGCACAGTTCTTTGGCCCCATCATGTTGCTGTGGTTCATCACGCTGGCTGCCTTTGGTTTCCTGCACATCGGCGATGATTTGCGCATTCTAAACGCTGTTAACCCCTATTACGCCGCTTATTTTCTGGCCAACCACGGCATGATCGGCCTGATTGTGCTGGGGTCTGTCTTTCTGGCAGTCACCGGTGCGGAAGCACTTTACGCCGATATGGGCCACTTCGGGCGCAATCCTATCCGCGCAGCTTGGCTGGCGCTGGTGTTCCCGTCGCTGGTCATCAACTACCTTGGCCAGGGCGCGCTGATCCTGAAGAATCCTACTGCCCTTACAGACAAGAACTTCAGCCCGTTCTATGCGCTTGCTCCTGAGTCGCTGCTCGTGCCGTTTATCGGACTGGCGCTGATTGCCACAGTCATCGCCAGCCAGGCGGTCATCACCGGGGCCTTCTCGCTCACCCAGCAGGCGGTTCAGCTGGGCCTGCTGCCGCGTCTTGAAATCCGCCACACCTCGGAAACCCAGCGCGGACAGATTTATCTGCCGCAGATCAACTGGCTGCTGATGATCGGCGTGCTGGTGCTGGTTGTCGTGTTCCGCAGTTCGTCCTCGCTGGCCAACGCCTACGGTATCGCCGTGACAGGCGCGATGCTGGCGGATGCCGGCCTGTTCTTCTTCGTCACCTGGAAGGTCTGGGGCTGGAAGCCTTGGCAGTCGATTGCGGTTGTTGTGCCATTCCTGATTGTGGACGCTGTCTTCTTTGGTGCCAACCTGCTGAAGCTGTTTGATGGCGCCTACATGCCACTGATCTTTGGTGCGTTGCTGATCCTGCTGATGTGGACATGGGTGCGCGGCAGCCGCATTGTCTATGCCAAGGAACGCAAAGACAGCCTGCCAGCGGCTGACCTTTTCCGCATGCTTGAGAAGTCCCAACCGGTACGCGTCAAGGGCACGGCGGTGTTCCTCACCAGCGATCCTGAGAACGCGCCGGGCGCACTTCTGCACAATCTCAAGCACAACAAGGTGCTGCACCAGCGCAACATCATCCTCACCATCAAGACGCTGGATGTGCCCTGGGTGCCCGAGCACGAGCAGCTCAGTATTACGCCCATCTGCAATGACGAAGTGACGCGCATCATCGCGCGCCTTGGCTATATGCAGAGCGCGCGCGTGCCGCGTATCCTCACCATGGCGCGCAGGCACGGGCTTGATTTTGACATCATGCAGACCTCGTTCTTCCTCGGACGAAGAACGATCAAGGCCTCTTCCGCATCCGGCATGCCGGTGTGGCAGGACGGGATATTCATCTTCCTGTCGCGCATGGCCACCAATGCTACGGACTTCTTCCACATTCCCACGGGCCGTGTGGTAGAGCTGGGCAGCCAGGTGACCGTCTGACGGGCGGCTGCGTCCGTCTTTGCGAGGAGCGAAGCGACTTGGCAATCCAGTAAGAGCTTACAGGCATGCGGAATGCGGAGATTTTTGACTGGATTGCTTCACCCTCATCCCGAGGAGCCACGAAGTGGCGTCTCGAGGGACGTTCGCAATGACGTTGTGAGCAATCAGCCTTCTTTTCGCCTCTGTCCCTGACCATGAATAGACCATTATGGAGGTGCACCATGTCTCGACTCTTAGCTGCAATGCTTGTGTTGTCCGGAGCCTTTGCATCCAGTACCGCCACAGCCCAGACCAATGCGCGCTTTTCCTTCCAACCCGTGGAAGGCGGCATGATGCGGCTGGACACGGAAACCGGCCAGGTCTCGCTCTGCACCCGCACAGGCTCCGATTTCACCTGCCGCAGTGTGGCGGATGACCGCGCGGCACTTGATGATGAAATTACGCGCCTGAAGCGCGAGAACGAAAGCCTGA